>JBBDRL010000046.1:7037-8148 GCA_040905505.1 Gemmatimonadota bacterium | reverse complement strand
TCCCCGTCCTCCCCGTCCTCCCCGTCTTCCCCGCGCAGGCGGGGATCCCGTGCGGAGTGACCGACCCTTGACGGAGCGCACCCCCGACGCGCCCTCCAGCGACGCCGCTCGCGACGCACCCAATCCCTTCGCCACCCGGATCATCGACGAGGTACACCGGCGAGTGGTCGGTCAGGAGTACATGATCGAGCGGCTTCTGATCGGTCTCCTGACGGGGGGTCACGTACTCTTCGAGGGGGTCCCGGGGCTCGCCAAGACGCTCACCGTCCGAACGCTGGCGGAGACGATCGACGCCTCCTTCCACCGCATTCAGTTCACCCCCGACCTGCTTCCGGCGGACGTTCTCGGCACCGTCATCTACGAGGCACGGACGGGCGAGTTCAAACCTCACCGCGGTCCCATCTTCGCCAACATCGTCCTCGCCGACGAGGTGAACCGGGCCCCGGCGAAGGTCCAGGCGGCCCTGCTCGAGGCGATGCAGGAACGCCAGGTGACGATCGGCGGTACGACCTACGCCCTCCCCGATCCGTTCCTCGTCCTCGCCACGCAGAATCCGATCGAGCAGGAGGGTACCTATCCGCTGCCGGAGGCGCAGGTCGACCGGTTCGTGATGAAGGTCGTCGTCGGCTACCCGGACCGCGCGGAAGAGCGCGAGATCCTGCGACGGATGGGCGGCTCCGACCCGATCCCCGTCTCGAAGGTCGCGGGGCCTGAGGAGATCCTTCGAGCACGCGGCGCCATCTCGCGGCTGTACCTGGACGACAAGGTGGGCGAGTACATCCTCGATCTGGTGCTGGCGACGCGCCAGCCTCGGGAGTTCGGGCTCGCCGAGCTGGCGCCGCTGATCGAGTACGGCGGATCCCCGCGGGCCACGCTCGCGCTCGGCGCCTGCGGCCGCGCCCATGCTTTCCTGCGCGGACGCGAGTACGTCCTCCCGGACGATGTGAAGGCCGTCGCCCCCGATGTGCTCCGCCACCGCATCATCACCACCTTCGAGGCCGAGGCCCAGGAGGTGACCGCGGACGACGTCGTCCGGCGCGTTCTGGAGAAGATCGCGGTGCCGTAGGTGAGGATTCCGTCGACTCTGGCGGTCTAATTTGTCATCCCCGCG
>JBBDRL010000046.1:0-6937 GCA_040905505.1 Gemmatimonadota bacterium | reverse complement strand
CTAATTCTGTCATCCCCGCACAAGCGGGGATCCAGTAGACAGCCGCAATTCGAGGGAATCTCCGAGATCCAACCGGATCCCCCGATGTCCCGAGGGATGACAAGCAGGCACCCACACGAAACACCGCAGGACTCCATGCCCCGCATCGGCACATCCCCCGTCTCCGCCGCCCCGGCGCCGCTCGAGCTCCTTCGGCAGGTCCGACGGGTCGAGCTGAAGACTCGCCGCCTCGTCGACTCCCGCTTCAGCGGCGAGTACCTGTCGAGCTTCAAGGGGCAGGGGATCGAGTTCGCCGAGGCTCGCGAGTACCAGCCGGGTGACGATGTACGGACCATCGACTGGAACGTCACCGCGCGCCTCGGCACGCCCTTCGTCAAGCGCTACGTCGAGGAGCGGGAGCTGAGCGTGCTGCTCATCGCCGACCTCTCCGGTTCCAGCCGCTGGGGATCGCGGGCACGCCTGAAATCCCAACTGGCGGCCGAGGTCGCCACCACGCTCGCGATGTCGGCGGTTCGAAACAACGACCGTGTGGGTCTCCTCGTCGCCACCGACCGCGTGGAGGCCTACGTCCCGCCGCGGAAAGGCCGGCGTCACGTCCTGCGCCTGATCCGGGACCTGCTCGCCTGCGAGCCGGAGTCGCACGCGACCGACCTGAACCCGGCGCTCACCTACGCGCAGCGCGTCCTCCCGCATCGGGCGCTCGTCTTCATCTTCTCCGACTTCCAGCTCGGCAACGGATGGGATGTGTTCGGCCGATCCCTCTCCGGCCTCCGCGCGCGGCACGACGTCGTCGCCTGCCACCTCGCCGACCCTAGCGACTTCCAGCTTCCGGCGCTCGGCATGCTGCGCGTCGCCGACCCGGAGACCGGCCAGGACGTCGTGGTCGACACCTCCGACCGGCGCGTGAGGGAGCGCTATGCGACGCTGGTCAACCGCGAACAGGAACGGGCACGGCGGCTGTTCGCCGCGAGCGGCGTCGACGAGATCCGGCTTCGGACCGATGCCCCCTACGCCGGCGCGCTGATGGGCTTTTTCCGCCGACGTGAGCGGAGGATGCGCCGATGAGCCGTCCACCCCCGGGTTGGACGTCGCCTCTCTCGATTCACCGCCCGCCATCCAGTTGGCGGATGGCACCTTATCGACGATCATCGAGAATCTGGATTAGGTCGTGGGGAGTTGCGCTCCTGCTCCCGATTGTACTTGGGATGGTGGCCGGTCCCGCGCACGCCGCCCAGGCCGCGGGTCCGTCGCAGCGCACCCTCTCCGTGGACGTCGATCTCGATCGCGACCCCGTTGCGGTGGGAGAACCCTTCCGGACCTCCGTGCGCGTTCGCGTTCCCGACGGGATCGAAGTGGCATACGGGGAGCTCGCCGGCGATGACACCCTCGAGGCGCTGGGCCCGGCCGAGATCGTATCCGCCGCCGGCGGCGACATCGCCGTTTACACGCTGGCGGCGTGGGTCGCCGGTCAGCCGCCGAGTGCCTGGGTGCCGATCCGACTGCTCGGCCCGGGCGGCGAGATGACGACAGACTCGCTACGCCTCCGGCTACCGGCAGTCACGTCGATGCTACCGGCCGGCGACACGGTCCTGGCGCCGCGCCCCGCGAAGGCCCTATTCGTCCCACCGCTCTATGCCGGGATCGGGTGGTGGTGGTGGGCGCTTCTCCTGGCGGCCATCGGAGCGGGCGCCGCTGCGTACAGGATCCTGACGCGCCGGCGGGAAGGGCAGGAGGTGCGGGTGACGACCGACCCCCGTCGGTGGGCCCTGGCGCAGCTCGAACGCACCGGCCGGGTCGACGACGCGGACGGAGGCGGTGAGGTCCACCGCCGCGTGAGCTGGGTGCTACGGGTCTATCTATCCCAGATCGAATCGACCTGGAGTCCGGACCTCACCACCTCGGAGCTGATCGCCAGGATGCGACCCACGGTCGCCGACGAGGGCGTCGTCGAGGCGCTCCAGAGGCTGCTCGAGGCCGCCGACCGGGTGAAGTTCGCGGGCGCTCCGCCCGTCAGCGCGAGGGCGCCGGACGCGCTGGTCGCGGCGAGGAAGTGGGTGGCGGCCTACCCGCCGCCCGGCTCCGGCGCGACGCCGTCGCGGAGGGCCGCATGACGCTGACCTGGTCGTATCCCTTCGCGCTGCTGCTTCTGCTCCTGATCCCGCTGCACCTGCGCCTGGTGCGGCAGTCGGCCGCCAGCGTGCCCCTGCCGCGGGCCGCCGAGCTTCGCCAGGCAGGCACGGCGACGCTTTTCGCCGTCCTCCCGGCGGCGCTGCGCGTCGGGGTCCTAATCGTGCTCGCGCTGGCGGTGGCGGGCCCGACCTCGACGGGAGCCGTCGTGGAGGAGCCCAGGGAAGGGATTCCCATCGCCCTCGCGATCGACATCTCGTCATCGATGCTCGCGCAGGACTTCGCCCCCCGGGACCGGCTCACGGTCGCCAAGACGACGCTCGCCAGCTTCGTCGAAGCCCGTGACGGCGATCCGATCAGTCTGGTCGCGCTGGCCGGCGAGGCGCTGACGCTCATCCCCGCAACCACCAATCGCCCGCTCCTGCTCAACGCGATCGCGTCCCTCCAGGTCGGGCTGCTCGGAGACGGAACCGCGATCGGCGATGGACTGGCGGTCGCCGTCAACCGCCTCCGTCAACTCGGCGATCAACCGGGAGTGATCGTGCTCCTGAGCGACGGAGAGAACAATCGCGGCACGGTGGATCCGCTCGATGCGGCGGACGCCGCCGCTTCGCTCGGAATCCGTGTCTACACGGTTGGCGTCGGGTCGGAAGGGGTCGCGCCCGTGCCGATCCGCGCGGCGCCGACCGGCGTGGAGTACGCCGAGCTCGCGGTGGGGGTGGACGAAGCGCTCCTGCGGGACATCGCGGTGCGCACCGGCGGCGCCTACTTCCCCGCGACGGACCCGGACGCCCTCGAGCGCGTCTACGGCGAGATCGATTCCCTCGTCCCCTCGGTGGTCGAGACGATCAGGCACGTCGAGCATACCGACTGGGCACCGCTCCTCGTCCTGCTCGGCGCGGCCCTCCTGCTCGGGGAGTGGGGGATCCGCGGATCGCGGTGGGGGACAGTGCCATGACGCCGGGTGATCTGACCCTGATGACGCTCGCCGCGGCCGTGTTCACCGCGCTGACGCTCCTGGCACTGGCGATGTACGTTCGCCGCCGGCGTCGCGTCGCGGATGGGTTCGCCGACGCCGATATCCTGCGTCAGCTCCTGGGTGGCGACCTGAAAGCCACGCCGTGGCGGCGGATCGCGCTGGTCGCGGCGGCCGCGCTCGCGCTCGCAGGGGCCCTCCTCGATCCAGCCCTCGCGCGTGACCCTGCGCCGCGGCCCGGGCCCGTCGTCCTCCTCCTCGACGCGTCCGGGTCGATGCTCGTCGACGACACCGGACCCCCGCGCCTGGAGCTACAGCGGACGGCCGCGCGCGCCTTGATCCAGGCGATTCCCGACCGCGCCATCGGCATCGTGGCCTTTGCGGGCAGCGCTTACGCCCTGACCCCACCGACCCGCGACCGTGGCGCGCTGGAGATGTACCTCGCCGCTCTCGATCCCACCATCGTCACCCAGAACGGCTCCGCGCTCGGCGCCGCGATCCGCCAGGGGCTGGGCCTGCTCGCGGCGCCGGACGGCGCAGCGCGTGGCACGATCGTGCTCTTCGGCGACGGCGGCGAGACGGAGAACCCGGGCGCCGCGCTCGCCGCCGCCGCGCTCGCGGGCGATAACGATGTCCGCCTGTACACAGTGGGCGTCGGGACCCCCATGGGCGGACCCGTTCCCGCGCTCGACCTCGCCGATGGATCGCTCCAGGGCTTCCTCCGCGATGCGAACGGCGAGCTGCTCGTCAGCCGGCTGGACGAAGATCTGCTCCGGGCGATCGCCGCTCGCGGTGAGGGGATCTACCTGGACGCCAGGGATGCGGGCACGACCGGCGCACTGCGGGAGGCGATCCAGGGCCGGGCGGGGGAGGAGCGGCAGCAGGGTAGCGTCCCGCCGTTCATCTGGCTCGCGTGCTTCGCCTTCGCGCTCCTGCTGCTCGAGCCGCTCGAGCCGCTCACCGGGAGGTCCGCTTGAGAGCCGCCGCCGTGCTCATCGTCCTCGCCCTTCTCGCCGGCCCCTGGCAGGACGCGGCGCGACTCGCGGAGCAGGGGGACCTCGAGAGCGCCGAGCGCGCCTACCGGGTTCTGCTAGCGGACGACGGGACCGATCCCACGCTCCATTACAATCTCGGAACCGTTCTGCTGCGCCAGGGGCGTTTCGACGAAGCCCGCGAGCACCTCGCCCGGGCGGCCACGTCGGTCGATCAGAGCCTCGGCGGTGCGGCTGCCTACAACCTCGGCAACACCGACCTCGAGCCGGTCGCAGCCGACCCTGGCGCTCCGGGGCGGGCCGAGCGCCTGCGCCGCGCGATCGAGGCGTACAAGGCGGCGCTGCGCGAAGACCCGGAAGACGACGATGCCCGATGGAACCTGGAACTGGCCCGGCGACTGCTGGAGCGCGACGAGCGAGCGGATGGGGGCGGGGCGGGCGGCGGGGGCGGTGGGGGCGGTGGGGAACCGACGGAGAGCGGCCAGGTGGAGCCGCTGCCGAGCACCGGCGGGGGCGGGGGCGTCCAACCAGAGCTCTCGCCCACGCCGGCAGAGGCATTGCTCAGCGAGGCGAGGGAGCGGGAGCTACGACTTCAGCGGGATCGGCTCAGGAGGCCCCAGCCCGCGGGACCGATCCGGCCATGATCGGGACGGCGCTGGTCTTTGGATGGGCGGCAGACGGCCTCCGCGTCCCCCTGTGATCCCTCAGCCTCCGCCTGCCGGGGACCCGGCGAACCGCGCCTGGTAGCCTTCCTCGCCCACCGCTGCGATCAGTTGCTCGGGGACGACCGCCGTCTCATCGTACTCGACCTCGGCGGCGCCATTCTCCAGGTGAACCGTCGCATTGCGTACTCCGCGCTGCTTGCGCAGCGCACTCTCCACCGTGGACACACAGTGCCCGCACGTCATCCCGCTGACCTGTAAACGCGTCGTCTTCATATCGATCCATTCGTTTCGGTTGTGGACTTCTGGACTCCCGCGCGGCACGTTCCATACCATATCACGAAGCGCCCGATCGAGTGACATCCCCCAAGGAAAAGCGCACGCCCGTGGACAATTTCCCGAACCTGACGATCGTCGACCACCCGCTCGTCCAGCACAAGGTCACGCTCCTCCGCGACCGCAGCACGTCCAAGAAGATGTTCCGCGAGCTGGTCGACGAGCTCGCGATGCTTCTCGCCTACGAGGCCACCAAGGACCTGCCGCTCCAGCCGTGCGAAGTCGATACTCCGCTCGAGACGACCTCGCAGTTCCGCCTGGCTGGCAAGAAGCTGACGGTCGTTCCGATCCTGCGTGCCGGACTCGGGATGGTGGAAGGCGTGGTGCGCCTGATCCCCTCTGCTCGCGTCGGTCATATCGGCCTCTACCGCGATCACGAAACGCTCAAGCCGGTCGACTACTACTTCAAGATCCCCTCGGACCCCGAAGAGCGCCTATTCATCGTCCTCGACCCGATGCTCGCGACCGGCGGATCTGCCGCGTCCGCGATCGCGTCCCTCGAGCGCCGCGGAGTCGCGAACATTCGCTTCATGTGCATCGTCGCGGCCCCCGAGGGCGTCCGGCTCCTGCTGGAGGAGCACCCCGACGTGCACATCTACGCCGCCGCACTCGACCGCGGGCTCGACGAGAACAGTTACATCCGGCCGGGGCTGGGCGATGCCGGCGACCGGCTCTTCGGAACGCTGTGAGGGCGCGGGTCCGCTTGACCCCCGGCGGCGCGAGGCGGTAAATTGCGTGAGCATCGGGCCCATAGCTCAGTCGGTTAGAGCAGCGGACTCATAATCCGCAGGTCCCAGGTTCGAGTCCTGGTGGGCCCATTCTCATAACACAAAGCCCCGCACTCACTTAGAGGCGGGGCTTTCGTGCGTTCATCGGTCGCGATTTACCGACCTATGCCAGAAACTCTATCAAAACCCGTCAGGCGACACGTAGCAGCATCCGGAGCCGATCGGGTGGAATAACCTCGCGCTGCTGCTCGACTTCATACTCGACGACTTCGGAGCGGTGATTGATCTGCCCCAGGTGGCCGTACACCCGTTTGACGAGATCGAATCCCCCGTGACCCATCTCCTTAGCGACGACGAACTCGGAGACTGGATAGCCACGGTCGAGGGTCTGGACCCGAGCCGATGCGTAGGCATGGCGGAACGCCTTCACCCGGACCTCGGCGGGCTTCCATCCGACCGTCCCGGCGACCACGTCGAGGGCCTTGTCGATATTGTCCAGCATCCGGCCGGTCTGCGGGGAGGGGAAGAGGAGATCGTCGTCGCCGGCACCGTCCTCACGAATCTGTTTCACGTGGGGCTCTCTCATTTGCAGGTCTCAAACACCTCGCGGGTTCCCTTGGGGCAGCATCCCAAATTTGGTACGCACCCCTTCAATTTCATAGAAAATGGACGAAAGAACACCTAATCTCGACGTGCGTACGCGAAGCATCTTGGCGTTTCTGAGTCCGCGGTCCGTAAAGCCATACGAAACAGCAGGATCGACGTTGAGGCGGATGGCAAAATCGACCCGACGAGGGCGGACCAACAGTGGGTCCAGAATAGCTCCGCGGTTCATTGCCCGGTGGCGCGTACCAAGCTGCTCGCAGGCGACGATTGCGCGATTGACCTCGAAATGACGATTTCAGAAGCCCGCCGGCAGAAAGAAGTCGCGCTCGCCCGGCTGCGCCAGATCGAAGTTGCCGCGCGTGAAGGTGTGTTTGTGAGGGTCGACGATGCTCTGAAGCATAACGAACGGGTGTACGGCACCATCCGCTCCACCCTGCTCGCCTCGCCGGGAAAGTACGCGCCCACCTTCACGAACCTCAGCAGCTTCGCGCAGGCCCAGGCTCGACTAGA
>JBBDRL010000045.1:4751-8161 GCA_040905505.1 Gemmatimonadota bacterium | reverse complement strand
GTCCGCGAGCGGTCCGATGTTTGCGCCCTCCCCGCCGCCGGCGTCGTCGGTGAGGCGATGGTCGCCATCGTGCTTGCTGGCGCGTTGCTCGAGAAGTTCGGCGGCGACTCGGTCCGCGAGCTGAGGCGGAACCTCGAGGGCTACCAGGCGCAGGTCCAGTCACGGCTGTTCCCTCCACGGTGACGCGAACCGCTCAGTCCGCAGTGAAAAAGAGTCACCCCAGCTTCGACGCCCGGGGGCGCAGCCGTGATTGGCGGCGCGTCGTCCTCCTCGGCTTCATGGCATCGGGGAAGACCGAAGTCGCGCGGGCTCTCGCCCAACGGCTCGGCTGGAAGCATGTGGATCTGGATCTCGAGATCGAACGCGCTACAGGCGCCACAGTCGCCGAGATCTTCGACCGTGACGGCGAATCGGCCTTCCGGTCGCTCGAGGCCGAGCACACGCCGCGGGCACTCGCCGCCGAACGTACCGTTCTGTCCCCCGGCGGGGGTTGGATCACGAACCCAGGGTTGTTCGACGCCCTTCCTCCCGATACCCTGACCGTCTGGCTGAAGGTGTCACCGGCGGTCGTTCTGAACCGGCTCGACCGATCGGAAGGCGGGTCCGTACGACCCTTGCTGACCGAAGGGGACCCTGAGAGCCGCGTCACAGAGCTGCTCGCGAGTCGGGAAGCACTCTACGCGCGCGCCACCGTTTGCATCGACACCGACCACCGTTCGGTCGCCGAGATCGTGACCGAAGTGGAAGAAATCATCCGGGCCGGCAGGCCCGCCCCGCTGGAGAACGAAACGTAAGCATGGCAGCGAAGAAAGAGATGCCGCTCGTCGTCGTCGAGTCGCCCACCAAGGCGCGGACCCTGCTCGGGTTCCTGCCCGAGGGCTACCGCGTGGCCGCCTCGATGGGGCACGTGCGCGACCTGCCCGAATCGGCCTCGGAGATCCCCGCCTCCGCGCGCGGTGAGGACTGGGCCCGTCTCGGCGTGAACGTCGCCGACGACTTCCAGCCGCTCTACGTCGTTCCCGGCTCCAAGAAGAAGGTCGTGTCGGAACTTCGCGGGCTGCTGAAGGGAGCGAGCGAGCTGATCCTCGCGACGGACGAGGACCGCGAGGGCGAGAGCATCGGCTGGCACCTCCTGCAGGTCCTCAAGCCCCGCGTTCCCGTCACCCGCATCGTCTTCCACGAGATCACGCCTGAGGCGATTCGCGAAGCGCTCGCGCACCCGCGGGCTGTCGACGAGAATCTCGTCCGGGCCCAGGAGACGCGGCGGATTCTCGACCGGCTGGTCGGCTACACGGTGTCGCCGCTGCTGTGGAAGAAGATCGCGAGCGGCCTGTCCGCGGGCCGTGTGCAGTCCGTCGCGGTGCGCGTGCTCGTCCAGCGCGAACGCGAGCGGCGCGCGTTCCGATCAGGAACGTACTGGGACCTGAAGGCCCTCCTCGCGACTGCCGGAGGCGCGACGCCCGCCGAGTTCACCGCGCAGCTCGCCACGATCGCGGGGACCCGCGTGGCCACCGGGCGCGACTTCGACGAGAACACCGGCCGGCTCATCGAGGGAAGGGACGTCGTTCTGCTCGACGGAGACGGCGCCCGCGAGCTGCGCACTCGCCTGGAGCGGGCCGAGTGGCGGGTGACGGATACGGAGGAGAAAGCCTCCGTCCGCCGACCGGCGCCCCCCTTCACGACCTCGACGCTGCAGCAGGAGGCGAACCGGAAGCTGCGCCTGTCCGCGCGCGACACGATGCGAATCGCGCAACGGCTCTACGAGGAAGGGTGCATCACCTACATGCGGACGGATTCGGTCCACCTGTCCAAGCAGGCGATCAGCGCCGCACGAGGCCGGATACGAACGCTGTACGGCGACGCCTACCTCAGCGACGGGCCGCGTCAGTTCGCGACGAAGTCCAAAGGTGCCCAGGAAGCGCACGAAGCCATCCGGCCCGCCGGCACGGAGATGCGCACCGTCGAGCAGCTCGGCCTTTCCGGGCGTGAGGCCGCGCTGTACGAGCTGATCTGGAAGCGGACCGTCGCCAGTCAGATGGCCGAAGCGCGGCTCACGCACATCACCGCGCTGATCGCCGCCGACGACGCGGTGTTCCGGGCGAGCGGCAAGCGAATCGACTTTCCGGGCTTCTTCCGCGCCTACGTCGAGGGTTCGGATGATCCCGAGGCGGCGCTCGAGGACCGCGACGATCCGCTTCCGCCCCTGCACAGCGGCGATAGGCTGGACATGCGCGACCTGGAGGCGATCGGTCACGAGACCAAGCCGCCGGCCCGCTTCACCGAGGCCTCTCTCGTGAAGATGCTCGAGAGCGAGGGGATCGGCCGGCCGAGCACCTACGCGACCATCATCGGGACCATCATCGACCGTGGGTACGTCGACCGGCAGGGTAATCAGCTCATCCCGACCTTCACGGCCTTCGCGGTCACCGGGCTGCTGGAGCGCCACTTCCCGACTCTCGTCGACACGCGCTTCACCGCGCGCATGGAGGAGGAGCTCGACGAGATCGCCGAGGGCGACGCGGCATGGCTCCCGTACCTCCGCAACTTCTACCTGGGACCCGAGGGCCTGGAAACCCAGGTCTCCGAAGGGGAGACGAAGATCGATCCTCGGGAGGCCTCCACCATCCACCTCGATGAGCTCCCGGCGACGGTCCGGATCGGCAAGTTCGGCCCCTTCATCGAGTACAAGGACGGTGACGAGAGCCTGACGGCGTCGATCCCGGAGGGCATCGCCCCCGCCGATCTCAGCGAAGAGGAGGTCCTGCGGCTGGTGCGCGCGAAGGCGCAGGGTCCGGACGTGCTCGGCCACGACCCCGGGACGGGCGAGCCGGTGCTGGTTCTGACCGGCCGCTTCGGCCCGTACTTCCAGCTTGGGGAGACGCCGAAGGAAGGCGGCAAGCCGAAGCGGGCGTCTCTGCCGAAGGGCGTCTCCCCCGAAGATGCCGACCTCGAGATGGCGCTCAAGCTACTCTCCCTTCCCCGGACGCTCGGCATGCATCCCGAGTCCGGTAAGGAAGTTCAGGCGGGGATCGGCAAGTTCGGGCCATTCGTGGTTCATCAGAAGGACTTCCGATCGCTGAAGCCGGAGGACGACGTCTACACCGTCACCCTCGAGCGCGCGGTCGAGCTGCTCGCCGAGCCCAAACGCGGCGGGCGATCGGCGCAGGCGCTGAAGGAGGTCGGGCCACACCCCGCCGACGGCGACCCGATCCTGCTGTTTGCCGGGCGCTACGGGCCGTACGTGAAGCATGGCGGAGTGAACGCGTCCCTTCCCAAGGATGCCGACCCCGACGCCCTGACGGTCGATGCCGCGGTCGAACTGCTCGCGGCGCGGGCCGCGACTCAGAAGAAGGGGCGGCGGAAGGGCGGCGGCCGGAGCCGCGCCGGGAGTGGTTCCAAGGGACGGAAGT
>JBBDRL010000045.1:0-4651 GCA_040905505.1 Gemmatimonadota bacterium | reverse complement strand
TACCAGCTCGCGGAGCGCGGCCACCAAGTCACGCTCCACGAGATGCGCCCCGAGCAGGGCACACCCGCCCATCAGACGGACCTGCTCGCCGAGGTCGTCTGCACGAACTCCTTCAAGTCCGTCGACCCCACCAACGCGCACGGCCTGCTGAAGACGGAGATGCGCGCGCTGGGCTCCATCCTCCTCCGGATCGCCGACGAGGCGCGTGTACCCGGCGGCACGGCGCTCGTCGTGGACCGGCACGACTTCGCCCGGCGGATGACCGACGCGATCGAAGCGCATCCGCGGATCCGGATCGTTCGGGAGGAAGTGACCGAGCTACCGGTCGGCCCGACCATCGTCGCGACGGGGCCGCTCACCTCGGACGCCCTCTCCGAGCGGATCCGTGAGGCGCTCGGCGAGGAGGGCCTCGCGTTCTTCGACGCGATCGCCCCGATCGTGTCCGATGATTCGCTGGACCATGAGACCGTTTTCGCCGCCTCCCGTTGGGGAAAGGGCGACGGGGACGACTATCTCAACGCACCGATGACCCGCGAGCAGTACGACGCGTTCATCGGGGCGCTGCGCGGCGCGGAGAGTCACGAGGGGCACGACTGGGACGCGGTTCCGTACTTCGAGGGGTGCCTGCCCATCGAGGTGATGGCGGAGCGTGGTCACGATACGCTGCGTTTCGGCCCCATGAAGCCCATCGGCCTTCCCGTCCCCCAATTGGACGGAAAGCGGGCCCATGCGGTCGTTCAGCTTCGGCGGGAGGACAAGGCGGGGCAGATGTGGAATCTGGTCGGATTCCAGACACGGCTAAAGATCGGTGAGCAGCGGCGCGTCTTCCGGATGATCCCCGGCCTCGAGGGAGTCGAATTCCTGCGGTGGGGATCCATCCACCGGAACACCTATCTCAACTTCCCGGCTCGACTGACGCGCTACGGATCATTACCGGCTCGGCCGAACCTGATCTTCGCCGGGCAGCTCACGGGAGTCGAGGGCTACACCGAGTCGACCGCCGTAGGCATCCTTGCCGCGGTGAACCTCGATCGGTTGATTCGCGGCCTCGAGCCCGTCGTGCCGCCGCCGACGACGATGCTCGGCGGACTGATGCGCTACCTCGCCGAGGCCAATCCCGCCCATTTCCAGCCGATGAACTCCAATTTCGGGCTGGTCGACCCCTTGCCGGAGCGGGTGCGCGACAAGCAGAAGAAGCGCGAGGCGCTTGCCCGGCGTGGTCAGGACGACTTCGCCGCATGGATGGAGCGCAACGGCGTGACCTCGGCGGAAGCTGCGCCGGTCGGATGACGCGATCGCCCGCTGAGCCGCCGGTTGGGCGGTCCGCCGCACGCGGCCGCGCGCAGCGCACCGGCGAGCTCGTCGAATTTCTCTCCCACATCACCCACGAGCGGCAGCTCTCCCCCCGCACCGGGGGGGGGGGGGGCCTACAGCCGCGACCTCGACGAGCTCGAGGAGTTCTTCACACGGTATTATGGCGGCCCGGACTGGACCTGGAAGGGCGTGGACCGACTCGCGATCCGCTCGTTCATGGGGGACTGCATCGGCCGTCGCGGTCTGGCCAAACGTTCGGTCGCGCGCAAGCTGTCCTCGGTCCGCGCGATCTTCCGCTTCCTCCACATCGAGGAGCTCGTCGAAGCGAATCCCGCCCGTACCGTTCGCGCACCCAGATTGGATCGATCGCTGCCGGCGTTCCTGACCCGTCAGCAGATCGACGCGCTTTTCACCGCCGCCGAAGGTAGGGCCATCGATGGGGGGTTCCACGGGGTTCGCAACCACGCCATCGTTGAGCTCCTCTACTCGAGCGGGCTGCGGTTGTCCGAGATTCAGACGCTCAACACCGGCGATCTCGATCTGGTCTCGGAACGCGTCCGGGTCAAGGGGAAGGGGAGGAAGGAGCGGATCGTGCCGGTCGGAGGCGCCGCGATTCGCGCGTTGCAGAGGTATGACGCCCGCCGCGAGGAGATGGCCGCTTCCGTCACCGGCGCGGATCGCCGGGCCTTCTTCCTCAGCCAGAACGGGCGCAGACTGTCGCGGCGCCAGATCCAGAAGATCGTCGGCGGCTTTCTGGAACGCATCGGTGAGGAGGCCGGTCTCTCCACGCATTCCCTTCGTCACAGCTTCGCGACCCACCTCGTGGACGCCGGCGCCGACCTCATCGCGGTGAAGGAACTGCTGGGTCACGCAAGCCTCTCGACGACGCAGGTCTATACTCACACCTCGACCGAACGGCTCAAGAAGGTATATCGACAGGCGCATCCCCGAGCATGAGGCGTTCGCGTCATCCCCGCGAATGCGGGGATCCAGTTGGATGGTGACCTCATTTCGCCCGCGCCACCGTACTGGATCCCCGCGGTCGCGGGGATGACCATGTCTGGGGTGTATCCGACCGCGGCTTCTGCTGGCGAGACGTAGCCGCCTGCCCAGCGCATTCACGGAACCGGCACCGCGCTCCGGGGGAGTATGGGTCAGGCAGGCGTCGAATCGTTGGCCGACGCCCGACGCAGGCCAATTCAAATTCCAAGATGTCAAAATTGATCGAATTCCACGCAACGACGATCCTCGCCGTCCGAAAGGACGGTAAAGTCGCCCTCGGCGGCGACGGCCAGGTCACCATGGGCGAAACGGTGGTGAAGGGAAGCGCACAGAAGGTTCGGAAAATTCGCGATGGAAAGGTGCTCGCGGGCTTCGCCGGATCCGTCGCCGACGCCTTCACCCTCTTCGAGAAGTTCGAGGAGAAGCTCGAGCGCTATCCCGGCAATCTTTCGCGCGCGGCGGTCGAGCTGGCGAAGGACTGGCGGTCCGACCGCGTCCTGCGGCGGCTGGAGGCGCTGCTGGCTGTGGCGGATGGCGAGAACATGTACGTCCTCTCGGGCAACGGCGACGTGATCGAGCCCGATGACGAGATCATCGGCATCGGCTCCGGCGGCTCGTACGCGCTGGCCGCCGCGCGCGCGCTCAAGATGCACACCGATCTCCCCGCCGCCGAAGTCGTCCGACACGGCTTGGAGATCGCGGGTGACATCTGCGTCTACACGAATCGAAATATCACCGTACTCGAACTGGACTGACCACGACGATGTCGAGCACGCCCGTTGAGGAGACCACAGACGTCGAGAAGACGCCTTCGGAGGACGATCTGCCGTGGCTGGAGGAGCTGACGCCCCGGCAGATCGTCGCCGAGCTGGACAAATATATCGTCGGACAGGACGACGCCAAGAAGGCGGTCGCGATTGCCCTGCGGAACCGATGGCGCCGCCAGCGCGTCGAGGCCGATCTCCGCGAGGAGATCATGCCCAACAACATCATCATGATCGGCCCCACGGGAGTCGGGAAGACGGAGATCGCCCGGCGGCTCGCCCGCCTGGCCGGAGCCCCCTTCGTGAAGGTCGAGGCCTCCAAGTTCACCGAGGTGGGATACGTCGGCCGGGACGTCGAGTCGATGATCCGCGACCTGGTCGACGTGGCGATCAACCTGGTGCGCAACGAACGCGAAGAGGACGTGCAGGAGGTGGCTGAGCAGCGGGTGGAGGAGCGCATTCTCGACCTGCTCCTCCCGCCGCTGGACGGTGACGGCGCGAAGGAGGCCACGGCAGCGGAGAAGCCACGCGCGTTCGTCGTGGGCAGCGCCGGCGAGGTTCAGGACCAGCGGCCCGGCGAGGCGGCGGAGGAGGCGCCGACCGACGCCGACGAGGAGCGGAAGCTGCGCGAGCGCCGCGAGCGTACGCGAAGCAAGCTGCGCGCGCTGCTGCGGGACGAGAAGCTCGAGGAGCGCGAGGTGGAGGTCGACGTCCAGCAGGCAGCGCCCATCGACAACATGATGCTCCCGATGGGCGGCATGGAGGGAATGGACTTCAACTTCACGGAGATGCTCCAGGACCTCCTGCCGAAGCGCAGCAAGCGGCGCCAGGTGACGATCGCCGAGGCACGCAGGATCCTGCTCCAGGACGAGCTCGACAAGCTCATCAATATGGACGAAGTCATCGGCGAGGCGCTCGATCGGGCCGAGGAAAGCGGCATCGTCTTCCTCGACGAGATCGACAAGATCGCCGGCGAGCGGGGTGGAGCGGGACCCGACGTCTCGCGCGAGGGCGTGCAGCGGGACCTGCTGCCGATCGTCGAAGGCTCCACTGTCCAGACGAAGTACGGAATGATCCGTACCGACCATGTGCTCTTCGTCGCCGCCGGTGCGTTCCACATCGCGAAGCCATCGGATCTCATCCCCGAGCTCCAGGGGCGATTCCCGATCCGCGTCGAGCTGAAGAACCTCACCGAGAACGACTTCGTACGCATCCTTCGGGAGCCCAAGAACGCGCTGCTGACGCAGTACCAGGCTCTCGTGGCCGCCGAGGGCGCGTCCCTCAGCTTCACCGACGAGGGCGTACGCGCGATCGCTTCGACCGCCGCGACCCTCAACAACCGCATGGAGAACATCGGCGCTCGCCGCCTTCACACCGTGCTCACCACGCTACTCGAGCAGATCCTTTTCGACCTGCCCGACGAAGGAGTCGGCGATACGGTGATCGACGCGGAGAAGGTGCGGGAGCGGCTGAAGGGTATCGTGGAGGACGAGGACCTGCGGAGGTATATTTTGTAGGGGTCAGGATTCAGGATTCAGGATTCAGGATTCAGGATTCAGGATTCAGGATTC
>JBBDRL010000044.1:0-45424 GCA_040905505.1 Gemmatimonadota bacterium | reverse complement strand
CCTAGAGCGCGAATGGCGACCTCCTGCGGCGTTACGGGTCGTGAACGGCCGGTTACTATTCCGGAGTTTCGGCAGGTTCTATGCCGATCTTAACTTCCGCCGTACTTGCCGGCCTAAGGGGGTCGGGTCATCTTCCGGCGGGACTCACCGCGACCGGGGAAGCGAATGACGAAGGTGCAGTATCAGGGCGGCGCGGGGGCTTTCGAGCTCACGCTGCCCGACGGCTGGTTTTTGGAGCAGGACGAGGAAGAGGGGGCCCTCGTTACGAGCGAGACGGCGCATGGGTTCCTGCACCTCGTCGAGTTCGCGCGGGGTCCGGAGGACGCGACCGACCCCGCCGAGGAGCTCTACGCTTTTCTCGAGGAACAGGAAATTCAACTCGAGGAGGACGAAGTCGAGGACCTGCCGCTCGGGGAGACAGGGGAGCTGGCCCTGTGCGAGTACTTAGCGGACGAGGAAGACGAGGCGACCTACTGGATGATCGCCGTCGCGACGACGCCCGGGCGCCTGCTTTTCGCGAATTACTCCTGCGCCGCGGGCGACGAGGAAGGCGAGAGGGAGTTGATCCGGACGATCCTCTCCACACTGACCTTCGCCGCCCCGGCCGAGTAAGCCGCGCTCTGCGCCGGCTTCACATGTACGCGTTCGGAATTTCCGAGTGATCCTTCCGCGCCGAGACCGCTAATCCGCGGCACGAAGCACCGCCTCCATCTCCTGCGCCGTGAAGTGGTAGGCCTCGTTGCAGAAGTGGCAGACGAGTTCTGTGACCTCCTCCTGCTCCTCGACGATCGTCGTGAGCTCCTCTCTGCCGAGCGTGATCAGAGCGGCCTCGAATCGCTCGCGTGAACACGGGCACCCGAAGCTGACCGGCTGTCGATCCAGAATCTCGACGCGTTCGGAGAACACGCGGGCGAGCACCTCCTCGGGCCCGACGCCGCCGCGGATGAGCGCCGTCGGGTGCGGCAGGGCCGCGATCTCCCGCTCGATCTCGGAGACCTCGTCGTCCGAGAGGCCGGGTAGTAGCTGGATGAGGTACCCGCCGGCGGCCTCGACCGATCCGTCCGGCATCACGAAGACACCGAGTCCGACGGCCGAGGGGGTCTGCTCGCTGCGCCCGAGGTAGAACGCGAGATCGTCCCCTACTTCACCCGACTGCAACTCGACCGTCCCGCGATACGAATCGCGCATTCCCAGATCTTTCGTGACCGAAAGATAGCCCTCCGTCCCGACGACACCGGCCACGTTGAGCTTGCCGGGCTGAACGCTCTCGGCGTGTACCCGGGGATTCGAAGCGAGCCCGCGCACTTCGCCTGCACCGTTGGCTGTACAGATGATTCGGCCGATGGGACCGTCGCCGCGGATCTCGACGCTGAGGATCTGATCCTCCTCCTTCAGCGAGGCCGCCGCGAGCAGGAGCGCGCCCATCGCGGTGCGACCGACGGCTGCGGTGGGCACCGGGAAGAGCTGGTGACGCCGCTGCAGCTCGGCAACCACCTCCGTCGCGTTCAGCGAGAATGCTCGAACGCGCCCCTCCAGGGCCGTCGCGCGCACAAGATAATCCGATTCCATACGACGCTCTCCATTCTGAATTTCCCCCGGCAAGGACCGGAAGACGGCAGCGCAGTACACCGCGTCGGCGGAAAAGAGCCTGGTGGAGGGCTCCGAAATGATCTTCGTGGAGGCTGGCGCTGTCGGAGCGCTCGCTATACCGTGTTGCCCTTCGGCAAACGCCGGCTCGGGCTCGCCCGGCCGCGGACCCGCGACCGGCGCCGCGACTGGAGCGGCTGACCGGTGGGTCGGCCGCCGCCGTCGAGGCACGCGCTATGCCGAATGACCCCACAGTTGAACTCGCTTCGATCGGAACTCTCGAATGGACCAGCAACTCGACGCGCTCGCCGCACAGCTCCACGAATGGACCGAGTCCGCGCTTTCGCTGGATGAGGCCCACTTCCCCCGTGAGCTGCTGACCGAGCTGGAGGATCTCATCGCCGAACTCAAGACGCTGATCGACGAAGCCGACGACTTCGATCACGAAGGGTTCACGCAGGAGTTCGTCAATCCCGAAATGGCAGAGGTGGTCCAGCGATTTCCGCGTGTCGGACGGCTGCTCGAACGCGCGCTCGGCACTGAATTCGTGGAGCAGCTCGCGGCCGAGGCCGAAGGATTCGGCGGTCTGGCCGAAGAAGAAGACGACTGACGTTCCCCGGCCGTGACCTTCCATCCGGCACATGACTGATCCAACCGCATCCGATGACCGTAACGGTCGGGAAGCAGGTCCCTCTGCGGAGCGGGGGAGTGGATCCGGTTATTCGCCGGTTGCGCCGAGGCTGAAGCCCGAGCACCTCTACAAGGCGATCGGGCTCTTCTTCTTACTTCTTCTGGTCTACGCGAACTTCGAAGAGATCAGCCGCGTGCTGCTCCTCGTCTACGCTTCCGCCATTCTCGCGGTCGCCCTGAACGTGCTGGTCGGGCTCGTGCCGAATCACCGCCGAGTGATCAGCGCCCTGCTGGGTCTGGCGATCTTTGGAGGGCTCGGTCTCGCGAGCTGGGCCGTCGTCCCCCTGCTGGCGGATCAGGTCCGTGGGCTGACGACGGAAATTCCGCGATTGCAGCAGGAGCTCCAGCGCTGGGGCACCTGGCTGAGCGAGCGGACCGGGCTCAATATCCAGGTTTTCGGCGAGCAGACGCGAGGCTTCCTCGGGGACGCGTTCGGTGACGCGGAGATCCTGGGCAGCGCCATGAGCCTGGTGGAGGGCATCTTCCTCCCGCTGGTGATCATCATTGGCGCAATTTACGCCGTTGCCAAGCCGAACGAGCGACTGCTCACACCCATCCTCAAGGCCGTCCCACGGCAGCGACGTGAGTCATTTCGCCGTCTTTTCGAGTTGCTCGGCGTGCGGCTCAAGGGGTGGGTGACCGGCACGCTCATTTCGATGCTCGTCGTCGGGATTCTCACCGGACTCGGCCTCTGGGCGCTCGGTGTCCGCTACGCCCTCCTGCTCGGGATCGTCTCAGGTGTCGTCGAGATCGTTCCGATCGTCGGACCATGGGTCGCCGGCGCGGTAGCCGTCGGTATCGCCGTGCTCGACGATCCAACCAAGGCGCTCTGGGTCGCCGCGCTCATGATCGTCATCCAGCAACTCGAGAGTAACGTGATCACCCCGGTGGTGATGTCCAAGGCAGCCGAAGTTCACCCGTTCGTCACACTGTTCGCCCTGTTCCTCTTCGGTAGCCTCTTCGGCTTTTTGGGGATCATTCTGGCCATCCCCATCGTTCTCCTGATCTGGACTCTCCTCGAGGTGCTCTGGGTGGAGCGCGCGATCAAGTCCGAGGGCGACTTCGTGGAGCCGGTCGTGCAGGAGTAGACGGCCGTGCCGACACTGGGCGGACGATACGACGCGGTCGTCATCGGCGGTGGCCCAGCGGGCCTGGCCGGCGCGCTCTGGCTCGCCCGATACCGCCTGAACACGTTACTCCTGGATGCCGGAAATCCGCGCAACGCTCCGACCTGGGCGGTTCATGGGTATCTCGGTGTGGCGGACCCCGCGCCGCAGGACCTGCGCGCGATCGGCCGCCGTCAGGCGGAGAACGCTGGGGCGCATGTGCAGGAGGCGACCGTCGTGGACGTGACTGGCCGCTGCGACGACTTCAGCGTCCGGCTTTCCGACGGGCGGGAGATCGCCGCGCGCCGGGTGCTGTTCGCGACCGGACTCCGCGACATCATTCCCGAAATCGAGGGCCTGATCGACCTGTACGGCACGAGCATCTGGCACTGCCCTGACTGCGATGGCCCGGGCGTGGCGGGGAAGCGGGTTGGCGTCATCGGCTGGGGGCGCCAGATCGCCACGTTCTGCATGGAGATGCTCACCTGGACGGACCGCCTGACGATTCTGACACATGGCCGGCGCGCTGAGCTATCGGAGGTCTCGCTGGCCGCGCTGAGGCGATTCGGCATCCCGATCCGCGTGGAGCCGATCCGGAGGATCGAGGGAAGTGGTGGGCAGGTCGAACGCGTCGTGTTCGAGAACGGCGGCGCAGCGGCGTTCGACGCCATGTTCTTTCACATCGCTTACGGTCCGGGCTGCAGTATTCCGGCGGACCTGAACTGTGAAGCGGACTCCGGCGGCATGTTACGAATCGACCGCGACTACCAGACCAGCGTCGGGGGGATCTACGCTGCCGGCGACATCACCCACGGGGCCAAGCTGGCGATCCGCGCTGCCGCTGACGGAACGCGGGCGGCCATCGGAATCTACCGCAGCCTCCTCCCGTCGGAGCGGCGACTCTAGGGCGAAGGTCCTCACCTGGACTCGGTGTCCGTGCGCCGCTCGATCGGGGCGTCCTTCGGCCAGAGGCGATAGCGACCCTTCAGATGCGGCGCGAGAGCGGCCAGCAGGCCGGAGACCGTCTGGAAACGGTGGTTGGGGTCTGGATCGAGGCACCGCAGGAGGATTCGCTCGAGTTCCGGATCCAGGCGCGAGTGGTGTTCGCGTGGGGGAACCGGCGGAGAACTGAGCTGCGGGTATCTGAGGTCGAGATCGGCCTCGACCGTGGGCGTCGGACGGTCACGTTTCGGGCGTACAGCGAGGTCCTCATCGTCTTCCGACCAGTCGTTCCACTCGTCCTCCTCGGAAGGCGGCTCGGTCGGCCAGTGCCCGGTCAGCATCTCATAGAGGAGTGCGCCCAATCCGTATACGTCGGCGGCGGGCGTGAGCGTCTCGCGGCGCACCTGTTCAGGCGCCATGTAAGGTGCCGTACCGAGCCTGTCCGCCGGGCGCCGCTGATCGATCTTCCGCACCACGTCGAAATCCACCAGGATCGGGATTCCTTCACGCAGCAGCACGTTTCCCGGCTTCAGATCGCGGTAGAGGTAGCCTTGGCGGTGAAGGTAATGGACGGCCGCGCCAACGTGCATGAGCGCACGGATCGCGTCAGGCACGTGGAGCCTTCGTCGGGGCAACGACTCGAGCATGTCGAAGAGGGAGGGACCGGCGAAGTACTCCAGCAGCAGGTACGGTCGGGACTCGGCACAACCGCTACCGTAGAATCGCACGATGTTGGGATGCTTGAGCTTGCGGAGGACGTCGGCCTCGCGGCGAAACCCGGCTGGCGCGTCGCCCTCCTCCGCGTCGACCGGAGCGACTACCTTACCGGTGAGGGCGCACCAGTGATCATTGCTCCAGACCTGATAGAGCTCCGTGGCCCGTCCCCTCGCCAGGTGGCCGATGATCGTCAGCTCGCCGAGCCGATCGCCGACCGCAAGGCTGAAGTCCTCTTGAGGGCGGCTAGGCTCGTGGGACCATCGCCGTGCCGCGGCAAGGCCCTGATAGCGGGGACGCGAGACTCCGGAATCGGGCATGGGCGATGCTGTGAGGTTTCGGTACACTGGTCTCGGTATCTCTCGTTGCAACCCGCGTACCCTGTCGAAATTCACCCGGCGACGGTGCCTCGGAACACTGTGTGGCAGAAATGGGTAGCTAATGTCGAGCGTTCGCCTCCCGTTGCCTAGGAGAAACATGTCTCGCGCCTTCTGGCTCATCATTGCCCCTCTCGTCCTTTGCCTCGTAGCATCCCCGCTCGAAGCACAGGATTGGCAGCCGCCATCGCGCGAGATGCCAACCATGCCCGAGATGGACGAGCTCGCGAGCAACTGGCTGGGGCCGCGGGCGCGCTGGTTCGCGGGCGTCGCATCGGTATCCGGCGTCGAGCCCTCGCAGTTGAATGCGGTCGGTCAGGGGCTGAGCGGGACCAGTCGGGCGCAGGTCGTCCATTTCAACGATGGGCCGATCCCAGTCGTCGTATGGCAAGACCGCAACGGCGATAGTCGCGCGGACATCATCGAGATTTATCGTAGTGGTGGTGTCATCATCCAGACGATCGATGCCGACTATGACGGCCAGGCGAACGTCGTCCGCGTTTATGACGCCAGCGGGACCCTTCTCCGGGAAGACCGCCTGTAAGTACCGGTTCGCGTGAACCGGGCACCAATTCCGATCCGGGGGCCGGCCTAAGCTTCTCATCCGGAGCCGGCGCACCCACCCGAGTCCGCCTTCCGCATATCTGCCATGTTCGTAAGCGACTGGATGCAGTCGGAGGTGATCACTGTCACTCCCGACGACACGCTCGCCACCGCCCTCGCCCTGACGCGCAAACACCGCATACGCCACCTGCCTGTAGTGCGGTCGAGCGGCGGGTTGGCCGGCCTGCTGTCGGACCGCGACATTCGCCTCGCGATGCCCTCACCGCTCACCACGCCCGACGCCGATCGCACCGATTTTCTGGAGCGAACGTCAGTGGCCGAGGTAATGACGCGGGAGGTGATCTCGGTCTCGCCAGAGGAAACGATCGAGGAAGCTGCGCGGCTACTGTACCAGCATCGAATCGGTTCCGTGCCCGTGATCGACGCGGGGGAGCGCCTGCGCGGGATTCTCACCGAGACCGACCTCCTGCACGCGTTCGTTCGCATCCTCGGAGTGGCGGAGCCGTCCTCTCGAATCGAGGTGGCGCTTCGCGACCGGCCTGGTGAGCTGGGCCGGGCGCTGTCGCTGATCGGCGAATCAGGGCTGAACATCGTCAGCGTTCTGGTTCCGTCCTTCCGGCAGGGGGAGCGGAAGACTGCCGTTCTCCACCTGGCGACAATAGACCCACGGGGTGCGATCGCTGCGCTGGAGTCCGCCGGTTACCCGGTAGGCTGGCCGGCGCTTTCGCAGGATCTGCGGAACGTTCCGGAGCCCCCGGCCACCGGATGAATGCAGCCCTCATCTGGGATCCGTCGTTCGCCAGCTACACCTTTCGTCCCGACCATCCATTCAACGCAACGCGGCTCGAGCTCACCGTCTCTCTGATTCAGGAGATGGGGCTCCTCGGCGATGACGGCTCTCGGATCGTGGCGCCGCGCATGGCCAGCGACGAGGAGCTGCGAAGGGTTCACTCAGCGGAGTTCATCGAGGCCGTGAAGCGCCTCGGGTCGGCGGATGTGGATTGTAGCGACGCAGCGCGCTGGGGCTTGGGTTCCGAAGACACACCGTTTTTCCCCGGGATGCACGAAGCCGCAGCGTCCGTGGTCGGCGGGACGCTCCGCGCCGCGGAGCTGGTGATGAGCGGTGAGGTGCAGCGAGCCTTCGCCATCGCAGGCGGTCTTCACCACGCACATCGCGACCGTGCCTCCGGTTTCTGCATTTACAACGATCTCGCGGCGGCCATCGCCTGGATCCGGGAGCAGTATGGCCTTCGAGTGATGTACATCGATTACGACGGGCACCATGGGGATGGAGTACAGGGAATCTTCTACGCCGACCCCGGCGTACTGACGATCTCGATCCACGAGTCCGGCCGCTACCTCTTCCCCGCTACGGGCTTCGTCGACGAGCTCGGAGAGGGCGATGGGTACGGCTACTCGCTGAACCTGCCGGTGGAACCGCAGACCGAGGACGATTCCTGGATCAGCATCTACACAGCCCTTCTGAACGAGGTCTCCGAGGCCTTCCGCCCCGAGGTGATCGTCATCCAGAACGGATGCGACGCGCATGTGCTCGATCATTTGACTCATCTGCGCTGTACGACCCGGCTCTACGAGGAAACGATCCGGGTGACAGGAGAGATTGCCGATCGCTTCTGTTCCGGGCGGATCGTCGCCACCGGGGGAGGTGGATACGACATCTGGCGCGTGGTACCGCGAGCGTGGACGCTCGTCTGGGCCGGCCTGACCGACCAGTCACCGCCCGATCGGATTCCCCAGCACTGGCTGGACCGCTGGCAGGGGCTGAGCCCCTGTCTCCTGCCTGAGCGGCTCAGGGATCAGGACGGCGAGTTTCCCGAAGTGCCGAGACGTGCCGAGATCGAATCATTGAATCGTCGTGCGCTCGAAGCCCTGCGGCGCACGGCCCTTCCCGTTCTGCGGGGCTGGAGCCTCGGATTCTGAGATGCCAACGCATACCCCGACCAGGGACGCGGACGAGAGCGTGCGGGAGTTCGTCTCCCGGGATAAGCATGGGGCGTCCTTCGTCGTCCGTGAGTACACCCCCGCGCTCGCCCAGGACCTGCAGCGCTTCTACGAGGACTTCCAGCCGAAACGGGCGGCACAGGGTCTGCCCCCGGACGATCCGGAGAGGATCAGGATCTGGTTGAAAGCGGTGCTCGCCTCGGGGCTGCACCTGCTCGCCTTCCGTGACCAGGAGCTGATCGGCCACTGCATGGTGATGCCGACCAAGTCGCCCGAGGTCGGGGAGTACGCGGTGTTCGTGAACCACGCGGAGCGGGGCCGCGGAATCGGGACCGAGCTGCACCGGGCGATGATCGCGACCGCCAGGGCCGCGGGCCTACGCGCACTCTGGCTCACGGTCGAGCCGCAGAATCGCGCCGCCATACGATCTTACGAGAAGGTCGGTTTCCGGTTCGTTCCCGGGACGATTCTCTCGCTGGAACCTGAGATGGAGATCCAACTGTGAAGCGAACTCGGGATCGGACCCTCGCGGCCGGCTTATCGGGCACGGTCTGGGACCGGCGGCCAGTGTGGGGACTGGCACGCTCGTGAAGCGCGGATCGCGGTGGCTCACCGCCGTTATGCTCCTCGTGGCGGCCGGCTGCTCGTCACGCGGAGCGCAGGAGATCGGCGTGGAGCCGCGTCCCGCGGCGGTGGCGGCCGAGGAGGAGCCGCGCGAATACGACCTCGACCCCCCCGCGGCGTACGTTCGCGCTGTGCAGGCGGGAACGCGGAGCACATCGGGCGCCCCCGGCCCGGCATACTGGCAGAATTCGGTTTCGTACCGCATCGACGCGGAGCTCGACCCGGCCGAATCGCTGATCCGCGGTTGGGAACGGATCACCTACCGAAACAATTCACCTTCAACGCTTTCGAGCATCGTCCTGAACCTCTCGCAGAACGTCTTCGCCGAGGGTGTTCCCCGCAATCGCTACGTGCCGATCACCGGCGGGTTCACGATCGACCGAGTCAGCGCCCAGGGCCAGACCCTCAGCCGGATGTCTCCGACTCGGATACCGGTCGCGCAGGATTTGCCCGCGGCCCCGGCCGGGTACGCGGTCCAGGGCACGCTGGGACGCGTCAAGCTGCCCCGGCCGCTCGAACCCGGAGACAGTGTCCTTCTGGAAATCGACTGGCGGCACCGGATTCCGCCGGCCGGTGCGTTCCGAACCGGTTGGGAAGACGCGCTCGGGTCGCGAGCCTTTCACGTCGCACAGTGGTACCCGCAGGTCGCTACGTTCGACGATCTGCGCGGCTGGGACGCCACGCCGTATCTCGGGGATGGCGAATTCTACCTCGAATACGGTGACTTCGACGTATCCGTCACTGTGCCTGCCGGATTTCTGGTCGGATCCACCGGCACACTCACGAATCCGGAGGAGGTGCTGACGGAGGAGGCGCGGCAGCGCCTGAGCGCCGCGATCGAATCCGACTCGGTGACGCGCATCGTGACGGGCGCCGATCTGGGCGCGGAGAACGCCACCCAACCGGCGGTCGGCGGGCAACTGACCTGGCGCTTCGTGGCCCACAACGTCCGGGATTTCGCGTTCGCCGCGTCGGCCGGCTACGTCTGGGATGTGACCGGAGCGGCGCTGTCCAGCGGCACCGGTGGCACCCGCATCGTGCCGGTCCACGCCTTCTACCGTCCCGACGCCGCAAACTGGCAGCAGGCCGCCCGTTACGGGCAGCACGCGATCGAGCGGATCGACCGGATGCTCATTCCCTACATCTACCCGCAACTCACCATCGCGGAGGGCCCCGTCGGCGGGATGGAGTACCCGATGCTCGTCTTCATCGGCAAGCCATCGGCGCCCGAGTCGCTCTATCGGGTAATCGCTCACGAGATCGCGCATCAATGGTTTCCGATGATGGTCGGCCAGGATGAAGCGGCCTACGCATGGATGGACGAGGGGTTCGCAACGTTCCTCGAGAACCGGACGACCGGGGACTTCTTCGACGTCAGTGATGCCTTCAATGGCGATCTAGCGGGATACCTTAGCGTCGCCGGCTCGGAGCACGAAGTACCGATCATGCGGCACACCGATCTCGTCACCCCGTACGGTGCCCGCGGGATCGCGGCGTACAGCAAACCGGGCGTGCTCCTGCGCACGTTGGGCGAAGTGGTCGGCGAAGAGGCCTTCCAGGATGCCGTGACGACATACGCCCGCGAATGGCTCCTCAAACGCCCTACGCCTTGGGATTTCTTCAGTACGATGGAACGGGTCACGGGGCGAGAGCTGGACTGGTTCTTCCATCCCTGGTGGTTCGAGACGAGCGTCCTGGACCAGGCCATCACCTCCGTGGAGGGGGCGGAGAGCGGATCGGCGGTCGTGACCGTCGCGAATCTCGGTGACGTGCCCGCCCCCACTTTGCTCGTGGCGCATACCGCCGACGGACGAAGCATCTCGGCCGAGGTGCCGGTGGAGACCTGGCTGGCGGGCGAGGGGAGCGCGACGGTCACGCTCGAGGCGCAAGCCCCGATCGTGCATGTCGAGATCGACCCGGAAGAGATCTTCCCCGACGCGGTCCCCGAGAACGACGTCTGGGGGGAAGCCCCGCCCCCTGCAGCGCAGTGAACCGATAGCGGTATGATTCAGAACGGCCGAGCGTACATCCCCGCGACCGTACTCTTCCTCCTCTGCGGCTGCGGCGACGACGCTGTAGAAGGCCGGGTCGGTCCGCCAGCGGCGCCCGCCTCGGTGCAGGTCGATACGGCCCCGCCTGCACCACCACCCTCGCAGCCATCTCCCGAACCCGCCGCCGCGGCGCCGGATCAGATCCGGGGTCTCTATCTCAATGCGGACGCCGTCGGCTCCGCGAAGCGCCTGGCCGGTCTGCTCGCTCTCGCCGATTCAACCGAGATCAACGCTTTCGTGATCGACGTGAAGGACGAGCGGGGGACCCATTACACGACCGGCATCGGGCTCGCGCGCGATCTGGCTCGGGACGAACCCGCCGTGACGGACCTTCCCGCCCTCCTCGATACGCTCCATGCCCGGGGCATATACGCGATCGCGCGTCTCGTCGTCTTCAACGATCCTGTGCTTGCGGCGGCTCGGCCGGAGTGGTCGATCCGAAAGGAGAATGGCGAGATCTGGCTGGATCGGGCCGGGAATAGCTGGGTGAGCCCGTGGGACCGGCGCGTCTGGGAGCACAATCTGGCGATCGCGGTGGAAGTCGCCAGAGCGGGGTTCGACGAGGTACAGTTCGACTACGTCCGCTTCCCCGAGCAGTTCACCAGCCTACCTGCGCAGGTACATCCACGCGCCGACGGTGATCGCACGGACGCGATCGCGGCCTTCCTGCGCGAGGCCCGCGGCCGGCTTCATCCCCTCGGGGTCGCTGTCGCCGCCGACGTGTTCGGCCTCTCGCCCAATACCTACGAGGACGTGGGCATCGGGCAGCAATGGGAGCGCCTGAGCGTCATCGTCGACCACATCCTGCCGATGATGTACCCCTCGCACTACTTCCCGACGCACCTGCCGGACGTCGCGCGACCGCACGAGATGCCGTACGAAACCATTTACAAGTCGGCGGGGATGGCGCGGCTGCGCAACGGCCGGATGGCGGACGCGGGCCTGGACCCGGCACGAACGATCGTGTGGCTCCAGGCCTTTCAGGCGACGTGGCTCCGGGACGGCGTTGAGTACGGCCCCCAGGAGGTCGAGCTGCAGAAGCAGGCCGTATACGACGTGGGGCTCGAGGACTGGATCCTCTGGCACCCCGGCTCCCGCTACGAGCGTTTCGTTCCTGCACTGGAGCGCAGAACGGAGTCACGCGCGACGCAGAACTATACGCCACCTGAAGACGTCCTGCGGATCGTCGATCGATTCGAGGAGTTGGGCGTCGAGCGAATTCGAACCGAGCTCGTCGACCAGGGCGCCGCGCCCACGGAGGACCGGGGCCCCTCCTAGGAGCCCGACGACGGCGCCAGCGCCGTACCCATGCGCTCCATCAGGGCTTCCTGGAGCTGTTGTGCGACATCCCCGACCACGCCGTCGCCGATCTGCCGCCCGTCAAGCCGGACGATGGGCTGAACGTCCGTGGTCGTTCCCGTAAGGAACAGCTCATCCAGCCTGCCGATTTCATCCGCGAAGATCGGGCGTTCACGGACCTTGACGTTCAGGTCGCGCGCCAGCTCCAGCACGACGTCTCGCGTGATCCCCGGCAGAATGTAGTTCGATTTCGGGTAGGTCCGAAGCTCGCCGTCGATGACTCCGAAGACGTTCGTCGAAGAGCCTTCGGTGAGCGCCCCATCGCGGAAGAGGACCGCTTCCCACGCGCCGGCTTCCACGGCGCGCTGTTTCGCGAGCGCGTTCGGCAGAAGATTGACGGTCTTGATGTCGCATCGCGCCCATCGGATGTCCGGATGGGAGATCGCGTCGACCCCCAAGCGGCGCAGCTCTGCCGGGATGTTGAAGGGGCTGGCGAACGCGTAGACGGTCGGCTCGCATGGCGGCTTCGGGAAGGCGTGCGTCCGTGGGGCACAGCCGCGGGTGATCTGGAGGTAGACCGTGGCGTCCGCCTCGTCCAGGTCGTTCTGTCCAAGTAGGTGCTGATAGATCTCGCGGATCTGACCGCGGTCGATCCGGTCCGACCGGATGGCGATGTCGCGCAGGCCGTTCTGGAGGCGAATCCAGTGACCTTCCTCTTCGAAGAGTGTGCCGTTGATCGCGCGGGTCACCTCGTAGACGCCGTCACCGAAGAGGAATCCCCGGTCATCGACGGAGACCTTTGCCTCATCCTTCTCGAGATACTGACCGTCCAGGTATACGAGCATGGTACTATCGGGCTGAAGTAGGTTCGGCGGAGCATGTTGCGGTATAGACTGCGCTGGAACGCATCGCAAGTAGCAGGCTAGAACCTGAGCCCGACCCCTCGACCCTCGAACCCTACCGGTCGCGAGCGAGATCGACGGAGGAAGCCACGCGGTCGTTCAGTTCTCGACGGATGGCCTGCATGCGGTTTGGGCCACGCGGAAGGAGAGTTCTGTTGGCGAGGAGCACGGCCCACGTGCCCCGCTCCGGATCGATCCAGAGCGAAGTGCCGGTGAAGCCGGTATGACCGAAACCGCTCTGGGAAATTCTCAATCCGCCCGCCCCGCGGCCGCGGGCGTCCGGTGTATCCCACCCCAGAGCGCGCGTTCTCGTGCGGGGCTGACGGCGCGTGAACTCGTCGATCGTGGATTTCTCGAAGACACGGACGCCGTCGAGCTCTCCGCCGTTCGCCAGCATGGCGGCAAACCGCGAGAGGTCGTGAGCCGTGGAAAAGAGGCCCGCGTTGCCGGTGACCCCTCCGAGATTTCGGGCGGTAGGATCGTGGACGATGCCCCGGTAGCCCTGCTCGTCTAGCGTGGGTGCGCAGCGCTCGCAATCGGCCCCGGGGGCGAAGCCGGTGGACCACATCTCCAGCGGTCCGTAGACGCGCCACTGAAGCAACTCCGGTAGCGGTACCGCACTGACCGCGTCGGTGGCGGCCCAGAGCACGACGAAGCCCACATCCGAGTATTCGACCCTCTCACCGGGTGCAGACCTGAGCGGCGCCGAGATGGCCTTCATCAAAGACTGCTGCTCGGTAAGGGCGCTCGTGTTGATCCAGGCCGGCAGCCCTGACGTATGGGTAAGCAGGTGCCGAATGGTCACGCGATCCTTGTCGCCACCTCCGAAATGCGGCAGGTAGCGAGAGACCGGCGCGTCGAGCAGCATTCGCCCGTCCTCGACGAGGAGCATCACCGCCGCGGTCGTGGCGACGACCTTCGTAAGCGACGCCAGGTCGTATATGGTGCGGTCGGGGTCTACGGCGGGTGAGCCAAGGACGCGGTCATGCGTGCCGATTCCCCGCTCCAGGACCGTGCGGCTCCACCTTCCGATCGCGACGGCCGCACCCGGGAAGCCCCCGCGGTAGACTTCGCTCTCGATCGAATCGATCGCATGCCGCAGCTCGGCATCCGTGAACCCCAGATTCCCCGGCGACTCGATGAGGTGGACCGGTGAATCGGGCAGATCGAAGGGCGCTCTCGTCATGGAGGCGTACGATCCAATCGGCACGGACTCAGGTGTGGATCGGTCAGCGACGTAGGTAGGCGTCTCGATCTCCTCACCCAGGAGTATGACGCCGGGGGCGAGGAGTGTGTCGGCCGGAAGGCCCTGAAGAACCATTATTGCAAGTGCAAGCAGCATAGCCCGATCGGCGGGATGAGGACTGATCGATCGAGGGACCGACGGAGTCGAAACGGTTGATGGCGGCGGGAGGACCCAATCACCATATCCGCAGATGCTTAGGTAGTCAAGAAACCGCTTCGGCTCGCGGCTTCATCTTCTCTTGATCCGTCTCGATTCGCGCTCTACCTTGAGTAGGCCCTCTCTCTTCTGCGGTGCTCATGTGGTATTACTGGCTCCTTTTCTTCTTCGTCGCGGTCGTCGCAAAGCTACTGCTCGCTTTCACGATGATCTACCTGCTGCTCCCCGCGGAGCGGCTGTGTATCCTCTGCGATCACGAGACGCTACTGATCCGCACGAACAGGGCGGGCCGGGTCGGATCGGCGCTGTCGCTCGGCCGGGTGCGGTGGCGGTGGTGCCCGCGATGCGGGTGGGAAGGCCTGGCCCGGCGCATTCCGCCTCCGACCGAACGTTCCGTTGTCCACCACGACGAGGCCGACGTGCGACGGTCCGAGTCGAAGCCTCGCTGAAATTCATCTGAAGGATATCGTGCCCAAAATTCCCTTTTCCGAATTGCCCGACGAAGCTCGCATCTGGGTTTTCGGCGCCTCGCGAGCCATCGCAGGAGTCGAAGCCGAGCATCTCGTAGCCGGCGTCGAAACCTTCATCCAGAGCTGGTTGGCCCACGGCCAGGCGGTCGTCGGCGCATTCGAGTGGCGCTACGACCGGTTGCTCATCGTCGGGGCCGATGAAGCCGCAACGGGCGTCAGCGGCTGCTCGATCGATGCGCTGTACCGCACCCTGAAGGCCGCGGAGGGTCAGCTCCGGGTTTCGCTTTTGGACTCGTCTCTGATCTTGTACCGTGACGCGGCCGGCAATGTTCAGGCGGTTCCGCGCCCCGAATTTCGAAGATTGATCGCCAACGGAGACATCGGACCCGAAACGACCGTCTTCGACAACACGGTTGCGACGGCGGGCGCGCTTCGGAATGGCGAATGGGAGCGACCGCTGCACGAGTCCTGGCACGGACGCGCGTTTCTCGCGGCTCATAGGTGACGATCACGCGGCGGAAGCACCGTCGGAGCTGGGCCGTTCGGATCACCCGGCCAGTCGCACCGTGTTGCCACCCTCGGATCGCGCTTCGCGAAGTGCCTCTGTTGCGCGTTGCAGGCTGCTCGCCGCGTTTGAACCCGGATCGACGAACGTCAATCCGATCGTCGCATTGATCCCGACCCGCGGCAGCTCTTCGAGCTGAACCCGCCCAAGCGCCCGCTGAACCCGCTCCATGACGGCGAGTGCGTCGGCCCTCGTCTCGATCCCCGCCAGAAGCATGCAGAACGCATCGCTGCCATGACGAGCGCAGACGTCGTCCGGCCGAAGGGTGCCGAGCAAGGTCTGAGCTGCCGCCTCGAGCAGTGCGTTTCCGATCGGCTGCCCGTACTTCTCGGCGAGCCCCTGGAAATCGTCCACGTCCAAAACCGCCACGACGCCGCCGTGCTTGGCGAAGCGGAGAAGCGCCCGGTCGAGCGCGCCACGATGGATCAGGCCGGTGAGGCCGTCGCGATCCATCTGCTGGGCCTGGACCGGGTGTCGCGGGTGTGGTTCGAAGGGGAGGAACTCCTCCCAGGCATTCGCTTGCGGGAAGAAGTTCGGTTTCAGTCGCGTGTCGTGGTACTCGCGGTGGAACACCTCCGTTGCCGACCCCGAGACGGGAGGGACGATCCAGCTCCACTCGGCCGGTAGAGGGCGGTCGGCCTGCCGCTCGAACTCCTCGTGTCGGATGAAGTGCTTGGCGGCCGTGTGGTGATCGATCACGGTTGCGCCTGCCTGTTGGAAGCTGTGCAGGACAGCAACATTCAACTCGACGAGGGCACGGTCACGCCACAACCTCCTGTTCGACCGCGTATCGAGACCCATGCATCGTGCGACGGCCGGGAGCAGATCGTATCGGTCGACATCGGCAAGATTGCGGGCGCCGACCTCGGTACCCATGTACCACCCGTTGAACGGAGCCGCGGAGTACGACACGCCCCCGATCTCCATGCGCATGTTCGAGATCACCGGCACCGCGTGCCATTTCAGCCCCAGTTCGGCGAACCATTCGAATTCGGGATGCTCGAGGTCGACCTCTAATACGGCGTCCTGCGGAAGCTCGTACAGCCGCGGCTCTTCGCCCGGCATCTGAATGACGATCGGCAGGAGGTCGAACGGCGTCTCCTGGCCGCCGTCCCAGCCCAATCGCTCCAGGAGCTTCGTGAACTCCACATGGATCGGATCGCCGAGCACGGTCCCGTCGGGTCGGCGGTATCCGGCATACCGAATGAGCTGCGAATTCCAGATGCGAATTCCGCGGGTTCCTGACTCCTGCGGCGCGAATACGCTGATCGTCGACCTTATTTTCCCGCCGTTCGAGGCGAAACGCAGGTGATCCACGAGGGCTGCGAAGACGTCATCGGCATGATCGAGGTGGCGCAGGTCGCGAACCTCGAGCTTCTGCCAGTAGAGCCGGCCGATACAACGTGCGCTGTTCCGCCACGCGAGCTTCGCCCCGTACTCGAGCTCCAGGGGTTGCTGCGCGTAGCTCCCGCTCCGCGCGATCGAAGCCTCGATCTCGCGGATTCTTTCGCCATGCCGCTCCGCCGTGATCACTCCTTCCCGTTCCATCAGGAAAAGGTACTCCTGCGCTTCGGCGAGCACCTGAGACGGTTCCGGCCAGAATTTCGGCGCAGGCGAAAGCTCCTGCACGGCTAGCCGCCCTTGCGATCCGGTAATCGGGCATCGGCCAGATTCGCCGCCCGATGGCGTTCCTGGAATCAAGATCATCTACTCGTCCGATCGCTGAAGCTCTCTCGTGAACGGTCGCATGGGGACGTCCGTCTCTGCGGTGGCTAGTAATATCGGCAGGAGACCGTCGGAGCTTTGCCTTTCGCTTTCGATGCGCTCGGTCCGGAACTCCCGAGCGCGCTTTCGCTGAAGAAGGCGAGCTTTGTTCCGCCCGTCGTTTCAAACGCAGGGCGCGTCCAGCGCGACCGCTCTGCTACTTCTGCCGCCCCTACCTCCCCATGCCGCTCGTGAAGTGGGACGCGAGAGCGCAGTCCACGGCCGCTGGGGAAGGCATGGCGGAACCTGCTCGGCTCCGGGCATCGGAGAGATGACGGACCGCTCCGAATTCGCTATGAGTAGGCGGTCAGGGCGACGATCTCGTCGGACTCGACGATGCCGCCCGTGCCGTCCTCGCGTGCGAGGTGGACCATGGCAGCCGCGACAAGGCCGGCTTCTACGGGTCGATACCGTTGCAGCGGCCCGATCATGAGTCGGCCGAATGGACGCAGCAGGAGCTCGGCGACTCGCTCACCGAGCCGCCGCTCCTCGCGTTCGCCCAGGAGCAGCGCCGGCCGCAACACCCAGACGGCCTGAAAAGGCAGGCGGCGAACACGGGCTTCCATCTCACCCTTCATGCGGTTGTAGAAGATGCGCGAGTCGGCGTCAGCGCCGAGCGCCGAGATCACGAGGAACTGATCCGCGCCGGCATCCGCCGCCAGGGCCGCTGCGGATGCGGGGTAATCGACGTCTACTCGTCGGAAAGCCTCCTGGGAACCAGCCTTCCGAATCGTACTCCCCAGACAACAGAACACGTCGTTCACCTGAAAAAGCTCCGCGTTCTCCGCCAGCCGGTCGAAATCCACGACGTGCTGCACCAGCTTGGGGTGCGAGCGGTCGAGTCGGCGGCGAGTCAGCAGGCGTACAGCCGCATAGCTATCCTCGGCGAGGAGCAGATCGAGGCAGAAACCGCCCACGAGCCCCGTGCCGCCCAGGAGGAGGGCGGACCGTCCCGCGACGAGCCCGTTCGCAGCCGTCAAGTGTCCGTCTTCATCGGGCGATGGATTCCACCGGCCGCTTGCGTGCGGTTCCGATCACCTTCTGCAACTCACTCTGCGGTAGCTCCTCGAACGCATGGAATTGCCTGGTGTGCGCGGCGCGGCCCTGGGTGAGCGAGCGCAGCGCGGTAGCGTATCGGTATAGTTCCGCCTGAGGAACCAGTGCCTGGATCTTCTGGTTGCGGCCCGCGGGTTCCAGGCCGAGGATGCGCCCCCGGCGCTGGTTCAGATCACCGATGACGTCGCCGAGGAATTCATCCGGCGTCGAGACCTCGACCTCCAGCACCGGCTCCAGAATCATCGGATCGGCTCTGGCCGCCGCCTCCTGAAACGCCGCCGAGCCCGCGATCTTGAACGCGACCTCTGAAGAGTCGACGCTGTGATAGCTACCGTCGTAGCACGCGGCCTCGAGGTCGACGACCGGGAACCCCGCTAGAATGCCGCGCTGAGCGGCTTCCTGAATGCCCTTGTCGACCGCCGGGATGAACTTGTTGGGGATCGCGCCGCCGACGATCGCATCGACGAAGCGATAGCCCTCGCCGCGCGGTAGCGGACGAAGCCGCACATGGCAGTCGCCGAACTGGCCGCGTCCGCCGGTCTGCTTCTTGTGCCTGCCGTGAGCCTCCGCGGGGCGGCGGATCGTCTCCCGGTAGGGAATCCGTGGCTCGTGGATGGACACATCCAGGTTGTACTTCCGCCTCATGCGCTCGATCTGGACCTCGAGGTGGAGCTCTCCACACCCGCGGGCGATCGTCTGGCCTAGCTCCGCGACGTACTCCGCTTCGAAGCATGGATCTTCCTCGTGCAGCATGTGGAGCGCGTGCGAGAGCTTGTCCTCATCGCCTCGGGTCTCGAGCTCCAGTGCCACCGCGATATCGGGTGGGGGAAAGCCGATGCCTGCGATCGCGAGCGGGTGCGCGCTCGTCGAGAGCGTGTCGTTCGTATGCGTGTCCTTCAGCTTCGCCACGACTCCGATATCGCCCGCCCTCAAGCTCTCGACCTCGAGACGCTCACGGCCCTGCGGAACGGCGAGATGCGCCAGTTTCTCCGGCCGGTCACGCTTCGCGTTGTAGACCTCCATGCCGCCCGTGGCCGAGCCCCCGAAGACGCGAAAATAGGACAGTTCTCCGACGTGAGGTTCGCTGGTGGTCTTGAAGACGAGCGCGCAGAACGGATCGCTGTTGAGATTTCTGATCTGCACGATCGAATCGCCTCGTCCCTGACAGAGTTCGGGGGGGCGCTCCTGAGGTGAAGGCATCAGCTCGACGAGCTCCGTCAGGAGCGCCTGAACGCCGTAGGTGAGCGTAGGAACACCGCAGAAGAGGGGGACCAGCTCACCTCGGATCATGGCCTGCTTCAGCGCGTGGATCGCCTCCTCGCGCGTGATGGGATCGCCCTCGAGGTAGTGCTCCAGCAGCGTATCGTCCGTCGCGGCGATCGTCTCGATCAGTTCGGAGTGGTAATGGGCCTCCGTCTCGCGAAGATCTTCCGGGATCGGCGCGGCCTCGAACTCGCCCTTCTGCGTGCCCGGCTTGTAGAAGCGCGCCTGCTCCGAAAACAGATTGATGATCCCTCTGAAGTCATCGCCGGTACCGATGGGGACCTCGACCGGGATCACCTTCGACGTGAGGTTCGCCTTCACATCCCTGAACACGCCCTCGAAGTCGACATTCGCCCGATCCATCATCGAGACGAATATGATGGCCGGCAGCCTCCGATCCTCGACCATTTCCCAGACCCGCTGTGTCCCGACCTCCACCCCCGCCGCGCCGGACACGACGATCACCGCACCGTCGGCGACGCGGATCCCGGAGAGCGTTTCTCCCACGAAGTCCAGGTAGCCGGGCGTGTCGATGAAGTTGATCTTGTGATCCATCCACTCCGCGTGGGCGACGGAGCAGTTCATGGAGATCCCGTGAGCAATCTCCTCCGGCGTATGCATCGTGAGCGCGGTTCCGTCGTCGGCGGAGCCGTGGCGCTTCGAGGACCCGGCGGCGTGGCAACACGCGTCGATCAGCGAGGTCTTGCCCGCGCTACCATGACCCAGCAATACGACGTTCCGGATCCGGTCGGTTGTGAAGGCGGGAATGGATCCCATATCGAACCTCCGCGGCTTGAGGGAAGGATGGCCGGCAGGCTGCGAGGCGCACACGTCCGGAGAGAGGAGAGCGGGCGGGCGCCGGGGCGTAATTTGCAATAAGTCGGCCGCCGCCAGGGGTGTCAAGGGGGAGAAAGCTATCGGCTATCGGCTATCGGCTATCAGCTAAGCGAAGCGCAACCGAGCGGGATTCTGGCCGGCCGAAGCGCGCGTGACGACGATCGTCATCGAGGGCTTCCGCGCAGTCGAGGCGCCGTCTAGGGAATTCTTCCGTAGCCGATAGCTGATGGCCGATAGCCGATAGCTTACTTCCCCCTCACCACCGACCCGAAAGCGCCCGGCGCCTCCCGATCCGCGGCGCGGCCGCCGCGGACGGCGAGCAGGGCTTCGGGGTCGATGAAGCCGCGGGCGGCGGCGTGCTCGGCGGCGCCCAGCGTATCCTGCGAGAGAATCATCTCGACACCCAGTCCGGCGAGCTGTGCGGTGATGTCGTGTAGCTCGCGGTCGCGGTCGTCTGGCCTCACGTCACGGACATAGATCGCGGAGATCCGGCCGGGATGCCGCCGAACGGTTTCCAGATAAATCTCCGGGTCCTTCTGGCCGCTATCGCCAACCAGGATGAAGGGAAGGCCGGGGTAGGTGGTGAGGATACGGGCGATCGCCTCGAGCTTGTGTTCGACGTGCCCGCGTGAGAGCAGCAGGTCGCGGGCGATGCCGTAGTCCTTGAGGAGCATGGGCCCGGAGGGGACGCGATGGACGTCGAAGACTTCGGTAAGGAGATCGTACAGATTCCAGGGGCTGCTGGAGACGTAGAAGAGAGGATTGACCCGGGGCCCACCGGCGCCACGGTGGAGGGCGTGGTAGAAGTCGGCGACCCCCTCGAAAGGGAGTCTGGTGTGTGCGTTCGTCAGCAGGACGAGGCGGACCATTCGCAGGAGGTTTGCGACGTCGGTCTGGACGACGGTGTCGTCGATGTCGCTGATCACACCGAAGCGCGCCTGCGAAGCCGGGATGAGCGAATGGCCTCGCGCGGTGACGGGGCCGGTCTGCGGTGCGGGGTCGATCAGCTCGAGATCCACCTCGTGCCAGAGCCCTTCTTGGCGCGCTCCCTCCGGCTGCGGCAGCTCGACCGAGAAGAACCCTTCGTAGTCCGCCGTGACCGTGACGGACTCCTGTCCCCGGGTTGCCCGAACCGTCGCGAGCGGCACCTCGTCACTGCTCAGGCGTCGAACGCTGTGCCAGAAGTTCCGGAAGAGCGCATCGTCCTGCCGCGCCGCCGGCACGCTGTCACCTTCGAGGACGCGGCCGCTCACAGTGATCGAGTCCGCCGTGCCGAATCCCCTGTACGGCTGGATGTGGTAGCAACCCGGCTCCCGGCGAGATCGAAGCTGATGCTTGAACCAGTCGAAGGCGGCGTCGGCCTCCCTGAAGGCCCGATCGATCACAGATCCTGGGGAAAGCATCCGCCCGTGCGAAAAAAGGCGGGAAGCGCAGAGGGACCCCGGCCACGCCGGATCGGCCTCGTCCGGCTAGTGCAGAAGAACCACCGCGAACCAGCGCCGCTCGTCCGTCCAGACCTCGTCGAGACGCCACCCGGCTTCACCCGCCAGACCTGCGAAATCATCCAGATCATACTTGTACGAGTATTCCGTGGTGATGAAGTCGCCCCGCTCAAAGCTTATCTCCAGCGGGTCGCCCTCGTTCAGGGGAGGCACGTGAACGGCCTGTGCGAGCTCGCTGACGAGTCGCATCTCGACCCTGCCGTGATCCGCATCGAACCATGCGTGGTGACGAAAAGCCGCGAGATCGAAGTCGGTTCCGCACTCCCTGTTGATTCGCGCCAGCAGATTGAGGTTGAACTGCCTGGTCACCCCTTGCGGGTCGTTGTATGCCGCCTCGATCACCCCCGGATCCTTGCGAAGGTCGAGCCCCAGCAGGAAGCGCCCGCGGCTGCCGAGAAGCCGACGCGTACGCGAGAGAAAGGTCCGCGCATCGTCAGGCTCGAAATTGCCAATCGTCGATCCGGGAAAGAATGCCACGCAACGATCGGAGGTGCCGTTCGCCGAGGGGAGTACGAAGTCCCGCGTGTAGTCGGCGCAGACGGGCTCGACGTCGAGGGCGGGGAACGCCTCGGCCACGCGCCGGGCGAACTCGACCAGTTGGGCTCGCGAGATGTCCACGGGAACGTATGCACGGGGCGAGACCAGATGCTCCAGTACGATCCACGTCTTTTCACCGCTGCCACTTCCGAATTCCACCAGGGTTGCTGCCGGCCCGAGGCGCTCCGCGATCTGAGCGGCCGACCGCTTCAGGATGCCGATCTCCGTACGGGTCGGATAGTAGACATCCAGCTCCATGATGCGCTCGAACAGGCGGGCACCACGGTCGTCGTAGAGATACTTGGATGGGAGTCGCTTCTCCGATCGGGCGAGGCCCCGCGCAACATCCTCGCAGATTCGATCCGGGGTCGGTTCGAAATCGTGCAGCGTCATCCGTCCCGCCCCGGTGTGCTCCCGAACGATCTTCACGCGTTCCTCGCAAGCCGCAGCCCTGTGAACTGCCAACTGGCGTCCGGTGGAAAGAAGTTACGGTAGCTGGGCCGGATGTGGGAGGCCGCGGTCACACAGGAGCCGCCGCGCAGAACGAACTGGTTGCACATGAACTTCCCGTTGTACTCACCGATGGCGCCGGGCTCGGGCTCGAATCCCGGATACGCCTCGTACTGACTGCTGGTCCACTCCCACACGTCGCCGAACATCTGGCGCGGGCCATCCCCCCCGGCGTGCGCGGGCCGGGGGTGAAATGCTGCCGCTTCCACGAGGTTCCCCGCAACCGGTGCCCCATGTGCCGCGACCTCCCACTCGGCCTCGCTAGGCAGACGCGCGCCACTCCAACGGGCGAAGGCGTCCGCCTCGAAATAGTTGAGGTGGCAGACCGGCTCGTTCGGCTCCACCCGGCGCATTCCGCTCAGGCTGAACAGCCACCATTCGCCGTCGCGCCGCTCCCAGTAGAAGGGCTCCGTCCAAGCGCGCTCCTGGAGGGTCGCCCAGCCGAGTGAAAGCCAGAGCTCTGGATGGCGATAGCCGCCGTCGGCCATGAACTCGAGGTACTCCCCATTGGTCGTGAGGCGATCGGCGATCTCGAACGCCTCGACGAAGCGCCGGTGGCGGGGGCGTTCGTTGTCGTAGGCGAAACCATCGCCATCGTGCCCGATCCAGTAGACGCCCTCGTCGAACCCGCACCATCGCAGGGCTGATCCGCGCGTGCTCTCGACCTCCCGATCTCGGAACACCGGTCGGAGCGGGTTCACGGAGAAAACGTGCTTGATATCCGTAAGCATCAGCTCCTGGTGCTGCTGTTCATGGTGCAACCCGAGGGTGATGAGTGACTGGAGGTTGCGTCGCGTAGGCTCGTCGGCGCTCTCGAGCATCGTCTCGATCGCCTGATCGACGTGGTGGCGGTACTCGAACACCTCGGCGACCGTCGGGCGTGAGATATAGCCACGCTGATCGCGACAGTGCCGTTCCCCGGCCTGAACGTAGTACGAGTTGAAGAGATAGCCGTAGGCGTCGTCGAGCGGGCGGTACCCGGCGGCGTGAGGACGCAACAGGAACGTCTCGAAGAACCAGCTCGTATGGGCCAGGTGCCACTTGGTGGGACTGACGTCCTCCATCGATTGAACGACGAAGTCCTCGGTGGCGAGGCCCGCGCAGAGCGCTTCGGTAGACCGGCGAACCTGACGAAAGTCTTCGATGAGAGTGTCGACTGCCGGTGCTTCGGGTGCGTCGGTCAGCATCTTGGGCATCAATCCTGTGTGCGGGTCGGGAGCCTAATGGGCGATCGGGTCGGTTACGCTGAGGAGCAACTCCGCACTAGCGCCGAAGGCCAGATGGCCGGCCAGGCCGCGCGCGTGGGTCTGCCATGGGAAGGCCAGCGGCCCGGGAGTGAGGCCGAGGGCAGCGGTCCCGAGCTCGTCCATCACGAGGAAGAACGCGGCGCCATAGCCAAGTCCGAAGCCGGCGCGGGCGCCTGGAACTCGCTCTCGTAAGAGGCCATAAACTGCGCCGGCACCCGCTCCGACGGCCCAGTGGAGGGCCGCGCCGGCCTTCGGCCGCGCCTCTTCCGATAGTTCGACGTCGAGCAGCTTCGCGCCCTTTTCGGCGGCTACGACGAATGCGGTCTTTCCTCCACGGGCTCTATTCTCCCGCTCATGCGCGGCTTCGTCCTCATGCTCGTAAAGGTAGGTCGTGACCTTCCCCATCGCCCACGTCGCGGCGAGCCCCGCGAGAGCGCCACGAACAATGCTCTCCATCATTTCTCGATTGCTGTACATCAAACCTCCGTAGCTTTCCGGCTCCGCGCTACCGGCATGGACGCGAATTGCCGGCAGTGGACTTCGGGCGCAGGATGCGTTCCTCAGATGGTGGGGGGCGCTCGGGTCGGCCGCGGCGCCCTCGATCATCCGCCGCTTCCTGGCGTATGCGCCGCCCGCTTGGTTAAATAGCTTTCTCGTTGCGACCTGAACCGACACGCGGCAACTCGACGCCGCCGGAAGACTGCTTCAATCATGCCATTCGACTTCTTCGAAGATCTCACTGCCCGCGACCTGGTCTACGGTAGCACCGAGGCGGCGGCAGCCCATCTGAAGGAGGGACCGGTCACGGCCTATGTGGGTTTCGATCCGACGGGTGCGAGCCTTCACGTGGGTCATCTCCTGCCGCTACTGGGTCTGGCGCGCCTCCAGCGAGCCGGCCATCGGGCGATCGCGCTGGTCGGTGGCGGGACGGGGATGATCGGTGACCCGAGCGGCAAGTCGCAGGAACGACAGCTACTCACCCGTGACCTCGTGCAGGCCAACGTGGAAGCCATCAGTGAGCAGATCGGTCGCCTCCTGGACTTCACCGGCGACAATCCGGCCCGGGTCATCGATAACCACGACTGGCTCGGCGAACTGGGTCTCATCGAATTCATGCGGGACGTGGGGAAGCATTTCACCGTCAACTACATGCTGGCCAAGGAGTCCGTGGCGCGCCGTCTGGACCAGGAGGAAGGGCTCTCGGTGACGGAATTCAGCTACATGCTGCTCCAGGCGTACGACTACCTCGTGCTCTCGGATCGCTTCGGCACCTCACTGCAGATGGGAGGGAGCGACCAGTGGGGCAACATCACCGCCGGCATGGAACTGATCCGGAGGACGCGAGGGCGCCAGGCTCACGGCATCGTGTTTCCTCTGGTGACGACCTCGAGCGGCGAGAAGTTCGGGAAGACGGAGGCGGGGGCCGTATGGCTCGATCCCGAGAGGACCTCGCCCTTCCGATTCTATCAGTTCTGGCTGAACACCGACGATGGCGACGTGGGAAGGTATCTGAAGGGTTTCACCTTTCTCCCTTTGGACGAGATCGCCAGCGTACTGGCGGAGCACGAGGAGAATCCGGGACGCCGTTGGGCGCAGCGCAGTCTGGCCGTCGAAGTAACTCGCATTGTGCACGGGGAGGACGGCCTGGCCCGTGCCGAGCGGGCGACGGGTGTGCTGTTCGGCGACATCCCTGCGCAGGAGCTCGCTGCGTCCGAACTGCTCGACGTCTTCGCTGATGTGCCCTCGACCGAGCTTCCCCGGGCGCGTCTCGCCGGCGACGGGATCCCGATCGTGGACCTCCTCGCGGAATCCGGGGTGGCGGGCTCCAAGGGTGAAGCGAGACGGCTCATCGCGGGGGGCGGCGTATACCTGAATGGCGATCGGCTGGAGGCCGCGGACCAGGTGGTTCGCGCGAGCGACGCGATCGACGGCCAGGTGCTGCTGCTGCGTAAGGGCAAGAAGAAGAATCATCTCATCCGCCTTCTCTGAACGGGACTACTCCTCGCGAAGTGCTTCCATCGGCGTGCTGCGGAACACCTCGCGGCTCGCCGAAATTCCGATCACGGCGCTCAGCACGGCGATGGCCATAGCCAGAATGCCCAGGGGCAGGGCTTCCGCGGCGAATGGCACGTCGAAAAGAAAACGGGCGAGCGCCCACCCGGCCACGAGCGACAGCCCCAGTCCGACCGCCACCGCCAGCACCCCCAGCAGAGCATACTCGGTGAGCAGGATGGATACGATCTGACGGCGTGTCGCACCGAGCGTCTTGAGGAGAACGCTCTCCCGGATCCGCTGCAACCGCCCCGTCGAGACCGCACCCAGGAGGACGATGAATCCGGTCGCTACTGAGAACGCCGCGAGGAAGCGGACGACCAGAGATACCCGGCCCACCACGTCGTCGAGGGCTCGCTGGACGAGCGTCAGGTCGATGGCGGATACGTTCGGAAAGGTCGAGACCACGTCCCGCTGTATGATTGCGCGCATCTCCGGATCCTCGGCCCACGCGAGCAGAATCCACATCTGGGGTGCGCGGCTCAGGGCGGCGGGTTCGAACACGGCAAAGAAATTCGGCTCGAGACGGGCCCAGTCCACCGTTCGGAAGGAGGTGACGACCGTCGGCACATGAACGCCCTGCACGTCCCAGTCGATCCGGTCGCCGATCTCCACCTCCAGCTCCTCCGCGACATCGAGCTCCAACGAGACCTCGTATGGAGCACCCTCGGCTCCGGGCTCCGCACCCCACCACGAGCCGGCCACCAATTCCTCCGACGCCGTCAGTGTGTCACGGTAGGTCGATCGATACTCACGCCTGACCGCCCAGCCGCGCGGCCCTCGCTGATCGTCCTCCGCCTCCTCCAGCGCCTCCAGTTCCTCGCGCGTGCCGGTGAATCGCTCCGTCGGCTCGCCCTTCACCGCGGCGACGCGCATGGAGACGAGCGCGACGCTCTGCACGAGCGGCAGACGGCGCTCGCCGAGCATCCGCTCGACGGTCTCCACCTGGTCCGCCTGCACATCGAAGAAGATCAGGTTGCCGCGCGCCTCGGTATCGACCATCAGCGGCCGCAGAATATTCGCCTGCGTCAATACGAGCGTCGCGATCAGAAAGACCCCGAATCCCAGCGCGAGGACGACCGTGGCCGTCTGATTACCTGGCCGGTGAAGGTTGGCGATACCCTGTCGCAGTGTGTACGGGAGGCGACCGCGAGGCGAACGCCGGAGGAGCCGCGTGACGCCGCCTGCTGCGAGCCAGAGAACCAGCAGTGTCCCGCCGATACCGGCGGCAACCGAGAGCCCGACGTCCACCTCCCGGGTCTGGTACATGATCAGCAGAAGCACGCTCAGGATGAGCGCGGCCCACGCGGCCCAGCGCAGGGGATCCCGGGCGGGGACCCGGAGCGGTTCGACCGTCCGCCGCAGGGCGCTAAGTGGAGAGACGCTGCGAACCTGAAGGAGCGGAAGTACGGCGAAGACGACGGCGGCCCACGTACCGACCAGAAGGCCGGTCAGGACCGCGATACCGTCCAGGCGGATCTGGACGTCCACGGGGAGCAACCCGGCGAGCATACGTGGCAGGCTCCACTGTACGATCCCGCCGAGGATCACGCCGACGGCGGCGCCGGCCAGGCCCATAGCCGCGGCCTGGACCAGATAGACGCCGAAAACCTGGCGGGAGGTGGCGCCGATGCAGCGAAGGACCGCGATCCCGTCGGCCTTCCTCGCCATGTAGGCGCTCATGGCACTGGCGACGCCGATTCCTCCGAGGAGCAGGGCAAAGACGCCGACCAGACCGAGGTATCCCGCCAGACTTCCGAGCGCCTCATCCATTCGCTCCTGCTGGTCCTCCAGAGTGCGGGCGCGAACTCGCTCCGCTCGCCAGATCGGCCGGTAGTCGTCATCGATCGCTTCGGCCAGAGCTGGGTCGGGGATCCGGAGAAACGCCTCGTACTCGACGCGCGCCCCGAACCCCAGCAACTCCGTGTCGTCGAGATGTTCAGCCGGGATGAAGACCCGGGGCGCGAACGAGGAGGCGACCTCCACGTCGCCCGGGAGGCGCCGGAGCTCGCCCGCAATTGCGAAACGCGCGGCCCCAATCGCGAGTGAATCACCGACTTCGGCGCCGAGCGCGACCATCAGTGCCGGATCCACCACTACGTTGCGGCCGTCGTGCAGCGTCTGCCACCGGCCGGCGGGCGCCGTCTCGATGGTGCCGTAGAAGGGGAAGCCCGGCTCGGCCGCCCGGACCTGGACGAGGCGCGTGGCCCCGCTCCCGGGGTGGCGCGCCATCGAAGCGAACGACGTCACCCGGGCGACATCGACGCCCGACTGCACGATCGAATCGAGCACTTCCTCGCTCAACGGGCCGAACGGCTCGCGGCTCGAGAGCTGGAGGTCGGCGCCGAGCATCGACCTGGCCTGATTCCAAACCTCTCGCTGCATGTTCGACGCGAAACCCTGGACCGCGACCAGAGCGGCGACGCCGAGCGAGATGGCCGAAAGGAACAGGAATAGGCGCCGCCTGGCGAAGCGGCTCTCACGCCACGCCAGAGAGAGGAGCTGACCCGTCCTCATGCGCCGTTGGCCGTGTCGGACACGACCGCGCCATCAGCGAGCCGGATCGTGCGCCGTGCTCGATCCGCGAGCACGGGATCGTGCGTGACGAGCACGAGTGTGGTCCCGCGCTCCCGGTTCAGCTCCTCCATCAGCTCGATGATCGACTCACCCGTCGCGGCGTCCAGATTGCCGGTGGGCTCGTCCGCGAACAGGATGCGGGGCTCGTTGACGAACGCCCGGGCGAGCGCCACTCTCTGCTGTTCACCCCCCGAGAGCTGGGCGGGGTAGTGGTCGAGCCGGTCACCGAGTCCCACACGCGTCAGGAGATCTCCAGCGCGTTCGGCCACGCCCCGGTCGCCTCGGAGCTCGAGCGGGACCTGAACGTTCTCCCGGGCGGTAAGAGATGGGATGAGCTGAAACGATTGAAAAACGAAGCCGACCGTGGAGCGCCGGAAGCGTGCGCGCTCGTCCTCGGAGAGCGGCGCCAGGTCGGTGTCGGCGATCCGTACGGTCCCGCGGCTGGGGGCATCGAGTCCTGCGAGGAGGCCGAGAAGCGTGGTTTTGCCACTCCCGGACGGCCCCAGAATCGCCACGAACTCGCCCGCACCGATATGGAGGTCCACCGCCCGGAGGACCGTCAGCGCGCGTTCGCCGCTGCGGTAGGTTTTTTCTAGACCCGTCGCTACCAGCATGAATATATCCGTACCTGGGAAGGGCCTGGCTGCACTGCTGATCGTCGGATTGATGATCGGCTGTGACGCTCCGGAAAGCAACTCGTCGGGGACCGTCGGAGAGACAGCCGGTTCAACTGTGGTGGCCGGGGAGGAGAGCGCGGCAGCTTCGCCCGTGGAGGACGTCCCGCCGGGCGCCCCCGAAGCGATGGGGAGGCCGGATCCAGGTGTGGCCGCCACGACTGCACCTCCCACGGTTCTCTTCATCGGCACCAGTCTGACGGCGGGATTGGGACTGCCGGAGGAGCAGTCATTTCCCTTGCTTATCGCGGGGCGGATCGAAGGCGCCGGCCTGCCGTTCAGGGTCGTAAACGCGGGTGTCAGCGGAGAGACTTCGGCCGGGGCGCTCCGGCGAATCGAATGGCTTCTTCAGCAGCCATTCGATGTGGTGGTGCTCGAAACGGGCGCCAACGACATGCTCCGCGGTACGGACCCGGGCGCCACCGAGCAGAACATCCAGGACATCATCGATCGGATCCGCGCCGCGGATCCGGAAGCGCCCATCATCCTGGCGGGCATGCTCGCGATGCCGAATCTCGGCGAGCCCTATCGCCAGCAGTTCGAATCGATCTACCCGAGACTTGCAGAACGGAACGATCTCCCGCTCGTTCCCTTTCTTCTGGAGGGAGTGGCGGGCGAACGGGGGCTGAACCTCGGCGACGGGATCCACCCGAGCGCCGAGGGCCATCGAATCATCGCGGAAACCGTCTGGGAAGTGCTGGAGCCCGTGCTCAGCGAATCCGACCGCGCGCGGTAACTGGCCCCCGGTCGGGCACCGGCACGGTGGCGTCGCGCGTACACCGGCGGCTCGCTGCTTGCAAATTCCGCGAGCCATGTTCTTCAATGGCATCGGTGCACTCGCGCATACTCTGGTCGTCGGCGTCATCGCCTACGCGGCCCTCGTCGTACTGCTCCGCTTTTCGGGCAAGAGGACTCTTGCGAAGTGGAACGCCTTCGACCTCATTGTCACCGTCGCGTTCGGTTCGACGTTGGCGACGGCCCTGCTCTCGAGAGATACGTCGGCAGTCCAGGTCATCCTGGCGTTCGCAGTACTCATCGCGCTGCAATTCGTGATCAGTTGGACGTCAGTGCGAATTCGCGGCGCGGAGCAACTCGTAAAGTCACAGCCGGCCCTGCTGGTCTACCGCGGTTCGATCCAATCGGACGCGCTGAGGCGTGAGCGGGTCACTGAAGTTGAGGTGCGCGCGGCCCTGCGACTGCACGGCGTCGCGGACACGAAGATGGTGGACGCGCTCATCCTCGAGACCGACGGCAGCTTCAGCCTGATCGAAAAGCTGCCGGAGTCAGGCAGCTCCGCGCTCAAGGACGTCAAGGGAGTACCCGACGGGCTCGGCTCATGATCGAACGGACCTCCGCCGGATCCGGACGATGCCGGAGGGCGAGAGAGCCACGTCACGCTGGCAGTTGGGAGGAAGCTCCAGGCTCGACTGATCGAGCGGGGGACGACGGTCGTGATGACGCGCACCGAGCTGGACCAGGTGGTCAGCAATCGCGAGCGCGCCGAGATCGCCAATCGTGCGGGGGCGGACCTGCTCGTGAGACTCCACGGAGACACACGGGAGGCCCCGGGCACCGCGACCTACTATCCCGACCGGCAGGGTACCACCGCAGATGGTGTCACGGGGCCGTCGGCCGAGGTCATCGCGCGCAGTGCAGCCCTCGCGAGCATCTTCCACCCGGCCCTGATCGCCGCCATGGGCGGCGACTGGCCCGACGTGGGCATTCTGGGGGATTCGCAGACGGCGGTAGGAAGCCGACAGGGGGCTCTCACGGGATCCATATTCTCCCGCGTCCCCGCCGTCACCGTCGAGATGATCTCGCTCCGGAACGCGTCGGACGAGGCGTTCATTCTCACCGAGACCGGGCAGGATCGGATGGCGCGGGCGTTGGCCGCAGGAATCGAGACCTACCTCCGCAGCCCTGCCGCCGCCCGCTGAGCGCCTCGACTCCCGTCCCGCCGCCTAACCTCCCGCGATGGCGCCCACGACGTAGAACACCTCGTTACCCGAAGCGACCTCCGGGGGAAGCGGCGTTTCGGGCGGCTCGTGCGACAGGTCGCGGCCACAGGCGAAGAAGCGGATGAAGGCGCGGCGCCTGGCCGTCCCGTGCTCCCGGATGGTCCCGCGGAGCACGGGGAACCGGCTCTCGATCGCATCGAGAACAGCCGCGATCGTGGAGCGACCATCGACCTCGACCTCCACGTCCCCGTCGAGCTGCGCGAGCGTGCGCAGATGGACCGGGAGAGCCACCGTCACAGTCACGACAGTGTCTGTACCTCGACCGACAGGACCGCCGGGAGGTTCTCCGCGAGCGCCTGCCAGCTATCCCCCGAGTCGGCCGATGCGTAGACCTGTCCGCCGGTGGTCCCGAAGTAGATGCCGCACGAGTCGAGTGTGTCGGTCGCCATGGCATCGCGAAGCACGTTGACGTAACAGTCCTGCTGCGGGAGGCCCTTCGTGAGCGCTTCCCACTCGTTACCGCCCGTGCGGCTGCGGTACACCCGCAGCTTGCCTTCCGGCGGGTAGTGCTCGGCATCGCTGTGGATCGGCACGACGTATATCGTCTCCGGCTCGTGGGCATGTACGATGATCGGGAAACCGAAGTCGGACGGCAGGTTTCCGCTCACCTCCGTCCACATCTCACCGGCGTTGTCCGTCCGACACACGTCCCAATGCTTCTGCATGAATACGGTATCCGGTCGGGACGGATGCATCGCGAGCCGGTGCACGCAGTGACCGATCTTCGCCTCGGGTTCAGGTAGGAAGTTCGAGCTCAGCCCCCCGGTCGCCACATGCCAGGTCTCGCCCCCATCGTCCGTCCGGAACGCTCCCGCCGCCGAGATCGCCACGTACATGCGTCGCGGGTTGGCCGGGTCGATGAGGATGGTGTGCAGGCACATTCCGCCCGCTCCGGGCATCCAGTCCTGCCCACTCGAGTGGGTGCGGAGCCCGGCGAGCTCTGTCCAGGTGGCGCCGCCGTCGTTCGAACGGAAGAGTGCCGCGTCCTCTACGCCGGCGAAGAGCGTGTCGGCGTCCTGGTGAGACGGTTCGAAGTGCCATACGCGCTTGAACTCCCACGGGTGTGGCGTCCCGTCGTACCACTGGTGCGTACCGGTCTGACCGCGATAGGCGAATTCATTGCCGACGGGCTCCCAGGAGCGACCGCCGTCATCGGACCTCTGCACCACCTGGCCGTGCCAGTCGGTCCATTGTGCCGCGTAGATTCGATCGGGATCGACCGGCGAGCCCTTCACATGCATGATTTCCCACCCGCCAAAGTGAGGCCCGTCGATCTTCCAGTCGCGGCGTGCGCCGTCGGAAGTGATGATGAACGCTCCTTTGCGCGTACCGACCAGCACCCTTACCTGCCCCATGTTCACCTCCGCGCGTCCGCCGAAAAGGGTTCCGAGCATCGATCTCGCGAAGAACGTAGGCGGCGGCGGAACGCGAGGTCAAGGATCTTGTCCGCAGCCCGGCGAATCGCTCGGTTGTCTCTCGTGGCTCGCGAGGACCAAGCGGGGAACCCGGGGTTCGTCGTACTGAAATCGAAACAGGGATCGGACATGAAGATGGTATCCGCACGATGGCAGCAGGCGGGAGCGACTCCCGCCCCTCCACGCACGAGGCTCGCCCTGCTCGCATCGACCTTTCTGCTGCTCGCGGCATGTGGCGGTCAGGAGTTGCCGGGATCGGACGAGGAGTCGCCGGACGGGGCGGCCGCAGCTTCCGATACGGGGCCGCTCCCCGTCGGTTCGCGGCCTGCCGCCGAAATCTTCCCTCCCACGGCTACCCGGGGGCTGGTCCTGAACCGGTGCGGGAGCTGTCATGCAGTAGCGTGCGCCGCGATCGGCCAGCGAGACGAGCAGCGCTGGCGCGCGGTCGAGACCTCACACGCGGATTATGTCCCGAGCCTCTCTACGGAAGATCAAGCGCGCATCTTCAGCTATCTCCGTATGCATTTCGGCACAGACCGGCCCGAGCCGGACGTTCCCGTCGAGTATCTCGAGGGGGGCTGCCCCCGCTTGTGAACCGATAAGGGTGGAAAAGAAAAACCGGCTGCCGCGGTCCGCAACAGGTGCGGTGCAGCAGCCGGCTTCGGCCGGCGGACCGATATCGGGGTCGGTTTACGGCACGATCACCCGCAGCACGCCATCGCCCTTGTTGAGCAGGAACAGCTGGCCGTCGGGACCGTGGCCGAACCGCATGTCTGCACGGGTCGCCATCTCACGCCCCTGCTCGGAGTTCTTCTCCTGGATGAGCTGGAGCAGGGTCTTCGCCTGCCCGCCGTCATTGAAGAGCACCCGCCTCAGGCTGTCCTGTCCGCCCTCGGGCAGGTTGTCGGCATCGATGTAGAAGATCTCGCCGCTAGGCATGTCGCCGAACAGGACCTTGTCGTTCAACGCCGGAATGGCGTTGTCCCGCGCCACGTAGACACCCGTCGCGGCCGAGCTGTTCTGAATGAGCGGGTCGACCTGATCGTACTCCGCGACAGGGTAGCTGGCCTCGGGATTCCCGCGCGCATTCCCGACGTCCACGCCGGTCCGGTCGACGAACCCGTAGCTGCCTTCCCACGTTTTCCAGCCGAGATCGGCGCCCGGGAAGGCGAGACTCAGCTCCTCGACCGTGTTCTGCCCCACATCCGCAACGAACATATTGCCGGTCTGCGGATCCCAGGCGAAGCGCTGCGGGTTCCGCACGCCGTACGCCCAGATCTCCGGGAGCGCGCCACTGCCCGCTTCGCCGACGAATGGGTTGTCGGCCGGGATGCCGTACTCACCATTTGCACTGTTCGATCCGAGCGGATCGATACGGAAGATCTTCCCGAACCCGGACGTCAGGTCCTGCGAGAGATTCTGCGGATCACCACCGCTGCCACCGTCGCCGACGCCGACGTAGAGCATCCCGTAATCGGGATCGCCCGGCTCGGCGAGCGGATTGAATCCGATCTGCCCGCCATTATGGTTCCCGAACGGCTGCTGAAATCTGGCCAACTCGCGCGGAGCACCGCCGTCGTACGTCGCCGCCGATGCGTCGTTCGCCGTCCACTCGTGGAGGACGGTGTCGTGAGCATCGCCTTCGGTCGGGGCGAAGTCCGGCGGCGGCGCAACGTCGTCCGAGTCGCTCCAGGTGTAGATCTTTCCGTACCCCGGGGTGCCGGGCTGGCCGAACTGCGGGTGCAGCGCAACGCTCTGCACGCCCCGCTCACGACCTGCCGAGAGCACGCTGAACCCCCAGCGCGGTGCGTTCACGTCGAGGTACCCCGTGACCGTCCCACCGTCGTAGCTGACGGTGTAGAGCGGACCTCGCATGTCGCTGACGAAGATCCGCCCGGTCCCCGGCTCGTCCACGAGCGACATCACCCTCGCGGGCTCGCCGTCGACGTCCGGAATGGTCGCGAACTCGGAGTAGTCGACCCGCACGACGCCTTCATTGGCCTCGATCGGATCGGGGAACGGATCGTTGGTGGTCTGAGCGAGCGCGGGGCTCGCGAGCAGCATAGTCGCGACCACCGTCAAACGAGAAAAGCGCATGGCGGTGAACTCCTTGTTCGTAGTCATCAGCGGTGGCCGCGGATCGCGGCCACCGGGTATCCGCAACCTATAATACAGTTTCAGGCTTCTGAGCGCTGGATCTCGGCCGCGACGCGCTCCACCTCGGTCATGACGCGGAGGAGATTGCCGCTCCAGATCTGGGCGATCTCATCCTCCGTATACCCGCGACGCACCAGCTCCAGGGTGACGTTGAAGGTCTCGGTGGCATCGTCCCAGCCCTCGACGCCGCCGCCGCCATCGAAATCGGAGCTGATGCCGACGTGATCGATGCCGATGAGATCGACGATGTAGTCGACGTGGTCGACGAGGTCGCTGACGTTCGCCGGGGGGGGTGGCGGCAAGCGCTCGTCGATCTCGTCACGCTGGCGCTCATACTCCGCACGACGATCGGGAGTCAGCGCCTGAAGGGCCGAGTTGACACCCCCGCTCTCCGGGAGCCCGAACGACTCCCTGAGCTGAGCGAGAGCCTGCTGCCGCTCCGGCGACGGCTCGGAGACCTTTAGGTACGAGGGGAAGGCCACCACCTGCACGACGCCCCCGTTTCGCTGCACGGCGCGCAGTTCCTCGTCGTCGAGGTTACGCGTATGGTCGGCCAGCGCGCGGGCCGAAGAATGTGATGCCATTACCGGCGCGCGGGATAGCTCGATCGTCTGGAGATTCGCCAGCTTAGACGGATGCGAGATGTCCAGCATGATCCCCCATCGGTTCGCCTCGGCGACGACCTGGCGCCCCAGTGGAGACAGGCCGCCATGGCGTGCCCCGTCGGGCTGCCCGTTGTTGGAATCCGATAGCTGATTGTTGCCATTGTGCGCCAGTGAGAGATACCGCACACCCAGATCGGCGAACTTCTCCACATTGGTGATGTCCTCGCCGATGGCGTAGCCGTTCTCCATCCCCATGAGCGCTACCTTACGCCCGCTGGCCGCGATGCGGCGGACCTCATCGGCGGTTACCGCGAGCCCGATACGGTCAGGCGCGAGGTCGGAAGTCAGGCGGTGAATCGCTTCGATCTTGGCGATTGCCAGGTCGTGGGCGGCCTGATATCCCTCCGGGGTGAAGTCCTGACGCTGACCCTGGTAGATGGAGAAGAAAACGGCGTCCAGCCCGCCCTGCTCCAATTTCGGGAGATCGACCTGCGTGCTCAGTCCGGTCACGTAATTGGACTCGGCAGGCTGAAAGTTGTTCGGGTTGATGTCCACATGCGTGTCCAGCGTGATCACGCGGTCGTGAATCGCGCGCGCGCGGGTCAGAAGCTCCGGGTCGGCTCCCTGCGCGCCCACCGAACAAGCGGCCGTACCGGCGAAGGCGACGGTCAGCAGAAGCAGGCGTATCCGCGCCGCTGAACCCGGCAGAGCACGCCGAAGGCGAAGTACCATTTGAAACCCCCGTGTCGTGAAGAGATCCGGCGGCGTCGAAATACGGCCGGTCGAGAATGAATGCGCAACCGTGAGCGGTCCGTCAACAGCCGGCCACGCAGGGCATGCCAGCCGCGCAACTCCCTTCCTGCGCGCCGGGCGCCCGGGGGATTGACCTCAACTCCGTCTCCACAGTACGTTTTATCTTATCCCCTCACATCGTTTGAACTGCCTGATCCGTCCATGTCATCAACACGACGACGGCCGACCCCGCAGAAGCGCCGAGGCAAGCAGCGGGACCGGTCACAGGCCGCTACACCCGACGTGATCACCCGCTCGCCGTTGCAGGCGATGTATCTGCCCCTGGTGATGACGCTGGTGCTGGTGCTGATCTCGTTCGTGCCGCGGGTCCAGGAAAACGCCATTCTCGTCCGGTCCTTCTGGGGTGCGACGGGCGCGCTGTTGGCGTGGCAGGCAGTCCTCTATTTCCGTCTGAAGCGCGAGTCGTCGGTGCGGTCGCTGCAGACGATGCTGCGGCCCCAGCACTATCTCCAGGCCGCGGTCCAGATCTCGGTCTATGCGTACTGGGGCTGGTACTGGCGGCCAGTATACGACTACGCCTGGCTGCTGGCGGCACAGCTCGCGTTCGCTTACGCGTTCGATATGTTGCTCGCATGGTCTCGCCGGGAGAACTACGTGCTCGGGTTCGGGCCCTTCCCGATCATCTTCAGTACCAACCTCTTCCTCTGGTTCAGGGACGACTGGTTCTACCTCCAGTTTTTGATGATCGCCGTCGGGTTCCTGGGCAAGGAGTTCGTCCGCTGGAACAGAGAGGGGCGGAGGGTCCATATCTTCAACCCGTCGGCCTTCTCGCTGGGGCTGTTCTCCGTCGTGTTGATCGCGACGAACTCGAGTGATCTGACCTGGGGGCAGGAGATCGCTTCGACGCTGACGCTGGCGCCGAACATCTACCTGTTCCTCTTCCTGACCGGGCTGATCGTGATGTACTTCTTCTCGATCACGCTCGTCGCCGGCTCCGCGGCCGCCGTGCTGTTCGGCCTGAGCGCCGCCTATTCGGCTGCCACTGGGGTGCCGTACTTCCTCGACTCGGAGATCCCCGCGGCGGTATTCCTCGGGCTGCACCTCCTGGTGACCGACCCGTCGACATCGCCGCGAACCCCGCACGGGAAGCTCGTCTTCGGCTCGCTGTACGGTGTCGGGGTCTTCGGTCTGTACGCGTTCCTCGGCGCGATCGGCGTTCCCACCTTCTACGACAAGTTGCTGTGCGTACCGCTCCTCAATCTGAGCGTACGATGGATCGACGGGCTCGTTCAATCGGCCCGTAGCCGAGACCTCTGGACCCGTTGGCGCTTTGATTGGGCGCCCAGCCGCCCCAACTGGGCCCATATGGCGGTCTGGGTGGTATTCTTCGGCACGATGGCCGCCATGGGCAAGGCCGATGGCCAGCACACCGGGGACAGCCTGCCGTTCTGGGAGCAGGCGTGTGAGGAGGGCAGGCGAAACGGATGCGAGCGGCTTCTCCAGCTCGAGGCGACTTACTGCGGCGACAATTCCGGCTGGGCCTGCAACGAGGTGGGCCGGCACTACATGGAGGGGAGAATCGCGTCGGCGGACGCCGAACTCGCCCTCGCTTACTTCGCCAAGGCCTGTGAGCTGCGATTCCAGGCGGGCTGCGTGAACCTGCTCGATCAGCGGACGTTGGCGCAGGCCGCGCCGCGAACCATCGATCTGCGGCTCCTGCTGCGTGAGGGCGGCAGGAATCTGATAGATCTGTCGGAACCGGAGCTGTATTCTCGCGCCTGTGATCATAGCTGGGCGTTCGCCTGCGAGGGACCGGCGAGTATGCAGACGATCGGATCGCGGGGGGTGCCGAATGGCGCAGGATCCTGAGACCGTGAGTCGCCGTTCCATCTGGGTCAGGGCGGCCCTCGTGCTCGGCGCGCTCGTCGTTATCGTCGGCGCCTGGTCGTATCTGCAGCTCGCCCGATCGGTCCCGTCTGCCGAGGCGGCCCGACCCGCGTCGCCGCCGCCGCCGGAGCCCGACCTGCCGGGCTTCCGCTCCGACCTGGGCTATCTGCCCAACGATGACATGCTCGGATTCGTTCCGATTCCCGCGGGTCCCTTCGTCATGGGGAGCGACCCGGCGGTCGACCCGCTGGCCTTCGAGAACGAGCGCTGGTCGGCGGGTCGGGCACAGGGAAGTGTGGATCTTCCGACCTTCTACATCGGCCGCTACGAGGTGACGGTAGCGCAGTACCGGGCATTCGTCGAAGCCACCGGCCATCCGGCAGCCGAACAGGTGTTCGCCGCCCCACCCGACCATCCGGTCGCACGGGTGTCATGGACTGACGCGCTCGCCTACGCGCGGTGGCTGGAGCGGATGCTTCGAGAATCCCCTGCCACGCCGGTAGAACTGAAGGCCGCTCTCGCCGAAGGCTTGCGCCTCAGCTTGCCCGACGAGGCACAGTGGGAGAAAGCCGCCCGCGGGACGGCCGGCCGGATTTACCCCTGGGGTAACGAGCCGCGGCGCGACCGGGCGAACTTCGGGTCGGGCGGCACGACGGCAGTCGGCAGCTTCGACTGTGACGAGTGCGCCTACGGGATCCAGGACATGAGTGGCAATGTCTGGGAATGGACGCGCAGTCCGTACCAGCCCCTCCCGTTCGATCCTGCCGACGACCGTGACGATCTGGCTTCGGATGCGCTGTGGGTGATGCGCGGCGGCGCTTTCAACGACAGTCCACAGAATGTTCGGACGGCGATCCGCGGTGGCGCCGACCCTGGCGTGCGCCGGCCCTTCATCGGCTTCCGGGTAGCCATCACGCCCTTCTGACCCATGAGCGCGGGGCATCGCGCCCGCGAGGCGGTGCACGCCGAGTGAAGCGCCTGCGAAACCGACCTCGCTGGCTGCGGCGGATCACTCAACAGTTACGTACGGACCCGATGCGGCCCTCCTACGCGCCGGAGGGGATTAACAGCCGACGCCCCCGCTGGACCGCGATCCAGCGAGGGCGTCGGTCGCGCCGTGCGGGCCTGTGCAACGCCCCGCAACGGCGGCCATCCTGCGAATTTACTGATTCGTGAAGTTGTCCGGAAGAATCGCGATGCACTCGATCTCGACCAGCGGACCACCGAGGTCCACTCCGACCGCGCTGCGCGCCGGCTTGGCGTTCGGGAAGTAGGATCGATAGATCGGATTCAGCTGCGGCCGCTCGGACAGATCCGCCATGAGCACCAGGCACTTGACCACGTCGTCCATGGTCCCGCCGACCTCGGCGAGATTGTCCCGGATACGCTGCATGACGGAATGCGTCTGTTCCTCGAGCGTATCGCCACGGCCCAGGACGCCGGAAAGATAAACCGTGTTGCCGGCGATCACCGCCGTCGCCAAGGTCGAGTTCTCACCCGTGCCACCGATGTGGCGGACTTCGTCGGACTGCTGCGCTGTCGCGGGAACTGCGATCATCAGGCTGAGCGCGGCTCCGAGGATCAGGCTCTTTCGCATCGATCTCTCCATGTGAGATGTAGTGGCGGCCGGCGAACGCCCGTGAGCGTCCGACGCGCCGGGAGGCACTCCACGAGTGCTGTACGCTGCCGATCATGTCTGGGGTGAAGATGATAGACATGCTACCGTTCGCGCCAGAGGTAGCTCCCGGACCCCGCCTTTTCCGGGCGTCGATCGGGCGGCCAGTCGACCGCAGGCACTATTGCCCCCGCCGAAGGACCACGCGTACCTTGAACAGCCGGCGTGGTGCCTGCCGAAGCCGGGGCTGGCTTCCCATTGGCCAAGCGCACCGCCGGCTGCGCCGGCCCGATCGATCCTCCACCTCATTGCGTTTCAGGAGCTCACCATGATTCGTCCCATCTCGATGGTAGGCCTCGCGATTCTGCTCGCGGCGCCTCTCACAGCACAGGCGCCCGCGGATCTGCAGATGCGCCTCGATCAGAGCACCAACGCCTCCGATCCGGACGACGTTCCGGACGTCACGCTCGCGCCGGCCGAAGGCGGGTTCCAGGTTAACACCGGCCCCGCGGCCGTCGTGTGGGACCCGGCGAACACCGCCTCCGAGCAGTACACCCTCGGTGCCACCTTCACCCTGCTGGCCCCCAGCGATCACGTAAACTATTACGGCCTGGTCTTCGGTGGGCGGGAGCTGGAGGGGGCGGCCCAGAACTATCTGTACTTCCTCGTGGCCCAGGACGGCAGTTACATCGTGAAGCATCGCGCCAACGACGAGACGACCCACGACGTCCAGGGGCGGACTTCGCATGCAGCCGTCGCTCAGCCGGATGCCAATGGCACCTCGGTGAACGATCTGGAAGTCCGGGTCGGGGCTTCCGAACTCGACTTCGTGGTGAACGACCAGGTGGTCTTCACGGCGCCAAGGCAGGGCATGGCCTCGAATACGGATGGCATCTGGGGCGTGCGGGTCAACCACCGCATTCCAGGGGTCGTCGTCGAGAACCTCGGGCTGCGCTGAGGGGCCAGCCGGTTCCGCGGGAGTCTTCGAGGCGGCCGGGTCGGAGCGAGACGCTCCCCCGGCCGCGTTGAATTTGAGGTAGGGACGCGCGGGATTGTCCCGAATCAGGACGCCTGGCTCAGGGGGTGTTTCGATTCGCGACAGCGGCCGCGAAAAACGCTGGCCCCCGCGGCTGAAACTGCACCAGCGCGCTGCGCCGGTGCAGTCTCCACTACCAGGGCAGCGTGAAAGGCACCGAAATGGTCACGCCGACCGGGACGGGCGCACCCCCGCTCCGCGCCGGGGCGAAGATCACGACATCGCTGAACATCGACAGAGCGATCTCGTCGAGCACCGCATGACCACTCGACTCGCGAACCTCCGCCCACTCGACGAGTCCGCGTTCATCGATCCACATCGAGACGCTGACATGACCATTGGCGCCCGGGTCCATCCGAACGGGATTGTAGCGCATTCTCAGGAACCTCAGGATGCGCGTCGGATTGCGGATCTGCGGCCACGCCACGTTCGCGGTCATCCGCGTCACGCGGGGCGTGATCGCGCTCAGCTCATCCAGGATCAGTTCCGATTCCAGCGGCGAATCGGGGCGACCCGTGACCGACGATTCGATGGGGAGGCTTGCCATTCGTGGTGTGGGGTCACCAAAGATCTCGGTCAGCGCAGCGACTTCCTCCTCGAGACCCACGCCACCCTCGTCCGCACCGACATCCGGGACTTCCAAGCTCGTCTGAGAGGCGAGTGGGCTGGTCCCTGGTGCTTCGACCGAGCCATATGAGAGCACCGGGGTGAGTTGAACGAGCTCGGTCGGCTCGGGTGGTGAATTGTAGACGATGTTCCACACCGGCCACGCGGCGAACAGTACGGCATGAGCGATCGCGGCAATGATCGTGGATCGAAGGACCGCCGCACTCCAGCCCTTCTTCCAGCGGTGATTGGCGCTCTGAGTCCACGCGGGTGCGCGACCCTGGCCGGCGGGCTTCGACATCCCCATTAGAGCCTCCTGTATCGATTTTCCGAGCCGGATTGCAGAGCCACGCTCCAAGCCCGGTTGTAGAACCACGTCAGACCCGGCCCGCCGCAGCTCCGAGTCGGGGCGCGCGAACGATGGATCTGCAACTCATATTCCAGTTCCGAGAGGCTCCGCACCCTCACGCCGATCGGCGCGGCGGACTCGCGGGAGGCAGTCGCCTGAATGAGCTGTCGGAGGGCGCGGGAGAGATGGCGCAGTTGACCCGAGTACACGTAGAAGGTCGCAAGGCCGGCCGTCAAGCAAACATATGGCGGCCGGAGGGGCGGCGGTGAGTCGACGGTGGGGATCAAGCTGCGGACGATGCCGTCGCTGGAGGTCCTGGATCAGATCCCGGCCTCGCAGGTCAAGCGGATCCAGGTTCTGCGCGGTTCCTCGGCAGCGGCTCGCCACGGCGATTCGGCGAACGGGGGGATCCTCATCGAGACGCATGGCAGTGGTGAGGAGTGACCGCGGCTGCAGCGTGACAGGACCGGCCGACCGGCAGGTCAGAAGGCCGCCCGAAGCTGCACGGCGAGGATGTCGGCGGGGGGCGTTCGCCGCCGGTGAGGGGATGGACCGGGGCGCCCGCCCTTGCACGACCGGCATGGCAACGCCAATTTCCTGCTCGGAACCGGCGCTGGATCATTGATCGTAGACAGGGGGAATCGCTTGCAATCTGCTCTCGCTTCGCGCCCGGAGACCGCTCGTCGCTCCACATTCGCCGTCAACGGGAGCGCCGACTCTCCCCTACAGAAATGGTTCGCCGACGGCCTCGAGGGGGAGCTTTTGCGGCACGGGCACCCGCGGCCACCCAACGGGTCGGCACCTGAGCTCGTCGTCAACCTCATCGACGAAGCCCGGCCACGCCCATTTCGGCGCAACTCGCAGGGAACGTTCGTCGTGAGCGTCGTACAGGTCGAGCACGAGCCCGAAGATCTGCTGCGTGCTGCCTACCCGCTCCTCGTTCGCTCCATCTCCAACCTCCTCGTCTACATCACGCGCTCCGAGGAAGGTACAAAGGTCCACTTCGTGACGCTCGAGCAGGGGTATTCGACGCTGTCGGCTCCCGACGCGGACGCCAGTGAGTTCTTCGCAGAGGTCTACCGCCGGATGGCGCCTCTCGCCTCCACGCGACTCGTGATCAACAACGTCTTCAATCACGACCTTCCAGCCAGCCTCAGGAAGGGGAACGAGAAGACGAAGGCCCTGTACGAAGCCGGCCGCTGGCTCGACACGATGGACCTCCTCCCTGCGGCCTTTCCGATCGCCGAGCTGCTCGACGAGCGCGACATGCTCCACGTCCGACGCCTCTTCGGCATCGGCGGGCTGAGCTACGGAAACCTCAGCGTCCGGCACGACGACGATCGGTTCTGGATGAGCGCCCGCGGCGTGAACAAGGGCAACCTGCGCGAGATCGGCCGCGACATTCTCCTGATCACAGGCTACATCCCCGAAGACGACGCGATGGTCGTCAGCGTCCCGCCCGAAGTGGAGCCCCGCTCCGCTTCGGTGGACGCGATCGAGCACTGGATGCTCTACCGCGAGCACCCCACCATCGGAGCGATCATCCACGTTCACGCCTGGATGGACGGCATCGACAGCACGCACATCAACTACCCCTGCGGCACCTACGAGCTCGCGCACGAGGTGGCGCAGCTCGCCCGGCGGCAGGCCGATCCGGCGCGCGCCGTCATCGGCCTCAGGAATCACGGGCTGACGATCACCGGCCCCAACTTACAGGACATCATCGATCGAATCGACGGGCGGCTGCTGCCAACCGTGCCGATGATGTAGCTCGTGCGAGACGAGGTCGTCCTCATCACCGGTGGCTCCAGCGGCATCGGGCTCGCCACAGCCCGTGCGTTCCTCGAGCGCGGGGCCATCGTCTGGCTCTCCGCCCGCGACGAGGACAAGCTCGCCCGAGCCGCCGAAGAACTCGGCGGCTCGATCCGTATCGCCCCCGCCGATGTGACCGACCTCCCCTCACTCCGCAGCCTTTCCGACCGCATTCGATCGGCTCACGGCCGCCTCGACGTCCTCATCAACAGCGCCGGCCAGCTCGACCTGGCACCGGCGCAGGACAGCGCCGAGCTCGCCGAGCGCCTCATGCGCGTGAACTATATCGGCCTCGCCAACACGGTCGCCGCTACACTCCCGCTCCTCCACCTCGGATCACGCCGATCCATCGTCTGCCTCTCCTCCTTCGTCGGCCGCTTCGCGCCAGCCTACTGGAGCGCATATGCAGCCAGCAAGCACGCCGTCCAGGCGTTCGCCAACTCGCTTCGGCAGGAACTTCGACCCGAGGGGTTCCACGTCGGCCTCGTCCTCCCAGGGCCGGTCGCGTCCCCCATGACCAGCGGCTACCTCCGCACACCGATGTACCCCGTCCCCTTCGGCGTCCCCATACTCCAGCCCGACGACGTCGCCAACGCCATCGCCCGCTGCGTCCTACGCCGCAAGCGCGAGGTGACCGTCCCCGGGCGCTTCGGCCCACTTCTGCGCATCGCCTCCGCCCTGCCCCGCCTCTCCGAGCTCTTCTTCAGACCCGCCCGGTCCTGACCTGCCCGCCGGGCGCCCGCGTACCGGTTGACACTGGGCCCCTCGCAGACTATCCTTCCATCCGAAACTTTGGATGGTAGTGAAATTCCCCGAGGAAGTCGATCGTGCTCGAATCACCCCCGCTGTTCGACAGGATGGCTGCAGTGACGGACCCGCTGCGGGGCCGCTTGCTGCTGATCCTGGAGAGGCACGAGTTGACGGTTGGCGAGCTTTGCGCGGTCCTACAGCTGCCACAGTCGACGATGAGCCGGCATCTGAAGGCGCTGGTGGACGAGGGGTGGTTGGCATTCCGCGCGGAAGGAACGAGCCGGCGGTACAGCATGCGGACGGGGTTCCCGCCGGAGGTGAGGCGACTCTGGCGGCTGGTGCGGGATCAGGTGGTGACGATGCCGGCGGCCGATCAGGACGACGAGCGGGTGAAGAGCGTGCTGGCGGAGAGGCGGAGCAAAACGCAGGAGTTTTTTTCGACAGCCGCCGGCGATTGGGACCGTTTGCGGGTCGAGCTCATCGGCCGGCGTCTGGATCTCCACGGCCTTCTCGGGCTGGCGGACGACCGGTGGATCGTGGGCGATCTCGGGTGCGGGACTGGGCAGGTCGCGCTGACGCTGGCGCCATTCGTGAAGCAGGTGATCGCGGTGGACGATTCGGGCGCGATGCTGGCGGCCGCGCGCGAGCGTCTGTCGATCCACGCGAACGTGGAGGTTCGCAGCGGTGACCTGGAGAAGCTCCCGATCGACGATTTTCAGCTGGATGCCGCGGTGATGTTTCTGGTGCTCCAGTACGTCGCCGAGCCGGTGAGCGCTCTGCGGGAGGTGGCGCGGGCGCTGCGGCCGGGAGGTCGGCTGCTGATCGCGGACCTGACGCCGCACGACCGTGAGGAGTACCGGCAGGGCATGGGACACGTGTGGCTCGGGTTCGGAGCCGAGCAGCTCGGGGGTTGGGTCGCCAAAGCGGGTTTCGAGGGGTTTCGCTTCGTCCATCTGCCGGCCGACCCGGAAGCCAAGGGCCCGGCACTCTTCGCCGCCACTGCGAGAACCCCCCGGGAAGAGGTGTGGATACCCGGACAGCTGGACTGACCAGGATTCAGTGACGGGGTGGGAAGACCAGCCATGCCGGCCCGCTGAATCCTGAATCCTGAATCCTGAATCCTGAATCCTGAATCCTGAATCCTGAA
>JBBDRL010000043.1:6036-8531 GCA_040905505.1 Gemmatimonadota bacterium | reverse complement strand
GGATTCAGGGGTTCGAGTTCAGGGTTTCAGTCAGGTGGCGGCGCTGTCGCTCCCTGAGTCCTGAATGCTGAATCCTGAATCCTCGCCTTCCTTCCGGTCCATGCGGTCGGGTGCCGAGACGCCGAGGGCGGCGAGGCCGTTGCGCAGGACGATCTGAATCGCCCTGGCGAGAACGAGGCGGGCGCGGGACAGAGGTTCCGGCACGCCCACGACGCGGAGCGAGGGATCGAGGTTGCCGGCATGGTACCAGGAATTGACGGCGCCGGCGACCTCCTCGAGGTAGTCGCAGACCAGGTGCGGCGCGTGACGTTCGGCGGCGGACTCGATAAGCTCCGGGAAACGGAGGAGCAGCTTGATGAGCTCCAGCTCCGTCTGGTCGGTCAGCAGATCGAGGTCGGCGTCGGACGGGTCGAGCGATTCGGCGTTCTCGACACCGGCGCGGCGGAAGATCGCGGCCATCCGGGCGTGGGCGTACTGGACCTTGAAGACCGGGTTCTTCTCGGACTGGTCGAGCGCGAGATCGAGGTCGAACGTGAGCTGCGCCTCGGCCCGCCGCATGAGGAAGAAGTAGCGCGTGACGTCCACGCCGGCCTCATCGCACAGGTCGCGCAGCGTGACCGCGTCGCCGGCTCGCTTCGAGAACTTAACCTCTGCCCCGCCGCGCATCACGAGCACCATCTGGTGAAGGACGTACTCGGGGTAGCCCTCCGGAAGGTCCAGGGCCTGCAACCCGGCGCGCACTCTCGCGATGGTGCCGTGGTGGTCGGAGCCCTGGACGTTGATCGCTCTACGGAACCCCCGTTCCCACTTGGTCAAGTGATAGGCGACATCGGGGAGGAAGTACGTCGGATGCCCTGTCGACTTGACCATCACGCGGTCCTTGTCGTCGCCGAACTCGGAGGTGCGAAGCCAGAGCGCGCCATCGCGGTCGTCGACCAGGCCGGTCCCCCGGAGGCGCGCGATGGTGTCGGCGACGCGGCCCTCGTCGTACAGTGAGGATTCGAGGTAGAAGTTATCGAATCGGACGCGGAATTCGTCCAGGTCGCTGTTCTGCTCGACCCGAAGCGTGCGGACGGCGAACCGCCGCATGACCTCGAGGGCCCTTTCCGAGTCGTCGCCGACGAACTCGTCACCGACCTCTTCCGAGATGGCAGCCGCGATGTCGCCCACGTAGCTGCCGTGGTAGCCGTCCTCGGGGAACGCGACGGGCTGGCCATGCAGCTCCTGATAGCGGGCCCAAACGCTGCGAGCCAGCCGGGCGATCTGCTCGCCGGCGTCGTTGTAGTAGAACTCGCGGTAGGCGTTCCAGCCGGTCCAGGCGAGGAGCTCGGCGATGGCGTCACCTAGCGCCGCCTGCCGACCATGGCCGATGTGGAGGGGTCCGGTGGGATTCGCGGAGACGAACTCGATCACGACCGGCTTCCCCGCCCCGGTCTCGGAGCGGCCGAATCCGTCGCCCGCGCTGACGATGTCGGCGAGCCCCTCCCGAACGTAGTCGCCGGTCAGGCGGAAGTTGATGAAGCCGGGTCCGGCGACCTCCGCCGATCGGATGCCGGCGCCGGCCAGATCGAGGCGCTCCACGAGCTCCTCCGCGATCTGCCTGGGCGGGCGCCGCAGCGGCTTCGCCAGGGTAAGCGCGACGTTGCTGGCGAAATCGCCATGGTCGGGATTTCTCGGGCGCTCGAGAACGAGCTCCCCCGGCGCGTCCACGCCCATGTCGAGGAGGACGCGCGAGATCTCCCTGCGTAGCTCGTCGACCGCCATCTAATCGTCCTTGGTCGATCCGCTGCTCTTCGAGTCGCTTTTCGAGCCGGAGGCGCTCTTGTCGGTCGACGCCTTCGTTCCGCCGCCCTCGCCGGAGCCGCCCTTATCGCCGCCCGGCTTTCCATCGCCGGACTTTCCGCCGCCGTTGCTCTCGGCGCCCGCGGCCTTCTTGTAGCTGTCGCTGCGATAGTCGGTGATGTAGAAGCCGGAGCCCTTGAACAGGAGCCCGGCTCCGCCGGAGAGCCGGCGCTCTGCCGCTCCACCGCAGGCGGGGCACTCGGCTCCGGGCTCGTCGGACATCCGTTGGAACTTCTCGAAGTCGTGCTGGCACGCCTTACAGCGGTACTCGTAGGTCGGCATAACCGTTCAATCCTCCCGCATATGTACTGGGTAAGCGGCTGTAATCTATTCGCATGGAGGCATATTGAACAGCGGGTGGCCACTCGGGCCCCTGCGCGAAGTCACGGTGGCGGATGACGGGTGGGGGCGCGGGGCAGTCGATGGAGCGTGGGCACCTCTCGTCCGTCATTCCCGCGCAGCGGGAATCCAGTACCCCGGTTGCGTCGAAGCAATGGACGCCGGAGCGCGCGGGAGGCGGCCGCAGCCGTGTTCGCTACGAATCCTGCCTCGCGCGTTCGCCCTGCTACTGGATCCCCGCCGCGCGGGGATGACGGGTGGGGCGCGGGGCAGTCGATGGAGCGTGGGCACCTCTCGTCCGTCATTCCCGCGCA
>JBBDRL010000043.1:0-5936 GCA_040905505.1 Gemmatimonadota bacterium | reverse complement strand
GCCTCGCGCGTTCGCCCTGCTACTGGATCCCCGCCGCGCGGGGATGACGGGTGGGCTTACTGGATGACAGCGGGCTACTGGAGGACGACGGGTTGCTGCTGGAGGACGACGGGTTGCTGCTGGAGGACGACGGGTTGCTGCTGGAGGACGACGGGTTGCGACTGGATCGCCGCCGCGGGGCGACCCGCTGGGGAACTCGGCACCGATGGGAGTTGCGGCGAGTGGAAGCGTGAACTCAGGCGGCGCTGTAGGTCCCCCAGATATCCCGCAGGCTGTCGCTGATCTCGCCGAGGGTCGCGCGAGCCTTCACCGCAGCGATGATTCGCGGCATCAGGTTTTCGGTTCCCCCGGCAGCCGCGCGGATTTCGCGGAGAGCTTCCTCGACGGCCGGCTGGTCGCGGTCGGCCTTCAGGCGCGCCAGACGGTCACCCTGCCCTTTTTCGAGAGCGCGGAAATCCGGCTGCTCCGGTCGGAGGGCGCCCTCGTCGGTCTCGTATCTGTTGACGCCCACGACGGTCCGCGACCCCTCTTCGACCGCGAGCTGGTGCGCGTAAGCGGCCCGGTGCACCTCCTCCTGCATCAGGCGTATGGCGTGTGGGGCACCCCCGGCCTCGTCGATCCGATCGATGTACTCGCGGGCCTTGTCCTCGAGCGCGCTGGTCAGACTCTCGACGTAGTAGGACCCGCCGAGCGGGTCGACCGTGTCCGCGACGCCGGACTCGTTGGCGAGCACCTGTTGTGTACGGAGGGCGAGGGTCGCGGCTTCGCCGGTGGGCAGCGAGAGCGCCTCGTCGTAGCCGTTGGTGTGCAGGGACTGCGTCCCCCCCAATACTGCCGACAGGGCCTGAACGGCGACCCGTACCACGTTGTTCAGGGGCTGCTGGGCCGTGAGCGTGGATCCGCCGGTCTGCGTATGGAATCGTAGGTGGGCGCTGGCGTCGGAGGCGTCGAAGCGCTCGCGCATGAGGCGGGCCCAGAGCCTGCGCGCCGCCCGGAATTTCGCGACCTCCTCGAAGAAGTCGTTGTGGGCCGCGAAGAAGAACGAGAGGCGTGGCGCGAAGTCGTCCACCTCGAGCCCGGCTGCGCGGGCGCGGCGGACGTATTCGAGCGCGTTGGCGAAGGTGAAGGCGATCTCCTGCGCGGCGGTTGAGCCCGCTTCGCGGATGTGGTATCCGGAGATGGAGATCGTGTTCCAGCGAGGCACCTCGGCGCGGCAGAACGCGAAGATGTCGGTGACGAGGCGCAGACTCGGCTCGATCGGGTAGATGTAGGTGCCGCGGGCGATGTACTCCTTCAGGATATCGTTCTGAATGGTGCCTGCGAGAGTTTCTCGCGAAACGCCGGCCTCGTCCGCGACGGCGATATAGAGCGCGAGGAGGATGGCCGCGGTGGCGTTGATGGTCATCGAGGTGGAGACCCGATCGAGCGGGATCCCGTCGAGCAGCCGGCGCATGTCGTCGATCGAATCGATCGCGACGCCCACGCGGCCGACCTCGCCGGCGGCCATCGGGTGGTCCGAGTCGTAGCCCATCTGCGTCGGCAGGTCGAACGCCGTCGAGAGGCCGGTCTGGCCGGCGTCGAGCAGGAGGTGGAAGCGCTGGTTCGTCTCCTCGGCCGTGCCGAAGCCCGCGTACTGACGCATCGTCCACAAGCGCCCGCGGTACATCGTCGGCTGGATGCCGCGGGTGAAGGGATACGCGCCGGGGTAGCCGAGCTCCGACTCGTAGTCGATGGGATGGGATTCGGGCGTGTAGAGGCGCTCGACTTCGATCTCACTCGTGGTCTCGAAGCGCTCCTGTCGTTCCGGATATCGCGCGAGCGTGGGCTCCAGCGTCTCTCGCTCCCAGTCCCTTCGGCCTCTCGTCATCTTCCCAGTTCCGTTGTTGGTCCGTGCCCGCCGTGTGCCGATCGGTTCCTTCGGCGCGCCGCGAGCTATTCCAGCACGAGGAGTACCGCGGACTTCTCCACGGCGTCGCCGGCGGCGACCTGGATGCTGGCGACCGTGCCATCCGATGGGGCCTTCAGCTCGTTCTCCATCTTCATCGCTTCCACCACCACCAGCCCCTGCCCCGCCACCACCCGCTGCCCCACCTCTACTTCAACCCGCACCACGAGACCGGGCATGGGCGCGGCGATGACCTTGTCGGTCTCGGTTTCCGCCCCCCCAGTCATTTCACGAATGGTCCGAGTTCGTTCGTCGAGCACCTCGACCTCGAGCGCCCGACCGCCGAGCGCCACTGCCCACCGGCCGCGCCGGTCGCCGGGTTCGGCATATACTGCGTGCGACTCGGCGGCGACCACGAGGTGCCGCAGCAAGCTTCCAGCGACGCTGGTGACCCGGGCGTCGACGGGCTGCCCGTCGATTGTCGGGGTGGGGCCACGGAGGTCCACCTCGACGGTGCGGTCGGCAACGGCTACGAAGTAGAGCACGGGGGGTCAGGATTCAGGATTCAGGATTCAGGATTCAGGATTCAGGATTCAGGATTCAGGATTCAGGGGCGGCGCTCTCGTCCCTCGTCCGCAATTGGACGACCGTCTCGACGTGCGCCGTCTGCGGGAAGAGGTCGAAGCAGCGGATGTCGGTCAGGTGGAATGCGCCGGCAAGGCGCTTCAGGTCCCGGGCCAGCGTTGCGGGGTCACAGGAGATGTAGATGACGCGGCCGGGTGGTTCGGCGAGCAGCGTGTCGATTGCAGCGGGATCGACGCCGGCGCGTGGGGGGTTGAGGACCACCAGGTCGGCGGGGAGGGCCTCACCGAGGAGGTTCTCGACGCGGCCGTTCAGGTACCGGATCCCGTCGGCGCCGACGCCCTCGGCGACGTCGAGGGCGGTCGGGTCGAGCTCGATACCGGTCACGCTCGCGCCCGCTCTCGCCAATCGCCGCGCGTGGATACCGATGCCGCAGTATGCGTCGACGACGGACTGTCCCTCGACGTCTCCGGCCAGTTCCATCACGTATGCCTCGAGAACCGCGGCGGCCGCCCGGTTGACCTGAAGGAACGCCGTGCCGCCGAGCTCGAATGATTCGTCGCCCCAGCTTTCCGGCAGGCCGGGCGCTCCGGCGAGGAGCTCAGGGTCACGCGCCTCGGGGTGGTGCCAGATCGCGGCAAGGCCGTCCACGGCCGCCAGGAGCTCTTCGGGCCGGCCGCGGGAGAAGCCGCCCTCGATGAGCAGCGAAACCGATCCATGGGTGGTTGCGCGCAGCGTGAGCCTCAGGCGTTCGCCGGATGGGAGCATGCGAGCGTCAGGGCCCCAGGCGGCGCGAAGCCGGTCCCACACCTGCCCGATGGACTCCTCGGGCAGCAGGCATGCCCCGTCGATCGGGATGATGTCGTCGGGTGCGTGAAGGGCGTGAAAGCCGGCGACCACGCTGCCACGTGCGCCTCGGTGGAGGGCGAAGGAAACACGGTTCCGGTAGTTGAACTCGGCCGGTGATGGAACGACGTTCGGCGGCTCGACGGTGATGCCTCCGATGCGGCGCAGGGCGTCCGCCACAATTCGCCCTTTGGCGCGCAGTTGGGCGGGATAGAGCAGGTGCTCGAGTGTGCAGCCACCGCAGTTCGCGTAGTGCGGACACGGGCCGTCCCGGCGTTCAGGCGAGGCCTCGAGAACCTCGAGCAGCCGGCCCCTCGCCCAGCGGGGCTTCATGGTGATCAGCTCGATCCTGACGACCTCGGCCGGCGCGGTCCGGTGGACGAAGACGGCGCGGCCATCGGCGAGTCGGCCGACCCCTTCACCCCCGTTCCCGATCGACGTGATCTCCACCTGCTCCACCCGGGGTGCCCGCCCGTCCGATCCGCGCCTTTCGCCTCGGCGGGTGCTCACGAGTCCTTCCACGAGCCACGTCCCGTCCAGGCGGACGATCGCGCCGCGTCCGCTACGATTCGCGTAGTCGCCCGCCGGCAGCGCAGCTCGTGCTCGAGCAGAGCGGCCGTCAGCGCGGCGATTCGAACCTCCTCGTCGGTGGGCGCCATGTCGGTGAGCGCGTCACGGTGCCGGTCGAGGTAGAGGATGTCCAGCTTTCCGGCGCGGAATTCCGGTTCGTCCATCACCCGCAGATGGAAGGGGATGCTCGTTTCGACGCCGACGACCCGCAGCTCGCCGAGGGCGCGCCGCATCCGCTCGATGGCGAGACCGCGGGTCGCTGCGTGGACGATCAGCTTGGCGAGCATCGGATCGTAGTGGAGGCCAACATCGAAGCCCTCCGCGATGCCCGCGTCCCAGCGAATCCCCGGGCCGGACGGCACGTCCAGGCGCTCGATGCGGCCGGTGGACGGCAGGAACGCGTTGCCCGGATCCTCGGACGTGATGCGGCATTCGATGGCGTGGCCGTCGAAGCGCACGTCCCGCTGGGTGAAAGGCAGGGCCTCGCCCGCCGCGATCCGTATCTGCCACTGTACGAGGTCGATCCCGGTGATCATCTCGGTGACCGGGTGCTCGACCTGGATCCGCGTGTTCATCTCCAGGAAGAAGAACTCGCCGGAGTGGTACAGGAACTCGACGGTGCCGGCGCCCTCATACCCGACGGCCCTGGCCGCGGCGAGGGCCGTCGCACCCATCGCCTCGCGCTCCTCGGGAGTGAGTACCGCCGAGGGCGCTTCCTCGATCATCTTCTGGTGCCGCCGCTGGATCGAGCACTCGCGCTCGCCGAGGTGGATCGTCGAGCCGTGACGATCGGCGAGTACCTGGATCTCGATGTGCCGCGGCCCCTCCAGGTACTTTTCGATGTAGATGGATTCGTCGCCGAACGAGGAGCGTGCTTCTCCGGTGGCCGCCGCGAACGCGCTTTCCATCTCCCGGTCCGCCCGCACGATACGCATGCCTTTCCCCCCGCCCCCCGCAGCCGCCTTGAGCAGTACCGGGAAACCGATCTCCGCCGCGAGCCGCCGTGCCTCGTCCAGGTCGGCCAGCGGCTCCTGCGTTCCCGGCACGACCGGGACGCCCGCCTCGATCATGCGTCTTCTCGCCGCGGTCTTCTCGCCCATCGCTTCGACGGCCTCCGCCGACGGCCCCACGAATGTCAGCCCCGCGGCCTCCACCTCGCGAACGAAGGATGCTCGCTCTGACAGGAAGCCGTAGCCAGGGTGGATCGCCTGGGCGCCGGACCGCTTCGCCACCTCCAGCAGCCGGTCCGTCCGAAGGTAGCTCTGCGCGGCGGGCGGCGGGCCGATCAGGTACGCTTCATCGGCGGCCAGCACGTGGGGTGCGAGCCGGTCCGCTTCCGAGTAGACGGCGACCGTCCGGATACCGAGCTCACGCGCGGCTCGGATGATCCGGAGGGCGATCTCGCCGCGGTTGGCGATGAGGAGGGAGGGCAAGGGGTGGTCAGGATTCAGGATTCAGGATTCAGGATTCAGGATTCAGGATTCAGGATTCAGGATTCAGGGACTGGCCATGCGGGCGAAGCTGGCGCCGCAGCGATCGACGGAGGCCGTTGAGCATCATACCGACTTCATCGGACAGGGCAAGAAGCGGTTCTGCTGCTCCTTCGGTGCAGTGGCCGAGGCGCGTCGCCAGCAGGATATGGGTTTGCAGCTCCGCGAGCGATCCATAAGCGATGTCGACGAAGCGGATGAATTCTCGTGTGGATCGCCGGCCGCGCCCTTCGGCGATGTTCGCGGGCACCGATACGGCTGACTTCCGTAGCTGCAGTGTGAGGCCATACAACTCACTCGGTGGAAAATCTCCACTCAGCCGATAGCACGCCGTCGCGAGCTCCATCCCCTTCTGCCAGACCAATAAGTCGCGATAACTCTCGATCATCGGATGTGCGGCCGCAATCTGGTGGACGATCGCCCTCATTCTCAACCGCCTTCTCCAGTACATCTTCCATTCCGCGCCCCTGGATCCCAAATCCTGAATCCTGAATCCTTCTACAACGGCATATTCCCATGCTTCTTCGGCGGATTCGAGTCCCGCTTGTTGCGGAGCATGTCGA
>JBBDRL010000042.1:0-8641 GCA_040905505.1 Gemmatimonadota bacterium | reverse complement strand
GTAGAGCGGGCAGAGCCTCTTCCATTGGCCGACCCTCGCCACGCTCCATCTCTGCGTTCCCAACGAGCGCCCGGTCTTTCGGGGTTCGAGTGACGGCGCCTCCCGAGTGAATCAGCCCATGGTCAGAGCGAAGCAGGGGATCACGGCAGTGATCGTGGTATCGGTTGGCGTCGCAGCCGGCCTGGCGAGGGCCGCCACACCGATAGGTGATGCCTCCAGCGCATGGTCGCTGCGCACCGCCATCTTCCGTTCGGCTCCCTCCTTCGCGTCACGAATCAGGCGAACGGGCGAACCGTGCAGGTGCGGGTGGTGGACCGGGGCCCATTCGCGAAGGGCAGGATCCTGGACCTCTCCCGGCGAGCCGCCGAGCAGCTCGACTTCATCCGGCGCGGGCATACACGCGTGACGATCGAGGTTCTCGAGTAGGACTCCGCTCCCGTTCCGAGAGGTCCGCCCCGGGCGTACATTCCACCGCCTCTACCGGCGTCGATCTCCACGCACCCGCTCGGTCCGAAGCGTCGGCTCGATCGAAGCCGCCGGGTACCTACACGATTCTTGCGCCGCCATTCCGTGGATGTTCTTGCATTCGCCGCAGCGCGGAGGAACACATGAAGCCCGGCCAGACGCGGGATGTCGTGGTGATCGGTTCGTCGATGGGCGGGGTTCACACCCTGTCTGCTCTGATGCCCCAGCTTCCGGCGGACCTGCCGGCTTCGATCCTGATCGTTCAGCACATCCCGGAGCAATCGCCAGCGGTGCTCAGCGAGATCCTGAGCGGTCGTGGGCCGCTCCCGGCCGTGAGGGCCGAGGACGGGATGACGCTCGATCGCGGCCGCATCTACGTCGCCCCGCCCGGCCGGCATCTGATCCTCACAGAGGCCGGTATCCGACTGGTATTCGGTCCACGAGAGAACCGGAGCCGTCCCGCGATCGATCCGCTGTTCCGCACTGCCGCCGTCAACTACCGCAGCCGCGTGATCGGTGTGATCCTAACGGGACTCCTGGGCGACGGCGCCGCGGGTCTCCGCGACGTCGAGGTGTGCGGCGGCGTCGCGCTCGTTCAGTCGCCTGAGGATGCCGCCTACCCGGAGATGCCCACGCGCGCCCTCGCCGCGACAGGCAGTGCCAGACCCGTCACCATCGATCAACTTGGGGCAGTGCTCGACGGGCTGACGCGCGAGCCCGCGCCCGATCCGCCCCCGGTACCAGCCGCCCTGCGCGCCGAAGCACGACTCACGGAGCGAGCCATGAACGACGAGAGCTGGGAGCAGTTACCAGGTGACGCGACGAACTTCACCTGCCCCGATTGTCGCGGTGCCATGCGCGAGATCAGCACCGACGGGACGCACCGCTACCGGTGCCGTGTCGGCCACGCGTTCACCCTCGAAGGGATGGCAACCGCCAAGGAAGAGGCCATCGAAGAGGCGCTCTGGCTGGCGATGCAGACGCTCAAGGAGCGGACGCAGATGCTGGAGTCGATGGCCCGCCAGGACCGCGAACGTGGCAGGTCTGACTCGGCCGAAAACTTTGACGAACGCGCGCGCGAGGCGCGGTCCCATGCCGAGCGCCTGGGTCGGTTGGTGTCTAAAGTGTGCGCCTGACGCGGTCTCCCTCAGCCTCTTCGCAGCTCCTCTCCCGAATCTCCAAACCTGCCCGAATCCCGGACGCCTCCAGCCCGTCAGTGTGCACAATAGTGGACATCTCGCGAGGTTTCTCGATTCGAGCTGATAATGCCGTAAAGACATATGTATCAATATTTTACGTCCTTCCAAACAGGCGGGGTATGGTCGGCACGACACCTGCCCCTTTCATAGCCGCCCCCTTCATGCACGACCGGGAAGTACCCGAAAACTGGAGACACGATGAGAGGGATAATAGGCGGCCTCGTAGCGCTCGCCCTACTCACATTCTCGCCCGACCTGTTGCAGGCGCAGCAGACCGGGTGGTGGGACTGGGCGCTCAGGGAAGTCGAACGTAGCCGTGATGTGGGCCGGGATTCGCCGGCCCGTGGAGCTGGGCTCGGCGACATCATCTTCGGGCAGCCGGACCGGAACGATCGTCGGCAGGGGGACCGGTCCCCACGCGGAGGTCGGGGTGCGGACGCGGGTCCGCCGTTCTGTAGAACGGGCGAGGGGCACCCGGTCTTCGGTGTGGAGTGGTGTTACGAAAAGGGCTTCGGGGTCGGCTCGCGCAGTGTCCGCTGGGAGGACCGAGGTTGGGAAGACATCATCTTCGGTGCGCCGGATCGACGCCGGAGCGGAACGTTGAACGGTGGTGGACTCGCCGACGTCCTCGGCGGCCGTATCTACAGCCGACTGGTCGAGGTGAGTCGTGCAGCCGGGGGCGGCGAGTCGCTGGTCGGACGCTGGGTCCGAACCGGTGGAACCGCGAGCGTGCTTCAGATTCGCTCCGGCTCTCTACCCATCGCGGAATTGACTGACGTGAACGGTGACGGCCGCGTGGACGCGGTCCTGGTACCTCGCAGCTGAGGATCGGTGGCGCCGTAGGAAAGTTCGCCTACCCGGTGGCGATGGTCGTGACTGGAGGCCAGCGCGGCGGTCCCCGGTCAAGCCGATCCTGACCACTGCCGATACTCAGAAGTCGATCTGACTTCGCGCTCGAGCAGCCTGTTCACAGCAGAATCGTGACGTCCGATGGAGCTATTCGTCGCACGACAGCCGATATTCGATGCCCACCACACACTGGCCGGGTACGAGCTGCTGTACCGGGGGAGCGCCGAGGCGGGTCATGCGGACCCGATGGACCCCAACCAGATGTCCAGCGACGTCATCGTGCAGAACTTCCTGGAGGCCGGACTCTCCAGGCTGACCGGCGGTGTTCGTGGCTTCGTGAACTTCACCCGGGAGATGCTCCTGACCGGGACCTACGAGCTCTTCGATCCGGAGACGATCGTCGTCGAGCTGGTCGAAGACATCGTGGCGGACGACGAGGTGATCGCAGCCTGCCGTAAGATGACCGCTGCGGGGTATACGCTCGCCCTGGACGATTTCGTGATCGGCGGCGTGCAGGAGGTCCTGTTGGAGGAGGCGAACATCGTCAAGGTGGACCTCCTCGGGCGCTCCGGCCGGGACATCAGCCGCATCGCCGCGCATCTGCGCCCGTTCTTCGTGACGATGCTGGCAGAGAGAGTCGAGACGGGGGAGGTCGCGTGGGCGGCGGAGAAGGAGGGGTTCTCGCTCTTCCAGGGTTACTACTTCAGCCGACCCGAGACGGTCACGCACAAGTCCAGCGCGGTGGAGGCGCTGAGCCTTCTGCCGCTGCTCGACATGGTGCGGTCCGAAGAGACCTCATCCCGCCAGATCGAGCGCGCTTTTCGGGGCGACCCCGCGCTTTCCTACAAGCTGCTCCAGATCGCCAACTCGGCGACCAGCGGTCGCCTCGGTGTCGAGTCGATCCGACACGCGATACAGCTCGTCGGACGCGACATCCTCCACCGCTGGCTCGCGCTGCTCCTGACCTCCTCGCTCGCGTCGAATGGCGCACACAGCCCGGAGCTGCTGAAGGCGACCCTGGTACGAGCCCGCTTCATGGAGTTGCTCGGCGGCAGAGGCCGCGCCGACGGGGGCTCGCTCTTTCTCGTGGGCCTCTTCTCCAACATGGACACGCTGCTGCAGCTCCCGATCACCGAGCTGCTGACCCGCGTAAGGTTCACCGGCGAGGTCGAGGGGGCGCTGCTCCGCGACGAGAACAGCCCCTATCTCGACTGGCTCCTGCTTGCCGAAGCCTACGAGCAAGCGCAGTGGGAAAGCGTGTCGGAGCTCACCGAAAAGCTGGGCATCTCGTCCCACAAGACGATCCCCGAGCTCTACATGCGGGGGTTACAGTGGGCGAGCGAAACACTCGCTGTCATCTCGCAGCAGCCGCCGGACGATCTGGACACCTCACCCGGTGTGGAGCTGGCGATGCCGAGAGCCAACTGAGGCTCGATTGGACGGCGTTCGCGAGCAGGACCGTGCCGCCCGTAATTTCCATCATCACGACCGTCATCCGCGCCTGGCCCTCTGGCGGGTGGACGTCCGACAAGCTGCGCGGATCAGACCGGTCGCGACGACATGATCGTCCGCATGTAGCGGCTGTACGCGTCGCTTCGTTGCCATCCTCGGACCGCGTCTGCCGGGGCATCCGCCAATTCGAACTCGGCCGGCTGCGGCGCGAGGGCCGGACTGCAGCCGGTGACGACCGACACGGCGGCGGTTGCCCTACGCTGCGCTCGTCCGTTCCTTGCGTTGTACTTGCTTTCGCCCAGTGACGCCGCCTTGCGCCGTCGAGCCGATCAAATGAATTCGTCGAATGGTAATGAAGGGACAGACGATCCTGGTAGTTGAAGACGATGACGAGACGTTGAATGTTCTATCCCGAACGCTGGCCGCGGGTGGATTCGAAGTCGTCTGGGCCCGCGACGGCTCCGATGCGCTGAAAGTGCTGACGAAACATGATCACGTGCTTTCACTGATGATCGTCGATGTAGTCCTCCCCGGCATGTCGGGACCGGAACTCGTCCAGGAGCTTCACCGAACTCATCCCGGCGCGGGCGCGATCTATGTTTCAGCGCATGATGCGGACACGGTGAGGTCGCACGGCGTCGATCCGGACACGATGCCGTTCATGTCGAAGCCTTACGAGCCAAGCGACCTCCTCCGCCTCGTGAACGAGTCGCTGCCGCGAGCGTAGAGCATTGATCAACGGTACCTTCCTGACCCGTACCTTCTAGCGACGCGCCCGGCGAGCAATCGCAATCGATTCAGCCAGGAGCTCGATCTTCGGGACGATTTCCTCGGGCGCAGCCCCCCCGAAGCCGAGTACCAACCCCGGGCGTGAGCTCTCAGAGGCGAAGTAATCCGACAATGCAGGCGCCTCCACCCCTCGCTCCGCCGCGAGCTCCGAAACCAGTCGATCATCTCCTCCGGCGGTCAGGAACACGCAAAGGTGAAGACCGGCAGTCCCTGACACGATCTCCACCTGCCCCCGCAGCTTGGCTTCGATCGCGGCCCGCAATCGATCTCTCCGCTCCGAATAGATGCCGCGCATCTTGGCGATGTGTCGCTCGAGATGTCCCTTGGCGATGAACTCAGCGAGCGTGGCCTGCGTCGGCAGGGGGGAGTGTGTGTCGATGGCTGTGCGAGCCGCTCGAAACGGCTCAACCAGAACCTCGGGCAACACCAAGAATCCGATCCGCAGGCCGGGCGCAAGCACCTTGCTCATCGTTCCGACATAGATGACCCGGCCGTTCGGATCGAGCCCTTGTAGAGATGGCAGTGGACGGGACTCGTATCGAAATTCGCTGTCGTAGTCATCCTCGATGATCCAAGCCGCCGATTCCTTCGCCCACTCGAGGAGCCTCAGCCGTCGTGCGAGGGTCAGCGTCACTCCAAGCGGATACTGATGCGATGGCGTCGTATATACGACGCCGATGTTCGTGAGTGAGTCACGCAATTGCGAGACGTCGATCCCATCGTCATCAACGGGGACCGAGATCGTCCGTGCGCCGGCCGCCGCGAATGCGACCTGTGCGCCGCGGTAGCCAGGGTCTTCGATCGCAACCGGGTCCCCCGGATCTACGAGCATCCGCGCGATCATGTCGAGCGCCTGCTGAGACCCCGAGGTCACCACGATTTGCTCCGGAGTGCACAGGACTGATCGGTACCGTGCAATATGATCGGAGATCGCCTCGCGGAGTGGCCGGAATCCCGCCGAATCACCGTATGCGTGTAGTTCCGCACCTCGAGATCTGAGGACCTGTCCCGAGAGCCGCGCCCAGGTACGGATGGGGAAGAGCTCGAGGGCCCCAACCCCCGGAAGGAAGGCACCCGGTTTCCCGCCGTTTCGATGTGGGATTCCGCGTGCGGCAGCCAGCCGGTGGCCCTGTCGCGATAGTCGGCTCGGCCGGAGTCCTCCGGTGCTTTCGGAAAGTGCCGTGACCGACTTCGGCCGAAGCAGATGCTTCGGCAGCGATTCACGCACCCGCGTTCCTGAACCTACCCGTGCCTCGAGATATCCCTCGAGACTCAGTTGCTCGTAGGCGAGGACGACGATATTCCGCGAGACCTGAAACGCCCGCGCCGCTTCTCGACTCGGGGGAAGCCGGGTACCCGGCGGCAACTCTCCAGCCAAGATCAGGTGGCGTAGCTGTCCAATCAGCTGTTCGTGAAGTGCTCGGTCAGCCCCTCGGACGAGGTGGATCTTCGGTAGCATGACTGCGTTCGCAATGAAGTGAGGAGTATTGGTCCCCATGTACGGTGGTAAATGGATCTTGGCAAGAGTGCCAATAGTGCGCAACTTAGCTGTCGGCGGACGCGGTCATTGGACCTGCGGATCTTTACGAGAGTTACAGTCACCAGATCGACAATGGAAAACGAGCAGACCTCAGGTGGCGCCGGCGTTTCCACTGGATCCAGAGTGATCACCCCCCGGCGCCGCGACCGTGGAAAGGACGATCGCTGGATCCGTGAGTTCCTCGACCAGGCCCTGTATGGCTTCCTTGCAACGGTAGAGGAGGGGGGGCCGGCTCTGAATTCCAATCTCTTCGTCCACGATGCGGAGAACGGCAGCATCTACATGCATACCGCTCGCACCGGACGTACGCCGGAGAACGTCGCACGAGGAGGACCCGCTACTTTCTCGACCGCGACGATCGGCCGCTTTCTACCTGCTTCGGAAGCGCTGGAGTTCAGTGTCGAGTATGCGGCCGTCGTCGTCTCCGGTCGTATTCGGGCGGTATCGGAAGAGGGCGAGAAGCGTCGCGCGCTCGAACTGTTGATGCAGAAATATGCGGGTCATCTGCATCCGGGAAGAGACTACCGTCCAGTAACCGGCGACGAGATCAAAAGGACGGCGGTGCATAGGTTGGACGTCGAGGCGTGGAGTGGGAAGGAGAAGGTCGAGGCCGAGGGGTTCCCGGGGGCATACACGCTCCCGGGGATTGCACCTCCCCTTTATCGAGAAGCCGAGCACCGCGGCGCAGCAGATCTGGTCGAATCGGACTGACTCGGCCAGCTTGTCGAGACGGATGTGGACTTCGCCCAAACTTTGCTCCGCGTCACACTTGGTGCGGGGCGACCTTCCAGGATGGTGCCCGGCGGGCGATAGGATGATGACCAAGCGAAGCATTCTTGGACAACTGCTGCGGTACCGGGCAAATCCCCGAGGGGGAATCAGAAAGCTGTGGACGGCTCGTGCTCCTCTGGGCGTGTTGGACGGGGCCGAGTTGCATCTGACCACAAGCTCGCTCGAGCACCCTTGAGGATGACGCGAGAGAAGAGTACGGGCTCCATTCGACTTGTGGCGGTAGGGCTCGCGTTGGGACCGGCGATCGCCCTCGGGTTCGGCCGCTTCGCGTACGCCCTTCTCCTCCCGGCAATGCGTGACGACCTGGAGTGGTCCTACGCCTTCGCCGGTGCGATGAACACAGCGAACGCCGCCGGATACCTGGCCGGCGCGCTCGCTGCGGCAGCGACGATTCGTGCGTTCGGGTCCGGCGCGACGTTCACCGTCTCTCTGCTCGTGACGAGCCTATCGCTCGTAGCGACCGGCTTCTCTCATAACGACTACTGGCTGCTGTTCGTTCGGATGACATCCGGACTCGGGGGTGCTATCGCGTTCATTGCCGGCGCGGCCCTGTCGACGAGTCTAGCGTCGACGATTGGCGGGAGAACGAGCGGATTCGTGTTCACCAGCTATTACGCGGGAGCTGGCGCGGGAATCGCCGCATCCGGCGTCATCGTGCCATACCTCAGTATCTCCGGCATCTCGTGGGAATGGGGCTGGATCGGCTTGGGGGTCATTTCTCTCATTGCAACCTTGCCGGCCCACCAGGCTGCAGCGCAGACGCCCGAGGAGGGACGTCCGCGGGGGGCGACGAGGCGCAGCGCGGTCACCGGGATGGTACCGGCGCTGCTCGCCTACTTCCTGTTTGCGCTCGGCTACATCGCGTACATGACGTACTCCGCGGCCTATCTGCTGGCACAGGGATTCAGTACGACCGAGGTCTCACGTTTCTGGATACTGCTCGGTTTGGCTGCGGTCGCATCCCCGATTATCTGGAGTGGGCCGGTCGCTCGGTGGCGGGGCGGCAGCGCGCTAAGTGCGATCATGGTTACCATCACCGCGGGAGCAGCGCTCCCGCTACTCATTCACGAGAGATGGGCTGTCTCCCTGTCGGCGGTGCTCTTCGGGGGGTCCTTCCTCACGACGGCCGCCGCCATGAGCGCTCTTGTACGACGCTGGCTGCCACCGCATCGGTGGGGCGCCGGGATTGCGGCGTTCACGGTGGTTTTCGCAGTCGGGCAGACGCTGGGGCCCTGGTTGGCGGGTATGATCGCTGACGGTGCGGGCGGTCTCGATGCGGGGCTCGCGCTGTCCGCCGCCGCACTCCTGATCGGCGCGCTCGTCGCACTGGCGCAGTCGGAGCGACACAGACCCACCGGCGAGCTGGCGGACGGTGAAGCCACGGATCCCAGGTCCATCGTCGGGGAGTGCGCGCTTACCAGAAGCGAGATACGCTGCGCAACTGGCAGAAATTCGAGGTAGTGGGTCACTTTGATCTGTTACAAGTAGGACCGGACGGCCTGGCACCGCTCGGCGTTATTGGGCGTACTTGGCGATCGCCTGGAAGTAGCGAGCG
>JBBDRL010000041.1:0-46407 GCA_040905505.1 Gemmatimonadota bacterium | reverse complement strand
TCCAGAGGCGCGCTCGTATCCAGGAAGGAACCTGTCAGCGCGCCGAGCGCCTCGGAATAACCACCCTGATACACATCTACACGCGCCTTCAGCGCCCGGTTGAGCTCCAGGAACGATGCCGGAGTCGAGAATGAACTGAAGCCGCTGCTCAACGGAAACGGAAAGGCGCCCCCCCCAGCTTCGAGGTGAGTCCGCGCTTCGTTCAGCAGACTTTCGACGTGCTGCAGCACCTCCTGCCGGCCCACGATCGGCGGGGGGTCGTCGTTCAGCTCCTCCAGCGACCGGGCCACGTCGATCACGGCGCCGTTCGTGTCGCGTGTGTTGATGACCATCACGAAGTCGAGCGCCTGAATCGTCTTCGCGAAGCCCGCGATCGCGTTCTGTTCCTGCTCGGTCAGGCCGGTTACCTGATCCAGCGCCGCGAGGACGATGTTCGCATTGCGGATATTCCGGTACCGCAGCGTCCAGAGGTTACCGCCGAACGCACCACCCGGCGTGAGCGGCCCGATCAGCATCTCCGTGATGAATCGGGGATCGGCGGTGTCGAAGTTGTACGATTCCCGCCCCAGTATTCCGAGGAGCGAAATGTAGGCGTTCGGCGAGGCGACGTTCGTCCGCGCTCCCACGAGCAGCCCGGTCGCCGCTGTGAGCACCCCCGTCGGTGTGGGGTTCGACTGCAGATCCTCGATGCTCGGGTTGTTGTAATCCGGTACGGTCGGGGCATCGCAGCCGGCCGTCAGCGTGACTGCCGCAAGGAGCGCCACCAGCGATCGTTTCAGCATTGGTCGATTGGATTCCGTGTGATGAAATCGATTCATGGTCAGAAGCCCAGGCTCACGGAAAGCCAGAACGTCCGACTCGGCGGGTACGGCGCCACGTCGATGTTCCGGCCGATCTGCTGATTGCCGAAGTTGCTGACCTCCGGATCCAGACCGGAGTAATCGTCGATGCTGAAGAGATTACGGCCGCTGAGTGAGATGCGCGCATTCTCGACCGATCCGAGGACCTGACCGAAGAGGCCCGCGGGCAGCAGGTAGGAGAGCGTCAGCTCCCGCAGCTTCACGAACGAGCCGTCCTCGATGAACGGCTGCGTGTACGTGCCGAATCCACCCAGCCGCTCGATGCCCGAGCAGCCGGGATGGCACTCGTCCACCGACCGCGGTTCGGCGACGCCTTCCGGCAACTCGAAGTCCGGCGACACCTGTCCGAGATCGTACAGCAACGTGGTCAGGTTGATGACGTCGGAGCCCCGCTGCCAATCCAGCAATCCGTACAGGTTGAAGTTGCCGAACGTGAGGTCGTTCGCCAGCCCCGCCCTGAAGTCCGGGTTCGCATCGCCGATCTGCTCGACGATGGGATCGCCGTCGTCATCGAGGCCGACGAAGCCGACGATCTGTGTCGCCGACTCACCTTCCGCGACCTCGAACGTGCCCAATGAGGTGCCGAAGCCCAGGCCGCGGAACGAAGGAACCGGAAGCTGCGTGACCACACTCTCATTGCTCGAGAACGTCGCGCGCGCGACCCAGACGAACTGGTCGGTGCGCACCGGGGTCGCGCTCAAAGCCACTTCCACGCCGCGCGTCCGAAGCTCGCCGCCGTTGAAGAACTGCGTGAAGTAGCCGGTCGAGGGGGCGACCGTTCGCTCCAGCAGAAGGTCGGTGATGTTCTGCTGATAGAGCGTGAACTCCAGGTTCGCGTTGCCGTTGAGGAGGACGGCGTCGAAGCCCCCCTCGATCTCCCGCGTGCGTTCCGGCGTGATGTCGGCGTCGCCGGCAGTGCCTTCCACCACGAGCGCCGGGAGACCCTGGATGTTGTTCGTCGCCGTCAATGCGGTGAACTTCTGCCCGAACAGAGGCTGATTCCCGGACTCACCGTAGGCGACGCGCAGCTTCAGCTCATCCAGCCCGCTGAGCAGGTCGGCAAAACGATACGACGCGGAGGCCTTCGGGTAGAGGAAGAACTCCCCCGGGTCGCCGTTGGCGCTACTACGGTCGGCCCGCAAGCTCCCGGTCAGCAGGATGCGGTCATCCAGCAGCAGCAGCTCCTCCTGTGCATACAATCCCAACGTCTGGACGCGCTCGCGGGTCTCGAATACCTGAATCGCCGTCGCGGCATCCACGTTCCGCTGCCCGGCGATCAGGTTCTCACCCACGATCCGGCCGATGTTCATGTCCCGATCGACGTACTGCACGCCGGCCGACGTCGTCGCCGACACGCCTCCGACGGGCGAGAACATGTGAATGAGGTTCGCGTTCCCGTTGAGGTTCAGATTGTTGCTCGTGGAAAGCAGGGAAGTCCCGCGGAAGTTGTCCACGTCGAACGCGGCCTGCTCGAACTGAACTTCAGGAGGCGCGAACAGCTCGTTCTCCTGTGTGAAGTAGTCCGCGCCGAAGTTCGCCTGCAGTCGGAGCGACTGCGAGGTCACTTCCGGATCCAGCAGGTTCACGGTCGTGTTGACGCCGCTTATGAAGCGCCACACGTCCTCGTCGTTGTCGACCATCGCCGCGGTCTGCAGCGGGTTGCTGTTGGAGAACGGATTCTCCGGGTATTCCCCGTCCGCACCCGGCCGCAGATCGATGAAGTTCGGCGTGCTGCTGAGCGCCACGTAGAGACTTCGCCCGGTGTTGTCGTTGTTGGTGATTCCGCGGCGGGCGAGCGAATGAATCACATTGGCGTTGACCCCCACGTCGATTCTGGAGCTGAGTCGCTGATCCAGATTCACCCGCAACGACTGCTTGTCGTACCCGGTATTCTCTATGATGCCCGGCTCGGCGAGGACCAGCCCGGACATGTAATAGCGCGTGTTGTCGTCACCGCCGTTGATGCTCAGCGAGGTCTCCGAGCCCATGTCGCTCCGGTCGGCGATCAGCTCCTCCAGGTCGAACGCCTGCCGTGGCGCGCCAGAGGAATCGAAGTACCTGTCCAGGTCCGCCGGTGAGAGGCTCGGGTAGGTCGCCGCCGCTTCCTCACGCGTGAAGGAACGCGAACCGATCTGGTCCGAGCGCTGCGAGAATCCGACTCGCTGCGTCGCAGTAATTCGCGTCACGCCCGGAAGACCCCGCTTCGTGGTCACGATGATGACCCCGTTGCTGGCGTTCGATCCATAGATAGCCGACGCCGACGCCCCCTTCAGCACCTCGATCCGCTCGATGTCGTCGGGGTTGAGGTCCGCGATCCGGTTCACCGGGTTGTCCTGACTCGACGCGTTCGAGCCCGCACTGGCACCGGTGATCGCATTCGCGTTCGACTGGATCGCGACATTGCTCACTACGACGCCGTCGATGACCCACAGAGGCTCCGACGCGGCGTTGATCGAGGACACGCCTCGCAGGTCGACCTGAAGACCTCCACCCGGCGCACCCGAATTCGCCTGGATGTTGGCCCCGGCGATCTTGCCCTGGAGCGCTCGCTCCACGGTCTGGGCAGTGACCGGTACCAGCTCGGCTGCCGTGACGGTGCTCACCGCATTGGCCAGGTTACGTCGTGCCACCGTCGTCGCCTGACCCGTGATCACCACGCCTTCGATGTTCAGCACGTCCTCTTGAAGAGCCACCTGAACGGGCGTCGCACCTGTCGGGATCGCTACTTCTTCGGCCTGATAACCAATCAGACTTACTCGAAGCAGCACGGCACCCTCCGGTACGGACAGCGTGAAGCTTCCGGTCGCGTTCGTCAGGGTCGCCGCGGCCGTTCCGGGAACCGTGACCGCAGCGCCGGATAGCGGTGCGCCGGTGGAACCGGAACGAACCGATCCCTGGACCTGCCGCAGCTGGGCATCGGCGGCCGCCGCCGTGATCACCAGAAGTACGGCTAGCTGGATGAGTGCACGTTTCAGCACAGACCCTCCTGCGAAGAGGTGAACCCGAACGTAGTGAGCGGCCCGATGTCCGCGGACGGGCACCGCCCGAGACCCGGCTTCGGCACAATCTCAGATGCAGATTGTCTCCGCACAAGGTTAAGGACAGATACAGTGGCAGCAGATAGGCCACGCTGTACAGCTGGCGAGCCGTATGGGGGGGGACCGACCATTGCAGTCATCCCCGCGCATGCGGGGATCCAGTGCGATCTCGACCATTCATTCCTGGTCACCATGCTACTGGATCCCCGCATGCGCGGGGATGACACGGCAGAGGTGCGGCGATGACTACCGAGGTGCAGCGATGACTACTGAGGTGCGGCGATGCCGCTAACCTACGACTCCAGGCCGAAGAACCGTTCGACCGGCGGTGCGGCGGCTACGGTCGTCGCCATTCGGAGCGGCGGGATGCCGCCGGGCGGCTGCGGTATGGCCCCGAAGGTACGCATCGCGTTCTCCATCACGCGTATGCGCTCGTCGTGGTCCACTTCCAGAGACCACTCGCCACGCTGCTGAACGTGGCCCAGGGCGATGCCGTCGCTGCGCGGCAGCATACCGCCCATGGAGTAGTCGACCTCGGGTTGCGGCACGAGAAAGACGAGCTGCCCCTTCACCGGCGTCAGCTCCTCGTCGCCGAAGATGTCCTTCGCCCCGAGTCCCGTGCAGTTGACGATGAGCTGTTCCGGCAGTGCCATGAAGTCGCGCGGCGAGTCGAAGCTGCGCACGACGATCTCGCCGCCGAAATCCAGCACGTCGCGCATGAGGGCCTCGAGGTAGATCGACGGCTCGAACTTCAGATAGGGGCTGTGGCGCGCATAGCGCGTGTTGAACGGATGCTCGCCTTCCTCGAGAATGACCGTGCCGAGGTTCACGGAGGCGGGCAGCAGGCCGTCTTCACCGCCGCCTCCCCCCCCGCCTGTGCCGGCGCTGTTGGTCGGCGAGTAGCTGTGAATCCAGCCGACCCCGTAACCGCGCCCCACGTGGAGCTGGTGCTCACGGTAGGCAATCTCGACTACGCGCCGGAACTGTGCATCCCATTCGGGCGTGCGCTGGCTCGCCAGGCCCGACGTCGGAGTGAACGCAGCCCAGGACTTGTTGGACGTAGTCTCCGGGGGCAGAGACTTCGCATAGATCGTGACGTCGAATCCGCGCCGCTGGAGCTGGCGGGCGGCCGTGAGGCCGACGATTCCCGACCCGATGACCGCCGCGCGGCGCTCCGTATGCGCCAGCGCCAGCTCGGCCGCGAGATGGCTCGTCCCCCACGACAGCGACATTCCCGCCCCGCCGTGCCCGTAATTGTGGATGACCGTCTTGTCGTCGAACCGCTCCGGCTTCACGACGAACCCGGACGCCCGATTCGGCCGCAGCCCCACCGTCGTGCGAATCACCCGATCCCACGACGCGTTGACCGGGTAGACGGTGACGAGTGGGCGGCGCCGACCACTCTGCGCAAGAAGGCCCGGGGCGCAGCCGCCAAGCGCCATGCTAACGGCGGCAGCGCCGCCGGTCCTGAGAAAATGTCGCCGGTGCATTGGATCTCCGAGGTCGCGCAAACCGAGCAGCAGGTGAGCTGCATGGTTACTCATCATTGCAGGAGACGTCAAGCCCGCTGGCCGTCCCGAGGTAGATCACCTGGACAACTCCTGGCCCTGCGGACCTGCGCGGGCTGGGAACGCGGAAAAGCAAGCGGCCCCGATCCTCTGGGGCCGCTTGCGACTTCCCGCTACGACTTTCTCGCGATCAGAAAGTGTAGGAGATGCTCGTGGACAGCATCAGGTCCATGTTGCTCAGACCACCCGTCTCACCGCCGAAGAAGCCGATGTCGGTCATCCCCTCCGGAGTCGGACGGGCGATGTTATCGGGGCCACCGGGGCTCCAGTCGCCATCGTTCACGCCGAAGCCCTGGAATTTCGACTGGTAGCTCCGCAGATCCACCGTAAGACCGAATGGACCCACTCCCGGGCGCACTTCCAGGCCGCCTGCTACGCTCCACAGGAAGGAGCGGTCCTCGTCATGCAAGCTTACGGCCCAGTTGTACTGCTTGAATCCTGCGCCCACGCCGACGTACGGGGCGATCGTACCCATCGGCTGCCGCGCGAGTAGTTCGAGCGAATACAACCACTGCACCGGGTCGTTCAACGCGATCGGCGCGAACTCGGTCTGCGAGTTCTTGCCGTCGGTCGCGCTGCGCACGATCTCGGCACGGAAGCCGACGCGATGGTCGAACATCGGCCAGACCGACGCGGTCGCGCCGATAGCGAAGGCGTTCCCGAAGCTGTTCTCCCCGCCAAACTGCCGGTCCTCGAACGTTGAAATCGGCGCGAAGTAGCCGATTCGAGCGCCGGCCGATCCCCAGTCATCGCCGATGGCAACCTGAGCCCTGAGCTCCGACGTCGCACCGATGGTCAGAAATAGAGCAAGTGCCCCTTTCACAGCTATCTTCATCATAATGCTAATCTCCTGATTGGTATCCGGGTTTCCGCCCATGATCGGACGGCCGTGCTGGGAACCCCCGAACCCCGCGGTTCGTCCAGCGGCCGAGGCCGCTGGACGAACCCGGAGCTTCGTGGGGCTCAGGGGTTCGAAACCGGCCCGTAGGTGGCGGAAGCCTCACCGCCGACGCCGCCGTACGTGTAACCCGGCAGCCCGTACAGGTCCAGCACGTTGCCCGGAACGGGCCAGTGTAGCAGCGAACCGTCCGGAAGGGTGCCCCAACCGCGCATCTCTGCGTAGCCGCGCACCGCGTCCGTCACCGCCAGCTCGACCATCCGTTCGTACCGGATGGCGTCCAGCAGCGTCCCGCAATCGCCGTCGTCCTGCCGCGGCACGCAGTGGTCGTTGCCGTCCGTCGGCACGCCGGCCGCCGTCACCGGCGGAAGGCCCGGATACTCCACACCGTCGATCGTATGAGAACGCGTGCGGCTCACGTTGATCAGCTCCGCCGCGCCAGCGGCGTCGCCGGTACGGAGGAGTGCCTCGGCCCGCAGAAGGTTGTTCTCATCCACGGTGATCAGAGGGTGGGAACCGTCGTCCTCACCGAGGTCTTCGTCACTCTCGAAGCCCGGCCCGAGTTCGTTCATGTGACGCGTCCACTGATACGCCGCATAGAGGTAGCTCCCCCGGTCCCGGATGAAGCCGTTGTCATCCTCACGATAGCGTGTATACGCGCCGTCCGTCTGCGGCTGCAGCGGCACCGTGATCCGCGGATCCGGCGTGAGGATGTCGAACCGATCCCGATTTGCGAGCGACGCCGAGATCCAGTCCTGATAGGCACCGGACTGGTCCGCCGGACCGATCGCCCGGTAGTCCCAGCGCAGGTTCCGCTCGGACGTCGGCTCATTCGACTGCGCCTCGATGAGAAGATCCGACTCACGCTGTGCGTTCAGCTGGAACAGGTAATCACCATGACCCTCGTTCAGCCCGTTGGCAGTCAGCTGAAGCACCTTGTTCCAGTCGAGCGCGGCGCGATCGGCGGGGGTCCGCGCACTCAGCACGATCAGACGCGCGGCCATCGTGCTGGCGATCCCGATGAACTTCGAGTTCGACACCGGCTCCGTCGCGCCGAACCAGAGCGCCGACTCGTTGATGCTCGGATAATTGACGACGCCCGGATTGGCCTGGGCCACCGCGACCGCCTCTTCGAGCGAGGTGACCGCGCTCGAAATCACTTCGGGGTACGCCTCCAGACTCTCCAGCGTCGTTTCCAGCAGGGCGTCCGGAGCCGATGGGAGAGTCGTCGTCTCCGATAGTACATGCGCCTCGTCGAAGATCAAGCCCATGTAGCCCCAGGTCCAGCCCTGGGTGAACTTCGCGAAAGCCCGGGCCTGCGGCGTCAGATTCACACCGTTGACGATGATCTCGACTCCGCTGTCCAGCACCTGGAGCCCGTCGAACGGAACGGACGCCGTCTGGGTAATCTGCGCCCAGAAGTCTCGCGCGCCCTGCGGCCCATTGCCCTGTGATAGGACGATGCCGTTGTCGTGCGAGGACCGCGGCTCCGCAAACTCATCGAACTGCAGGTCGGTGTTCTGGCCCTGCATCGTGCCGATCAGCTCGGACGCGGCAGGCCAGGCGGCCTGCACGTCCTCGTCTTCATGGATGCCGTCCCAAATCCCGGGGAAAATCGCCCCGCCGATGAACGCCTGGATATCCTGCGGGTTGGAAGTCGCCCGGGCGCGGTCGGCATTGTTGGTGTTCGGAACCTGCAGGTCCTGGCACGCCGTTCCGCCCACCAGCACCGCACCCAGCAGCGCGACTGCCCTGCCTGTCTTCTTGAATTCCATTCTATTCAACATTGTCTCGTAAGCGTGGGTGGAGGTGCTCAGAACGTGACCGTGACCTCGGCCGTCAGGTTCCGGGTCGGCGGATAGCCTCCCCCGTCGGCGTTGCTGCGATTGTTCAGGTTGAGCGCATTCTCCGGATCGAAACCGTCGTAATTGGAGAGCGTGAACACGTTACGCACCACGAGACCGAGCGAGACGCTCTCCAGACCCGTGGCGCCCAGCCCCCAGCCCTGAATCTGATTCTGATTCAGCAGGTAGTTGGCCGACAGGGTGCGGAGCTTCAGATAGCTGGCGTCCTCGATCGTGTACGTGGCGTCGCCGCCCATTGCGGAGCGGAAGTACTGGATCGGCTTCTTCAGCCCCTCCGGCTTGCCGGCCTGGTCCATCCTGGGCGCCGTGGCGATATCGGTGTCGTACATGAACTGGTGACTCCGGTTGTTGGCGTCACCACCGATCGCGGCGTGCATCGCGGCATGGAGGCTGAGCTGACCCAGGCGGACGTTGTTGATCCACCCGAAGCTGGTCGGGTTGCTCGTGCCCAGCATCGTGCGGTGAGGAAGCCCGACCTCGGTCCGCTCATAGAAGGGATGCCCCCACTGATAGGTGAGCCCACCGATCTCGGTAGAGGTCCCCCAGAGGTTCTTGTCCCAGCCCTCCCAGTAGTTGTTGCCTTCACCGACCCACACGAGGAATCCTTCGTCGTTCACCTGGAACTGGTCGGCGACCGGAACCGCGCTGCCATTGTCGTGCTGGTTCAGGCCCTCACGGTCCTTCAGCAGCCAGCGGCTGTAGATACCGTAGACCGGGATGTTCGCGCAGTTCCACCGCCAGCCCTGCGCGTAGCACGGGGCGTCCCACTCGGTGATGCGAGCGAATGAGTAGTCGGCCACGACCATACTGTTCCAGCTAAAGTCCGGCCGCTGGATCACCTGCGCCTCGAACTCCAACTCGGTGCTATGACCCTCGATCGTGCCGGTGTTCACCCACTGGGTGGAATACCCGGTAAGGGCCGGCAGCGGCATCGGGGTGAGCTGGTCTTCGGTGGTCTGACGTGCGTGCGTGAGCACGACGCTAAACCGGTCGTAGACGATCGCGGAAAGCGAGAACTCGTTCTCCGTGGTGTGCTCCGGAGCGAGGTCACGGTTGCCCAGCGTACCCTTGGTGGGAATGCCGCCGCTGAGGCTCCACGTCTCGTACTGCCAGGCGAAGCTCGGCCGACCACCCGCGGTTCCGCGAGCCGCCGTGAGCTTCAGCTCGTTCAGGTTCGGGACGTTGAACCACGGCTCCTCGGCGATACGCCATGCACCCGCCACGCGGTAGTAGTTGTGCCACCGGTTGTCGGGTCCGAAGAGCGAACTGCCGTCGCGGCGGCCCAGTACGGTAAAGATGTACTTGCCGTCGTAATCGAAGGCGGTATCCCAGAGATAACCCGTCGCGCGCACCTCTTCCTCCGAGGAGCTGCCGCTCCGCTCGTTCGACGGGATGTTGCCGATCGTCGGAACGCCGGCCAGCACGAAGTTCGAACCTTGGACGTCGCGCGCCTCCTCCAGGTTCCGCTCCATGAGGCCGCGCACCGTCGTGCGGACATTGAGCGGCCCGAAGTCACGGCGGAGCGTGGCCTGCGCCTCGGCGTTCCAGGCCTCTAGACGATCGTTGTTGAATTCGATGCGGCCGTCCTGCGTGCCGGACTGCCCCACGTTCCGCGGAGTCCCCTTCGGAATGTACTCCCGAACCTCCCGCTCGCTGCGGTCGTATCCAGCCGAGCCGGACGCGCTGAACCAGCTCAACGGGGACCACGACATGTTCACACCTGCCAGCGTCCGGGCACCCTTGCGCGAGAAATCCCGCGTCGCTTCCGTCCAGAGCGGGTTCTGGAAGGGGATGTTGGGATCCGGCTGCTGAAGGAAGTTGCCCTGGGCGTCGGTGACACTGAAGTCGACGTCCCGCGGCGCCCGCAGCGCCTCGATGAACGGGTTGCCGCCACCGCCCGTGTCCGACTGGTCGTCACGCGCGTCGCGGCTGTGATACATCGTGACGCCCATCGACAGGGACTCCATGAACCGATGGTCCACGTTCACCCGGAACCCGTTCCGGTCATAGCCGTTGTTCCCAACGAGGATGCCCGACTCGCTGAGATTGTTCAGGCTCACCATGAAGTTGGTCGACTCGGTATTCCCCGCAATCGAGAAGTTGTTGCTGAGAAACGTCCCCGGATGCGTGATCGCATTGATGTTGTCGTACAACGGATCCGGATACGGCTTGTCCATCACCGCGATCTGCGTCGATGGGAGGACCCGGTTCGCCCGGGATACCTGATTGCCGTTCTCATCCACGTAAAACGAGTTCGTGGGGTCCATCAGGAACGCATGGTGATTGTTCAGGTTCACCCCGCGAACGTTCTGGCTCACTCCGTACTCGGTCCGCGCCGTGAACCGGGTATCGCCGACCGCCATCCCCGAGCCGTCTCGCGTGGTGATCGCAATCACGCCCGCGGCGGCGCGCGATCCGTAGAGCGAGGACGCGGCGGCGCCCTTGATCACCTCGACGCTCTCGATGTCCATGCCCTCGATGTCCACCGTCGAGGCCACGCCGGTGCCGCTCAGCACCACGCCGTCCACCACGATGAGCGGCGAACCGCCGCCTCGCAGCGTCGTCGGGCTGCGGAGCATGATGCTCACGCCCTCACCCGGCTGACCGCTGCCGCGGTTCATCCGCACACCCGCGACGCGGCCCTGCAGGCTCTCGACCGCATCACCCGAGGCGACCATGACCGGCATCATGTCACGATCGACACGGCCGACGGAGATCGGGGCACGCACACCTTCGACGGGGTCCACGAGGCCCGTCGCCACAACGCCCTGTAGCGCCAGGACGGCCTGCGCCATCGAGATGTTCACGTTCGTCGTGCCACCGGCAGTGACGGTGACGCCCTCTTCACGCGCCTGCTGATAACCGATACGCTGGGCGACCAACGAATACGTCCCGGGCGGCACATCGGTCAGACTAAATGCGCCCGACGATGAACTGAGGGCTCCCGCGGACGTGCCTTCGAGGAACACCTGCACGGTGCCGAGCGGCCCGCCGGTGTTCTGGTCCGTGATCGTGCCCGTTACCTGCCCTGTCTGCGCTTCGGCCGCTACTGGGATCGCCACCGCTAGTAACGCGGCCGACAAGATCCGCCAACCATGCTCACCGAAATTTCGGTACATCTTCGCTCCTCCTCTAGAGGGATGTATGGAACCTGCGTACGACACGGAACGAGCACCTATCGGTCGATAGGTGGAAAAGGGTGGAAAGCCGTCTGGTAGATTGAAACCGACCGCCTACACGGGACCAGTTCGCTTTGCTGTGGATGCGGAGGTGTGGGTTATTGAACTGCATACATGCTTACACATCGGAGGGCCGGTACGCAAGGTTCTCGTTCAGACTCCCCCCTTGGACCTCACCGACTATGATCAGCACTCTTCCCGATCATCCCCATTCCACCGCCTTTACAATACTCGTTCACACAACGACTTACCTCACCTGACCTCACCGCTAAACAAAAGTTTACGCACAACGAAGGACGCGGCACACCTCGCAAACAGATGGCGGGGTGGGCCGCGCCTTTCGAGTCTAGACGTGCAAGCCGGTGCCGACCCTCGGACTCAGGAGTCGCGGGTCAGGCCGGCCAGGATCTCGGTCAGACCGGGGTCCTGCGGGGTAACGGCCTCGGCGTCTTCCTCACCGGAGCGGATTCGATAGACCTTCTCGACGGGCAACACGAAGATCTTTCCGTCTCCGACCTCTCCGGTGCGGGCGCTCGAGAGGATCGCCTGGACGGTGCGGTCGACGAAGGGTTCGGAGACGCCGATCTCGATGCGGATCTTGTCGTGCAGCTCCATCTTGACGGTCATGCCGCGGTAGGTCTCGACCTGCTCCATTTCGCCACCGTGGCCCTGTACGCTGGAGACGGTGAGACCGCGGATATCGGCGCGGAAGAGTGCTTCGAGGACGTCCCCGAGGGCCTCGGGGCGGACGATGGCTATGATCAACCTCATGCGATCTCCCTGGCGGGGTGTTCCGGGATTGGAACGGGCCGCCTGGCGGGGCGGACCGGCTGTTCCGAGAGGACCAGTACCGCACCCTCGCCACGAGCGTAGCCTTCCTCGCCGTGCAGGACGATGTCGAGTCCGACGCCTTCCTCACGGACGTGCTTGCGCAGCGGCGTGATCCGCGCAATCGCCTTCAGCAGCAGGAAGGTGGCTGCACCGCTGTAGGCGGCCGGGGCGGCGATGCCGATGAGCTGGACGAGGACGAGCCCGGGGGCGCCGAAGAGGAGTCCGTCCGTGCCCCCCCATGCCGCCTGGGCGAAGACCCCGGTGAGCATCGCGCCGACGATCCCGCCGGTGCCGTGGGCAGCGAACACGTCCAGCGAGTCGTCGAGGCGACTCCGTGATCGGTAGAGGATCGCGTAGTAGCTGGGAAATGCGGCGATGGCCCCGATGGCGAGCGCGCTCAGCGGGCCGACGAAGCCGGCGGCAGGCGTGACGGAGACGAGGCCCACCACGATCGCCGTGGCGGCACCGACCGCCGTCGCCTTTCCGGCCCGGAAGGTGTCGAGCAGAAGCCAGACGACCAGGGTTGCGGCCGGTGCCAGCAACGTGTTCACGAAGGCCAGCGCCGCCGTAGCATCCGCGGCGAGCGCGCTGCCACCGTTGAAGCCGAACCAGCCGAACCACAGCAGGCCGGCGCCGAGCAGCACGTACGTCACGTTGTGCGGCAGATGCGCCTGACGGCCGTAATCCTTTCGGCTTCCCACCACCAATGCCGCGACGACCGCCGCGACCCCGGCGTTGACGTGGACGACGGCACCGCCCGCGAAATCCAGTGCCCCCATCTCACCGATCCATCCGCCACCCCATACCCAATGGGCGATCGGGGCATAGACGAGCAGCGTCCACAATGCGATGAACCCCAGGTAGGGACCGAACCGCATCCGCTCCACTACCGCGCCGGAGATCAAGGCGGCCGTGATGATCGCGAAAGTCCCCTGGAACGCCATGAAGAGGAGGTGTGGAAAGCCGCCCCACTCCCCCGCCTCCAGCCCGACGCCTCTCAAAAAGACGAAGTCCAGCCCGCCGATCCACGCATTCCCCGGCGCGAACGCGAGACTGTAGCCCGCCAACGCCCAGACCACGCCGACTACGCCCAACGAGGCGAAGCTCATCATCAACGTGTTCAGAATGTTCTTCGAACGGACCAGGCCGCCATAGAAGAAGGCCAGCGCAGGCGTCATCAGCAGCACCAACGCCGTCGACGTCAGGAGCCACGCAGTGTCGGCCCCGACGATCTCCGGCGCTCCCTGCACGGCTATCGCCGCGGCCTGCAGCGAATTCGTTGCAATCATCTCCCTACTCGGTCGAAGGATCGGCGACGCGCGCCGCCCGCCCCGTGAACAAATCTTACGGACGCAAAAACAATAGGCGACTGTACATTGTGACGCAAGGCCCCAATGTGTATTCACCTAATTATATAAAGCCCCTCCGGTTCTCGGGCCTGATTTCAGTCGGCCTGGATCGGAAATCACTGCGCGGAGCGGAAGGGATCGGAGCTGTCCGATGCTTGGGAGCTCGAGGGGATCAGCGGCGGCGAGGAGAGAACGTCATTGATCGGCTGATCACACGGCGATCTCTCGGGTGTGGCGGGGGCGAGAAGCCCTTCGATCAGCGCGGCCTGGAGGCCCGGCGGCCCGGCGGCCCGGATCCGCAGGCCCGGGCCCCGTTGGCTAGCGCCGGTACTCGAGCTCGATCTGATCGAGGGCTTCCTCGTCGGCAGGAAGCTCCGTGTCGCCCGGCGGAATCTCGTTGAGCTCGAAGATGAACGCCACGATGTCCGTATACTCCTGGAGACTCAGGATTCCCGGCGCCGTCAGTGGCATCGTCTCGCGAATCTGATTGACCAGGCGGCGAGCCGTCAGGCCGTTGTACGCGGCGAGGAGCCGCCCCTGCGCCCACTCCGAGGAGCTGTGACATGCCCCACATTCGATCTGCTGAATCTCGTCGCCGCGCTGCGCCTGCGCCTCCGTGTACACGCCCGCATACACAGAGACCGGCCCCTCCTCCACCGGTTCGGCCGCAACCGGCTCCTCGACGACCGGCGGCTCACCCGTCTCCTCCGGAACGCCCGCCGCTTCCGGTCCGGGTGTCTGCGCCGCGCAGGCCGCCATCGTGACCACGACCACCGTCGTGACAACCCCTCCTTTGTAACGCCTCATCATCTACTCCACCATTCGTGTGAATCCTCTTGTCTGCCGCCTCGCGGACCGCCCGGGCCCGGTGCGATCCCGCCGCGGCGCTCCAGGAAGCAAAGTCTCTGCCGTTTCCGCAGGATCGGCTACAAAGCTGCACGGCCGCTACTCTATTCGCCCATGCGCGGAAACGGATCGACCGCGACGCCGATCGAAGCCAGGAGGGGGAGCGCGAACTCCGACAGCTCCTCGCGGACGGTCGCCTGGACCTCGAAGATCTCTTCCGGCTGCAGGTGGTCCCAGAAATTCCCTTCCTGGCCCGTCCGGATCTTTCGGGCGGCCCGCAGTGAAGCGGCGGCGAGCACGGCGTCGTCGATCAGGGCCGGCTCTGGTCTCTCGTCGAGGAACTCCAGAACCCGTCGCAACACCCTCGGCGCCTCGGCGCTGAGCTCGCCGTAGGCGATGTAGGTCACGTCCCGATGTGTGAGCAGCCGCGCGGCCCAGCTGTTCATGTATTCGATCCAGGCAGGGAGTCCTAACTGCCGATGTTGGAGGAACTCGCGGAGCCCGCCCGTATGTTGCCCCTTCTCATGAAGGTAGAAGTACGCGGAAACCACTACGTCGTAAGGGTTGCGCGCCAGGAACAGTATGGGAAACCCTCGATGAAGCTCCCAGGTATAGGGCTGATGGCAGACGGAGACGAGCGGCACACCGCTGCGTCCGCGATAGCGGAATGCCGGATATCCGCGCCGCGACTCGTCGTGGTGGTCCGGAACGATCGAGAACACATTCTTCGGTCCGACGTCCACATCGAGCCCCTTCCGTGCGGCCAGGTAGTGCGCGAGCAGGAACCGCAACCAGCGGCCACCACTTCGGGGGTGTGAACAGATGAGCGCGTCGGCGTCCATGGTCGGCGGCTGTGCTTGTACCTTGGTTCCTCGAGTGTTCGAGAGACAGCGATATTACGCCGGATCAGCCGCCGCACGCCAGATGCGGCCCAGCGCTTCGCTTCCTTCGCCCCAGCGACTGCGCGGAATCGGCTGTATACGTTGAGACCGCGGCCATGCGGACTGGCCTCTGCAAAAATAATTGCATTCAGCGCGCGATTGTGCGATACTCCCACCAGTGCCGGACCCTTCAAAGAGTGACTGCCCAAGAAATGAGCGGCAGGACGTCCCGAAAGAGGCGAGAATGACAGGATTGCAGACGAAATATCTTCCATGGCTTCGCGGCTCGTTGGAGCGTTGCAACGCCGTGCGCAGTCGTGACGGCGTAGTGATGGGCATCTTGCTGGTCCTGGCGGCGGCCACGCAGGGCGTCGCGCAGGAGACGCCGGCGGCGAGGGGGCCGATCGAGCTGTCGGTCGAACGAGCCGTGGAAATGGCGATGGACGACAGCTACCAGGTGCGGCGCGTCCGGCTGAACATCGAGCGGACGCGTCAGCTGCTTCGGGCGGAGCAGGCGGGACTGAGATCACGGGTGTACGTGGATTTTTCGCTTCCCGAGTTCGAGCAGATCTCGGAGGAACGATGGAATGCCGAGCGCGGGATCAACGAGATCGTCGGTGAGAATTCGCGGCGATGGCAGATGGACTTCTCGGTCGAGCAGCCGCTTATTCTGTTGGGCTATCCGACCAACGGATACCTGTCGCTCAACAACCGCGTGTATCGTTACACGCAGATTGACGACGACGAGCGAGACCTCAGGTATTACAACCGTTACTTCATCCGCTACCGGCAGCCGCTGTTCCAGCCGAACGAGCTGAAGAACGACATCGAGGAAGCCGAGCTGGACCTTCTGGACGCCGAGCTGGACTTTCAGGGCGACGCGATTCGCATCATCGAGGATACTTCGGAGGACTATTACGAGCTGCTCGAGCTCGCGTACGAGGAGCTGATCTATCAGGCTCTGGTCGAGAATCTCGAGCAGGCGCAGGCGGCGGCGACCCAGCGCGCGGCTGCGGATTCCTCACGCGTGATCGACGCGAGCCAGGCGCAGGTGGCGTTGTCGAATGCGCGGTCGCGGCTCCAGCAGGCCAGGAGCGACTTTCGTCTCGAGACGTCGACGATCAAGCCCGATCTGGGTCTTGCGGCGAGCGATTCGATTGTGATCCGACCGGTTCTGGAAATCACGCCGGTAACGGTCGATGTCCAGCGTGCGATCGAGCTAGGCGTCACCTTGCGGCCGCAGCTCAGGATGTTGGAGATCGAGCGGCGGCAGAACGAGATCGATTACGAGAACGTCCGGGGTCGCAATTCGTTCCGACTGGACGTGGAGCTGACGTACGGTCGCGAGATGCAGGACCCGCGGTTCGGCCAGCTCATGAGCGATCCGCGGAACAGCTATACGTTCGGGGTTCGAGGGTCTCTGCCGATCTGGGATTGGGGTGAGCGACGGGCGCGGATCGAGGCGGAGCGACTCGTGCTCGCGCGAACGGACCTCTCGATCGAGGAGACGCGGGAAGAGATCCAGATCGGGATCAACAACACGGTACGCAACCTGGAGGAATATCTGGACCGGGCGCAGAGCATGGAGGAGAACCTCGAGCTCGCCGAGCAGATCTCGCAGCAGAGTCTGGCGCAGTACCGCGAGGGTTCGATCAGCATTCAGGATCTGCTCCAGTCGTACGAGCGTCAGGAAAGTACGGCGCTGAATTTCCTCGCAGCGTACATCGGCTACCGCGACGCTATCCTTGAATTGCAGCGGATGACGTATTACGACTTCGAGAATCAGATCCCGGTCCTGGAGCGTTTCGGGGTCGAGACCGGGGAACCCGGCGGGGCCGTGAGCGGGCCATCGGCCGGACTCGAGACTGCGCCGCCGATCAGAAAGGATCCGGCAGATGGGTAAATCGGTGTACCTGCATCTCAGCCGTCGTGAGAGTCAGATCATGGACGTGATCTATCACCTTCGCGAAGCGAGCGTAGCGGAGGTCGTCGCGGGTATGCCGGACAGGCCGGCATACAACACCGTCCGGAACACGATGTCGATCCTGGAGAGGAAGGGCTACCTGCGGCACCGGCAGGACGGCCAGCGTTATGTCTATGCACCGGCAGAGACGGTAGACGCGGCGAAGCGGTCCGCCGTCTCGCATCTTCTTGACACGTTCTTCGAAGGCTCCCTGCCGCAGGCGGTGCAGGCGATGCTGGGAACACAGGACCGGGACCTGAGTCGGGAGGATCTGGACGAGATCGCCCGGCTCATCGACGAGGCCCGGGTGAAAGTGTAGCGTTTGTCTGGATCGAGCTTCGAACTGGCCATGATCAGCGGAGCGGCTGTGTCGATGCTTCTCATCAAGGCCGCGCTGATCCTGAGTTGCGCCTGGCTGGTGACCCGCCTCTCATGGCGGGCTTCGGCCGCCGTGCGACATGGGACGTGGTCCCTCGCGGTCCTCGCCGCGTTGTCCCTGCCGCTTACCTCCGCCTGGATCCCGCCCCTCACAGTTCCGGTACCCGAGCCACTTCAACTCACTGAAGTCCGCCCGTCACCGGCACCTTCGCTTAGCGGTGACAGCCCGGCGGCCGTGGAGTTCCCGTCCGCGCGGGCGCGGGTGTGGCAGACGGTCCGCTCCGGGGCCGCTGTTCCCGCACCGGACGCTCACCGCGGTGACGCGTGGCTCCAGATGAACTGGCCAGCGCTGTTGGTGGTGCTGTGGTTGGCCGGGGTGGTCCTGCGGATGTCGTGGCTGGGCGTCCTGTTCATCCGGACACGGGGCATGATCCGAGGTGCCCGGCCACTAACCGGTGGGTCGGCCGGTCCGATCGCGCGTGAGTTCGCGGCCCTTCTGGGGATCAGTCGCCACATCCGTGTTCTGGAAACGGATCGGGTCTCGATGCCGCTCGCGTGGGGTCTCCTGCGCCCGGTGATCGTGCTTCCGCGCGGGATCGAGGAGTGGCCGGAAGAGCGTCTCCGCATCGTCCTGCTCCACGAGCTGGCCCATATCCGACGCTGGGACTTCTTCACCTCGCTCGCCGCTGAGATCGCCTGCGCCGCATACTGGCCGGTCCCGCTGGTGTGGCTGGCACGACGTCAGATCCGCTTCGAGCAGGAACAGGCGTGCGACGATCGCGTTCTCGAGATCGGCACGGCAGCCGTCGTCTATGCGGAGCATCTGCTCGCGGTCGCACGAGCCTTCTATGGCCGCCGATGGGAGCTCGGCATGGTGGTCACGATGGCGCGCGAGGTCACGTTGAAGCACCGCGTCCGCGCGATCCTCGACGAGCGGACGAACCGCCGTCCCCTCCGCTCCCCGGCCGGCGCCGCGGTCAGTGTCGCCCTGCTGATCCTCTTTCTGCCGGTCGCCGCTCTCCGCGGCGGGTCCGAGACCGAGATTGACGACGGCTCTGATGGCGAGCGGGCAGCGGCGGCGAATGCCGCGGAGCTGGTCAGCCTGGCCGCTGCGATCCCCGTCGAGATCCAAGAAGATGCCGTTGCGACGCTCTGGATCGAAGCCGAATCGGGTCGCGCTCTGGGGAGATCGGCGCTACGGCAGGACCTGGATGCATCCGAGGCCGGGTACGTGCTCCTGCGCGACCCGAATCGCCGGAATCCAGAGGCCGGCGAAGTGGACGTCACCTTCCAGGTCCCTGCGGACGGCGAGTACGCGATCTGGGCTCGCGTCATCGGCGACCGGAGGGGCGACGCCGTGCTGCGGGCCTCGGTCGGCGCGGCGGGGCAGGCGATCTGGTACGTGCGCGATAGGGATGGGCGGGGAATACGGAACTGGCGCTGGATCCCCATGTCGAGTGCGAACGCGGGGGAGGCGGGTCGGCCGATGCGCCTGAGCTTGACTGCCGGTGAGCACACGCTCCGCGTCAGCGCCGCTGAGGACGACGTGCTCCTGGACCGGGTGCTCGTCACGGACGATCACGGACTCACCCCGAACGGGCGCGGCCCGACCGCTGAGGGGTTCCGTCCGACGTACCATGTTCTGGAGGCCGAGCTGGGCCAGGTCACCGGGCGCGTCTCGCAACGCTCGGACGAGTACGCGTCCGCCGGCGAGTACCTGGTGTTCAGGTCCGACCGGCGCGGCAGGGAAGCCGGATCGGTCGCCTTCGCCGTCGACGTCGACCAGCCGGGCCGCTACCTGATCTGGGGTCGCGTGCTCGCACCGAGCGACGATGCCAATTCGTTCTACGTCTCGATCGATGACGGGCCCGAAGTCGTGTGGGACGCACCCGAGAGACGGGTCGATCGGGACGATCGGACCTGGACGTGGGACCCCGTCAGTGCCCGCGACTTGGACGGGCAGACGATGGATCCCCTGATCTTGGACCTCGGGGCCGGTCGGCATACAGTCGAAGTGCGGACCCGCGAGGGGGGCGCTCGGCTGGATGCGATGCTCGTCACCAACGACCTCACCCAGAAGCCGGAGGGGATCTGGCCGTCTACACTGCCGGTGAGCCCTGTCCAGGTGACGCTCGAGGCCGAGGCGGCCAGCCTGAGCCCGCCGCTCATGGTTCAGCCGCACCCCGCGCCGGAGATGGGCGCATTCGTTCAGGTCGGAGACGACCTCCGGCGGGCGCGGCCCGGCAGCGGGGGCGTGGCGCGGCTCGACTTCAGGGTACCCGACGCGGGCATCTACTCCATGTGGGGCCGAACGATCGCGCCGAGCGACGACCAGAACTCCTTCTGGGTGCGCGTGGACGGCGGAGACTGGGTCCGCTGGAACGGGATCCCGCGCTCCGAAGATTGGGTCTGGTCCGCCGTGAGAGATGCGGACGAAGCCAATTACCTGGCGCAGTTCGAGCTCGAGCCCGGCGAACACACCGTCGAGATCGGCGGTCGCGAAGGCGGGGTGATGCTCGACAAGGTGATCCTCAGCAACGATCCGCTCTTCCGCCCGGAGTAAGCCGCTCCCCTACCCTTCGGACCATCCGGAGTCTTCCTTCTGGCGCCCTCCCCCTCTGGCCGTCAATTCTCGCCTGGCACCTGGATCGGGATGGGCTGACGCCTGTCCTTCTCGAGGAACGGCTCGCCCTCGGTGATCCAGCGCGGAGCCGGTTCCCCCCGCAGGTAATGACCGAAGAACTGCTGCATTCGTAGCTGGAAGTCGAGCTGATTTTCCAGCTCCGACAGCCCGTGCCCTTCGCCAGGATACGAGAGGAAGATGACCGGCTTCTGGTTGAAGCGCAGGGAGTTGTACAGCTCCATTCCCTGAAGATATTCCACCGTCTGATCGTTGTCGCCGTGCATGTAGAGGAGCGGCGTGTTCATCTCCGTCACCCCCGAAATCGGCGACTGATTCCAGTAGAGGTCGAAGTCATCGTAAGGATTGGAGCCGTACCGCCCCTGTCCGTGGATGTCGTATCGGTGGTTGTTCTGCCCGCTGCCGCGGAAGAGCTGGTTGAACTCGCTGACCAGATTGATCGGAGCGGCGCCGGCGACGATCGCGGCGAACAGATCCGACCGGGTCGCGATGTACGACGCCCCACCGCCGCTATAGCTGTGACCATGCAGCCCGATCCTCTCGGGATCCGCGTACCCCAACTCGATCACCTTTCGCACCGCCGCCTCGACACACTCGAGCATGTCGCTGTGTGAGCTGCCGCCCCGGAAGTGGATGTCCGGCTGCATCACCAGATATCCGCGACTGACGTAGGCGGCGAACTGCGGGCGGTGCACGTAGGTCGGCGTCTGGTAGCGATGAAGGTTCTGGGAGTTCTTCTCGTAGAAGTTCACCAGCATCGGCAGCCGCTGGCCAGGCTGCCAGCTATCCGGAACCGCCAGCGTCCCCTGCAGGCGAACCCCGTCGGCGTTGGTGTACTCGAAGAGGATCCGGTCCCCCCACGCGTAATCATCCTGCTGCGGATTCGCCTCGGTCAGGCGATGGAGGTTGGAAAAATCGGCGCTCGCGACGTGCAGGTCGGGGGACTCCGTCCAGTGCTCACGCGTGAAGAGGAGCCGATCTGCGTCGCGTGCTTTCGTGGGCGTCGCGTAGTGCCTGTCCTCCAGCACCAGCTCGCGAATCCGCCCGTCGCGGAGCTCGAAGAACCCCGACTGCTTCGTCCACTCGCCATACGCCGTCAGCAGAACCGGTCCGCCGAGGTCGATGAAGCGTTCATCCGGGTCGAGCCTGACATAGCGAAGCCGCACCCCTCTCTCGTCACCGACACCGCCGGTGAGCACACGCGGCTCGCCGCCGTCGAGTGGAACCAGCCAGAGGTCATAGCGGTGCTCGAGCACCACGTGCCGTCCGTCGGCCGTCCAGCCCGCCACTCCGTAGGGGGGTGGCTGCCCGATATAGTCCCATTCGCGATCGACGAAGCTCACCGGGGCGCCACTCGTCAGATCGACGTGTCTATCCGCGGCGATGTCGTACGCCCATACCTGCTCGTCGCGCCAGTAGAGGAAGTGCGTCCCAGCGGGTGAAAGGCCGAGCGTGGCGCCCTGCTCCTCGAGGAACGCGGTTCTGTCTCCCGAGGTCGTGTCGATCCGGTACCAGTCCGACCTCCGCTCCTCCCAGTCGGAGAGGTATCGCCGATCGTCCTCGGCGAGGAGCCAGCGGCCGTCGCGCGTCGCCTCCGTCGAGCGCGGGGTCGTGTCGGCGAGGTAAACGACGCGCCGATCGTCCAGGTGGAGCATGGCGCGTCCGGTGCGGTTGCGATCGGCATCGGCCTGGCGACGCTGCACCGTCTGAATCCGATCGTCGTTCCAGTGGAAGACGTCCACGTCGGAGGCTTTCTGCCACGCGTCGGGATCCCGCGCGGGGACGCGGCGCTGCTCGCGGATGCCGAAGATGAGCCGACCGTTGTCATCATTCCATTCGAGCGCGCCGCGCTCGCTGATGACATGGCCTGCCGGGATCCCCGGATCGCTTGACGAAACGAGATGGCGAGTCGGCACCGAGCCGGCCACGATCCCGCGGAATGTGAGGAGTGCGTTGTCCCGCTCGGCGAGCGTGTCTGCATCGACCCCCCGAACGGCTGCGAGCGCGCCGCCATCCTCCGACCAGGTGAGGCGCTCGTAATGCTGACGGCCAGAATCCAGGATCTGCCGGCGCCCCGTTGCGAGCTCCGTGAGGTAGAGCCCGTTCCCCTCCCGCTCCGGTGCGTCGATCGTCATCGCGACGAACCCACCCGGGCGGTTGAATACGAAGGCCGACACGGCGGCGATCAATTCGTCGGATCCCGAGCGCAGGTCCCGCAGGATCAGATCGGCCCCCTCGTGGTCAGCCGGATCGGAGGCCGGCGCCTTGTGAACGGCCAGGTGGGATGAGCCTCTGGCGAACTCGAACGTCTGCACTCCATCCCATCCAACCCGCTCGCCGGTCTCGAGGTCGAGGAGCTCTGCACGCCGGGGCCGCGCTTCGCCCGCCTCCTCGGCAGCCTCGAGCTCGCTGAGCGGCAGAGAGACGCGGTAGGCGACCCACCGCGCGTCATCCGAGAACAGCGGCGACGATGCCCGCTCGACGACGTGCTCGCGACCGCTCTCCACGTGGCGGACATGCAGGACGTCATCCTGGCGGACCTGGTTGTAGACCCAGGCTACCCATTCGCCGTCGGCGGAGATCTCGGGCGAACGGATGGTCCGCCAGCGGCTGTACTCCGCCAGCTCCAACGCTCGTCCCTCATTCGTCCGATCGATCTCCGCCAGCGACTCGCGGAGCGTCTGGGCGGCTACGGGCGGCGTGACCCACAGAGCCGGTAGGTGTAGAAGCCCGACGAGAACGAGAGCGGTGAGCGTGCGAGTGATCTGGCGTCGCATGGGTGGCACGGGGGAAGGGGTGGGTCGGGAGGGCGTGCGGCGATGCATCCGAAAGCAGAATATGCGATGTGGACGGCCGCAGGCAATACGGGGGCACCGGCACGGGGGTTGGACGCTTGACGCATGATGGCGGTCTGCGATACCATCCGCTCAACTGTTTACGACATTGGAGCGTTCTCTGAACTTTACCCTGTGGCCCGGGCGACTCGAGCGCGGAGCGAACCGCCAGGTGCCAGTGGCACGGCGAGTCGGGGCCCTGCTCGTCTATGTCCTGGTGCTGGCCGGTTCGCCCGCGGGGTACGCGGGGATGCTCTGGATGCACGGAGTGGCCGAGGAGCACCCGCCGCAGACTCGCATTCCTTTCCCTGTCACCGACCGGTCCCTCTCTGTCGCCGGACAGCCGGAGGCTGAAGCGGAGCCTGCCCGCGAGCGCCGCGAGCTGCACTCCGAGACCGCCGGACCCCACGACCACGGCGAGCTGCAGCGCATAGCCGCGCACACCCACGATGCCCGGCGCGGCCAGACCGCTCATGGCCACGACCACCTGCCGAACGCGGCCACGGTCCACAGCCACGAAGACGGCGGGCACGCTCATGCGTCTGCCGGTGGCGAGCCCGAGCACCGGCACGCGGCGGCCGCACACCCGGCCGAGGTAGACGGAGCTGTGGCGGAAGGCCACCACGAGGGGGAGTCCGATGCGGCGCAGTCCAGCGAGTTGGATCGGTCACTTCAACCCGGAGCGCCGCATGCTCACGGCAGCTTTGTGCACTCCCACCAGCAGGACTCGACCGACCCGCGGGTACTGCTGACCGCTTCGGTTTCCGAGCACTTCGTCGCACCACCAGGCAGCGCGATCTGGCACTTCCCCACCAGCCGGTTCTCCTCGCTCGGCTCCGCCGCGTACCCGCGAGATGCGGAGTTCTCAGTGGAGTCGCCCCCGCCGAAGGCAGGATAGTCGGCAGGCAACAGGATCAGAAGACCGGAGAAAGGGGGCAGGAGCAGGGAACGCCGCACGGCGCTTTCCCTGGGACATCCTGTTCCGCTACCTCCTGTCTACCCGTTCCTGCCTGCTGTTTCCCTCAGAGCGAATCCTGCTTCCTCAACCGTATGCATAGCGAAATGACCGATATGAATCGCCGATCCACGGATCGGGAACGAAACGATGTTCGGCTCGCCGTCGTGGGGCTGGGAATCTCCGGGCTGCTGGCGACCAATCCATGCGCCCTCGAGGCCCAGGAGCGACCCGCGCAGCAAGCCGAGCCCGACTCGATCACCGCCATCTCCATCGACACCGTCCGCGTGGGAGGACGGATCGACGACCTGATCGGGATTGCCGCGACCGCATCCCAGGGGCGCGTCGGATCCGCCGACCTCCACGCCCGGCCGATCACCCGCGAGGGCGAGCTGCTCGAGACCGTACCGGGGCTGATCGTGACCCAGCACTCGGGCGAGGGTAAGGCCAACCAGTACTTCGTGCGCGGCTTCAATCTGGATCACGGAACGGACTTCCGAACGGTGGTCGAAGGCATGCCCGTCAACCTGCCGACCCACGGACACGGGCAGGGCTATACGGACCTGAACTTCATCATCCCCGAGTTCGTGGACCTGCTCGATTACAGGCTCGGAGTGTACCATGCCGAAGTCGGCGACTTCGGAAGCGCTGGCGGCGCCGAGCTCCACCTCGCCCGATCGCTCGAGCGGCCCTTCGCCAAGGCGACCGTCGGCGAAAATGGCCTGGCGCGACTCGTGGCTGGCGGATCGGCACAGGCCGCGGGCGGTACGCTGCTCGCCGGCGGGGAGGCGCGGGTCTACGACGGGCCGTGGGAGCTCCCTCAGGAGATGCGGAAGTTCAACGGCATGGCGCGCTTCACGCTTGACCGTACCACCCATCAACTGTCGATCCTCGGCCTCGCGTACGCCAGCCGCTGGAACGCGAGCGATCAGATTCCACTCCGCGCCGTTCAGGACGGCCGGATCGGACGGTTCGGGCAGATCGACCCGACGGATGGCGGAGAGGCGCGGCGCTTCAGCCTGTCGGCGAACTGGCGCCGGCTCGGCGGCGGTTCCGCGCAGGAGCTCCAGCTCTTCGGTATCTATTCAGATCTGGACCTCTACTCGAACTTCACCTACTTCCTCGAAGCGCCCTCGAGCGGCGACCAGTTTCAACAGGAGGATGGCCGATTCGTCCTGGGCGCTGCCGCGAAGCACGTGCAGGATGTCTACGGGCTCGGCGCCTATCACGGGCTGACCGCTGGCCTGCAATCACGCGCCGATCTGATCGGCGAGCTCGGCCTGCACTGGTCCGAGGCCCAGCAGCGCCGCGGCACCGTTCGTGACGACGAAGTCGCTCAGGCCTCGACGGGTGCCTTCGTGGAGGCCGCGTCGCGCTGGCGCCCATGGCTACGCACGGTCCTCGGAGCCCGGGGCGACGTCTACTATTTCGACGTGCGCAGCGACCTCGCGGCCAATTCGGGAGAAACGTCGGCCGCCATTCTGAGTCCGAAAGCCTCGGTCGTGATCACCCCGAGCACGGCCGTGGAGCTCTACCTCAGCGGCGGCTTCGGCTTTCACAGCAATGATGCCCGCGGCACGACGATCGCCGTCGATCCGGTGACGGGGGAGGAGGCCGCCCCGGTCGACCCCCTCGTCCGGTCCCGGGGTGCCGAGCTCGGGCTCAGGGCCGCGCCAATCCCCGGATTGCGCTCCACCCTGACGCTCTGGGGGCTCGACCTCGACAGTGAGCTGCTCTTCGTCGGAGACGCCGGCGCGACGGAACCCTCCGCATCGAGCCGGCGCAGGGGGATTACATGGGCCAACTTCTATCGACCCCTGCCAGGCCTCTCCCTGGACGCGGACGTCTCCCTATCCGACGCTCGGCTCGAGGAGGCACCCCCGGGGGACGACCGCATCCCGGGCGCGCTCGAAACCGTCTTCACCGGCGGCATCGCATGGTCTCCCGATGCCGGAGCCTTCGCAGCCGTCCGAGCTCGCTATTTCGGCGACTACCCACTCGTCGAGGACAATTCCGTCCGGGCCGACGCCGCGGCGCTGCTCAATGCCGACCTCGGCTACCGCTTCGGTGCCGGACCTGAGCTTCGTTTCACCATGCTCAACCTGCTCGACGCCGAGGCCGCCGATATCCAGTACTTCTACCCCTCTCGGCTTCCCGGCGAACCCGCCGCCGGCGTAGAGGACGTTCACTTCCATCCGGTCGAACCCCGCCAGCTCAGAGCCTCACTCCACTGGCAGTTCTGAGCGCCCGGACCGTCCTGTCGTAACCGAGCGTCAGCGAGCGACCTGCACTTGCCCGCAGAGGCCAGAAATGCAGGTCCCTCGCTGACGCTCGGGACGACAGGCTCCTGCTTCCTGACTCCTCCGCCCCTTGCGCGACCCACGCCGCAAGGTCAATTTAGGCACTCCTAAAAACTCCCTTCGCGGAGGCAAAATGCGCACGCAGGCGGTTGAGGACTACCTGAAGGTCATCTATGACCTGGGCCGGAATGGCGCTCCCGTGACGACCTCTGCGATCGCGGGCCGGCTGTCGGTGGCGGCTGGGACGGTCACGGGCATGGTGAAGAAGCTGGCCACCCTGAATCTGGTGGCGCACGAGAGCTACCGGGGCGTGGTCCTAACGGAGACGGGACGAAAGATCGCTCTGGAGGTCATCCGCCATCACCGGCTCGTGGAGCTCTATCTGTTCGAGGCGATGGGGGTCCCGTGGGACCGGGTTCACGCCGAGGCGGAGAAGTGGGAGCACGTGTTATCGGAGGACCTGGAGGATCGGATGGACGAGATCCTCGGGAGCCCGACGACCGATCCGCACGGCTCACCGATCCCGACGCGCGACCTGGAGGTCGAGGAGTGTGACCGGGAGGCGCTCGCTGGGCTGGTCGCGGGGCAGATTGCGACGGTGGCGGAGGTTGGCGACGAGGACGCGGCGATGCTGCGGTACTTCGCCGAGCTGGGTCTGTTTCCGGACGCGGCGGTGGAGGTCCTGGAGGTCGCCCCGTTCGATGGTCCGATGACTCTGAAGGTCGGGAGGACCGAATGCGCCATCGGCAAGCCGGCAGCGGCGCATGTGTTCGTGACGAACGTACGAGAGGGGGCCGCCTGATGGAGTCTGTGATGAGCCGGTGCGCGCCACTCTTGCTGGGCCTGCTGGTCGCGGGTTGCGGCGGTAGCGCGGCGGGTGGGGCTGACCTCGCGGATCGGCAGGTTCAGGCCGTTGCGACCACGAGCGTCGTAGCCGACCTGGTCCGCGCGATCGGCGGGGAACGCGTGGTGGTGACGGGGCTGATGGGCCCCGGCGTCGATCCTCACCTCTACCGCGCCAGTGAGGGCGACGTCCGGCGCATGACGGGCGCGGACATCGTCTTCTACAACGGCTTGCACCTGGAAGGCCGAATGGCGGAGCTCTTCGAGGAGATGGGCCAGCGCGGCGTAGCGACCGTGGCGGTCGCCGAGGCGATCGAGGAATCTCTGCTACTGAGGCCGCCGGAGTTCGAGGGCGCCTACGACCCGCATGTGTGGATGGACGTCCAGCTCTGGGTCCACGCCGCCGAGCGCGTAGGCGAAGCGCTCGGCGAGCTCGACCCTGCGCATGCGCAGGAGTATGCGGACCGAGCCGATGCACATACGCGATCGCTCGAGCAACTCGATGCCTACGTCCGTGGGCAGGCCGATCGGGTGCCTTCCGATCAGCGTGCGCTGGTCACGGCCCACGACGCCTTCAACTACTTCGGGCGCGCCTATGGATTCGAGGTCCGCGGGCTACAAGGGATCTCGACCGTCGCCGAAGCGGGGACCGCGGACGTGCAGGAGCTCGCTCGATTCGTCGCGGAACGCCGGATCCCAGCGCTCTTCGTCGAGACCTCCGTCTCGCCGCGGAGCATCGAGGCGGTGCAGGCGGCGGTCCGCGCCCGCGGGTTCGACGTCGCGGTCGGAGGGCACCTGTACTCCGACGCACTCGGTGGAGAAGGGAGCGGGGCCGAGACCTACGACGGGATGATCCGGCACAACATCGACACGATCGTCGGCGCCTTGCTCGGAGGCGAGGGATGAGCGACACACCGGCAATCGAAGTGCGTGACCTGACTGTCGCCTATCGTGACCGACCGGTCCTGTGGGATGTGGACGTGGACGTCCCGGCGGGGATCCTGATGGCGATCGTCGGACCCAACGGCGCGGGCAAGACCACCCTGATCAAGTCGATACTCGGCCTGGTCGAACCGGCCGCGGGCCAGATCCTGGTCGACGGCGAGCCGTACGCAGCCCGGCGGCGATCGATAGCCTACGTGCCGCAGCGCGGGAGCGTCGACTGGGACTTCCCCACGAACGTTCTCGACGTGGTGATGATGGGCCTCTACGGCCGCATGGGCTGGCTGCGGCGGCCCGGGCGGAACGAGCGGGAGATCGCGCGTCGGGCGCTGGAAAAGGTGGCGATGGTGGACTATGCCGATCGTCAGATCTCGCAGCTCTCGGGGGGCCAGCAGCAGCGTGTCTTCCTGGCCAGGGCGCTCGTGCAGGACGCATCCATCTACCTCATGGACGAGCCGTTTCAGGGCGTGGACGCCACGACGGAGCGCGCCATCGTGCGGCTCCTCCAGGAGCTCCGATCCGAAGGCAACACGGTCGTCGTCGTCCACCACGACCTTCAGACGGTTCCCGAGTACTTCGACTGGGTGCTGCTTCTGAACGTGAGGCGAATCGCCGCCGGGGAGGTCGACGAGGTGTTCACGGACGAGAACCTCCGCGCCACCTATGGAGGGCGAGTCCCGTACCTGCGAAGGGCAGCGGCCGAAGGCCCCCCGCCGCAATTCCGGCTCGACAAGCCCGCGGGCGTCGAATGAGCCTTCCCTTCGCACTGGATTTCACGCTCAGGACGGTTGCGCTCGGAGCGGCCGTTCTGGGTCTCGTCAGCGGGACTCTCGGCACGTACGCCGTTCTGCGGTCGCAGAGCCTGCTCGGCGACGCGATCTCGCACGCCGCCCTGCCCGGTATCGCCATCGCCTTCCTCCTGACCGGGCTCCGATCCCCCTTGGTCCTGGTGCTCGGCGCCGCCGCAGCCGGCTGGATCGGCGCGCTGGTGGTCCTCGGGGTCACCAAGCGGACACGTATCCCCTACGATGCATCGCTCGGCATCGTTCTATCCGTGTTCTTCGGCTTCGGAATGGTCCTGCTCACGTTCATCCAGCGTATGCCCAGCGGCAACCAGGCGGGTCTGGATACGTTTTTGTTCGGGCAGGCTGCCGCGCTCCTTCCCCGTGACGTCTTCGTCATGTCCAGTCTGGGCATCGTCGCCCTGACCGCGACCGCGCTCCTCTGGAAGGAACTGAAGCTGCTCGCGTTCGATCAGGAATTCGGCGCGGCGCTCGGCTTGCCGATGCGTCGGCTCGACGTAGTCCTCACAACGCTGCTCGTCGTCGCGATCGTCATCGGGCTGCAGACGGTCGGCGTGGTGCTGATGAGCGCGATCCTGATCGCACCCGCCGCGGCCGCCCGCCAGTGGTCAGACCGTCTCGGGCGGATCGTGGTTCTCGCGGGCATCTTCGGCGCCACCGCGGGGGTCACCGGTGCGGTCATCAGCGCTTCGACCCCGCGACTACCGACCGGACCGACGATCGTGCTCTGCGCAGGAGCCATCATGCTGGTCAGCCTCTTCCTCGCGCCGCAACGAGGGCTGCTTGCGGAGCTCGTACGCCAGCGGCGTAGCCGGCGCAACCTGCGAGAGCTCGGGGTGCTGGAGGACCTCTACACGCTCTCGCGCCTGCACGCCGACCCCTATCACCCGCACCCGTCGGTCGTGCTGCGAACCATGACGTCCGGACCCGAGAGCGTCGAGCCTGGCCTGCTCGGACTGGAAAAGCGCGGCTGGGTCCGGCGGTTGGGTGGGGACCTGTGGGGGATGACCGACGCGGGACTGGCGGCCGCCACGCGGGAGTTCGCCCGCTGGCATCGCGCCGCCGGCGCCGATCCCGGCGACTGGCAGCCGATCGAGCAGACCTGAGATGGCAGAGCTAGAGATCCAGCTCATCGCGATCGTGACCGCGGTCGCGTGTGCCCTGCCCGGCGCGTTCCTGGTACTGCGCCGCGTCTCCATGTTGAGCGATGCGATCAGTCACGCGATCCTGCCGGGGATCGTGGTCGCGTTCTTCCTCACCGGAACGTTGAACTCGCCGCTGCTGATCGTCGGCGCCGCGGCGACGGGCGTGCTGACGGCCGGGATGATCGAGTCGCTGAGCCGGACGGGTCGGGTCCGGGAGGATGCGGCCATAGGGCTGGTCTTTCCCGTCCTCTTCTCCATCGGCGTCATCATGATCGCGAGGTACGCGGAAGGGGTGCACCTCGATGTGGACGCAGTGCTGCTCGGGGAGCTGGCCTTCGCGCCATTCGATCGACTGCTCGTGGGTGGCGCGGACGTCGGCCCGAAGGCGCTCTGGGTGATGGGGTCCATTCTCGTCGTCAACGTCGCCTTCATCGGCTCCTTCTACAAGGAGCTGAAGCTCTCGACGTTCGACCCCGCCCTGGCCGCAGCGCTCGGCTTCAGCCCCGCGCTGCTCCACTACCTGCTCATGGGCATCGTGTCGATCACCGCCGTGGGTGCATTCGACGCCGTCGGCTCGATTCTGGTCGTCGCCCTCATCGTCGGTCCGCCGGCGACCGCATACCTGCTGACCGATCGCTTATCGATCCTGCTCCTGCTGAGCGCCGGAATCGGCGCGGCGGCAGGAATCACCGGCTACTGGACCGCCTTTCTGCTCGACGCCTCCATCGCAGGCTCCATCGCGACAGTCGTGGGGGCTTTCTTCTTCGCCGGCCTCCTCTTCGCACCCGATCAGGGGCTGGTTGCCGCGGCGCGCAGAAGTAAACAGCAACGGCGCCGCTTCGCCCAGCACATGCTGCTCGTCCACCTGCTCCATCACGAGGATGCCCCCGACGCGGCGCTGGAGTGCCGCCCTGACCACCTCGAGGAACACCTCCGCTGGAATCCCGATACCGCGCAGCTCGCAATTCGCTCGGCCGTTCGCGAGCGTTTGATCGAGGCGCAGGGCGGATTGCTTCACCTGACACCCGCCGGCCGCGCGGTCGCTCAGGAGACGATGGTGACGACGTGATCTTACCGCGTGGGCCAGGCGAGGTCCTCGGCGAGCCTCTCGAGCGCTTTCGCCTCGAACAGGTAGCGAACCTCGATCGCCTTCGGATGAGAGCGCTCGGCAGGCGTGAGCTGTTCCCACATGCGGGGCGAAAAGAGCACCGCATCCACCGAGTCCGGCACAAAGGAAAGCAGCTCGCCGGCACGTGAGACGATGTGCGGCACCAACTCCACGCGGTTGCCAGGCAGGATGCGCCGCAGGTCGGCGACGACGCTTGTCGCCGTCGTTAGGTCCCGCTCGCACAACACGGCCCGGATCACTTGCCGCGGCGCAACCAGCACACGCGTTGCAATCGATCGGTCAGGCGCCGTTTCGAGGAAGTGAGCGTCGCCGTATCGCTGCGGCCACCGGACGCGCACCTCGTTGTAGTGCTCGAGCGACGCGACGATCAGACCCGCTGGGGGCTCGCCGGGTCGCTCCAGGCTCCACCCCTCCGCCGCCACCGCCCACCGGGATCGCAGCTGCGACGCCAATCCGTCGGCCTCCCCTTCCGCCCGCTCCACCACGAACGCCGCCCTCTCACCCGTCCGGCCCGATCGATTGCCCCAGCGATCCAGCCGCAGCATCAGCTCCGGAAGACCGAGCCCGTGCCGTTCGTACGCTTCCGTCACGATCCGCGACACGAACCAGTCCACCGGGTCCACCGTCGTGCGCCCCTCGACACCCAGCACCACGGTGCCGCGCTGCGGATCCGTCCGCACCAGCCCCTTGCCAGCCAGCACCCCGTACGCGCGCCTCACCGTATGGAGATTCACTCCCCACCGCTTCGCCGCCGCCCGAAGCGCCGGTAGCTGGACGCCCGCAGAGATCTCGCCCGTCGCGATCTCGTAGCGGATCGCCTCGGCAAGCTGAGCGTAGAGCGGCATCGGACTCCCCGGATCGAGCGCTTTCATCCGCCGTTATGTAACAGAAGAACATCGGCCTCGACAAGAGCGTCGGGTAAAGCCGCAGGGAGGGTGTCTGGAGAAATTCGTCTCAATCGTCTAGAATAGTATAGTGAACGACATTCTGATCGAGCTGAATTACTGTTTGAATTCCTGGATCTGGAATCAAACACCTGGCCGTCGTCGAGTGTACTGATTTTATTGGTGAAGGAGGTCGTGTCCCTTCCCCCGCGCCGCGGGCGCAGCTTCACCTCCGATCAGAAAGACCCCAGCCCGTCGACGCTGGCCGAGCGAATCATGTAAGCGGTTTCGCCTCCGCGTACCGCACGGCATCGATCGCTCGCCTCCGCCGGCTTCCGTCGTCGGCGAATCTCGCTCCCGAGGGTACCCTGTATGCGAATTCCTCTCGCCAGGAAACTGATCCTCACGCTGTCTGGCGCCGCGTCGGTCGTCGCCGTGGCGGCCGCCGCGCCGCGGATGCCGGCGACACCGCTCGGCGCCGAGTCGACTGCTTCCCTGGACCAGCAGGTCGTACCGGATCAGGCGCGCTTCGGGGTTCTGACCGAGAGCGGCGTCCACAACTTCTACTTCACGCGGGCGGTGTTCAGCGGCCGCCGCGCCTGGTCCACCGACTATCCGCAGGCGGACTGGTGGATCGCCAGCGTACTGAGCCGGCTGACGCTGATCGACGTCGCCCAGAGCGAGAACGCCGTTCGCCTCGACGACCCCGCCCTGCGTCACTTCCCGTTCGTCTACGCCGTCGAGGTGGGGAGGATGAGGCTTCGCGGAGAGGAGGTCGAGGGTCTGCGCAATTACCTGCTGGCGGGCGGCTTTCTTGCGGTGGACGATTTCTGGGGAGAGTACGAATGGCAGAGCTTCGAGCGGGAGATGGCGAGGGTGCTGCCGGAGCACGAGATCGTCGAGGTGCCGCTCGACCACGAGATATTCCGAACGTTCTACGAGATCGACCAGATCATCCAGGTCCCGGTCGTGGGCAGGGGCGTCTCGGGCGGGCCGACGCACGAGAAGGGTGGGATCACCCCACACTTTCGCGGGATCTTCGATGACTCGGGACGGCTGATGGTCGCGATCAATTACAACACGGATCTCGGCGACGCCTGGGAATGGGCGGAGGAACCCCTGTACCCACTGACGTATTCGACGTACGCATATCAGGTCGGCGCGAACATGATGATCTACGCGATGACGCGCTGAACCGCCAACGAGGATGAATCTGGTATAGCGGGCACCGCCGGAGTGCGGCCTCGCTTGCCGGCAGCACTGAAGGAACAATGGCGCTCGGCATCTGGGAATTCCTGTTCAAGTACCCGCCGCTCGTCTACGAGAAGGGTCGCCTGGTCTTCGCGACGCCACTGCCAGGGTGGCTTCTGGGACTCGCGCTCCTGCTCGCAGCCGTTGCAGCCTGGAGTTATCTGCGGCGGGGCCGGGACCTGGGCCGCACCGACCGAACGGGGCTGCTGGTCCTTCGGGGCGCGCTGCTCGCCCTCCTCATTCTGCTGCTGCTTCGACCCACCCTGCAGGTACCGGTCGCGGTCGACCAGGAGAACTACCTGGGAATCCTCATCGACGACTCGCGCAGCATGCTCGTTGCCGACGACGGAACGACGACCCGCGCCGACGAGCTGATCCGACAGCTCGACACCGACCTGCTCGAGACGCTCGCGGAGCGCTTCCGCCTCCGCATCTTCCGGTTCTCCAGCGACGCGAACCGGGTCGAGGACGTCGGCGAGATGACCTTCACCGGCGGTCAGACGCGGATCGGGCGAGCCCTCGAGCAGGCGCGGAGCGAGCTGGCCGGGGTGCCGGTCGCGGGAATGGTCGTGATCACCGACGGCGCCGATCAGTCGGAGGCGGACCTCAACGCTTCGCTACTTCAGGCGCGCACGACGTCGCTGCCGATCTATACGGTCGGCGTCGGGCGCGAGGAGTTCCAGCGGGACGTTGAGATCCGACGGGTGTCCAGCCCGCGCTCCGTCCTGCGCGGAACGTCGATGATGGTCGACCTGGCCATCTCCCAGACGGGTTACGCCGGCCGCACCGTCCCGCTCACGGTGGAGGACGAGGGACGGGTGGTGAATGCGCAGGACGTAGAGCTGCCGATGGACGGGACACCGGCCACCGTCCGGGTCCACTTCACGGCCAACGAGCCCGGTTGGCGGCGCTTCACCTTCCGGGTGCCGCTTCAGGATGGCGAGCTGGTAGCGGAGAACAATCAGCGTGAGACGCTGATCCAGGTGCGGGAGGGGCCGCAGAAGATCCTGTACTTCGAGGGCGAGCCGCGGTTCGAGGTGAAATTCATGCGGCGCGCGGTCGCGGACGATCCGGAGCTCCAGCTAGTGGTGCTGCAGCGGACCGCCGAGAACAAGTTCCTGCGCCTGGACGTGGACAGTGGGGAGGAACTGGTGGACGGCTTCCCGGTGAGGCGCGAGGAGCTGTTCTCGTACAAGGCGCTCGTACTGGGGAGCGTGGAGGCGAGCTTCTTCTCCCGCGACCAGCTCCAGATGATCGTGGACTTCGTGAGCGAGCGCGGCGGCAGCGTGCTCTTCCTGGGTGGCAAACGGTCGTTCACGGAAGGGGGCTACGCAGGGACCGCCATCGAGTCGCTCCTGCCCGTCGAGCTCGAGCCGGAGCCAGATCCCGGCTACTATCGGGAGATGAAAGTCACGCCGACCCGCGCCGGTCGGACGCACGCAGCGCTTCAGCTCGACTCGGATCCCGAGCTGTCGCTCGCGCAGTGGGACTCACTCCCCGCCCTCTCGACATTCAATCGGCTGACGCGTCTCAAGCCCGGTGCGACCGCGCTGCTGACGGGGAGCGGTCCGGGCGTGAGCGATGGACAGCTCGTCCTCGCCTCCCAGCGCTTCGGCCGCGGCCTCTCGCTGGCCCTGCCGGTACAGGACTCCTGGATCTGGCAGATGCACGCCGACATCCCGCTCGAGGACCAGACACACGAGACCTTCTGGCGTCAGATCCTGCGTTGGCTGGTCAACGAGGTGCCGACACAGCTATCCGTGAGCGCTTCGGCCGAGCCCGCGCCGATCCATCACCCGGTCGAGCTCCATGCCGAGCTGCGTGACAGTGCTTTCCAGCGGATCAACGACGCCGTCGTCTCGGCGGCCATCGAGGCGCCGGACGGAAGCGAGACCGAACTGCCGCTGCGGTGGTCCAGCAGTCGGGACGGAGAGTACCTCGCTTCGTTCTTGCCTGCCGCGGGCGGGATCCACCGGATCCTGCTGACGGCCGAGCGGGACGGGGAGCAGGTCGCCGCGGGGACGCTCGCGCTGGACGCCGCGGAGGACGATGGCGAGTTCTTCGGTGCGCAGATGCGGGCCCCGCTGCTGCGGCGCGTCGCCGAGGAGACCGGCGGGCGGTTCTATCCGCTCTCGGACATCGGGCGATTGGCCGAAGACGTACAGTATTCCGGCAGCGGTATCACCCGTGTCGAGAGCTACGACCTCTGGGACATGCCGTTCGTGTTCCTGCTCGTCGTCGGGCTGATCGGCGCCGAGTGGGCGTTCCGCAGGAAGCGAGGACTGCCATGAGAAGCCTGCTCCTCTGCCTCGTGCTGCTACTCACCGCGAGCGGACCCGCCGTCGCGCAGGTGCATCTACTGATCGTCAGTGGATTGGGCGGCGAGCCCCGGTACGTGAACGATTTCCACGCATGGGGAATTTCGATGGCCGACGCCGCGACCGAGCGCATGGGCATTCCCGCGGCGAACGTCACCTATCTGGCCGAGGACCCGCAACGCGATTCGCAGCGCATCGACGGTGAGTCGCGCAGAGACGAGGTGGAGCGCGCGCTCGCCGAGATCCGCGCGCGGCTGGGCGAGGATGAGCGCCTCATGATCCTGCTGATCGGTCACGGCAGCTCGGACGCCAGAGGGGCACGGATCAACCTGCCGGGACCCGACCTGACCGCCGAGGAGCTGGGCGCGCTGCTCGAGCCGTTCGAGGGCCATCCAGTGGTGGTGGTGAACACAGCCAGCGCAAGCGGTGACTTCCACGAGCCACTCTCGGCCGAGAACCGGACCATCGTCACGGCGACCCGCTCGGGGATGGAGCGCAACGAGACGATTTTCGGAGGGTTCTTCGTCGCGGCCTTCGCCGAGGATGGCGGCGACATCGACAAGGACGGGCGGGTCACCATAGCAGAGGCCTTCGAGTACGCCTCGACCGAGACGGAGCGGCACTACGAGAACGCCAATCAGCTTCAGCTCGAGCATGCCCGCATGGAGGGCGACATGGAGCTTGCCCAACTTTTCCATCTGGGTGGTGGCGTCGCCGCAGACATCCCGGCAGACGCTCCGCCGGAAGTCCGCGCACTCTACGAAGCGCGGCGGGAGCTGGAGGATCGCATCGCATCGCTACGCGTACGCAGCGCGCAGATGGAGGAAGCGGAATATCAAATGGAGCTGGAGCGGCTTCTCCTCGAGCTCGCGCGGACGAACCGGGCCATCCAGGAAAGCCAGGAAGGCGCATGATGACCCGCCATTTCGGCCGTACGGCGGTCCTGCTTCTGGCGGCGCTCCTCCTACCCGCCCCCGCCTGCGCCCAACAGAGCGCTGAGGACGCGGCGTCCGCCCTGGAACAGGGGCGTTACGACGATGCGATCGAGATCGGAAGCGCCGTGCTCCGCTCGGCCTCGGATAATGAGGTCGCCCGCCGCGCGGTCGTCCGGGCGCTCCTGGAGGTCGGTCGCTACGACGAGGCGGCCGAGAATGCCGCGGGCCTGCCGAACCTGCGCGGCGAGGCACACCGGGCGCGGGGTCGGCTCGCCGAGGCCGAGGCAGCCTTCCGGGAAGCCATCGAAGCCGATGGCCCCGACCGGTTGAGCGCCGAGCTGAACCTGGCCGAGCTGCTGTACGACCGCGGCGAGCGAGGTGAGACGGTGGAACGGTTCGATGCCTTCATCGACGTGTACAATCGGCGTTCGGACCTCAGCTCGCGTGACCTGATTGCCGTCGGCGATGCGGTGCGGTATCTCGGCGTCTCGCGGCCGGAGCTCTTTCAGGACGCCGTGATGGCTTATGACGAGGCGATCGCTGCGGACCCGCGCGGCATCGAGCCGCACATCCGTCTCGCCGAGCTATTCCTGGAGAAGTACAACAGCACCGAAGCACACGCGGCCCTGGAGGACGCAGCGGCCATCAATCCGCGCCACCCGCGAGTGCTGCTGGCACAGGCGAGAGCGAACACCTTCGACGGTGACCGCGGAGCGGGTGTCCGCCTCGCGCTGGAAAGCCTCGAAATAAATTCGAACCTGGTGCCGGCGCGGACCTTCCTCGCCCACAGACTTCTGGACGAAGAGGATTACGACGGTGCCGAGGTCGAGCTGGAGCGAGCGCTGGAGGTGAATCCCGCTTCGCTGGACGCGCTGTCGACCATCGCCGCGCTTCACTTCCTCCGGAACGATCTCGACCGCTATGAAGAGGTGCGCCGGCGAGTGGTGGAGCTGAACCCTTCTTACGCCGGCCTCCACGTAACGGTCGCCGAGCTCGCGGCGCAGCATCGGATGTACGCGGAAGCCGCGAGGCTCGCGGAGGAGGCCACACAGATCGACCCGATCCACTGGCCGGCGTTCGCGGCGCGCGGGCTCAACCAGTTCCGGCTCGGGAGGATCGAAGAGGCCCGGGCCAGCCTCGAGCGCTCGTTCGAGGGGGATCCTTACAACGTCTGGATCAAGAACAATCTGGACCTGCTGGACACCTTCGCGGAATACGACAACCCAACGCTTACCGGCTTCGAGCTCATGCTCCATCAGGATGAGGCCGAGCTCCTGCTGCCCTACCTGGAGGTCGCCGCCGTCGAAGCGCACGCTGAGCTGGCGGAACGATACGGCGACGAGTCCCGGGGAGACATCCGAATCGAGCTGTACCCGCGCAGCGCGGACTTTTCGGTGCGGACCGTCGGTCTCGCCGGGCTGGGTGCGCTCGGCGTCAGCTTCGGAGACGTCCTCGCCCTCGACTCGCCCTCGGCGCGCGAACCGGGTACGTACAACTGGCTCACGACGCTGTGGCACGAGATGGCGCATACCGTCGCGATGGGCGTCAGTGACAACCGGGTCGCGAAATGGTTCACGGAGGGGCTGTCGGTGCTGGAGGAGCGCCGGGCTCGACCGGGCTGGGGCCACCCCGTCACCCCCGAGTTTCTCCTCGTCTACGACGCGGATGAGCTACCGCCGGTCAGCCGCCTCAACGAGGGATTCAGCCGCCCCCGCACGCCCCAGCACATTGGCCATGCCTACGACATGGCGGCACTCGTAGGGCAGTGGATCGAGGAGACGCGCGGCTTCGACGCTGTGATCCGGATGCTGCACGGGTATCGCGACGGCCTCTCGACCGACGAGATCTTTCGCAGAGTACTCGGAGCGGAGCCGGAGGTCATCGACGAGGAGTTCGATGCCTGGCTGCGCGCCACGCACAGTCCCGAGGCCGCGAGGGAATTCCGGCAACTGATGACGCAGGGCAGAGAGCACTACGAGGCCGGCAACCTGCCCCAGGCGATCAGCTCTCTGGAGCGCGCTGGCGAGATGTTCCCGGTCTCCGCCTCGGGATCTCCCTATGCCGTCCTCGCGCAGATCCACCTCGAAGCGGAAAATGAGGACGCGGCGGTCGCGGCCCTCGAGACGCTCACGTCGTACGATGAGACGGCCTTGTCGGCCAACCTCCAGCTCGCGGATCTGCTCGAGTCGGCAGGCGATGACCGCGGTGCGGCTGGCGCACTGGAGCGGGCGGTCTGGATCTATCCGTTCGACCCCGCCCCGCACCGGCGCCTCGCGGAACTCTATTCGGACCTCGGAGAGCACGAACTGGCGGTTCGTGAACGCCGCGCGATCGTCGGGCTCAACCCGACCGATCGAGCGGAGGCGTTGTACGAGCTGGCCCAGGCGCTCTACACCGCCGGCGACCGCGATGGCGCGAGACGCGAGGTCCTCCGCGCCCTGGAAGCCGCGCCCTCGTTCGAACGTGCTCAGCAGTTGCTGCTCGAACTTCACGAATCATGACGGCGGCCTAACAACAGTCACCCATCCTCCTACCACCAGACGGGGAGCGCAGATTGTCGGCGATGATCAACACCACCGTGCTCGAAGGCGACGACGACCTCGAGTTGGCGGACAGGCTGAAGCAGGGGCGTGAGCGAATCCTCGCCGAACTGCGCAAGGCGATCGTAGGGCAGGACGCTGTGGTGGACCAGCTTCTCCTCTCCCTCTTCGTGGGCGGGAACTCGCTGATCCTCGGGGTGCCCGGGCTCGCGAAGACGCTGCTGGTCCACTCACTCGCGCAGGTGCTGAGCCTGAAGTTCTCCCGGATTCAGTTCACACCCGACCTGATGCCGTCGGACATCACCGGGACCGACATCATCCAGGAGGACGCGACCACGGGGCGGCGCGAGATGGTCTTCGCGCCCGGTCCCGTCTTCAGCAACATCGTCCTGGCCGACGAGATCAACCGGACGCCACCGAAGACACAGGCGGCACTTCTGGAAGCGATGCAGGAGCACCGGGTCACGATCCAGGGGCGCACGTATACGCTGGAAGAACCCTTCTTCGTCTTCGCGACGCAGAACCCGATCGAGCTCGAAGGTACCTATCCGCTGCCGGAGGCACAGCTCGACCGATTCATGTTCGAAATCGTGATCGAGCACCTGCCGGAGGCCGAGGAGCTCGAGGTGGTGCGGTCGACGACCACCGTCCGCAAGCCGGTACTCGAGCCCGCGGTTTCCGGTGAGGAGATCCTCGCCTTTCAGAATCTCGTCCGGAAGGTCCCCGTCTCGGAGCCCGTTCTCCGTTACGCGCTGTCTCTCGTCCGGGCGACACGGCCGGCCGCGGACGGCAAGTCACCGGCGTTCATCAAGGAGTGGGTGAGCTACGGGGCGAGCGTCCGGGCAGCACAGTACCTGACACTCGGGGGCAAGGCTCGGGCGCTGATGGACGGCCGGGCCCACGTCGAGTACGAGGACATACGTGCGCTGGCACATCCGGTACTGAGACACAGGATACTCACGAACTTCCACGCCGAATCCGAGCGCGTTACGACCGACCAGATCGTCGATCAGTTGCTGGCCGAAGTGAAGCCGCCGAAGTCGGGGTTGGGATAGCACGGAAGTCGACAGCTCACGAGACTGGCTGACTCCGAGCATCGCGGCCGGTCGAAAGCAACTGTCGCTGATAGCTGATCACTGATAGCCGATAGCTTCTTATGTCCTCTCAGGCCCTCGACCGCTTCCTCGACCCGCACGTTCTCGCGCGGATCGACAACCTGGAGCTGCTCTCACGATCGGTCGTGGGCGGCTTCATCAACGGTCTGCATCGGTCGCCGTTCCTGGGGCTGTCGCTCGACTTCGCGGAGCACCGCGCGTACATGCCGGGCGACGATATCCGGCGCATCGACTGGCGCCTCTATGCCCGTACGGATCGCTACTTCGTAAAGGAGTTCGAGGCCGATACGAACGCCAATTTCGTGGTCCTGCTGGATATCTCGAGTTCCATGTCGTACTCCGGCCAGGGCTTGAGCAAACTGGACTACGGGCGCTACCTGGCCGCATGCCTGACGTATCTCGTACGCGAGCAGCGTGATCGGGTCGGGCTGATGACGTTCGACAACAGCGTGGTCGACTACGTCCCGGCATCGGCGAAGCACCTGGAGATCATCCTCCATACGCTGAACCGCATCCGGCCCGGGAAGGGGCGCGAGGGGAGCCTGAAGGACCCGCTTCTCCGCGCCGCGGATCGGTTGCGTCGCAGGGGGATGGTGGCCGTGATCTCGGATTTCTACGAATCTCCCCAGGCCGTGATGGACGCCATCAAGCCGCTGCGGGCGCGGGGTCACGATCTGGTGGTCTTCCATGTCCTGGATCGCAACGAGATCGAATTCCCTTTCGTCGATGCGGGGGAGTTCGAGGATCTCGAGACGGGCGTGCAGCTCCCGGTCAATCCGCGGGACCTGGGCGATCGGTACCGGACCGCGATGCGCGACCATCTGGACGAGCTGACGCGGGTCTTCCGGGAGAATGAGATCGATTATTCACGCCACGATACATCGGAGCCGCTCGACTTTGCGCTCTTCGACTATCTGTCCGTTCGGCAGCGGTTGAATCGCGTCAGATGATAGAAGGATGACGGACACGTATGTCACTTAGCTTTCTCGTCCCCGCGTTCCTGGCCGGCCTGCTGGCGATCGGCGTGCCTATTCTGATCCATCTGTCGCGTCGGCAGACTCAGAACCAGGTGCCGTTTCCGTCGCTGATGTTCCTGCGGAAGATCCCGCATCAGACGGAGAGCCGCCGCCGGATTCACCGTTGGCCGCTATTGCTCCTGCGGTGTGCCGCGATCATCCTCATCGTGCTGGCCTTTTCCCGTCCCTTCGTCGAGACCAGCAGCGGTACGTCTCCGGTGCCGGGTACCGGTGACCGTGAGCTCGTGGTACTGGTCGATCGCTCATACAGCATGGGCGTGGGCGATCGCTGGGAAAGCGCAGTCGCCGCGGCCACGGCAGCGATCGACGGGCTCTCCGGCGGGGACCGGGGGACGGTGATCCTGTTCGACGCGAACGCCGAGTCGGCCACCGAATCGACCACGGACCGCAACGTCCTTCGGGCTGCGGTGCGGGATGCCGAGCCCGGTGCGCGGACGACCCGCTACACGCCCGCGCTGCGCTATGCGGGCCGGATCCTGGCCGCTTCACCACTGCCGCGCCACGAGCTCGTCGTCATCTCGGATTTTCAGCGTACAGGGTGGGACGCTGACGCCGGCGAGATCGCTACGCTGCGACTGCCGATGGGCACGACCGTCACGCCGATCGCGGTGTCAGACACGAGCACAGCAGCCAACGTCACCGTCGCCGGTGTCGAATTCGCGCGAGAAATGGTCGAAGACCGCGAGCGGGTCGACATCGTCGGCCGGCTGACCGCCGCCGGGCCGGTGCCGGAGGAGGTACTCGTGAGCCTCGTCGTCGATGGTCGGACCATCGAGACACGCCCCGCGCAGCTCGACGGGGGGAGCGCGTCGGTCCGGTTCAATCCGCTGACGCTTTCCGCTTCGGGAAGCACTCGGGCCACGCTGCGGATTCCGGATGACGCCCTGGGGCTCGACAACGAGTTTCACTTCGTTCTCGGCTCCGACCAGCGCGTCGGCGCACTCATCGTGGACGGCCCCGGTGCGGATGCGGCGACCAGCTATTTCCTCGAGCGTGCCCTGGCGATCGGAAACGATCCGGGCTTCCGGACGCAGATTCGCAATGTAAGCGACCTCCAGGCGGCGGACCTGGCCGAAAACTCGGTCGTGATCCTGAACCAGGCGCAGCTCCCTTCCGGGGCAGTGGGCGATCGAGTCCGCGAGCACGTGGAATCGGGCGGGGGCCTCGTCCTCGTGCTCGGCGACAATGCGCCCGGGAGCTGGCCCGGCGTTCTCCCCTCGGTTCCCGGTGCGGTGGATCGTTCCGGCAGCGGCGGCATGGCCATCGGATACGTGGATACGGGCCATCCGGTGTTCGAATCGTTTGCGGGACCGCGCACCGGAGACTTCGGTGCGGCACGCGTCTACCGCTATCGACCGCTGCCCGATGGGGGCTTTCCGCGAGTGCTGGCGCGCTTCGGTGATGGCGGACCGGCGCTTGCGGAACGTCCCGTCGGAGAGGGTCGGGTTCTCGTATGGGCATCCACGCTGGACGGGCGCTGGAACGATCTGACGCTACAGCCCGTGTTCCTTCCGTTCCTGCATCAGCTTGTGAAGTATGCAGCGGGGTACACCCCGCCGCGGAGCTGGATGACGATCGGCGAGGCGATCGACGTACAGCAGATCGTCACCGCCGGTGAGGAGTTCAGCATGGCGCTCACGCCGGGCGGAGATCAGATTCCTCTGGAGCCGGCCGTACCGCTGGCGCTCGAGGAGGTCGGGTTCTACGAGTTGCGAGACGCGGACGCGCCCGACCGGGCCCTGAGCTTCGCCGTCAACGTGGACCCTGGGGAGGCCGACCTGAGTGCCTTCGACCCTGAGGAGATGCGAACGGGCCTGCTGGCGGCCACCGAAGCGACCGCGGGGACGAGTGGCGCCACGCTGACCCTGGCCGACCGGGAGAGGCAGCAAAGCGGCTGGTGGTACCTCGTCATCGCCGGATTCATACTGCTGATCGCGGAAACGCTGTTTTCGAACAGAACGTCAGGGAAGACCAGAGCGGACCCGAGCCCGGCACGTTAGGGCAACGGCTGCCGACTTGAACGATCGCCTAAGGGGGGCGTGATGGACCGACAGACGTCAGACTCGAAGGAATACCGCGAGCTGGTCCATGTCATCGGCGAAGTGCGCCGTCGATGGCGCCTGAAGGTGGCGCTCCGCGGCCTCGCCGGGCTCGCCATCGTTCTACTCCTGGCCGTACTCGGCTCGGCGATCGCCGTGGGCGGGTTCAATTTCGCGCCTGCTGCGGTGATGGCCGCGCGCGTCCTGCTCGGAGTCCTGTTCGTGGGTCTCCTCGCCGCGCTCGTCCTCGCGCCGCTGTGGAAGCGTGTGACGGACGAGCAGGTGGCGTTGTATCTCGAGGAGCGGGAGCCGTCGCTCCGCATGTCGCTCATCAGCGCCCTGGCCGCAGGATCGGGGGAGGGCGAGATCTCGCCGGCGCTGGCACGACGCACGGTCGAAACGGCCGTAGCCCGGTGCCGCAGCATCGAGGCAGGCCGGGGGCTGGAATCGCGCTCGATCTCGCGGTCTGGAGCCCTCCTGGCTTCTGCGATCGCAGCCGCTATCGTGCTCTTCCTGATGTCACCCGACTCTCTGCGCCTGGGAACTCGCGCGCTCTTCCTCCCGCTGCCGACGGCCGAAGCCGCCGGCGTGATGAGCGTGGCTGTCCAGCCTGGAGACACCGCGATCGCCCGAGGCGCCGATCTTCCGGTGAGCGCCGAACTCTTCGGGTTCGCCGGAAACGCTGCGGATATCTTCGCGCGAACCGAAAGCGCGGAAGCTTTCGAGCGGGTTCCGATGGTCCCCCTGGACGATGGGGGTTTCGAGATCCGCCTGTTCAACCTGCGTGAGCCGACCCTCTACTATGTGGAATCCGGAGGGATTCGTTCGCAAGCTCACCGGGTCGACGTGCTCGATCTCCCTTACGTCGACCACATGCAGCTCGAGTTGACCTTTCCGGAGTACACGGGGCTGGAGCCGCAGACGGTTGAGGACGGCGGGGACATCTTCGCCCCCGAGGGCACCACGGTCCGGGTCACCGCCACCCCCACGATGCCGGTGCCGAGCGGGCAGATCAAGCTGAGCAGCGGAGCGTCGATCGACCTCATCCTCGCCGAGGATGGTTCCCTCGGCGGTGAATTCGCCGTCCGGGAGGGCGGTCTCTATCACATCGATCTGCAGTCGTCTGAAACCGAAGCAGTGACGGCTTCCCCGGAATACCTCATCGAGGTGATGCCCGACGCCGAGCCGGCGGTGGTCTTCGATGATCCGGGTCGGGACATCAAGGTCACGCTTGTGGACGAGGTCTTCCTGCAGGCCCGCGCAACCGACGATTTCGGGGTCCGCTCGCTCGAACTGGTCTACAGCGTCAACGGCGGGGAGGAGCAGGCGGTGCCGCTCTATACCGCGCGCCCCATGACGGAGGTGTCGGCCGGGCACACTTTCTACCTGGAGGATCTGGACCTTCAGGCCGGCGACTTCATCGCCTATCACGCCCGAGCCGTCGATGTTGGTCCCGAGCCGAGGCGGACGATCTCGAGCGACATGTACTTCGTGGAGATCCGACCCTTCGGCGTCGAGTACCGCCAGAGCGAAGGGCCGCCCGGCGGTGGTGGCGGCATGGGTGGAGGTGGGCAGGATCAGGACGCGTCGGGCGAGGAGTTGACCCGACGGCAGCGGGAGCTGATCTCGGCGACGTTCAACGTGGTGCGCGATCGCGACGATTACAGTGATGTCGAGCTCCGGCAGAATCTGGAGGCACTCTCCTCGGCCCAGGCCGCGCTGCGCCGGCAGGCGCTCACGTTGGCTGAGCGGCTCAGCAACCGCGGAGCCGTCCGGGACAGCTCCTTCGACATCATTGCGGAAGCCCTGCCGCAGGCGGCCGAGGAGATGGAGGAAGCGGTCACGCTTCTGACGCAGATGGCGCCCGATGAGGCACTCCCACCGGAGCAGCGGGCGCTCGTGCATCTCCAGCGCGCCGAGGCGGCATTCCGCGAGGTCCAGGTGAGCCTTCAGCAGCAGGGCGGCGGTGGGGGCGGCGGCGGCTCGAGCATGGGGCCCTCTGCGGAGGACCTCGCCGACATTTTCGGGCTCGAACTGGACCAGATGCGGAACCAGTACGAGACCGTCCAGCGCGGGAGGCAAGAGCAGGCCGCGAGCGAGTTGGACGGCTCGATCGACAGGGTGCGGGAGCTGGCCAGGCGGCTCGAGCGCGAAAACGAGCGGCTGCGACAGACGATGTCCAATCAGGTCCAGGGCAGTGGCTCCGGGGAAGCGCAGCGCCAGATGGCGGAGGAAGCGCTCGAAGAAGCTCGGCGGCTGGAGCGCCTCTCGCGGGAGCAGTCGCGACCCGAACTGATGGATGCGGCGCGAGATCTTCGCGAGGCGGCCGACGCGATGCAGCGCGCCGCCGCGAACAGCCGGAGCGGCAATACCGGCCAGACACAGGAGGCGATGGACCGCCTGCGGGAGGCGACCCGCCGTCTTCAGCGTGAACAGGCACAGGGCCTTCAGAGCGAAGCGGAGGATATCGCCCGCCGCGCTCAACAGCTCGCCGAGGAGCAGCGGCAGATTTCCCGGGAGATCGACGATCTCCCGTCCGATAGTCGCGAGCGCTCGCCCATGGAACGCGAACTGATCGACCGAAAGGACGCCCAGGCCAGCGAAGTCGGGGAGATGCAGGAGCAGCTCGACCGCCTCGCAAACGAGGCGCGGCAGGAACAGCCGGACGCCTCGCGGCGGCTCAGGGCCGCTGCCGACGCGATTCGCGACAACGACCTCGAGCAGCGGATTCGCGCCTCACGGGCAAACGTTCGGCCGAATATGCCCAGCGAGTTCCGCCGCAGGATCGAAGAGCAGATCCAGGAAGGACTCGACGAATTACGCGAACGCGCGGGTGAGGCCAGCCGAGCCGTTTCGACCACCCAGGAGAGTCAGGGTGACGAAAACCTCGACCGAGCCCGCGACCTCGTGCGCGACCTCCAATCCATGCAGGAGCGGCTGCGTCAGGGTCAGCAGGGCGAGGGTCAGCAAGGCGAGGGTCAGCAAGGCGAGGGTCAGCAAGGCGAGGGTCAGCAAGGCGAGGGTCAGCAAGGCGAGGGTC
>JBBDRL010000040.1:0-46806 GCA_040905505.1 Gemmatimonadota bacterium | reverse complement strand
CGTCTAACCCGGGCATCGCCGAACGGTTCGCGCCGCTGATTCCACCCGATGCTGACGAACGCGCGGTCCATGTAGCTGATCAGCCGGGTGCTGGGGTCGGACTCGATCTGCTGCGCCTGCTGCGGTGGAGGCGCGGTCAGAAAGTCGATCCCGCCGGTAAGCAGCTCGGTAAGAAGTGTGGTGGGCTCCGGAATCGAGCGGAACACGAGCCGGTCCAGATACGGCCGGCCGCCGAGCTCCTCGGGGAAGTCCGGGTTCGCCTCGAACGTCCAGCTCTGCCCATCCACCCGATTGACGAACCGGAAGGGACCGTTGCCCAGCGGCTGGCGCGTGCTGAAGGGGTGTTGCCTGAGCTCGGCCGACGGAACGCCCTCGAGGATGTGGCGCGGGACCGCGGGAAAGGTACGCCACGGGTCCATGAACTCCGCGTGGGGCTGCATCTCGACCCGGAAAGTGAACGAGTCGACGGCCTCGCCGGCACCGTAGTACGTCCAGAAAGCGGTGTTCGGGAAGCCGGTCTCCGGATCCGTCGCTTTCTCATATGCGAACGCCAGATCGTATGCCGTGGTCTTGACCCCGTCGTGCCAGTAGACGTCGTCGCGCAGGTGGAGTGTCAGGGTCGACGTGTCGGCATTGACCTCCCAGGATCGGGCGAGCGCGGGGATCGGCTGGAGATTCTCGTCGTACTGGATGACGGGCAGGAATAGGATGAACTGCTGCATCTCGGACGCCAGCGTCTCGGTCGACGTGAGTGGGCTGATGTCGGGGATGTCCGAGATCGAGGCCATTACGGCGGTCCCGCCGAAACGCTCCTCGGCGGGGACATCCTCGAACGTGGCTTCCGGGGAGTCACCGCCACAGGCGGCAATGACTAGCGCAAGCGCGAGCGGCGACGAGCGTGTTGGTCGTATAAACATGGGCTCATTGGCTGTTGATCACACTCGTTTCACCCTCCGGGAAGCTGGCAAGTTCCCCTTCAGCGCTGCCCCTCCGGGATCCACCATTCAGCGGCGGTTCGCAGCTTGCCGCGGACGTCCATCTCGACGCCCTGCAGCCGCGGATTGATGCCCGCAAGCTGCTCGGGCCACGCCAGGAAGGTGATCGGCTGATCCTCGCGCAGCGTCCCGGCGAAGTCTGCCCAGACCTCCCGGGCTGCATCGTCATCCGGCTCGACGACGCCGGTCTCGATCAGTTCGTCAGCCTCGGGGTTGCAGTAGCCGGCCCGATTCGCCGACTGTGGTTGCTCGGCTTCGGCGCAGGAGAAGAGCGGGCTCGGATCGACCCTGAAGGTATCGAGGACCCAACCGCTGACGACAGCGTCGTATTCCCGGTTGCGGTGCGCCTGGAGGAGGGTCTGGAACTCGACGGCGCGCACCTCGACCTCCGCGCCGATCTGGCTGAGGTGCTCCTGGGCGACCACGGCGATGTCCTGCCGGAGCCTGTCTTCCGACGACTGCAACGTGAAGCTGAGTCGCTGCCCGTCACGCTGCATGACACCATCGGGACCCGGCGTCCAACCGGCCTCCTGCAACAGGGCTCGGGCGGCCTCCGGGTCGTACGGAAGGGGGTCTATTTCCGGCGCTACGGGACTCCACGGCGGGATCATTCCGGTGGCCGGTTCCGCGTAACCGAACATCAGGGCTTCGATGATCGTCTCCCGATCGATCCCCATGGCGAGCGCGCGCCGGACCCGGGGGTCGGAGAGCGGCTCGCGCTCGTTGTTCCAGCCGATGTAGAGAAACTCACGACCGGGGAAATGGATGAGGCGAACCCCCGACTGGGCTTCGACCTGCTGCGCCTCGTCCGGAAGCAGCGTGTAGTTGACGTCGATCGCGCCGGTCAGGATCTCGGTCAGCCGTGTCGTCGCTTCGGGTACGACGCGGAACACGACGCGCTCGAGCATGGGGCGGCCGCCCAGGTCTTCGGGATAGGCATCGTTGGGCTCGACGGTCAGTTGCTGCCCCGCCTGCCATTCGATGAACTGGAACGGGCCGTTGCCGACCGGTTGGCGATTGTATGCGGCCTGAGCCAGCTCCGCTGGCGGCACGTCCGCGAGCAGGTGCTGCGGGATCGGCGGCCACCAGAACGCCTGCATCGGCTGCGAATGCGGAGCGGTGAACTCGAATCGGATCGTCCGCGCGTCGATGACCTCCGCGGACTCCACCAGGTTCAGGTATGCGGAGCCCAGTAAGGAGGCGGTCGCGGGGTTCTTCGCGAGCTCGAACGTGAAGCGGACGTCTTCGGCGGTCACCGGCTCACCGTCGTGCCACGTCACGTCGTCGCGAAGCAGGAACGTCACGCCGCTGTCATCGAGCTCCCAGGATTCCGCCAGCGCGGGAATGGGCTGGAGGTCGTCGTCGAACTGGATGAGGGGTGTGTAGAGCATGAAGTTGATCACCTCGAGGGTGACCAGGGCGGTGTTCGTAACCGGGTTGATCGGCTGAAAGTCGCTCGTTACGGCGACCACGGCCGTACCGCCCGTCACCGGGTCGCCGACCGGCAGCGGTGCATCCCCCGCATCGCCGGAGCAGGCCGCGAGAAGGAAGGCGGCCACCGGTAGGATCCCTCTCCAAATCGACCGCGGCACGGACATCGAACACCTCCATCCAATGGTTGACGGCTCCCGGCTCGCGGGACGCCTCTCACTCAGCTTGCCGCCGGCCGGGCGGCAAGAGGCCGTAGCCAAGCAATTTCGGTGCTCGGCCTCAGAGCTGCTCAGAGTCGCCAGGTCCACTCGTCGCTCCGGTAGCGCTCCTCGAGCGCCGCCACAAGGCCGCTGAGCGCAGCATCCATCTCCCACCGTTCCCACGCTCCGATCTCCGCTCGCCAGTCCATCAGGATCGACTCGACCAGGCTACGCCAATCCGGAAGCGCCCCCAGCACTTCCGCGAGGAACGCGGGGTGGCCGTCCAGGTCAGCGGCGAGACCGGGGGGCAGATCCGGTAGCGCACGGCTGCGGCGCAGCGGCAGCGAGCCGTGCTGGAGAATCACGGAACCCAGGCAGACCTGTGCACTGCCCATGAGCTTACGGCCGCCGGCGACGACCTCACCGCCGACGGGCTCGGAGAAGCAGGGCGCCGTCGAGGGCACCGGTGCCCGCTCGCCGGGCGCGCCGGCATGGAGCGACGCGGGGGCGCCAAGCCGTTCGAGTGAGCGCACCAGGACGGCGTTGATCTCCCGATAGGCCCGCCGCGCGGAGGCGAACTCCCGTGCCGGCGCCACGACAGCGTAGGTCAGTTCGGCGTCGTGGAGAACCGCCCGCCCCCCGGTTGCGCGGCGGACTACATCGATGCCGGCCTTCCGTAGGGCGGCCGCGTCGTAGCGGCCTCTCGCTGGCTGGTTCCGCCCGAGCGACACGCACGATGGATCCCAGCCGTAGATCCGCAGCACCGGAGCACCACCGCCACGGACGGAGTCCATGAGCGCCTCGTCCAGCGCCATGTTGTAGGCACCCGGCGCCGGCGGCGTCTCGATGAAGCGCCAGACTCGCGACGAGCGCTCGGGTGCCTCGGGTGGCGAATATCGCGGAGCAGGGCTCATGGGTTCTCCGCTGCCGGCGTCGCACGATCCGGCCGCAGTGCGCGCCCTCAGTCGATCAACTGCCGGTAGGCGTCAGGATCGAGTAGCTGGTTCAGCTCAGCCGCGTCGCGGACCCGGAGACGGATCATCCAGCCTTCACCATATGGATCCGTGTTGACGATGCCGGGATCCGCGTCCAGCGCGTCATTGACCCCCACCACCTCACCGGCCAGCGGGCTGAACAATTCGGACACGGCCTTGACGGCCTCGATCGTACCGAACACCTGCATCCGGTCGAAGCTCTCCCCCACGCTTGGAAGTTCCACGAAGACGACGTCTCCCAGCTCGCCCTGCGCATAGTCGGTGATGCCGATCTCGACCACCCTCTCCTCGTCGGTCCGCCGCACGTACTCGTGCTCCGCCGTGAACTGCAGATCCTGCGGAATGTTTGCCATGACACTGCTCCACGATCATGAGGGGAGTTAATTACCGACCGGTCATCGGCCCTGAGAATGGACCCCACCACCGGGGCAGTCAAGCAGGCAGCCGACCGGAAAGGCAAATCCTTCGCGGGTCACATACCGGCCTCGCCATTTGCCGTGTCCCGGCGCGACTGGTAGATTTGCCTGCCTCTTTACAAGCCCTGGATAGAAGCAGCTAAAGTGCATACAACAAACGACATAGAGCACGATTCGTTCATCCCCCGCCACATCGGGCCCAATCCCGATGAAGTGCGCGACATGCTGAAGACGCTGGACTTCTCCAGCCTCGGCGACCTGGTCGATGCGACCATCCCCTCGGACATTCGTCTGGACCGCCAGCTCCAGCTCCGGCCGGCCGGCACCGAGGAAGAGGTGCTGGCGGAGCTACGCGAGATTGCTGCCAGGAATCAGGTGTGGCGATCCTATATCGGGATGGGCTATCACGACACGATCACCCCGCCGGTGATCCAGCGTAACATCCTGGAGAACCCCGGCTGGTACACCGCGTACACGCCCTACCAGGCCGAGGTCGCGCAGGGGCGCTTGGAAGCGCTCCTCAACTACCAGACCGTCATCATCGACCTGACGGGTCTGCCGGTCGCCAACGCGTCGCTCCTGGACGAGGCCACGGCCGCTGCCGAAGCCATGGGGATGAGCTACGCCGCCAAGGGCAGCGACGATCGCAACACCTTCTTCGTTTCCGCGGACTGCCATCCGCAGACGATCGACGTGGTGCGCACGCGGGCGGAAGCGCGGGGGATCGACGTCACCGTAGGCGATCACCGGGAGTTCACGCCGGACGAATCGACCTTCGGCGTGCTCCTGCAATACCCGGCAACGGACGGGCGGGTCGAGGATCTCCGGGGGATCTGCTCGCTTGCGCGGGAAGCCGGCTGCCTCGTCACCGTGGCGACCGATCTCCTCGCCCTGACGATGCTGACGCCGCCGGGGGAGTTCGGGGCCGATATCGCGGTCGGCAGCTCGCAACGCTTCGGGGTACCGCTCGGCTACGGTGGCCCGCACGCGGGCTTCTTCTCCACGCGAGACGAGTACCGACGGCTCATTCCGGGCCGGATCATCGGTCTCTCGCGTGACCGCCGTGGGCAACCCGCGCTGCGGATGGCGCTGCAGACCCGGGAACAGCACATCCGGCGTGAGAAGGCGACCAGCAACATCTGCACTGCGCAGGTCCTCCTCGCGGTCATCGCGGGGATGTACGCGGTCTACCATGGCCCCGCGGGCCTGCGCCGTATCGGGGCGAGAGTGCATCGGCGAACGGTGGCGCTCGCACAGGGGCTGCGCGAGCTCGGTCACCGGGTCACCCACGAGCTGTACTTCGATACGCTGCGGGTAGAGCCGGCGGGCGGCTCGGACGCGGTTCTCGCTCGGGCGGCCGAGAGAAGGATCAACCTGCGCCGCCTGGATTCCGATTCGGTCGCGGTCTCTCTCGACGAGACGGTGACGGACGACGACGTGGTCGATCTCCTCGCCGCATTCAACGAGGGCCGGCCGGCCGGCACCGCGTCAGCGGCGCCGGATTCACCACTACCGGGCGAGCTCGTCAGAACGAGCGCATACCTCGAGCATCCGGTCTTCAACACGCACCACTCCGAGACGGAGATGCTCCGCTACATGCGAAAGCTCGAGTCGAGAGATCTGTCGCTGACGACTTCGATGATCCCACTCGGCTCGTGCACCATGAAGCTGAACGCCACGGCCGAGATGCTCCCGGTCACCTGGCCCGAGTTCGGTCGGCTGCACCCGTTCGCGCCGACGGAGCAGGCCGAAGGGTATCGGATCCTGTTCGAGCAACTGTCGGAGCAGTTGGCAGAGATCACGGGGTACAGCGCAATATCGCTTCAGCCGAACGCCGGGTCCCAGGGGGAGTTTTCGGGGCTGCTGGCGATCAAGCGCTATCACGCCTCACGCGATCAGGGCGAGCGCGACGTGTGCCTGATTCCGCAGTCGGCGCACGGAACGAATCCCGCCAGCGCGGTGATGGCGGGGATGCGTGTGGTGGTGGTGAGCACCGACGAGATCGGGAACATCGACGTGGCGGACCTGCGCAAGAAAGCCGAGCAGCACGCCGACAGGCTCGGGGCACTGATGGTGACCTACCCCTCGACCCACGGCGTATTCGAGCAGTCGATTCGGGAGGTCTGCGACATCGTCCATCGCCACGGCGGACAGGTCTACATGGACGGCGCGAACATGAACGCGCAGGTGGGGCTCTGCCGGCCCGGCGACTTCGGCGCGGACGTTTGCCACCTCAACCTGCACAAGACGTTCTGCATTCCGCACGGCGGTGGAGGGCCTGGGATGGGTCCGATCGGCGTAGCGGAGCACCTCGTTCCGTTCCTCCCCGGCCACCCCGTGGTTCCGGTCGATGGTGGCGAGACGCATGCGGTGTCGGCGGCCCCCTGGGGAAGCCCCAGCATCCTGCCGATCTCCTGGGTCTACATCCGGTTGATGGGCGCGGAAGGCCTGACGTTCGCGAGCGAGATCGCCATTCTCAGCGCCAACTACATCGCCAAGCGACTGGCCGACCACTTCCCGGTGCTGTACCGGGGGGCGAGCGGGACCGTCGCGCACGAGTGCATCGTCGACACCCGGTTCCTGCGGAATCTGGCGGGGGTGGACGTAGAAGACATCGCCAAGCGGCTGATGGACTACGGATTCCACGCACCGACCGTATCCTTCCCGGTCGCCGGCACGCTGATGATCGAGCCGACCGAGAGTGAACCGAAGTCGGAGCTGGACAGGTTCTGCGATGCGCTCATCGCGATCCGGGAGGAGGCGCGCGAGATCGAACTCGGGATGCTCTCGCGCGACGACAACCCGCTGAAAGGCGCTCCCCACACGGCTGCGGAAGTCACCGCCGACGAGTGGAACCACTCATATCCCCGGGAGCGCGCCGCGTATCCCGCGGCCTGGACTCGCGAGCACAAGTTCTGGCCGGCCGTTTCCAGAGTCGAGGCCGCCTACGGGGACCGGAATCTGATCTGCGCCTGCCCGGACGTCGAAGCGTACGCCTAGAGGAATTTTGAATTTTGAATTGAAGGCTCGCTGGGCGGATTATCAGGAGTGGTCTGCAGTTGACTCAAAATTCAAAATTCACGATTCACGATTCGAATTTCACTCGGTCACCATCCCTTCCTCGGGTCCCAACCCCACCCCGCCCTCATCCTTGACCCGTGCGGGCTGACCTTCGCTGAAGGGCTGGTCCGGGCGGTAGACGCGGTAGGTGGTGTAGGCGATTCGGATGTTCGGTTCGCGGGCTAAGGCGGCGAGCAGCCGCCGGCTGGCATGATCCACCGCTCCGCGCCGGCGGCGGACCTGGACGAGGAAGCGCAGCGCCAGCTCGACGCCTGACGTGCCGATCGTCACGTAGACGATGGGCGTCAGGGCACCGTGCTTGAAGGCGTAGCGGCGCTCGAGGTGCCGGAACGAACGCTCCAGGCCGGGTGCCACCTCGATGTGGATCTCGTCGCCAATCTCCCGCATGATCTCCTCCGCGCGGCGCCAGTCGCTCTCGAACGTCAACCGCGTCAACACTTCCTGCCACACGTACGGACTGCTCCCCGGGGCGATCAGGACGGCATCGGACAGCATCCGATAATTGGGGACGGTGACCAGTCGACCGGTCGATTGGCGGCCGTAGACCAGTGCCCCGCCGACCTCGAGCATCGTCGTCTTGAGCACGCCGATGTCGATGACGTCGCCGACGATGCCGTTCACCTCGATCCGGCTCCCGATTTCCACGCCCGACCGGCTCGACATGTAGATCCACCCGACGATCGACTTCAGCACGTCCTGCAGCGCCACGGCGATGCCCGCCACCATGAGGGCGAGCACGGTGCCGAGCCCGGTCAGCCAGTCGGCGAAGAGCGCGACGGCGACCAGCAGGAGGAGCACGACGAACGCGTACGTCACCCACTTACGCAGCACGTGGCTGCGATTGACGTCTTCGATGTGGCGGCCGATAGCCCGTTTGGCGAGGCGCGCCAGAATGTAGAAGAAGACAACGAACAGTACGAAGACGACGAGCTTCTCGATCGCCGAGTGGAGATAGATGTCTCGCCACTGCTCGAGCGCGCCGGGCAACGGCACGTCGATCGTCAAGCTGTCGGGGATCGGAAGCGGAGTCTGGCTCAAAGAGGCATCAGCCGGTCTGGAAGTTTGCGCTTCGGGCCTCGAACCGCCGTGTGGGTAGGCCTATCACGCGGATCATCAGCCGCCGCAATCCTCGCTCCACCGCCTGCGTGGGGCTGGCCCTGCCCTCGATGGCCGGCGCGACATCGCCGCGCAGCCAGCGGCGCAGCTCGTCGAGGTCCGATAGCGATAGCGTCTCGACTTCGAGAGTCGCCAGGTAGTAGTACCGGCCTTCGCCGGTCGGGCGCAGGTCGGTGCTGAGCAGCGCGCGGAGGGCGAGTTGAACCTGGCCGATCGTCTCGACCTGGCGGGAGCGGATCCCGGGCCCCTCTACGCTGAAGCCGCCGCTGAGGGGGTCCTGGATGACCGCGAGGGATATCTCTTCGACGGCGGCGAGCCGGTCCAGGATACCCCGGCGCCAGAGCTCGACACGAAGATGGAAGCGGAGTGGGAGGGCGGAATCGAGGGCGCCGCGAAGTGCCTCGTCGTCCAATAGGGGCCCGACCTGGACGACAGCCGGCCAGCCGCGCTCGGCCGGACCCACGGCGAGTGCGAGCGCCGGAGTCTGTGATGACGCGGGCGCCGCGGCGAGGACCAGCAGGAAACCGGCGACCCACCCTGCAATCCGGGCAGATGCCATCAGAAGCGCGGCCCGAGCCTCAGAAAGAGGTTCACTCCGGTCCCGCCGGTCACCGGAACGGCAAGGTAGAGGCCGATCCGCTCGAGCAGGAGCCCGGCCCCGACGTCGACGCGGGTAGCCTCGTCGCGCCGTTCGTCGAACGCCCATCCGCGGCCCGCATCGACGAAGAGGGCCCAGTCGGGAGCCATGGCCCATCCAAAGTCCCAGACATCGTCCGCCTGCTCGCGATCCTCACGCCAGGGGCCGACGTCCCAGCGGAACCGGAAGTCCAGCTTCCCACGAAACTCGGCTTGCAGAAGGGCGAAGGCATCGCAGCCGTAATTCGGAAACGATTCCGTCGCGGAAGTGTCGCCGGAGCGCCTCACCCGAACTGAACGGGCGCCGCAGTCGGAGCTGAACAGGAGGTACCCTGGCAACGATCCTTCCCCGCCGAGCGCGTGCTGTCGCTGCGGCGGCAATGGGTCGCCAGTCGGGGAGCCGCCGGCCACCACCCTCAGGTTCAGGCGCGACTGCGAATCGATCCGATTGTAGCTTCTGAGGTCGACGAGGCCCGTGAGGAATCTGCCGAAATCCTGGCCCGGTAGCAGCTCACCGCCGGAGACGGGCCCGAGCACCTCGAGGTCCGGCCGCCGCAGACCCACCCGGAACCCGTTCTCGAGCTTCGCGCGCAGTAGCCAGCCGGTGGCGGGGTTCCACGGCGCGCTACGCGTGTCGAACTCGGCCTCGACGAGGGCCGACCCGAGCGTCCCCTCCGCGACAATCGGCTGCGGACGCCAGTCCGTCGCGTTACGAAAGAGTGACCAGGGGCTGCCGGTGCTGCGACTCTCGTGCGTTTCCCACCGCGACTCCACCTGAATCCGGTAGGGCGAAGCTGCCGGCTCCCAGGTGGCGAAGAGACTCCAGCCCTGCCGCTGGTAGTGGTCCCGGTAGTCGCGATGGAACAGAAAGGTGGCGAGCCCGCTCTCCAGATCGGTCAGTTGCCACTCCTCTACCGGATCAATCACCGAGTGGAGCGTCGCGCCGACGCGGAACTCCTGATGCCCGCCGATGGACTGGTCCGCTTGGATGAAGTAGCCCATCCGTTCGGTGTCGAACCGCAGCCCCGCCTCCGATCGGTAAATCCCCAGTGCCTGAAGGCGGAACGGGTTCGAACCGGCCGTGCGAAGGCGCGGCCCGAATGAGATCGGCATACCCTCGACGCGGTTGTAGCTCTTGCCCGTCGTGATCAGGAAGTCACTGCGGCCCGTGCGCTCCAGGGCCGTTCTGCCGACCTGCGGTCCTCTCAGGAGCCGGATGCGGCCTCCGACCCGCTCATACGGAAGCAGCTCGACGTAACTCACGAGATCGCCGCCGACCCTCGCGTCTGGGGAGGTCTCGATGCGGCCGCCGACCACGAGGATATCACCTGTCACCACACTTCCAGGATGCAGGAACGCATCGCCGTTGACGACGGTGACGGTGCCGTCCACGCTCCCATGGAGCGACAGAGAGCCGTCGAGCACGGCGAGATCACCGTCGAGCCGCGAACCGGCAGCCAGCTCCTGATCGCCATCGCGGAGATCCACGGCGGGGTCGTTCAGCCGTCCTACCACGTCCTCGGCGACATTCACCGGCAACGCCCAGCGGTCGGCGGCCGCACGGGCGGCGGGCTGTTGTTGCGCCGTGGCGGCTGTCGCAAGGGCGGTGACCAGGCCGACGGCGACCAGCGGGTACGATCTCATCGAACCTCTCGTATTGGCGTGCCGCGTATTCGGCCGTGCGCGCGGCCGGCGAACGTGTTCAACGGGGGATCTCGAGCCGGCGCATCCGGCGGTACAGGTTGGCTCGGTCGGTCCGCAGGCGCCTCGCCGCGTCGGCCACGTTTCCGCCTGCATGGTCCAAGGCTTCGAGGATCAAAGTGCGCTCGAGCTCGTCGAGCCGCTCATTGAGTCCGCCGGCGCCGGGGGTCTCATCCCGGGAATCGGTTCTCGCCCGGCTCCCTTCGAGCACCCGGTCAACCTGCGCCTCGTCGACCTGCTCACCCGAATGAAGTATGGTCAATCGCTCCACGATGTTTGCGAGCTCCCGGACGTTCCCGGGCCAGTCGTAGCGGGCGAGGGCGGTCATCCCGTCGGGGGTGATGACCGGCGGCCGAAGCCCATCGCGAGCGCGGCTCCGGGCGAGAAGGTGCTCGACGAGCGCCGGAACGTCCTCGCGACGCGCGCGAAGCGGTGGCAGGTGCAGCGGCAGGACGTTCAATCGGAAGAAGAGGTCCTCCCTGAAGCGCCCGGCGGCGACATCAGCCTCGAGGTCGCGGTTCGTGGCCGCCAGGGTTCGCACATCGACCGGAATCGGCCCGCTCCCGCCGACGCGCTCGATTTCCCGGGCCTCGAGAACGCGGAGTAGCTTCGCCTGCGCCTCCTGACTGAGCTCACCAACCTCGTCCAGTAGAAGCGTCCCACCGTCGGCGAGCTCGAAGCGGCCACGTCGTCGCTCGGTCGCGCCTGTAAACGCGCCACGTTCGTGCCCGAACAACTCCGACTCCACCAGGTCGCGCGGCATCGCCGCGCAATTCACCCGCACGAACGGCCCGCGGGTACGGGCGCTCTTCCGGTGCAGTGCCACGGCGGCGAGCTCCTTGCCCGTGCCCGATTCACCGGTGATCAGAACCCGGCCGTCGGTCGCCGCGAGTCGGTCGATCAGCGCACGCACGCGGTCCATCGCGGCGCTGGCCCCGATCAGCTCCGAGTCGCGCCCGAGTTCCGCCTGGAGGGCCCGGTTGACCTCTCGTGCACGCCGCAGCTCGAGCGCGGAGCGGAGCGTCACCAGCACGACCTCGGGGGAGAGCGGCTTCTCCAGGAAGTGGAACGCTCCCGATCTGGTGGCCTGCACGGCGTCTGAAAGGGAAGCCTGGCCGCTCATCATGATGATGGGCATCTCGGGCGCCGCGGCGATGAGCTCCGGCAGTACGTCGATCCCCCTTCCGCCGGGCATCACCAGGTCCATCAGGGTGACGTCCGGCTCGCCGCCACGCACCGCCTCCAACGCCGCGGCCGCGCTCGCGGCCTCGCGCACCTGGAAGCCCTCGGAGCGGAGCAGGCTCGCCAGCATCTTCCGTATGTTCGCCTCGTCCTCGACGATCAGCACGGTCTGCATCAGCTTCCGCGCGGGGGTTCGACTCCTGAGCGCCCGCTGCCCGAGTCGTGGCCTCGCCAGCGACGAGGGCAGCCGCGGAGCGACCGAAAGGGCGTCACAGAACGTCGCCCGAGCCCGAGGCCCCGAGCGCAGCGGCGGCCCCGGTCGTCGTCAACGGCAGCAGGATCCTGAAGAGAGCGCCGCCCCGGGCCAGGTTCTCGGCTTCGACGCGCCCGCCGTGCGCCTCGACGGTCTGGCGCACCAGCGCCAACCCTAGCCCGGTTCCCTGCGACTTGGTCGAGAAGGCGGGCTCCCAGAGGCGGTCGAAGGCGTCGTCCGGAATACCGGAGCCGGAGTCGGCGATCTGGATTTCCACCCGCTCGGTCCCTACTCGACGCGCGGAGATGGAAACGATGCCATCCTTCTCACCAATCGCCTCCGCGGCATTCAGGAGGAGGTTCGCAAACGCTCGCGATAGCGGATCGTAGTACCCCTCGATGGGCGGGAGATCTGCTTCGACGTCCACGGCCCGCTCGACGGTGCCGGGCAGATGGGTGCGCGCGAGGTAGTCGAGGAGCTCACCCAGGTCGATCGGACTGGGCACACCTTCGGGCGGGCGGCCGAACTGAGCGAAGGCACGGGCGAGCGTATCGAGGCGCTGGGACTCGGCTTCGATCACGTCGAGCGACTCCCGCTCCTGGTCCGAAAGCGCCCCCTGCCGGCGCAGGCTCCGCACGGCCAGATTGAGCGGCGTGAGCGCATTCTTGAGCTCGTGCGCGACACCGCGCGCGAGGGCGACGGAGGCGCGAATCCGAGCGCTCTCTAGCGCGCGGGCGCGCGAGCTCTCGAGTTCGACGACCATGCCGCGGAAGGACTGGCGCAGAGCTCCGAATTCGCCGGATTCGCTGGCGTCGTCCGCGCGTGGCGGTGGGAGCGGTTGATCGCGAGCCACGAGCCGGGACCAGCCGACCAGATCATGGATCGGGCGCGCCAGTTCGTGCGCGATGCCGCGTGCCGAGCGCACGGCCAGCAGGCCGAGCAGGGCGAAGAACCCGAGTGCGAACCAGGGGAGCACCGCCAGGACGCGGCGATTGAGATAACCCCAGCGCTGCGCCTGCTGGACGGACCCGCTCAGCTCCTGCCGGTGCCGGGCCGCCGCCCCGTGCAGCGTCGTGTCTTCTGATGCCTCGGCCCGCTCCAGCAGGACCTGGCCGGACTCGGCGAGCCGCTCCCACCCCGCGGGCGTCGTCTGAAGCGAGACCGCCTCACGAAGCAGGACGGTACCGAAGGCGACGAGCAGGAGTGAGGGGACGAGAGAAATGAGTACGAGGGCAAGCAGTAGCCGCCGCTCGAAAGAAGCGGGTTTACGCATGGCTTCGCCTTCCGTGACCCGACATGTCCACATTCTCCCGCGCAGAGCCCATATTCAGCGGGGCGCACGACTCAGAAGGTACTCGACCGCGCTCGGCTCCTGCAAGAACGTTTCTCTATGCGCGCTTACGGCCCCGTGCCTGCTCGTTCAAGGCGGCCGCCCCACACCGTTCATTGGAGAGGACGTTGGACGACCCGGGAAGCTCGACAGATCCTACGCTGCGGACGGAGCGGTTCGACCACGCCGACTTTTCGGTGGAGTTGCGCCTCCCCGCCTCGTCGGAGGCCCTGATCGACGCATCGGAGTTCAACCGCGACGAGCGACTGCCGTACTGGGCCGAGCTCTGGCCGTCCGCGAGGGCACTCGCGCGGCTCCTCCTCGAGCGTGGCGATCTGCCGCCGCGAGCCCTCGAGCTCGGCGCCGGCCTGGCGCTCCCCTGCATGGCCCTGGCCCACCGCGGAGTGGCCGCGCTCGCCACCGATTATTACCAGGACGCCCTGCGCTTCGCAGACGGCAACGCCGCCCGGAACCGACTGCTGCTGCAAACCAGGCACTTCGACTGGCGCGACGCGCCCGAGGCCCTCGGGAGCTTTCCGCTCGTCGTCGCGGCGGACGTGCTCTACGAGGCGCGCAACGCAGCCAATCTCGCCGCCCTCGTTCCCGCCGTGGTGGCTCCTGGCGGCGAGCTCGTGCTGGCCGATCCCGGCCGCCTCCATCTGGGCGGGTTCCTCGAACGGATGGAGGCCTGCGGCTGGTCTGTCACCCGCCTTCCGGTGCGTATCGAATCGTCACCAGCCGGGGAGGGCCTTCAGGTGCACGTCCAGCTCTTCCGGCTGAACCGCACATCCGAACGTCACCGGCCAACGCCGAAGTTGTAGACGAAGTTCACGAGGGGGAGGCAGCAGAACGAGTCGCCCTCCGCGACAGCGATTCCCAGACCCGCGTCGGCGGAGAGCCGCTGCCCGAAGAAGCGGATCCCGCCCGACAGCAGCGAGGCGAACTCCGTTCTCGCGCCCGGCCCGGACCCGTCCCGGTAACTGATGAAGTAGTTCTCCGACAGGAGCTTCATCCGCGGGCTCAGCCGCCGCTCGAGGCCGACCAGCGCAACGGGCCGATTCTCGACCTCGTCACCGGCGAAACCCCACCCGAGCCCGAAGGTGCCCGCTGTGTCCTCCGTCCCATACGTACCGACGCCGTACACGACACCGACGGAGCTGACGTCGCCCGCGTCGGCGGAGGCGTCGTGGAAGGCGAGCACTCCCGCACCCACCGTGGCCTTCTCGGATATCCGACCCCCGACTTTCGGGGCGAAGTAGAAGACGCGCCCGATCACTTCCGGAATGACCGGAGTGCCGCCCGCGAGCGTGAGAAAATCCGTCGGCGCGTAAGTCACGAAAGGGAAGAACAGCTCGAAGACGCCGACATACCCTTCACCGCGTTCGAGATTACGGCCGGTCGGGCCGAAGAAGAGCCGGGTCAGGTTCGGGTCGGTCGGCCAGACCTCACCGTCCCGGACCACCCCGCTGACGGGGGCCATCGATCGTATCATCGAGCGTTGCAGCTCGACGGTCGCGCCCCCGGCGGTCGTGACTACCAGTGCATCCCCACTCACCGACTGCACGCGCCCGTAGAGCGTCGAGCCGTCGGCGAGCCGGAGCTCCCAGAGCTCCTCCCCCGCGCTGATCTCGGCCGGCACCTGCGCGGCGGCCGCCCGCGCCATGACACCGCCCGCGCTCCCGAGCACGGCGAGCAGCACCAGGGCCTGGCCGATTGCTCTGTGCATCCTTCCTCTTTTCGTGGTTCGTCCCGTCCCGCTCGCCGATCGGCGCGATCCGTGTTCGACCTCCGGTGCGGCTGCTTCAGGCGGATTCCTTCGAGCCGCCGGCCGCCAGCATTTTCACTCCGCAATCCGTTCCGTTAGATTTCGCAGCGTGATACACCAGGAAAGTACGAGTTGATCATCCAGGGGTAGATGTGACCATGAAGTCGGTTTCCGTCGGGCCGGTCCCGAGGCGTCGTAGCGTCGCGGTCGACGTCGGCGGCGTGCGCGTGGGCGGTGACCACCCCATCGTGGTCCAGTCGATGACGAACACGGACACCGCCGACGTCGAGGGAACCGTCCGGCAGGCGGCGGCCCTGTGGCGTGCGGGCAGCGAAATCGTGCGGGTGACGGTGAACAACGAGGAGTCCGCGCGTGCGGTACCCCGCATCGTGGACGAGCTGCTGGCGCGAGGTGTGGACGTCCCGATCGTCGGCGACTTCCATTACAACGGGCACATCCTCTTGGCGAAGTATCCCGAATGCGCCCGCGCGCTCGCCAAGTACCGGATCAACCCGGGGAACGTCGGGGCGAAGCGCCACGACGAGAACTTCCGCACCATCGTCGAGCGAGCGGTCGAGCACGGGAAGCCGGTGCGCATCGGCGTGAACTGGGGATCGCTCGACCAGGCCCTGCTCACGCGGCTGATGGACGAGAACGCCGCAAGCCCGGACCCGCTCGACGCCCAGGACGTGCTTCGGGCGGCGATCATCGAGAGTGGGCTGCGCTCGGCCGTGTTCGCCGAGGAGATCGGGCTGCCGCACGACCGGATCATCCTCTCGGCGAAGGTGAGCGCCGTTCAGGATCTGGTCGCGATCTATGAGCGCCTCGCCGCGCTGTGCGATTACCCCCTCCACCTCGGCCTCACCGAGGCCGGCATGGGGACGAAAGGGATCGTCTCATCCACGGCCGCGCTGGCAATCCTTCTTCAGAAAGGAATCGGCGACACGATTCGGATCAGCCTGACGCCCAAGCCGGGCGGGGATCGGACGGAGGAGGTGCATGTCGCCCAGCAGATCCTCCAGTCGCTCGACCTGCGTTCCTTCGCGCCGCAGGTCACTTCATGTCCGGGCTGCGGGCGGACCACGAGCTCATACTTTCAGAAACTGGCGGAGGACATCGAAGGGTACCTACGCGAGCAGATGCCCATCTGGCGGGATCGACACCCGGGTGTCGAGGAGATGAAGGTGGCGGTGATGGGGTGCGTGGTGAACGGGCCGGGTGAGAGCAAACACGCCAACCTCGGAATCTCCCTACCGGGGACCTTCGAAGAGCCGAAGGCCCCCGTCTACGTGGACGGAGAGCACCACGCGACGCTGCGAGGCGACTCGATCGCGGAAGAGTTCCAGCGGATCCTCCAGGAGTACGTCGAGAGCCACTATCCGTCGCGCGTGCCTGCGGTTACGGAGGGGTGAGCGGCTGTCCGAGCTGGGCCTCCAGAATCGCCAGCGACCGGTGGAAGCCGTAAATGGCCGCGATTTCGGCGCGCTCCGCCTCGGCTAGGTTGGCCTGGGCGTCCACCACCTCGACGCTCGTCGTCGCGCCGAACCGGAAGCGCTCCTGCGCCAGCCGCAGCTCTTCTTCCGAAGTCTCGCGGATCTGCTGCTGGAGCAGCGCTGACCGGTAGGCCGTTTGGAGGTTCCGCAGGGCCGTCTCCACTTCCACTTCTGTCCGTATCTCCTGCGTCCGCACCTGGTATTCTGCATTCAGACGCGCGATTCGCGCTTCCTCCACCTGCTGCTGGCGCGTCAGCCCGGTGAAGATCGGCAACGAGACGGTGACGGACGCGCTCATCGGCTGGCGCACGTAATCGAATGGGAATCCCCGGTTCTGCACCTGGATCTCCTGTCGAAGCGCTTGCTGAAAGGCCGGGAGGGTCGGGTCGCTGCACTGCTCTAGCGGCAGGCCCACGGCTCCGAAGAGATCGTTCTGCGCCAGGCAGGATTCGAAGCCTGACTGGGCCCGCTGAAGCTCGCGGGAGACGATCGGACCGATGTCTCCCGCCTGCGAGATGTAGCCCGAGAGGTTTGCATTGAACGAGATCGTCGGCAGGTAGGAAGTAGCAGCGGCACGCGCCCGCGTCGTCGCGGCATCGGCCTGCGCCCGACTGGCGTTGAGCACGGGGCTCTCGGTCAGGGCGACGGCGCCGAGCTCGGCCGGTGTCCAGTCCGGCGCGAACAGCTCGAAAGTCTCCGAGAGGACGACGTCATCCGGGAGACGGGTGCCCATGATCTGCCCGAGCATCAGACGCTCATTGGCCGCGGTATTGAGGGCCTGCACCAGCCGCACCTCGGCCTGCCCGCGCTGGACCTCCGCGCGGCTGACGTCCAGCTGCGTGCCTGCCCCGACCTCCAGCCGCGCCTGCGCCAGGCGCACGTGTTCTTCGGTCCTCGCCAGCTCCCGCTCCGCCTGCTCCACGGCCTCCCGGGCCTCCAGAACGGTCAGGTAGCGCTGTGAAACGTCCGCCTCGAGTGATGCGCCGGCGCCCTCCACCGTCTCCTCCGCGGCCCGCTCCTGCGCTCGCGCGACGGACGGCGCGAGGAGGGTCGTGCCGCTCAGCGAGAGCGACATTCCGAGGCTGTATCGCGAGGAGTACTGGGCAGGCTGCTGATCGAGAACGACCGTGTCCAGCCGGCGTTCACCGGTGGCGGTGTAGCCGAAGCTGGTCGAACTGCTGAGCGAGGGTAGCAGGCTTCCATACGCCGAGCGGACCTCCCACGCCGCCGCGCGGAGCTGATTACGCTGTGTGAGGTAATCCGGGTTGTTCTCTCGAGCGATCGCGATCGCTCGCGACAGCGAGAGCGGCTCGGCCGGTGTCTGGGACAGCGCCGGCGCCGGCATCAGAAAGAACAGAACGACGGCCGCCGGCGAGAGCGACCCGCGGAGAACACGGCTGACCTTCATTCGACCACTCCTTGACGTTTCGTGGATCCGGGGTACCGGCCGGCGTTCCTGGGAACGCGGTTACCCTTCGTGCGGTGGGTACGTTCCGGCTGCCGGCCGCTACGGTGAGGACAGGGGGATTCGCTGCCCTCAGGCTCTGCCTAGTCACAACGAGAGCCCCGCCCGAAAAGTTTCAGGCCTCCGCCCAGCCTCGCTCCACCAACCGCTCGGCAACGGAAGTATTACGGCTCGGACCGGGGCGTGGCATCCCGAACCCGTTCGAATGGCGTGTAATTGGCAGAAGCAGTCACGCGACGCGACCGGCGCCCCGCCGAAGCCGTCCCCTGGAGCGCCGTCGGCGCCCGATCGACCGCAGATCCGCATATCCAGCGCATGACCGACGAGAACGACGACCAGCGGCTTGCCGCCGATATCGATGCGATCGCCGAAGCGGCCGGCGCCGACCTCGTAGCCGTGGAGTTCCACGACTATGAGACTGAGCACGCCTTCTCCCACAAAGGCGACGAGTGGTTCCACGCGGCGAGCACGATCAAGGTGCCGGTCCTCGTGGGCGTCTATGCGGCGATCGATGCCGGCGTGCTCCGGCGCGATTCGAGAGTCCACGTCCGCAACCGCTTCCTGAGTGCAGCGGACGGTCGCGCGTACCGCCTGGAATCGGCCCGCGACGCTGGTGCATCGCTGCACCAACAGATCGGCAAGACGATGCGCGTCGAGGATCTGGCACGTCAGATGATCGTGACCAGCAGCAATCTCGCAACGAATCTGCTCGTCGAGCTGATCGGCCTTCAGGACCTGACGGAAACGCTCGCGGGGCTGGGCGTGGAAGGGGTGGAGCTGCGGCGAGGCGTGGAGGACGAACGCGCGTACCAGGAGGACATCAGCAACCGCGTCACCGCGCGTGGACTCGTTTCCGTGCTGCGACGTATCGAAGAAGGGGCGCTCTCGGAAGACTCTTCAGAGGCGATGCTCGAGATCCTTCACGACCAGGCGTTTCGCAGCGGAATTCCGGCCGGGCTGCCCGATTCGGCCAGAGTGGCCAACAAGACGGGCGAGATATCGACCGTCGCGCACGACACGGGGCTCGTCTATCTCGAGGATCGCCAGCCATACGCCCTCGCGATCCTCACCCGCTGGGATCCGTCCGCCACCTCCGGCCGGCGCGACACCCTCGCGGCGATCTCACGGGCCGTGTACGTACACCTGACCGGAGCCGACGCGGATGCTTGAGCCACCCACGCTCGACCTTCGGCTCGTCGACGCGGCAGACATCGAGCCCGACGTGCGGCGGCTGCTCCGGCCGGGCGTCACGATGAAGGACGAGAACGGGGTCGATAGGATGCTGCCGAGCTACTTCTACGAGGTGCCGAGCTGGGACGCCGCGCTGGACGTCCAGCTCACCCGCCACTTCGGCCTGTGGGAGTTCATCGACGTCGACGTGCGGGAGGAATCCCGGCTGCGGTCGTTTCCCCGCTACGTGCCCTGCGCGATCACCCTCCTCGCCGCGCACCTTCAAGTGATCCGCAGCGAAGTCGGGCGGGTGGTCCGTATCGCGGCGAACGGCGGCTATCGGTCTCCAGCTCATCGGCAGTCACGCGTCGCTTCCCCGCACAGTTGGGCGGCTGCCGCCAACATCTACCGGATCGGTGACGACTGGCTCGATACTCGCGAAAAGGTCGAGAAGTACGTTCAGGTCGCCCGCTCCGCCCTCAGCGGTGTGTGGGTTCGGCCCTATGGCGAGGAGCCGGGTTACGCCTTCGACCATCTTCACATCGACCTCGGCTTCGTGATCGTGGAGCCTCGCGGCCGAGATGCATCCCGCCCGTCCGGGGGCGGCAACGCTGGAGCATGATGCAGTGAGTATGCTGGACGCCGCGCCGGACGGGCCGGCGGGGAAGGGAAAGGGTGCCGGAGAACTGCCGGTGGGATCCGCGCGGCTGCAACTCGCCGCGGTGGGCATCGAAGCCGAGTTCACACTCATGCTGGACGGTCGGCCGCGACGGCCCGAACAGGTCTTCGGCGACCCGCGGGCGTTCCTCGGCGGCGGCCTGATGCATCGGGCGGGAACGTCGTACCACCTGCGAAGCGGCAGCGCGATCTACTTCGACACCGGCGTGATCGAGATCGCGACTCCGGTGATGGAAATCCAACGAGGATGCGCGGCTCGCGCCGGTCGCTCGCTCTGGGAGGGGATTCTCGAGGTACGTAGCGCGCTCGACGGCTGGGAGCGACGGACCGGCCGCGATGCCTCACTCGTGGGCTTCAGTGCCCACTACAACGTCTCGTTCGAGCTCCCGCGCGAGCAACAGGGGCGGGGGCGGACGGTCGAGAAGCTGGCGCTCCTGCTCGCCCATTTCATTCCCGTGCCGGTGATCCTGCTGGCGACGAACCGCCGCTCGACGGGCGTCGGCGTGCGGCCGCGGGGCGACCGGATCGAGGTGACGGTGGACTTCACCCCCAGCCCCGCTCTCATGATCGCCACCGCCACATTCATCGTCGCCGTGGTGCGCGAGGCGATGACCTGGCCCAGCTTCGAGCTCGACACGCTCGACCGACTGGGGATTCCTCGCATTGCCGGGTTTCAACCGGTGCCACATACGTCACGCCACGGTTGGCTGGCGAACGAATCGACGTTCCCCCTGAATCCGTTCGCCGTGGATCCCGACGAACCGGCCATTCCGCTGGCCGACGGCTCGTACACGAGCGTCCGCCGCCTCGCGCAGCGCGTCGCGCGTCGCTTCTGGCGGCCGATCCGTCGCATCTCCGACCCGTTCACGCTACGGCTCATCGCTTCCATCGTTCGCGGACGCGCCCCGTCGCTCCTGGATCTCGCCGACCGACCCGATGCCTACGAACACGTGGGGCGGCTGTGCTCATGGGACGACCTGTTCCCGGAACGCGCGCTCTCGAGATCCCTCTACGAACGCGTCCTCATTCGCGCCATCTCCGGACGGCCCCTGACGATCGACGGCCGCCTGTACACGCCCGTCGGGATGCGGGGGTGGTCAGCCGCCGTATTTCGTGAGGCGCGGGGGACCCGAACTCGCATCATCCCCATCGACATCCTCATTAGCCAGCTCGAAAGATGGTGAGGGAACTACAATGTTGAATGTTGAATGTTGAATGTTGAATTGAACGGCTGCTCAGAACCAATTCGGTGGCAGATATCGGTACCGTTCCAATTCACATTTCAAAATTTCTTTTCCAACGCTTCCAGAAGCTTTCCATGAATCCCCCCAAACCCGCCGTTGGACATGATCAGGACGACTTCGCGACCCTGGAGGGTTTGTAGGAGGTGGCTTACGATGTCGTCCACCTCGGGGATGTAGCGAGCTTCGGGGCCGGCGGAGGCGATATCGGCGACGAGAGCGTCGGGGTCCATGCCGGTCTCGCTGCTGTAGCGCTCGGGGCGGAACAGGCCGGCGAGGATGACGGAGTCGGCACCTGTCAGGGCGGCGCGGTAGGGCTCCTGAAATTCGCGCCGCTGGGCAGTGTAGCTGCGGGGTTCGAAGACGGCCACCAGGGGTCGGCCGCCGTAACGCTGGCGAGCGGCCTGAATGGTTTCCCGGACCGCCGTAGGATGATGTGCGAAGTCGTCGATGACCGTGACTCCGCCGATCTCGCCCCGAACCTCCATACGACGGCGAACGCTGCGAAACGTCATCAGCCCTTCGCGAACGCCGTCCCGATCGGCCCCGGCGGCTTCGGCGGCCGCGATGGCCGCAAGACAATTCCGGATGTTGAACGCGCCAGCGAGCGGAGTCTCGACCCTCCCCCACTCCTCCGCGCCGCGAAAGACGGTGAAGCGAGTGACCGCTTCGCCGAAGTCCACTGACTCGGCGCGCCAGAGGGGCGGATCCCCCTCTGCGGGCGCAGCATAGCCGAACGACTCGACGGGTGAGAGCGCTTTCGGCGCGAGCTGACGTACCACAGGCGAATCCCAACCGGCGACGAGCGTCCCGGTCCGGGGGATGAGGTTGATGAAGCGGGCGAAGGCGAAGCGGTATGCTTCATCGTCGCGGAAGATGTCGGCGTGATCGAATTCGATGTTGGTGACGACCGCGATCTGAGGGAGGTAGTGCCACATCTTCGGCCCCTTGTCGAAATAGGCCGTATCGTACTCGTCGGCCTCGACGACGAAGAAGGGCGAGTCCGTGAGCCGGAACGAGGTTCCGAAGTTCTCCGCGACCCCACCGATCAGAAACGACGGGTTCATGCCTGCGCTCTCCAGGAGCCAGGCCGCCAACGAGGTGGTAGAAGTCTTGCCGTGGGTCCCCGCGATCGCGATGGATTGCCGGCCGCGGAGGAAATTCTCCTTGATCACCGCGGCCGACGAGGTGTAGACCATCCGTTCATCCAGGACGGCCTCCAACTCGGGATTGCCGCGCGAGATCGCATTGCCCACGACCACGACGTCCGGCCGGCGACCGGAAGCGCCGACGCCGACGTTCTCGGGTCGATAGCCCTCGGCGTACTCGATGCCGAGCGCACGGAGCTGGTCCGACATGGGCGGATAGACGTTCTCGTCGGAGCCGGTCACCACGTGGCCGGCGGCGTTCAGGAGGCCCGCGAGTGAACCCATCGCGGTGCCCCCAATGCCGATGAGGTGATAGTGGCGCTTGGTCACGCTGGCTTCGCTCGTTCGTTCAGTGCATCATACGACATCGATTCTCCACCTCTCTCAGGATATCAAAGTATGACCAGGCCAGTTCTGATCGCGCTCGCCGCGACCCTCGCGCTCGTGGCCGGTTGCAATGAAGATGCTACCGGCCCCAACAGCGTGCCGTGTGATCCGTTCCTGCTCTCATACGGGGAACTGGATCGCGACACGACGACAGTGGAGGGCGGCGTCCGGATCATTGAAGTCGACGTCGGTTCGGGCGCGGCTGCCACGAGCGCAAGCGTAGCACGCGTCAACTATTCGCTCTACTCGATCGACGGAAGTACCCTCATGGACTCGAGCTGTAGCGAGGAACGCGACCTCATCACGGTGATCCCGGGGGCCAGCAGCGGTCTGATCCCCGGCTTCAGGATCGGTGTCAGTGGGATGCAGATCGGGGGAGTCCGCCGCGTCATCGTCCCTTCGAACCTCGCATACAATACCGGTGACTTGATCTTCGACCTTCAGCTCGTGGAGTTGTTCTGATTGACGACCCGATCCGCATCCGGTCCGATCTCACGATTCCCGCGTCCGAGCTCTCGTTCCGGGCTTCGCGTTCCGGCGGCCCCGGTGGGCAGCACGCCAATACCAGCTCGACGCGTGTGGAGCTCGTCTGGGATCTGGAGGGCTCTCCCTCGGTGACCCCGGCGCAGCGGGAGCGGATTCGCGAGCGACTCGGCAACCGCATCAGCGGTGACGGGCTGCTGAGTCTCGCGAGCTCCACCACCCGCAGTCAGCATCGCAACCGTGAGGAGGTCACCGAGCGGTTCGCCGAGCTGCTCGGGGACGCGCTGCACGTGCCGAAGCGGAGGAGGAAGACGAAGCCGTCGAAATCCGCCCGCGAGAAGCGCCTGAAGCTGAAGAAGCAGCGTTCGGAGAAGAAGCGGCTCCGCGGCCCGGTGACACGCGACTGAGTCCCCCGGTCAGTCGTCGCGGACCATGCCCCCACCGTCGTTCTCCCCCAACAGCTCCTCCATTCGGGACAGGCAGCGCGAGAGCTTCTTGCCGAATGGGCCGGTCAGCGCACCCTCCGGAAACATCTCGCCCAGCGGCACGGTGCAGGACGCGGCCATCCGAAGGCCCGCATCGTACAGCGACCCGATGAAGTGGACCCAGCGCAGCGCCGCGCGGAGATCCGGGAGCGGGGCGACTCCGTCGATGAGCCAGAATCGGGCGGCGGTCGCCAGGTCTCGATAGCGAATCGGGTGAACGGTCTCGAGCCCCGCCAGCAGCTCCGGGAAGGAGGTGCGGAGGGTACCCGCCGCTGGCTCCGCGGCGATGACGTCCATGGCCGCTGGCGAGAGGAAGTATTCCGTCCCCGGAGTGCTCTCGAAGTGGCGGTGCCGGTAGTCGTCGCCCTCCACCCGCAGGACCTCGAAGGCGGACGCGAGCTCCTCCACCTCCGCCCGAAAATCCTTCTGCGAGAAGCGGCCCGCGCCCAGCTCGAGAGGCAGGGTGTTCGAGGTCACCGCAACGAAGACCCGCTCCTGAAGGACGGCGCGCAGAAAAGCGAGCGCCATCTTGAGGTTGCCGGGGTCGTCCAGCTCCCACTCGTCGACCGCGAGGAGTCGGTAGCCGGCGAACGACCCGGCCGCGCCTTCCGGGCCGGTCAGGCCGATGAAGTACATCAGCTCGTCGAAGCTGAGGTACGCGCGCGGTTCCGGACTCGCGTTCCAGAGACTCGCCAGCAGATGCGTCTTGCCGACCCCGAAGCCGCCGTCCAGATAGATGCCGGATGCGATGGAGGGGCGGCGCGATGACAGGAGGCGGCGAAGCCCTCCGAGCCTGGCGCTCCGACCCAGATCCTCGGCGATCCGGGCGAGCCGATCGGCAGCGCGTCGCTGCGTCGCGTGACGCGGCTCGTAGGTCTTGAAGCGCTTCTCCGCGAATCGCTCGGGTGGTCGGAATCCACGCAGGAGCCGGGCAGGGTCCGCACGCGCATCGAGCGACTCCAGCGCCGACCCGAGATCGAGGTGCGGCCCCTTCACACCTTCAAGCTTTCCCACAGATAGAGGGACGCGTACGACCTGAACGGCCGCCACGCATCCCCGATTCGGACCAGGTCCGGCCCCCCGGGGCGCTCGTCCAATCCGTACGCCCGCTGCACGGCCGTCCGGATTCCCAGGTCGTCGACCGCGAGGACGTCCGGCCGACCGAGGCAGAAAATGAGCACCATCTCCGCCGTCCACCTGCCGACGCCGCGGACCCGCACGAGGTCCTGGATCACCTCTTCGTCAGGCAGCCCGCGCAGTGTACTGGGGTCGATCTCCCCCGCGAGGTATCGGTGCGCGAGATCGCGGACGTAGCCGGCCTTGGCGCGGGAAAGTCCGCAGCCGCGGAGGTCCTCGTCCGCCGCGGCGAGAATCACGTCAGGCCCCGGAAAGCCGTTGGAACCGAGAGCTGCGATGCGAGCACGAATGGTTGCCGCGGCCCTGACCGAAAGCTGCTGGCCTATGATGGAGCCGACCAGGGATCGCCAGAGGTCAGGCTCGAGTTTGTACTCCAGCGTGCCGATGCGCGCTACCAGTGCGGCCAGCGTCGGATCCGTGGCGACGAGGTGCGCGGTCGCCTCGGCCGGGACTGCCGTCTGCCGCCGTGTCTCCTTCATTGCCCGGCCGCGATGCGCGCGAGCTGATCGGCGTTCAACCGGTAGGTGTGCCACTCGGTCAAACGCGTCGCGCCAAGCCGCTCGTAGAAGTCGATGGCCAGTTCGTTCCAGTCGAGGACCACCCAATCCATACGCCCGCATCCGTGCCGGACTGCCTCAGCCGCGAGATAGCGGAAGAAGGCGCGGCCGACCCCCTTGCTGCGCGCCTCGGGCAACACGAAGAGATCCTCGAGGTAGAGCGTCGGGAGCGCCAGGAAGGAGGAGTACGTGAACAGCGTCACCGCATAACCGACGGGGCGGCCGGCCCGTTCCGCCAGATACGGCTGGATGCGCCGGGTATCCCCGAACCCATCTCGCGCGAGCCGCTCTCGCGCTTCCGCACTCGGCCTCTCGAGCTTCTCGTAGTCCGCGAGCGCGTCCACCAGGTCCAGAAAGACGCCGATGTCGCCGGGACCGGCTTCCCTGATGTCGATCGTCGACCGCTCCGTCATCCGAGCATCGCGGCCCACTCGTCCGGAGCGTTGCCGATCGATAGTGCCTTGCCGCTACGCACGAGGGGCGTGCGCAGGAGGAGCGGATCCTCCTCGAGCATCGGAAGAATGCGGCTGTCGGTCACATGGGCGACGTGGAGCCCACGGTCACGGTATCGCTTCCCCTCCCGATCGATCAGCGCCTCCGCACCGAACTTCTGCGCGAAGCGGCGCAGCTCGCCGGCCGACGCCGGCCGCTGATCGAGATCCACGAAGTGGACGTCGACGCGCCGCTCCTTGAAGAAGCGCTGCGCTTTCTGCGTGTCGCGGCACTTTCGCGTGCCGAAGATCTGCACCTGCATGCTCACTCCTTCGTCTCGGGTCGCCGCCAGACCTCCCAGGCCCCGATCGCCAGGCCGAGGTTGATCGGCAGCGCGACCGCGAGCAACTCGCCGTTCTCCTGATAGAACCACGGCAGAAGCGTCACCAAGAGCCCGATCAGCGAGAGAGACGCCACCACGGCGGCGAGGAAGCAGGTGGCGCGACGGATGCGAAGGGCACGGCCAGCCGCCGCCGGCACCATTGCGATCAGTGGGACGAGGAGGGGATTGAACAGGAAGAGGTTCTCGTTGCGATAGGCTGCCGCGTGATCGGTGAAGGCCCACGCGCCGAAGAGGATCATCCCGATCGTGCCGGCGACGACTGCCCACAGGAATGCCAGGAGTTGAAAGGCGGTCCGCGCCAGGCGACTGCCGCCCGATGCCCGTGCCGTGCCCCACATCGCCCCACCCACGAGGAGTCCGGCGATGAGGTAAACCAGCAGGCCAGGCGACTCAGCCCGCTCCTCGGACGCACTTCCCGCGTGGACGAGCTCCTCCGCGACGACGAGCGGCACCGTGTTGCCCGCCGCGTCGACCACCGTCACGTCACGGATCCGATCGCGGAGCACCATCGGGAGGAACATCTCTTCCCAGATCGAGATCTCCCGATCCACCGGCTGACCCGTGCCCGCCATAATCCCCGTGTAGACGACCGGATCATCCGCCATGAGCCAGCGCGTATGCTGCCGATACGTCGTCCCCGAGGGCAAGTCCATCGTCTGGGCGGCGAGCTGCCCCTCCAGCACCCTGTCGATCGCGTCCCGCACCCGGGTCGAGCAGTTGTCGCGGTAGTAGTCGTATCGGTAGACGCGGTTATCCGGAAGGGCGTTCCACTCGAGGAAGTCGCGCAGGTCTGCCCGCTGCTCGGGAGTCAGATTCAGCTCCTGCATCCAGACCGACCGATCGGTCGCGGCATAGGCGTTGACCGTCAGTCCCGTATCGAACCCCTCCATCCAGTAGTCCATATGACCGCGGATGAAGCGGAGCACGAATCCCTCCTGGTCGAAGCTGAACATCCCGTAGTTGTACGAGACATCGGTCCCGCGCAGCTCATCACGGATACGGATGGCGTTGTGACCGAAGCGCTCCCAGACGTACGCTCCGGGGCCCATCGTCATCACGTAGACGGTCAGCTCCTCGCCACGGCCCGCGGCGCCAGCGACATCGAGCTGGCCATGTGCCGGGACCGCCGCCAGCAGGAGCGCGGAAACGAGAATAGAGCCAAAGGCTCCTGTCCATGCACCCCCCTCACGCCGGCGCCTCCCCTGTCGTCCCGAGCGCAGTCGGGGGAGTTCCACTTCGGGCGGGAAGTGCAGGTCCCTCGACTGCGCTCGGGACGACACAGAGGGCGCTCGGGACGACACAGAGGGTGCTCGGGACAACGCGGAAAGTGTTCGGGATGACCGGGAAAGGGCCGGGGATGACAACGACATGTCGAGTGTCGCCTGATTCAACGCGAAATGCTCAAATGATGACTCCAAGACCCAAGAGTTTCCGTGATGCGTCCCGAAAGTTACCGACGCCCGCAACGACACGCCACAGGACCGCGCACGCAGTGCAGTGCGAACTTGCCGAGTATATAAAAAGCGCCGGGTCCGAAGACCCGGCGCTTTTCACCCTACGCCATCAACCTTCACTCTTCACTCAAAACCACCACGCTTCATCATATCCATGAAGGTACCGAAGAGATTCGGGTCGAACATCGTTTCCGAGTCCTTCTTCATGATCTGGAGCGCCTCGTCCTGCGAGAACGCGTCCCGGAAACTGCGCGGGCTGGTGAGCGCATCGAATACGTCGGCGATACCGACGACCCGGGCCCCGAATGGAATCTCATCGCCGACGAGCTTGTCGGGATAACCGGAGCCGGCCCACTGCTCGTGATGGCTTCGCACGACCGGACGTACCTGGTCCGGGAAATCGAGCTGCTTCGCCATCGAGTCGCCCATGATGGTGTGAACCTTCATGAGCTCCCGCTCGTCGTCGTTCAGCACGTCGGCCTTGTTGAGGACCTCCGCCGGAACGGCCATGTTGCCGAGGTCGTGGATGAAGGCGCCGATGCGGATGTACGTCAGGTCCCATCCGTCGACACCGACCTCGCGCGCCAGCTTCGTCGCGTAATCCGCCACGCGCTGGGCGTGCCCCACCTGGAATGGATCCTTGCCCTCGGTGAGCTGGGATCCCCATCCCCGTACCGCGGGGAGGTACATCTCCTTGAGGCGGTTGAGCCGGCGCTCGATGTCGAGCACCTCTCGCGATGCCTTCAGGTCCTGGAAGATCTGGAGCGAGCGATTCAGGTAGAGAATCCCTTCCTGCTTCCGCTCCTCCTCGAGGTGCAGAAGCGCCCACTCCATCTGCGTCTCCGCCTGCAACAGCCGGTTCTGGCAAGCCTCCGCCATTCCCAGCGACAGCGCGAAGTGTGTATCGGACTGCTCCGGCTTGCCGGTCTCCCGGTAGAGCACGCCGTAGTACTTGTACGCCTCGGCGATGCTCGGCTTCGTGCGTAGCCGATGAAAAACCTGCAGCGAGCGGTCGACGCTCTCCTGAGCCGCCTCATACCTGCGACGCTTGAGGTGCAGCTCGGCGCGGTTCAGCTCCACCCGGCCCACCATCATGGTGTCGCCGTTCTTGGCCGCGATCTCCGAGGCCTCGGTGAAGCACGTCTCCGCCGCTTCCCATTCCGAAAGGTCGACGTGGGCCATACCCATGTTGTTCAACGCCCGCGTCGCCGTAAAATCGTCCCCCAGCCTGCGATACCTCTCCAGAGCGGAGCGGTAGCTGAGGAGCGCGATCGCCACGTTCCCCTGGATGTTGGCGATGGTCCCAAGATTCTGGTCGATCTGCGCGACCAGACGGTCGTGTCCAACGTCTTCCGCGGTCTCCCGTCCCTTGAGGAAGAGATCCGCCGCGTCGTCCAGCTTCCCGCGGAGCAACTCGACATTGGCGATGCATATGAGCGCCGCCGCCATCTGCTCCTTCAAGCCGCCCGCTTCGGCGGCTGCGAGACTCGACTCGAACTGCCCTACTGCTTCGTCGAGACTGCCCCGCTCGGCGTGGACCATCCCCGACCATCTGAGGATGTCCGCCGTGTTCTTGGGATCGCCCTCTTCAGGAACCATAGCGAGCGCGGTCTCATAGTGGGCCAGCGCTTCGTCCCACGCGCCGGTCCGCTGAGCCTCACGGCCTGATTCAATCAGAGTCTGCAGCATGATTGCCCTCTAACTAAGTGTCGGATTCGGTCTATTCGGCGTCAGATATTCGTCCAACGTCCCGATGTTGCTTTCCGAATCGTCCGCTTAGAACGGCCACGCGAGGCCGAAGTCCGAGAAGTGCGGCAACTCACCACTGGCAGACTCATTGCTGACGTCGAGCCAGGTGCTCTGGGGATCGACAAGACCATCCGGACGGAAGTAGATGACTTCCAGCTTGTCCGTGCTTTCGGGCAGATCCTCGGCGCCGGAGAAGCTGATCGTCAGTCGCACCGGCTTCTCGAAGCCCGCCGAACCGACGTCGTTGTGATCGTTCACGGTGGCCGAGAGACGAAGCCGGACCAGCTCGTCGTCCGCGCGGCTCATGGTGAAGACCGTCGACTGCTCGACCGCGCCCTCGGGGACGTAGAGGGAGTGGTTCCCCAGGTGGAGCTCGCCACCCGCGGCGCCGATGCTGCCGCTCACGATCCCGAGGTCCTCGGACTCGCGGATCACTACGAACTGCTCGCCGGTCGTGCTGCTGAAGATCGCGTAGCCACGCGGGTTCAGGTCACCCGTCGGGGCCGTCGTCTGGCCGATGTTGTCACAGCTCCAGAGGAACAGCGACATCGCCAGAACCGAAAGTGTCGAAAACTGCTTGATGAACTTGGTCATCGTCTCATCCTCGGTTTGCGTTTATCCAACTCGTGAGTACTGCGTGGGTACTGCCGTGCTGTCTACGGCCAGGCTAGCCCGTAGTCGGAAAAGTGATTGACGCCTCCGCAAATCGTCTCGGAGCTCAGGTCTGCCTGGCTCTCGATGACCTCATTGCTCCGCCCGTCGGGGCTGAGATAAACGAGGCTTGCGGCCAAGACATTGCTCAGGGTCTCATAATCGGCGCCCTGATAATTGAAGCAGAGCTCGACGGAATAGGCTCCGAAGCCCTGAGCTCCGATGTCCTCGGTCCGCGCCCTACGGCCCTTACCTTCAACCTGGAAGGCGTGGAGCTGGACGGCCTCCACGACGGTTTCGTCCTGGTACGTCCGCTGATCGATCTTCATCGAGAAGAGCGTGGGCCGGTCCACGATGCCCCTCGGTATCGTCAGCGTATGACCGCCGACCTCCAGCTGCACTTCTGCGCTGCCGTCCACCCATGCCGAGACCGGCGCCTTGTCGGACTTGCGCTGCTTGACTGCGAGCTGGTACTCGACTTCCTGCCCGTTGTTCTTCTTGGCCTTTATCTTCGGCCCCTTCCTGGCCTTCTTTTCCTGCTTCTTCTGCTCCCTCTCCTGCTTCTTCGCTTCCTTCTTGTCCTTCGCCTGGTCCGACTTGCCACCCTTGGCCATCAGGGGGGCGGTATCAGGACCGAGGAGTCGCTCCGGCTGCGGTCCGAACTGGTCGCTGCACCCCGCGGCCAGGATCGCCACTGCCAGCACAGGCACCATTAAGCGGTGCTTCCACGTGCTTCTCATACTTCCTCCGTCGAAATCCGTGTCGCCTTCATGGACGATTCCTCGAGTCCTGCGGTGAACGACCGTCGGTCTGCGTGCCGGTCGCTGCGAGAGGGGCACACAGCCTCCCGCTCAGAGTATCGGCGGGGCTCCCGAGATACTTTAGCGAGTCGTGCGTAACCTTCGGACTACCTGGAAATGGGCGAGTCGAATACTGCTCGGAGCCTGCGGAGGAGGACATCGGGGGTGAACGGCTTTTCCAGAAACGCGACGCCTTCGTCCAGCACACCATGGTGGACGATCGCCTCGTCGGTGTAGCCTGACATATAGAGTACGCGGAGGTCCGGCTGCTGCTCGCAGAGTTGATCCGCCAGCTCGCGGCCGCTCATACCCGGCATGACGACATCGGTGAGCAGCAGGTCGAATTCGCCGATGCCGGCGTCCGCTGCCCGCTCGAGCGCTTCGGGTCCGCAGGCGGCCTCGACTACCTGGTAGCCGGCTCGCTCCAGGACACGACGGACGAGCACCCGAACGGCCATCTCGTCCTCGACCAGGAGCACGGACTCGCTGCCATCGAGGGATCCCTCGTCCTCGCGTTCGGCGGCGCGCTCGGCGACCTGGGCATCCACACGCGGAAGGTAGATCCGGAACGTCGTCCCGTGCTCGAGCTCGCTGTCCACCCAGATGTAGCCGCCGCTCTGCTTGATGATGCCGTATACGGTGCTCAGGCCGAGCCCGGTGCCCTTCCCCTGTTCCTTGGTGGTGAAGAAGGGCTCGAAGATCCGGTCCTGGATCTCCCGCGACATGCCGGCGCCGGTGTCGCCGACCTCGAGGAGGACGTACTCGCCCGGCTGCACGTATGGATAACGCTGGATGTCTGCCTCGGCGAGCGTGGCGTTGGCGGTGCGAATGCGCAGTTCGCCGCCGGTCGGCATCGCGTCGCGTGCATTGACGACGAGGTTCATCACTACCTGCTCCACCTGCCCGGGGTCCGCCTTCACGCGTCCGAGATCCGGCTCCAGCTCGGTGATCATCCGCAGGTCCTCGCCGACCAGGCGCTCGAGCATCTTCTCCATCTCCGCGACCGTCGCGTTCAGATCCAGCACTTCCGGCTGAAGGACCTGGCGACGACTGAACGCCAGCAGCTGGCGCGTCAGTCCCGCGGCGCGGGTCGCAGCCCCCTGGATCTCGGTCACGAAGTTCCGCCTGGGATCCTTCTTCTCGAAATCCAGCAGGAGGAGCTCGGTGAACCCCTTGATCGCCGTCAGAAGGTTGTTGAAGTCATGGGCGATTCCACCCGCGAGCCGCCCGACCGCCTCCATCTTCTGCGCCTGCAGGAGCTGCTGCCGGCTCTCCCCAAGAGCTTCTTCCGCCTGTCGGCGGTCCGTGATGTCACGCGAATTGATCACCACCCCGCCGACGGCCGGGTCGTTCAGGAGGCTCTCGCTGACCGATTCGAGGCGGCGCCAGGAGCCGTCCTTGTGCAGTACGCCGAACTCCGCTGGATCGCCCGGCTCTGCCTTCTGCATGACGTTGGTGAAGTTGTCGACCGCGACCGGGATCTCTTCCGGTTGGACGAGCGAGAAGATGCTGCTCCCGAGCACCTCGTCGGGCTCGTACCCGAGCACGCGCCGGACGGATGGGCTGACGAAGAGGATCTTCCCGTCAGGATCGACAATGGTGATGATGTCCGCGGCGTTGTCGATGAGGGACCGGAAATGCGCCTCGCTCCGCCGCAGCGCCGTCTCCGCTTCCTTCTGAGCGGTGATGTCACGCGCGAGGGTGGAGAGGAACTCGACCGTGCCGGAGGGTGAACGGTGCGCCAGGACGACCTGTGACGTCGGGATCTCGGCGCCGTCGGTGCCCCGGAGGAACGTCTCGCCGGACCAGCCGCCGCTGCGCATCGCGCTCGGGATGCCCTCGTGCAGCAGCCGCTCCATGACCTCCCTGGGGAAGAGGTCCTCCAGAGTCAGCTGCGCGAGGAGGTCGGCGCCGGGATCTTCGATGCCGAGCAGGGCCCTGAAGGCACGGTTGATTGAAAGCGCGCGCCCGTGGGGATCGAAGGTGGCAACGAAATCCGGTGTGGCCTCGAGGAACGCGTCCAGCCGGCGTTGTACCTTCTTGGCGGCGCGCTCGTCGGTCACATCGCGCCCGTTGATGACGATTCCGCCTACCGCCGGATCGTCGATCATGTTCTTGGCCCGGACCTCGAATGTGCGCCACGCTTCGGATTCGTCTCGCAGCCGGAACTCGAAGCTTCCCGCACATTCGCCACGGATGAGGGATGTGAACCGCGCAATCACGGCGGGCGCGTCGTCCGGATGAACCAGCCCGAAGGCGCTGGTACCGACCAGTGCGGACGGGTCGTGGCCGAGGAGGCGGGAGACAGAGGGCGTGACGTAATCGATCCAACCACTGGCCGCCACGATCGCGACGAGGTCCATCGAATTCTCGATCAGCGAGCGGAAGCGTTCCTCTTTCCGCTGAATGGCGACGCGGGCATTGCGCACCGGCGTGAGGTCGCGTGATATCGCGTAGACGCCGACCTGCCCACGGTTGATTCGCACGGGTATCCCCACCAGTGCGACGGGGAAGCGCGTGCCGTCCTTGCGACGGCGCACAACCTCGGTCCGAACCTCCTCGCCACGCGCTGCGCGCCGTCCCATCTCGCGCGCATCATCCACTTCTTCGGTGGGAATCGTCAGGTCTGCAGGCTTCCGGCCGATCGCCTCCTTGGCGGTGTAGCCGTACATGCGCGTGTACTGCGCGTTCACCCGCAGGATCCGCCCCTCGGCGTCTAGCATCGCGATGGCTTCGGGCGCCGACTCGAAGAGCTGATCGAGGTAGGCCGTCTGGATCTCGACCGCCTCATCCGCCCACGAATCGCCACTCTCCTGAGGCAGCCGACCAATCGCGCTGGCGGCCAGCGTCGCCAGATCCGCGAGGTCGTCCAGCGTCGCCCCACCCCATTCCACTGGCTCGGGGGCAGCAACCGCCAGGATACCCGAGAGGGAATTGTCTTCGCCGCGAATGGCGAAGGTGGCGAGTGACTGGACCTGCTGGAGGCGCGTCAGTGTAGCCTCGAGCCCCGCGTGCGCGGGGGAAACGCCGGTCGCCACCAAGCGGTCGCCGTGCTGGTCATGGGCCGCGAGGAGGTCGGCCACGAGACCGGTGTCCGAAGTGAAATTCTTCGCCAGCCCCCGATCGCCATGAAAGGAGACGCCCGCGCCCGAGCGCGCGTGAACGACCAGTGCAGCGGCGGAAGTCGACCGCGCCGCGAGACGCGCGATGCGCGACAGTGCGTCCGTCAACGACGGATCCTCCGCCATGGCCAATGTCATGGCTGGTGGGCTCTGAGTCGTAAGCGTCGAGGAGTCGGACCCCATGGCAGCTCACCGTCTGACGGAAGGAGGTCACCGAGTGCGATTAGGGCGTTCGGCCCCGACCGTAGTATCGGCAATTGCAGGCGCTTTCTGAAGATTGCTCACCCGCCCTGCTTCAGAAGCACCCCTCCCATCCGCTACGAAGCGGCCACCGAGGGGAACCCAGGTAGAACAGTTTGGCGATAGCCTGTAACAGTAATCATGTTGGCCACCCGCCACAATAACTCGGTCGAACACCGGACGACGGGTGCGGTGATATACCGTCGGGGGGCTCACTTTCCCTGATCCCCTTCCCGGCTGCGCAGATTGGTGTCGGGCTCGGCAGGAGCGGCGGCGTCCGGGACTGGCGTGCAGCGCTTTCTCGTGCCAGACTCCAAAGGTTGGAGAGTCCGGAGTGGTGCGAGTACCAGTCGAGCGATTTCGTCCTTGTTGAGGTTCATGTCGAATCTGTTCCGCGGTCGGAGCCGGGGGGCGCCGGGGCGCCTGGATAGAGAGCTGTCGGAGCTGGAGAGTCAGGCGAGCGAGGCCTCATCCGGTTACGAGACCCAGTTTCTGAACCGGGCGGGAAATCTCTGCGTGGAGGCCGGCCAGCCAGCGCGAGCACTCGGTTATTACGGCAGGGCGATCGATGCGTACCTGGAGTCCGGGCGGTTCGGTGCCGCGGAGGTGCTGTGCCGTAAGGTACTCGAGATCGCCCCGCAGGCGGTGCGGGCGCGTTGCACGCTGGCTTGGTTGGCTCTGGGCAAAGGTTTTCGGGCCGGCACGCGGTCTGAGATCGGAGAGTACGTCCGGGCGGCGGAGCGGGCGGGTCAGCAGGAGCTCGCGGCAAAGCAGCTTCTCATGATGGCGGAGGCCACGGTCGAGGTGGATCTCCGTGAAGAGATTGCCAGGCACCTGCTCCACCTGGAGGAATCCGAGAAGGCAGACCGGGTCTTCGGCCGTGTGTTCGAGGAACGCAACGGCATCCGGCCCGCTCCGGTACCGGACGAAGGGAAGTTATGGACGAAGCTGCTTCGCGCGGCCCTGATGGGCCCGGTGGAGCTGCAGCAACAGGGCGGTCTGCAGACGGACGAGGATGCCGACGCGCTGCCGTCGCTGCGTCGTGAAGGCGAGGCCTGACCACATGTTCACGGCGGACGCGCTTCAGGGACGGACCATCCTGATCACAGGCGGGGGTTCCGGGCTCGGGCTCTCGATGACCCAGCGCTTCCTGACGCTGGGGGGCCGCGTCGGCATCATCGGCCGGAGCGAGGAGAGGCTTGCGAAGGCGGTAGGGTCTCTCGAAGCGCCACCCGACCACATTGCGGCTGCCCCGGCGGACGTGCGCGAGCACGACCAGATCGAGCGGGCCCTCGACCGGATCGAGGAGCGGCTCGGCCCTGTGGATGTCCTGGTCAACAATGCGGCCGGGAACTTCCTGGCGGCCAGCGAGGACCTATCGCCAGGTGGCTTCGACGCGGTCGTCCGGACGGTGCTGTACGGAAGCTTCCACGCGACCCTCGCCGCCGGGCGACGAATGATCGAGCGCGGCTCTGGGGGCGGCATCCTCAACGTGGTGACGACCTACGCGTGGACGGGCTCGGCATTCGTGCTTCCATCGGCCGCCGCGAAGGCCGGCGTGCTGGCGATGACGCGGTCGCTGGCGGTGGAGTGGGCGACCTACGACATTCGCGTCAACGCCATCGCCCCGGGACCATTCCCGACGGAGGGTGCATGGAAGGCGCTGATGCCGACGCCGGAGATCGAGGAGGAGGCGAGGCAGCGTATACCGGCTGGTCGCTTCGGCGATCACGACGAGCTGACGAACCTCGCGGCATTCCTGATCTCCGACGCGGCCCCGTTCATCACCGGCGAATGCGTCACGATCGACGGGGGCGAATGGCTGGCGTCCGGCGGCGAGTTCAACCATCTCACGCGCGCGCCGCGGTCGCGGCTGAAAGGCTACATGAAGAAGCTTCGTGGCGGTTGAGGGCACTGCCCCGAGACCCCGCGTGCCGCTGCCTCGGTGTACCCCGGTATACTGACCCCCACGGCCGAGGCCCGTGTATGTCCCGTTCCGCCCGTCCATGAAAGCCTCCGTGCTGGCCATCGGCGACGAGATCGTCGGCGGCCTTACGACCGACACTAATAGTGGCTTCCTCGCTCAGCTCCTGCGCTCCGTCGGCATCAATGTGCAGAGCATCCTTGCCGTGCCGGACGACGACGCAGAGATCGACCGCGCGCTGGCTCGGGCCCTGGAGCACGCAGATCTCGTAGTTGCGACCGGCGGTCTCGGCCCGACTGCGGACGACCTGACCACGGCCGCCGTCGCGCGCCTCGCGGACGTCCCGCTCGAACTCCACGCCGATTCGCTGGAGCACATCTCCAGACGGTTTCGAGAGCGGGGGCTCGAGATGCCCGCCAATAATCGCCGGCAGGCGCTTCTGCCGCGGGGGAGCACAGTGCTGCCCAATCCGCTCGGTACCGCGCCCGGATTCGTCTTGCGCATTGAGGGCGATGAGCGAAACGCCCACGTCGCGGCGCTCCCTGGCGTGCCGCGCGAGATGCGGCGAATGGCGGAGGAGGAGCTCGTCCCATGGCTACTGGAACACGTCGTTGGCCGACGGATCGCCTCGCGGGTCTTCAGCGTGTTCGGGCTGAGCGAGTCACGGCTCGACGAGCTGCTGACCGGCGTAGTGGACGGGCCGGACGCGAGGCTCTCGTTCCGTGCCGCCTTTCCGCGCCTGCAGGCGCGCGTGACCGTCTCAGGCGATAACGATCCTGAGCTCGAGGCTAGGTTGGACCATCTCGAGTCGGCGGTCCGGGAGCGCCTTGGAGACCGGCTGTACGCCGTCGGGGACGAGGGGCTCGAGGAAACCGTCGGACGATTGCTCCGTGATGCAGGGCTCTCACTCGCCCTGGCCGAATCGTGCACCGGCGGCCTCATCGGCCATCGGATCACGGATGTCGCCGGCGCCTCCGCGTACTTCCGAGCGGGCGTCGTCGCCTACTCGAACGAGGCCAAGACGACCCTGCTGGGCGTGAGCCCGGCGACGCTGGCGACGGAGGGCGCGGTCAGCGAGGCGGCGGTTCTGGAGATGGCGCGCGGAGCGCGTAGGGCTTCCGGGGCGGCGATCGGCGTGGCAACCAGCGGAGTCGCGGGTCCCGGAGGCGGTACGGCCGCGAAGCCTGTCGGAACGGTCTGGATCGCGATCAGCCGCGACGGTGAGGAGTGGGCGCACCGATATCAGCTCGGGGGACGCTCCCGCGCCTGGGTCAAGGAGATGACGGCTCAGCTCGCGCTCGATGCACTGCGGCGTTCCGTCTGCGGCCTTCCCCAGGCGCCGCCTTGATCATTCTTGCACAACCGCATGAACCAGTCAGCATCGCCCGGGACCGCGAGGCGCCGATGTTCTACCTGAGAGGCATCGGTTCTCTGCTGGGCTTCGGCCTCGCCTCCCTTTACGGCGTCTGGATCACCCTGGTACGACGCGACCGCTCGCTCGTTGCGAGGGACTACGCGCGGGCATTGAGCCGCTGGATGCCTCCGCCGCTCGGCCTGGAGGTCGTGGTGGAAGGCATCGAGAATCTCAGCGCTCAGCAGCCCTGCGTCTACATCGCCAATCACCAGAGTGCCTTCGACGTGCCGATCTTCGCGGGTATCTACCCCGAGAACACGGTCATCGTCGGCAAGAAGGAGCTCAGCTACATCCCCTTCTTCGGCTGGATCTTCCGGGTCACCGGCAACATTCTGATCGACCGGTCGCACAACCCTTCCGCCGTGCAACGATTGCGAGGCGCCGAGGACGCGATTCGAGAACGCGGGGTTTCCGTTCTGGTCTTTCCGGAGGGCACACGTGGTAAGCAGCCTGGAGGCTTGCTCCCGTTCAAGAAGGGCGGATTCTACATGGCGATCGCGGCGCAGGTGCCCATCGTGCCCATCGTCGCCTCGCCTGTGCGGGAGCTATTCGACGTGGACCGGCGCCTCATCCGGCCGGGGACGATCCGGATCCGCGTCCTCGGACCCCTCCCGACTTCAGGGCTGACGGAGGCGGACGTCGGGGTGCTGATCGAGCAGGTCCGCACCTCGATGCTGGAGGCCATGCGTACGCTGCCCACGACCCCGCGAGGGGCGGGTCACGACGCGAACCGACAACTGGCGGGAAATCAGCTCCACGCCACGCCCGCGGCCTGTCGCCATCCTCTCAGGAGGGATCCTCTTCACCCGGAATGACGAGCGTCTCTCCGACCCGGACGCGGTCGCCCGAGAGACCGTTGACCTCTCGAATTCGCTCAGGGCTCACGTTGAAGCGGCGGGCGATCCCCCACAGCGTATCCCCCGGGCCGACGCGGTGCGTCCTCGAGACCATTTCCGGCGGACGGTCGCGAGTGGCCGGGAGCGTGTCGTTCGGATTTTCATCGATCGGCGCGGCGCCATTCTCATCGGTGCGGGTACCGCTGTCCGGCCGGCCGGCGTCGTCAGCTGCGGCCGAGCTCGCCCGGAGCGCGGCGATGCCCTCCGCGATCTCCGGGTCCGCACCGAGGACGTGCACCTCGCGCGGCTCGCGTAGCTCGACACCGCCCGCAGTGCTGACCCCGAACGGGGCGCGCCAGCGCTCCTCGAGGGGCGGTTCGGCTTCGGGCATTCGCAGCGTCTCCTGCTCCGGCCGCGGCTCGGTCGCCGGGGTCGGGGTCGGCGCGGGAGGCGGTGGTTGGACGTCTCCACCAGCGCAGGCCACGACGACAGGCCAAGCGACGAGCATCAGGAGTCCGGTTCGAATAGACCTCATCGTAATTCCATGCTTCGAGTTATGGCCCTCCAATATAAGCCCGTTTCCGCCGCTGCACTTCCCCGCCCGGTGGGGCAGGAGCAACTTCCGCTGCAAGAACCGCTACTCGCCGACGGGGTACATGCCGTGTATCCGTAGATGAATCTGGCCGCACCGCCAGGAGTGGCCAGCCGGCTGCACCTACGCACAGCCCGACGAGATGAACGCCACGACGATGACACCGCCGGCCGCCCCCCTTTCGCCTGAGGAGTCGCTGCGGTATGCCCGCCACCTCATTCTTCCCGAAGTCGGGCCCGCCGGACAGGCGCGCCTGAAGCGGTCGCGCGTGCTCTGCGTCGGGGCGGGAGGGCTCGGGTCGCCGGTGGCGCTGTACCTCGCCGCCGCCGGGGTCGGGAAGATCGGCCTGGTGGACTTCGATGTGGTCGACGCCTCCAATCTGCAGCGGCAGATCATCCACGGCACCGCTGACATCGGTCGATCCAAGCTCGAATCCGCCCGTGCCTCGCTCCAGGACATCAACCCGCACGTCGACGTCTCGCTTCATCCCGTTCGGCTTTCTTCCGAGAATGCGCTGGACATTCTGGCCGACTACGACGTGGTCGTCGACGGCACCGACAATTTTCCGACGCGGTACCTGGTCAATGACGCTTGCGTGCTGCTCGGGAAGCCCTACGTATACGGATCGGTGTTCCGATTCGAAGGTCAGAATGCGGTATTCGCCGCGGAAGACGGGCCGTGCTACCGGTGTCTATTCGCCGAGCCGCCCCCCCCCGGGATGGTACCCTCCTGCGCCGAGGGCGGCGTGCTCGGAGTGCTCCCGGGAATCGTCGGAACCATTCAGGCGATGGAGGCGATCAAGCTACTGCTCGGTATTGGCGAAACGCTCGCGGGAAGGCTCTTGATCTTTGACGCGCTGCGAATGAGGTTCCGGGAACTGAAGCTCGCGCGCGACCCCGCATGTCCGGTATGCGGAGACGCACCGACCGTGACCGAACTGATAGACTACGAGCGTTTCTGCGGGATCGAGACCGCCACGAGAGCACAGGATGGCCAGATGAATGACGAGACCGAGCTCTCCGTCCTCGGGCTGAAGGAATTACTCGACCGAGGGGAGCCGATCACCTTGCTGGACGTACGCGAACCCTACGAGTGGGACATCGGCAATCTGGGGCCTCAGGGCGCTCGGATCATTCCGCTGGGCGACCTCCCCGAGCGGTACGAGGAGATCGAGCCCGACGTGGACCTGGTCGTATACTGCCGATCCGGGGCCCGCAGCGCTCGCGCGGCGGATTACCTTCGGGGCAAGGGGTACAAACGCGTTCGGAACCTCGAGGGTGGCATCCTCGCCTGGGCGGACGAAGTCGACCCTTCCGTGCCCAAGTACTGAGCGCCGCCCGCCGCATCTCCCTCGCGACCCCCGGCTCGCCCGCCGACCGGGGGTCGCATTGTTCCCGGTGCCGGCGCACCGGTGGTAGCGCGCCCGGGTCCCGATTCCGCTTTGTGAAGACGCGCTGCACGCCGCAGTGGCTCCTGATCGAGACCGTAGACCTCTGATGCCGCTTTTACAGCCGTTCAGCGACCCCGTGCTCATCATGGCCATTGCGATGGCCGTGTTCTTTCTCGCGCCTCTGCTCTTCGAACGCATCCGCGTTCCCGGCATCGTCGGACTCATCGTCGCTGGCGCAGTCATCGGGCCGAACGGCCTGAACCTGCTCGACCGCGGCCCCACCATCGTTCTGCTCGGTACGGTCGGGCTCCTGTACCTGATGTTCATGGTCGGGCTGGAGCTGGATATCCACGACTTCAACCGGTACCGCAACCGAAGTCTGATCTTCGGCACGATCTCCTTCATCATCCCGCAGATCGCCGGAACGCTGATCGGTCTGGGCTTCGGCTACGAGATCTTCTCTTCGATCCTTCTCGGAGCGGTGTTCGCGTCACATACCGTGCTCGCGTACCCGATCGCGAGCCGCCTGGGGATCGTCAAGAATCTGGCGGTCACGACCACACTGGGCGGCACGATCCTCACGGAAATCCTCGCGCTCTCGGTACTGGCGATCGTCGCCGGCGGCTACGAGGGAGACATCGGCCTGCGGTTCTGGCTCGTCCTCGTCGCGTCGCTCGGCACCTACATCGTCGCGGTGATCTGGGGCGTTCCGCTCCTCGCGCGATGGCTGTTCCGCAACGTCCGCCGCGAAGCGACCATCGAGTTCATCTTCGTGATGGCGGTGCTCTTCGGCGTCTCGTACCTCGCCCACTTCGCCCAGGTCGAACCCATCATCGGCGCCCTGCTTGCCGGGCTCGCTCTCAACCGGTTGATCCCCGAGAGCGCGCCCCTGATGAACCGCATTCAGTTCGTCGGCAACGGGCTCTTCATCCCGTTCTTCCTGCTCTCGGTCGGCATGCTGGTGGACGTGCGGGCACTGACCGATCTGGACGCGCTCGCCTTCGCCGCGGCGCTGGCGGCCGGCGTGGTGGTCTCCAAATGGGCCTCTACGAAGCTCACCGAGCTGATCTTCGGTTACACGCCCGAGGAGGGCTGGGTGATGTTCGGCCTGTCGATCCCCCATGCCTCCGGCACGCTCGCGATCGTGCTCGTCGGCTTCGAGATCGGTCTCTTCAATCCGACGGAGCTCAACGCCGTTGTCCTGACCATCGTCGTGACGTGTCTTGTCGGCCCGTGGGCGGTCCAGCGTTTCGGCCGAATGGTGGCGGCGCAGGAGGAGCAGAAGCCGTACGACGCCGGCGCGGCCCAGCGGCGCATCCTGATTCCCCTCTCGAACCCCGCCACCGAGGAGTCGCTCCTCGACCTTGCGATGATCCTTCGCGGGGCCGATTCCAACGAGCCGCTGTATCCGCTGATGGTGGTGCGCGATCGCGCGGCTTACACGGAAGAGGAGGTCGCTGAAGCCGAGAAGGTCCTGAGCCAGGCGGTCATCTACGCGGCCGGCGCCGAGGTTCCGGTCGTCCCGCTGACCCGTGTCGATCGTAACGTGGCTTCGGGGATCGCGCGCGGGATCGCCGAGACCCGTAGCTCTATGGTGGTCATCGGTTGGGACGGCGCCGGCATGCGGAGGAGCGGGGAGATCTTCGGCAGCGTGCTCGACGACCTCCTCACCCAGACCAAGCAGATGGTGGTCGTGTCGAAGCTCGGCCACTCGCTGAATACGACCAAGCGCGTCCTGCTCGTGCTTCCACCGCTGAGCCATCGGCACCCCGGTTTCTTCGAGGCGGCCCGGGCGCTGAAGGTGATCGGCGGACGGCTCGGAGCCGGGATCGTCGCACTCGCGATCGATTCCGACCCCGCGCGCCTGGAAGAGCTATTCAAGCCGATCAGACCGGCGGCGGCGATGGAGTTCACACGCATTCCGGGCTGGGGCTCTCTGACCGGCGAGCTCCGCAGGCGGGTCCGACCCGACGATCTGGTGGTCGTACTGAGCGCCCGTCGCGGAACGCTTTCCTGGGATCCCAGCCTCGAGCGCCTCCCGGGGCAGCTCGCCGGACTCCTTCCAGAGAGCTTTCTCATCATTTACCCATCTGAAGCCGATACTCCCCTACGGGAGCCTGTGCCCGATGCGCTGCTCCCGCGAGGGCTGGAGCCTGACCGGATCGTGAAGAATCTGCCGGCGCTCACGTACGACGCGGCGATTCGCTTCATCCTCGAGAGCGGCGGCCTGTTCGACGCCGATCGACAGGAGAAGATCTCACGAGTCCTGGTCGAGACGCAGCAGGAATTCTCGACCGAACTGAAGCCGGGTGTGGTGGTGCCACACGCGCGATTCCGCGGAATCGAGGAGCCGATCGTCTTCCTCGGAACGAGCCAGGAGGGGATCGAGTTCCCCCGAGCGGATGCGCCGGCCCACCTGATCTTCGTGCTGCTTAGTCCGGCGGAGCGGCCGCAGGAGCACCTCGAGGCCCTCGGCGACATCGCGCGACTCGTGCGCACGCATGAGACGGTGGAGGAACTCCTGGAAGGCAGATTCGATGCGTTCGGGGTGAATGGTGGCGGCGCGGGGAACGCGCGATGAGCGCCGACCTGCCGACACTAGAATCTGTGGTCGCCGCGCGAGACAGGCTGCGCGGGGTGGCGAACAGGACGCCGGTAGTGAGCTCCCGCACTCTCGACGGCAGACTCGGCGGGGAAGTTTTCATCAAGTGCGAGAACTTCCAGCGGTCGGGTTCGTTCAAGTTCCGCGGGGCGTACAACGCGGTGAGCCGGTTGTCGGCGGCGGACCGGGAGCGCGGAGTGCTGACGTACTCGTCGGGCAATCATGCGCAGGCGATCGCGCTGGTCGGCAGGCTGCTGGACACGAGCGTGACCGTCGTGATGCCGGCGAACGCGCCTGAGGCGAAGCGCGCGGCGACCCTCGGGTACGGTGCCAGCGTGGTGACCTACGACCCGCAACGGCAGACGCGAGAGGAGATCGCGGCCGAAATGCGGCAGGAGCGCGGCCTGAGTCTGATCCCGCCCTTCGACCATGCGGACGTCGTCGCCGGGCAGGGGACCGCGGCGCTCGAGCTCCTCGACGAAGCGGGGCCACTGGACGTGCTCTTCGCGCCCTGCGGCGGCGGGGGTCTCCTGTCGGGAAGCGCTCTCGCGGCGTCGTCCGTCGCAGGGTGCGCCGTAGTCGGCGTGGAACCGGAAGTCGCGGACGACGCCACGCGCTCGTTTCGGACGGGGCGCCTGCATCGAACGGCGAATCCCCCGACGATCGCCGATGGGCTTCGCACCCCGTCGCTGGGTGAGATCACCTGGCCGATCGTCCGGCGGGAGGTGTCGGAGATGGTGACGGTCGCGGAAGCGGAGATCGTGGAGGCGATGCGATTTCTCTGGATGCGGATGAAGCTCGTGGTGGAGCCGTCGGGTGCGGTGGCGCTGGCAGCGCTGCTCAGCGATCCGGCTCTAGGCCGGGGCCGCCGGTCGGGTGTGATCGTGAGCGGTGGAAACGTCGATCTGGACGTGGCATGCGCTCTCTTCGCCGGCAAATGACCTTTATTTGGAGCTGCTGAATGGCGACCGCTGCTCTCGCGCACGATCAACTCGAGGAGACGCCTCCGGTGGCCTCTCCGGCGCCTCATCCGATGGGTCGGATTCTGGTGGTCGACGATGAGCCGAACATCTGCCGGCTCCTCAATCGATACCTCGCTCGCATAGGATACGAGATCGAAACCGCCGGGAGCGTCGGCGAGGCCCTGGGCCTCCTGCGTCGGGACTGGTTCGATCTCGTATTGACCGACCTGCGCCTCCCGGGAGCCTCGGGGCTCGACCTGCTCGTGGAGGTCCGGGCGCGGGCGCCGGGGACGCGCATGATCCTGATGAGCGCGCACGCGGACGTGTACGCTGCCTCGACCGCGATCGAACGGGGTGTGGACCAGCTCATCGTCAAACCGTTCGAGCTCGAGGACCTGCGCGAGCGCGTCGCCGAGTCGGTCGGGCGTAGGCGAGCGGAGCGGCAAGCCGAAGCGGATCGCGAGAAGCTCGAGACGAAGCTCCGGCAGCGCGATACCGAGAGCAAGATCTGGGTGCTTCGGGCAGCCCACGCTCTGGCTACGGCGGTGGAAGCCAAGGATGAGTATACGGCGGGCCACGCAACGCGCGTCACCGAGTACGCGCTCACGATCGCCGAGATCACCGGCAGCATCGACCCCGTCCGCTTCCGGCTGGCCGGGGACCTTCACGACGTCGGCAAGATCGGCGTCCCCGACAACGTCCTGAACAAGCCGGACCGGCTCAGCGCCAGCGAATTCGAGCTGGTGAAGAAGCATCCGGTCACGGGCTCGCACATCCTCGAGCCACTGATCGACGATCCGATGGTGCTTGGGGTGGTCCGATGGCACCACGAGCGCTGGGACGGCGACGGGTATCCGGATGGGTTGAGTGGGGAGGATATTCCCTTGCCCGCCCGGGTTCTGGCGGTGGCGGACACGCTGGACGCAATGACGTCTCACCGGGCCTACCGCCGGGGCATGCCGTGGGCCGAGGTAGTAGCTGAGATCCGTCGCTGCTCGGGTGCCCAGTTCGATCCGGACGTCGTACGCGCCTTCGACGAGGCATTGCCGCGGCTTCAGGAGCAGTACGCCAGCTTCGCGCGAGACTTCGCAAAGGCGCCGAGCCTGGTCGCCTGAACCGTAGCGCCGGGAGAAGCACCCGCTGGACGGAAAGAACGCGGCTTCGGAGCCAGGTGGCTTCCGGAGCCGCGTTCTTTCGTTCCACCGATGGCGCGTTACCTTTCGCGCCTGGGATTCGTGAGCCCCACGACGCCCCCCAGTCTGGAAGGGGCGAGCCGGAAACCCGCTGACCGTCAGCCGCCAGCCATATGCAAGATCCCATAGCTCGATTCGCGTCCCTGCTCGAACGGGCCCGAGCGACCGACCTCCCGGAGCCGACTGCCGTCGCGCTCGCCACGGCCGATTCCGAAGGCCGCCCTTCCGTCAGGATGGTGCTTCTGAAGGGGTTCGATCAGGACGGCTTCGTCTTCTACACCAACCTGCAGAGTCAGAAGGCGCGCGAGCTGGCGGAGAACCCGAACGCCGCGCTCTGCTTTCACTGGCAGCCGCTCGAGGCCCAGGTCCGTGTCGCTGGCCCGGTCAGCCGGGTGACGGACGCGGAGGCCGACGCGTACTTCGAATCGCGGCCACGCGGAAGCCAGGTCGGCGCCTGGGCGTCCCGGCAGAGCCAACCTCTCGAATCGTACGCGCGTCTCGAGGATCGCGCCGCAGAGATTCACGTGAGATTTGCCGACCGCCCGATTCCGCGCCCGCACTTCTGGTCCGGTTTCCGCCTCTCGCCGACGCGGATCGAGTTCTGGTCCGCACGGCCCAGCCGCCTGCACGAGCGGGAGGTCTTCATCCGAGATCCACAGTCCGGAGAGTGGGGCGTCCAGCTCCTCTACCCCTGAGCGCCCGTCAGCCACCCGCCCATTCGCCGACTGCGCACGGGCGACTGCCTCCCGCAACGACCACCTGAAAGGCCCCGCGCGCCTCCGGACCGTGCCTGTCGACACGCAGCGTCACCTGCGCCGGTAGGAAGAGAGGCGCGGTAAAGCGGATGCTGAGCCGCCGAAGGGCCGTCGGGTCGCTGCCCAGGATCTCGGTGATCAGGGCGTTCGCGACCATGGCCTCGGTACAGTAGCCGTGAAGGATGGGGCGCTTGAACCCGAAGGGTCTGGCGGTCAGCCGGGAGAGGTGGATCGGGTTCACGTCGCCAGACGCGAATGCGTAACGCCGCCCGGCGTCACCCGCCAGCTCCCAGCTACACAGATCGATCCAGTTCTGCTCCGGCTCCTGGTCTTCACGCTGCGCGGGTTCTCGCCGGGAGGCGGACCCCCCGCCTCCGCCGAGCCGTACTCCACGTAGAAGCAACAGCAGCTCGCTCTCCGAACAGAGCCGCCCAACGGGGCTCAGTGCGTTGGAGACGACCGTGATCTTCAGCGAATCGCGGATTGCCTCGGCACTCACGATCCGCATCCGCAGGTCCAGGGGCTCGGACGCCCGTAATGGCCGGAGGTGTAGCCGTTCACCGCCCAAGTGCAGCAATCCAGCGAGGGGTAGTGGATAGCCGGCGAGGCGCAAGAGATCCAGGAGGTATGCGGTTTCCCAGACGGCCGGGAAGCTGGGTGGGAGCAGGTCGTGCGTCCCGTAGCGGGCGACCTGGTCCCCGTTCGTCGCGCGAACGTACCGCCGCAGCCGACTGCCATCGACCCGCAGCCCCCGCACATGGAGGGCCGGCCGCGGGTTGCGCTCCGGCGGCTCCCCCGGCGACAACGCCGAGGAGATCCGGTCGGTCAGGTACCTTCGAAACGACCCCAGATGCGAAGGTCTAGCCCTTCTGTGCTCCTGCACGCTCGCGCGCGGCCCTACGCTCCGGCGATGACCTGCACCGCCACTCGTCGCTCGCGGGG
>JBBDRL010000039.1:0-8945 GCA_040905505.1 Gemmatimonadota bacterium | reverse complement strand
TCGGGGACGCATCGCGGACAACGGACAACGGAAAACGCAAATGCCAGAGATCAACGGAACCATCCGGGCGGCCAACGCGCTCCACTACTGGGAGCGACGACAGGAGATCGCCGCCAACAACCTGGCGAACTCCGAGACCACGGGGTTCAAGGCCGAGCGGGTCTTCGCACGCATGATCGGAGACGCGATCCCCGTTGCCGACACGACGACCGACATGAGCGTCGGCGCCTTGACGCACACTGGCGAACCGCTCGATATCGCCCTGGCGAACGACGCGTTCCTCATCGTGGAGACGCCCGATGGCGAGCGCCTCAGCCGCGGTGGCTCCTTCACCCTCGACGACCAGGGCCGCATCGTCGACGGCCGTGGGAATCCGCTCCTCGGTGAAGGCGGCGAGATCGTGGTACCCCAGGGGTCGATCGATATCGACGCCGCCGGCACCCTCCGGGTCGAAGGCCGCGAAGTAGCGCGGCTTCGGGTCGAGACCGTGCCCCCGGACGTCGCCCTCGTTCACGACGAGGGAACGCTCTTCCTTCCGGACCCCGCTCGAGTGGAGCAGGCCGCGGAAGAGCGTCAGATCAAGCAGGGCCATCTCGAGGCCAGCAACGTCAACACCGTCGGCTCCCTCGTGGACCTGATCTCGATTCAGCGTAGCTACGCAGCGGTTCAGAAGGCCGTCGTCACACTCGACGGCATCCGGAACACCATCTCCAACGAGCTGGGGAAAGTTTAGGAACTGCAATTTTGAATTTTGAATTTTGAATTGAACGGCACGCCCATCGAACGCGCGATCAGCCAAACTCAAAACTCAAAATTCAAAATTGATGCATTCCGCTCTCACCAGCAGAAAGGTTAGTAAAAATGGATCCGTCACTCAGAACCGCCGCGACGGGAATGCGGGCGCAGCAGACTCGCACGGAGGTGATCGCGAACAACCTGGCGAACGTGAACACTACGGCCTTCAAGCGGAGCCGGGCACACTTCGAGGACCTTCTTTACCAGACGGTGCAGGGGAGCACGACGATCGGCGCGCCGGACGCCGCAACGATGCCGGAGATCCAGGTCGGACGCGGCGTACGGCTCGCTGCCGTTCAGCGGCTGCACTCGGCGGGCGCCGTCGAGCAGACCGGCCGGCCCTTTGACGTGGCGATCGAGGGCGACGGGTTCTTTCAGGTCCAGCTTCCGAACGGAGAAGTCGGCTTCACGCGTGACGGCAGCTTCACGGTCTCCGATCAGGGGATGCTCATCACGCAGGGCGGGTACACCATCGTGCCGGGCGTACAGATCCCGGACGACGCCTCGGACGTGCAGATCTCCCGCACAGGGATCGTCACCGTCGAGCGCGAAGGTATCGCGACCGATCAGACGGAAGTCGGCCGCCTCGAGCTCGCCCGCTTTGCGAACCCGACGGGCCTGCTCGCGCTGGGTGAGAACATGTACTCCGAGACACCCGCCTCGGGCGAGCCGATCCTCGGCTTCCCCCAGGAAGATGGAATGGGACGACTCCTTCAGGGGACTCTGGAGGCGAGCAATGTCGAGATCGTGCAGGAGATGGTCGACATGATCACATCCATGCGCGCATACGAGATCAACTCGAAGTCCATCCAGAACAGCGAGCAGATGGCGGAGATCGCAAGCAACATGGTCCGCTGATGACCTGGTCTACTCTCCACTGGTACGGGCTCGTGGCCTTCGCCCTCGTCGTGTCGGCTCCTTCGATCGCCATCGCGCAGGTGGACGGGGTCGTACCCGTCGCGACGCGCGATCTGGCGCGCGGGACCGTACTGACCGCGGAGGATTTCAGGCTCGGCGATGCGGCCGAAACGGCTTCCGAGGGGCCGCTCGGCTGGATCACGCGCCGTGTCGTTTCCGAGGGCGAGCCCCTCGAGCCGCCGACCATCGCGCCCGCGCCCGTCGTTCAACCCGGAGACCCGGTGCAGCTCGTCTGGAGGGATGGACTACTGGAACTGCGGATGAGTGGCAAGGCGATGAGCTCCGGCGCGATTGGCGAGTCGGTCCGCGTTCGCATCGATACGCGTCGACGATATGAGGGAACTGTACTCGAGGCGGGCGTGGTCCGCCTCGATTCACCGGAAAATGGTAGGACACGATGACCCGTACCCGCGTGATGATCCTGGCCCTCCTGCTCGGCACCGTTCTCACGGCTGATGCCGTGGACGCGCAGGCCGCGCGGCAGTCCTGGACGTCCGACAGAATGATATTCGCACCCGGCGACATGATCACCGTCCTCATCGACGAGTACACGTTGGCGGCGTCGAATCAGGACGACTTCAACTCGGACCGTCGCTTCAGCGATCTCGGCGCTGGCGTTTCGGCGACTGGCGGTCTCTCCGGCGCCGCGGACGTGTCGACGTCGAATCAGGCCGAATCGCGGAGTAGCGGAGAGGCGACGCGCCAGAACCGATTTCAGGGCGAGATGACCGTTCGGGTCGTCGCCATCGAGGACGGCGGTCTCCTGCGCGTGGAAGGTCGCAAGGTGGTCAACATCGACGAGACGAGCGAGGAACTACTACTTCGCGGCGTCGTTCGGCCCCAGGACGTCTCCCCACACAATGTGGTCGACTCGTGGCGCGTCGGCGAGGCCGAGCTCGTCTACACGACCGATACGCCGTCGCCCCGCGGCAGCATCATCGGGCGCATTCTGGGGGCGATCTGGCCATGAGGACTCAACGCACCGCTTCAGAGAACCGGCGAATCACCCGGCGCCGATACTTGGCCGCTCAGCTCGTGACCGCACTGCTCGTTCTGCTCCTCATGCCGAAACTACTTAACGGGCAGGACACGCGCATCGCGGATCTGACCATTCAGGAGACGGCGGTTCCAGTGCGCCTCGTCGGCTACGGTCTCGTCGTCGGCCTGGATGGCACAGGCGACCGGGGCGGGAGCGGCGGTGGCCAGACCGTTCAGTCCGTCGCCAACCTGCTGCGCCGCTTCGACGTGGACGTGCCGCCGGACGTGCTACGGATGCGCAACGTCGCGGCCGTTCTGGTCACGGCCGAGGTGTCACCGTACCTGCGGCCCGGAGGGCGATTCGAGGTGCACGTCTCCTCGATCGGCGATGCGCGCTCGATGCGCGGCGGAGTCCTCTGGATGACACCGCTGATCTCGGACGTTGCCGGCATTCCGGTCGCTTCGGCGCAGGGCGCCCTGATGATCAGCGACGGCGGAAACGCCCGGGGCTCCTACGTCGTCGAGACGACTGCCCGGATCCCCGGTGGAGGGCTGCTGGAGGGTGACCTGCCGCGAACCTCCTTCGCCACCGCGTCACGCCTTCTCCTTCGCGAGCCGGACCTCGCGACGGCGACGCGCCTGGCGCTGGCCGTCAATGCCGAGCTCGGCGACGGAACCGCGTCGGTGGAGGACCCAGGGTCGGTCGCGTTGAACCTACCGGAGGACCTGGTCCAACGTGTGGCGCTCCTGACCCAGGTCAACGAGCTGCGCATCGAACCCTCGCGTGTCACGCGGATCGTGATCGACGGCCGTGACGGGACGGTCGTGGCGGGCGGAGACCTGGCGGTCGGGGCGGCGGTCGTCAGCCACGGGCTGGTGACGCTCAGCATCGGGGACGCCGGTGCAGCGGGGGAGGAGGCGGCCGGCGACCTACGGGTGCCTGAAGGAACGTCGGCGCAGCAGATCGCTTCGGCGCTGCACGCCTTTCAGACGCCGCCCGGTGAGATCGCGGCAATCTTCGAGTCGCTCCGGGAGATCGGTGCGATCTCGGCGGAGGTCGTGATCCGATGAGCAGCATCGACCCGATCGGCGCCGCGGGCGCCCCGCTGAGCAACGGCCAGGACGAGAAGCTCCGCCGCGCGGCCAAGGATCTCGAAGGCGTCTTCGTCGCCGAGCTGTTCAAAGCCATGCGCCAGACCGTGCCGCAGGACGGCATCACCGACGGTGGTATGGGCGAGGAGATGTTCACCGAGATGCTCGACCAGCACCTCGCACCCCTGACGAGTGAGGGATGGCAGCGAGGCATTGGAGACGCACTTTACCGACAACTCCGCGGCGCGATCGCGGCACAGTCGAATGGAGAGGGAGGTACCGAATGACGCCGACGCCTGCGGCCGCACTCGCCATCGTATCGAACGGATCGGCCAGCCCCGCGGCCATCGACGCACTGGCGAACGCCGTGACCGCCGAAGTCCGTCTCCTCGAGGACCTGATCGGCGTGATGCGGAATCAGCGAACCTCGGTCGCTGGTGACGACTTGCAGGGCGTGGACGATAGCGTCTTCGCCACGCATCGGATTCTCGTCACCCTGGGAGAGGCGAGGCGGCAGCGCCGATCGCTCGGCCGGCTGATCGCCGGCACCGAGGACCTGGGCCTCCGCGCCCTCGACGAAGTCCTCGGCGACCGCATGACCGACGCCCTCCGCGATGCCCGCGACGGCCTCCGTGCCGCGGCCCTGACGCTCTCGCGTGAGGTCGAGACCAATCGCAAGGTGCTCCGCGCCGCCCTCTCCACCGGCGGCGACCTGGTCCGCGGCCTCTACGGCCCCGCGGAGACGGGGCAGACGTATCGTCCCGACAACTCGGGCAGCGAAAAGGAAGCGCCCGGCGGGCTCCTCATCGACAGGCAGGCTTGATATGTCGAGCATCGGCGGAATCCTCAACATCGCGCGGAGTGCGATCCACGCCCACCAGACCGCCGTCCGGGTATCGTCGCAGAACATCAGCAACGCCCAGACGGAAGGGTACTCGCGCCAGCGCGTGCAGTTCGTGGATTCGACGCCGGACATCACCCCGATCGGCCGCCTCGGAACGGGCGTCCGCATCCACGACATCAGCCGCGTCCGGGACACCCTTCTCGACATCAGCTATCGTCGTGAGGCGGGGCGGTCGGCGAGCTTCGACCTCCGTCAGGACCTGCTCGGCCGCGTCGAGCAGGTCCTCGGCGAACCCTCGGAGACCGGGCTGGACTCCGCGATGGACGCGTTCTTCTCCTCCTGGTCCGACGTCTCGAACAACCCGACGGACGATACCGCCCGGCTCCTGGTCGTCCAGCGCGGCGAGCAGGTCGCAGCGAAGCTCCAGGGATTTACGGCCCGCCTCGACGAGCTCGTCCAGAATACCCGCCAGCGCCTGACCACTTCGGTTCAGGAGGTCAACCGACTGACCGAGCAGGTCGCGTCCATCAACGGCCTGATCGTGCAAGAGGAGGCCGGCGGCACCACCGCCAGCGATCTCAGAGATCAGCGTGACCGGTTGGTCGACTCGCTCTCGAGCCTCGCCTCCGTACGCGTCGTCGAGCGCGAGAACGGCAAGATCGCGGTGATGGTCGAGAATGCGACGGTGGTCGACGGTGCCGAGTGGAAGGAGCTCACCGCGACCGGCGAGCCGCCGGAAGTCTCGCTCGGCAGCATGACGCTGCGCATGGCGGAGGAAGGCAGCGCGATCGGCGAGCTGGTGGCGATGCTTCAGGATCGCATACCGGCGGTGCAGCAACGCCTGGACGACCTTGCCGAGGGCCTCGTCATCCAGACGAACGCCCTTCACAACGCGGGCTTTCTACCGGACGGCACCCCCGGCACCGACTTCTTCGACCCCGCGGCTACGACGGCGCGAGACATCGAGGTGGTGGCTACCGCCGCGACCGTTGCGGCGAGCGACGCGGCCGGCGAGCCTGACAACAACCGGATCGCCCTGGCCATGGCCGCCATGCGGAGCAGCCCTGCGCGGAACGAGATCGCCCAGGGCATCTGGACCGTTGCCGAGGCGGACGTCCTGGGTGGGCTTTCAGCTTCCGAGCACTACCGGGCCACAGTTGCAGACCTTGCGGTCGAGACGCGCGTCGCCAAAGATTCAGCCGACGTCTACGAGACGCTGTCCAGTCAGCTCGAGCTCCGCAGGCAGAGCGTGAGTGGCGTTTCCACGGACGAGGAACTGATTCGCGTGATGCAGCACCAGCAGGCCTATACCGCCGCAGCCAGGCTGGTGACCGTCGTCGACGAGATGGTTCAGACGATTCTCGATATGTAAGCGTGCATGCTCATCCTCAGCCGTAAACCAGGCGACGCGATCATCATCGGCGACGGGATCCGTGTGGTCGTCATCGAGTCCGATCGCCGGGGCGTCCGGCTGGGCATCGAAGCGCCTGCCGATGTGAGCATTCTGCGTGAGGAGATCGTCGAAGCGATCACTTCAGAGAACCGTCGGGCCAATGCGACCTCGGATGCTGCGGACTGGCTGAAGGTCCTGCCGGTTCGGAAGAGCGGGTCCTGAGCACCTGTTCAGCCCTCCTTCTCTCGACGTCTGACTTCCGGAAGCGTGGGAAGTCGTAGGCGAAGCCGTAGCTCGCCGTTCCGCCCCTCCTCGACCGTAACCTCCCCACCCCAAGGCCTCACGAGCTCTTTCGCGCTCTCCGGTGCGATTCCCGCCAGTATACCCGCCGCTTCGGCCGGGCCTTCACCCGCCTGCGCGGCGGCAGCCTCGGTGGCGCTCGCGATCATCAAGTCGACATACCTTGCGTCGCCGCTGGCGGTGATCCTCAGCTCGCCGGAGCCGCCTTGCGCGTGTGCGCTCGCGATGGCCAGAAGTACCAGCACCGCACGGAGCAGGTCCGACGGGTCGATCCAGAGCGGGTAGAGCCCCTCCTCGAGCTCGACGCTCAGCGGCAGATCCCGCAGGGCGTGGTGCATCTCGAACAGGCGGGCCGCATCCGCGATCACGGGCTCGGCCTGGAGCGGTGCCGGCTCGCCCCCGCCAGTGAGGAGATGGAGCAACCCGGCCGTCTTCTCGAGGCGATCGAGCTCGGTTCCCATCGCGCCGGCGAGCGGGTGCCCGCTCGGTAGGTCCGCTTCCAGCACCTGCCCCACCGCGCTCAGCGCCGCCATCCGGTTGTTCAGCGCGTGGTGCACCCCCGCGATGACTCCTTCGCTGATGCGCTGCCAATCCTCACAGGCCCGGCGCTTCTCCCGCCGCTCGGCCTCCTCCTTCCCCATCAGACCGCCCGGCTTCGAAGGGGCCGGTCCAGTTTCCGGGGGCGCTGGCCGATACTTGAATACCGAGAACGATCACGGCAACCCGCTAACCCTGCACCATAAACATCTTTCGTGTTCGTCATCATTGGATTGCTCATCGTCTTCGGCAGCGTCATCGGTGGCTACATCATGCACCATGGCGAGCTCGCCGTACTCTACCAGGTCTCCGAGTTCGTCATCATCGGAGGCGCGGGGATCGGTGCGCTCATTGTGGGGAACCCGCCGGCTGTCGTGAAAGGGACCTTCCGCGAGACGGTCAATCTGCTGAAGCCGAATCCGTACACGCAGAAGGCCTACTCAGCACTCCTTCAGGTACTGTACGAGGTCTTCCAGACCGCGCGCAAGGAAGGTCTGGTCGGGCTGGAATCGCACATCGAGGAGCCGGAGAAGAGCGAGATCTTCAACAAATACCCCGGATTCGCGGACAACCATCACGCCGTTTCCTTCCTCGCCGACACGCTGAAGGTCCTGCTCACCGGCGCGGTGGAGGATCACCACCTCTCCGAGATCCTCGAGCTCGACCTCGATCAGCAGCACGAAGAGGCGATGGCGGTTCCCATGGCGATCCAGCGTGTCGGCGATGCGATGCCCGCTTTCGGCATCGTGGCCGCCGTTCTCGGCGTGATCGTCACCATGGGCTCGATCGGCGGGCCGCCGGAGGAAATCGGCCAGAAAGTCGCGGCCGCGATGGTCGGAACATTCCTCGGGGTCCTTCTCGCTTACGGCCTCTTCGGGCCGCTGGCGAGCGCCCTCGAGGCTCGCCTTCGCGCGGAAGGCGCCTACATGGCCTGCATCCGGACCGCCCTGCTCTCGTTCGCGCGGGGTGACTCGCCCATGACCTCGGTCGAGTTCGCGCGCCGCAACATCGAACCAGGTGATCGTCCCTCGTTCGCCGAACTCGAGTCGATGACCCGGCGCAAGGCTGCCTGATGTCGAATGAAAAGCGCCCGATCATCGTCGTAAAGAAGGTCAAGAAGGGACACGCCCACCATGGTGGCCAGTGGAAGGTGGCGTACGCCGACTTCGTGACCGCCATGATGGCCTTCTTCATGGTGATGTGGATCATCGGAATGGACCAGGCAGTCAAGAGCGCCGTCGAAGGCTACTTCCAGAACCCGATCGGCTTTTCGGAGGGGCGCGCCAGCTCGACGAACCTGATCGAGATGGGAAGCGCGCCCAAGCCCCCGTCGAGCATCATGCCCGTTCAGGTGGTGGCGCGACAGATCGAGACGCAGCGGTACCAGGACATCGGTGAAAAGATCGAAATGGAGCTCGAAAGCACGGATGGGCTCGGCACGATCGCGGCTCAGGTGGAGATCGTCATGACCGACCAGGGGCTGCGAATCGAGCTCGTCGAGGGGGATGACGGCGACACCTTCTTCGCATTCGGCTCCACCGGGCTGAAGCCCGCGGCCGAACGCGCCCTCCGCGTGATCGGCGGCGAGCTGAGGCTGACGACGGCGCCCATCGTCGTCGAAGGCCATACGGACGCCGTCCCCTACGCGAATCGCGACGGGTACACGAACTGGGAGCTCTCGAGCGACCGCGCCAACGCCGCGCGCCGCGCCATGGAAGCATCCCCTCTCGGCCGCGGCCGCGTCGCCGAGATCCGCGGCTACTCCGACCGCCAGCTCCGCGTGCCGGATGACCCGCAGAACAACGCGAACCGCCGCATCTCCATCCTTCTGCCCTTCACGACCGCGCCTGAGGAAATCATCGAGCGCTCGGCCGACGGGGCGGGGGACGGGGCGGCCGGGAGTTAGGGCCAGAGGCCAGAGATCGGGACCGGGGATGGGGGCATCTTCGGGTGTCATCCCCGCGAATGCGGGGATCCAGTAGCATGGTGACCTCTAAACGAAAGGTTGAGACCCTGCCGGATCCCATCCCGCATCCGCGGGCGATGACGTTTTGACTCCGGCCGCTTACGTTGCTGCTTCAGCCCGGC
>JBBDRL010000038.1:76123-159396 GCA_040905505.1 Gemmatimonadota bacterium | reverse complement strand
TGAATCCTGAATCCTGAATCCTGAATCCTGAATCCTGAATCCTGAATCCTGACCCTACGCCCCCCGCACCTCCACGCGCAGCCTGCCGTCCACTTCGCTCCGGGGAATGAGAGCGGGCCAGTAGGCGATGATCTCCTGCGGCTTGGGCCGGCCGGTGGCGTAGCCGGTGACTGTGGGAGGACCTGCGAGGACGAGCGGCGCGATCTCCTTGCCGAAGCGTTCGACCGCGGCGCGGTCGGAACCGCGAACCGCCCAGCGGACGGTGACCTCGGGGAGGTCGGGTGGGGGTCCGGCGAGCGGCCCGTGGGTAGCGTTCCAGCCGACGAACTCGGTGAGGACCTCGTCGAACCGGAGGCCGAGCCTGTCCAGGCGCTCGCGCAGGATACGGTCGGCAGCGCGTGCTTTCGCGATGGCGTCCGGCCATGCGTAGACCAGCGAGCCCTCGGCTCTGTAGCCATGGGAATACGTGATGTTCACCTTCAGCAGATCCGGCGGTGCACTGCCTCTCACGCCATGCACCCGGACACGGTTCTCGCCGTCCTGGAGCAGTTCGATGGACGTGAAGTCCGCGGTTGCATCGGGCGTGAGGTAGCGGGTCGGGTCCCCGATCTCGTACAGGAGCTGCTCCTTGATGCCGGCGACCGTGATGCGACCGCCGGTTCCTTCGTGCTTGGTGATTGCGAAGGAGCCGTCCGGCGCCGCCTCGATGATCGGGTAGCCGACGGACGCCAGGTCCGGTATCCGCTGCCAATCGACCAGGCAGTTCCCGCCTGACGCCTGCGCGCCACATTCGTTGAGGTGGCCGGCGACGACGCCAGCGGCTACGCGATCGTAATCGTCCCATCGCCACCCGAACGAATGGACCATCGGGGCGTAGGTGAGCGCCGGGTCGACGGACCGGCCGGTCACCACGATGTCGGCCCCGCGCGCCAGCGCCTCGGCGATCGGTCGGCCACCGATGTATACGTTCGCGCTACGAACCCGTTCGCGAACGGTGGACAGCGGCTCTCCACTCTCCATGTTACGCAGGTCCAGGCCACGATCCTGGAGCTCGTCGAGGTGCGGCAGGATATCGTCGCCGATGACGACCCCGACCTTGACCCGGCTGCCGAGCCCCGCCTTCGAGGCATTCTCGAGCACGGCATCCACACACCCTTCGGGATTGACACCGCCGGCGTTCGCGACCACGCGAATGCCACGCTCCACGACGGTCGGCAGCGTTTCCGCCATCAGGGCCACGAAGTCGCGGGCGTACCCGAGCTCGGGATCGCGCGTGCGCAGCTTCTGCATGATCGACATGGTGACCTCGGCCAGATAATCGAGGACGAGGAAGTCGATCGGGCCGTTCGCGATCTGCTGCTTAGGCGCCTCGATCTGATCTCCCCAGAAGCCCTGGCCGCTGGCGATCCGGATGGATGATGACATGTGTGAACGGATTCGCTTCGCCTACTCGAGCACGAAGGGGCCCAGATGCGGCCCGGGATTTCGTATGGCGGCGCTCAGGGCCAGGCCCAAAGCGGCGCGGGTCTGCTCCGGGGTGATCACCGCATCGACGAAGCCGCGGGCAGCGGCATAACGCGCGTCGAGCTGGCGTTCGTAATCAGCCCGGACCGCATCCATCTCCTCCTGTAGCTCGGCGTCGGGAGATCGCCCCTCGCGCTTGAGCTCATCCAACCGGGGTCCGAAGAGCGCCGTCACCGCGGATTCACCTTCCATCACGCCCATTCGACCTGTCGGCCAGCTGAAGATGAAGTCAGGGTCGAAGCCCTGCCCCGCCATGGCGTAGTAGCCGGCGCCCGAGGCATGGTTGACGGTGAGAACCACCTTGGGAACCATCGCCGTCGCCATCGCCTCCACGAGGCGGGCACCTGAGCGGATGATCCCGGAGTGCTCGGCATCCATCCCCACCATGAATCCCGAGACGTCCTGCACGAAGAGGAGCGGTATCTGGTGGCGGTTCATCGTCTCTATGAAATAGGCCACCTTCTCGGCGCTCTCGGCGTACACGATCCCACCGAAGCGCGGCGCCCCGCCCGCAGGATCGCTGATGATCCCGCGAGCGTTCGCGATGACGGCGACCGGAACGCCCTGGAGAAAGGCACGGCCACAGATCATCTCCGGCGCGAACTCCGGCTGGAACTGCTGCAGATCGCCATCGTCGAGGATGCACTGGAGCAGCGCGAGCGTGTCGTACGGCTGGCGGTGGTCGTCCGGGAGGATGCCGTGCGCGACGCGCGCGGGCGCGGCGGGCGGGCGCGGCTTCCGGAGTGTGACTGCCGGCTCGACCGTCGGCAGGTCCGCGACGAGGTCCCTGATTCGGGCGACGCACGCCCGGTCATCGGCCACCATGTAGTGGGCGACCCCGGAGAGCGTCGTGTGCGTTCGCGCCCCGCCGAGCGTCTCGGCGTCGGTGACCTGCCCGGTAGCGCCTTTGACGAGGTTCGGCCCGCCCAACCCCATGAACGACGTGCCCTCGACCATGAGAATCACGTCCGAGAGCGCCGGGAGGTAGGCGCCTCCCGCGATGCAGGGGCCCATCACCGCCGCGATCTGCGGGATTCGCAGATAGCGTCGCATGACCGAGTTGTAGTAGAAGATCCGCCCGGCGCCGTACTGGCCCGGGAATACGCCCTCCTGGTACGGCAGGTTGACCCCCGCCGAGTCGACCATATAGACGATGGGGATACGGCAGCGCATCGCGATTTCCTGAGCGCGGAGCATCTTCGTGATCGTCTCCGGCCACCAGGAGCCTGCCTTGACCGTCGCGTCGTTCGCGACGACCACCGCCTCGCGCCCCTCGATCATGCCGATGCCCGTGACGACGCCCGCGGACGGCGCAGCACCCTCGTAGCGGTCGTAGGCCACGAGCAGGCCGATCTCCTGGAAGTACGCGCCCGGATCGAAGAGGAGGGAGATGCGCTCGCGCGCGGTGAGCTTTCCCTGGTCGTGCTGTCTCTGAATCCGCTCGGTCCCACCGCCCTCGCGCAGACGCGACTCGAGGGAGGCGAGGTCGGCGGTGAGCCGCGCCATCCGACCCTGGCGGGCACCGTCCTTTGCCGAAGCAGGCTCCGCCCCCCGATGCGCGCTCACGTTCCCACGGACTCGCGATCGCGGCCGTGCTCGGCGAACCAATCCCTGATGTAGCCTACGGCCTCGCTGGTGGTCGTTCCCGGCCCGAAAAGCCGCCCGATGCCCATCTCCTGGAGCTTCGCAATGTCCTCTTCTGGCATGATCCCGCCGCCGGTGATGAGGATGTGCTCCGCGCCCTCCTCCGCGAGCATCTCGCTTACCCGCGGGAACAGCGTCATGTGGGCCCCGGACAGGATCGACAAGGCCACGACGTCCACATCCTCCTGGATAGCCGCGCTCACGATCATCTCGGGTGTCTGGTGCAGGCCGGTGTAAATGACCTCCATACCGCCATCGCGAAGGGCGCTCGCGATGACCTTCGCCCCCCGGTCGTGACCGTCCAACCCGGGCTTCGCAACGAGAACTCTGATCTTTCGCTCCACCGTCATGGCAACGATCTCACCTTTTCGTCAGGAGTAGTCATTCCGAAGCGCCGGGCGTGGATGAGTTCGGCGGAACCCTGCGGGTCGTCGGCATAGATGGTCCGGACTGACGCTGCAGCCGACGAGGCTCCACCAGGCCAGCCAAGAACGGCAGGCAGGAACCACGCCTCGCCAACGTCACCCGCTCGAGCCGTCCGCACGGCAAAGTACGATGAGACGCTCTGATTGATGGGTAAACGGATCCAGCTCCCAGTTGCCGAACCACTCGATCGGCCGCCAGCCCGCGCCCTCCAGGAGTCGCTTCCATTCGCTCGCACTGCGGATGCGGATCGCATGGAACTTCTCGCCCTCGGCCCCGTCGGCGGCACGCCAGTGCAGGCGCTCCCGGCTCACGCCGGCGATCGCATCGAACTCCCGGTCGACGCGCACGGTGTCTCCATCCGGCGTCTCCCACCAGTCCCGCTCCGCGAACTCGCGGGCGACGAGGTCCCGGTGCATCGTCTCTAGGAGGAGCGAGCCGCCCGTCTTCACGGCGGACCGGATACCCGAGAGAACGGTTTCGTCCTCGTGATCGTCACCGAAATAGCCGAGAGAGGAGAAGAGGGAAAGCGCCGCGTCGAACTCGGCGTGAAAGGGGAGCGCGCGCATATCGCCACGCCGCCAGCGAACCTCGACTCCCCCGTCCGATGCACATTGCTCCGCCTGTTCCAGCAGGTACGCCGACTGATCGTAACCGGTGACGGCGAATCCGCGGGACGCCAGTTCGAGCGCATGGCGGCCCCATCCGCATGCGACGTCCAGCACACTCGCCGTCGGGAGGAGTTGCAGAACGTGGAGGGCAGCGTCGATCTCCGCCTCTGTACGTTTCGAATCCAGCAAGGGCCGGTAGATTCGCAGGAACACCTCGTCGAAGTACTCGGTCCACCACTCGTTGCTTTCGGAACCGGCCATGTGGCTGAGCAAAGGGGATCGTCGTGCTGCGATCGCGGCGCCGGCCGTCCCGTCGGCCGTCTCGCCGGCCCTCACACCGTAGACTGTAGGCTGCCGACTGTGAGCTAAAAAAACACCGGCTCCCGGTACGCGCCGAAGACCTCCTCCATGGCGTGCCGGATCTCGTAGAGGGTCGCGTAGGCTCGAACGGCGTCGAGCAGTGGCGGGAGGACGTTCTCTCCGCCTCGCGCGGTCTCGCGGACGACCTCGAGCGCGCTTTCGACCGCCGCGTCGTCGCGCTTCAGGCGAAGCTCTGCCATTCGCTCCCGCTGCCGCGCCTCGGCCTTCTCGCCGACCCGGAGGAGGGGGATCTCCAACGTCTCACCTTCCACGACGAAGCGGTTCACGCCCACGATCACCCGGTCGCCGGACTCCACCTCGCGCTGCTGGCGCTGGGCCGAGCGCGCGATCTCGCGCTGGAAGTACCCGGTCTCGATCCCCGGCACCACGCCCCCGAGCCGATCGATCTCCTCGAAGATCGCCTCCGCCTCCGCTTCCAGGCCGTCGGTCAGCGATTCCATATAGTAGGACCCCGCGAGCGGGTCGATCGTATCGGGGACGCCGGTCTCGAATGCGAGTACCTGCTGCGTCCTGAGCGCGAGCTGCACCGCCCTCTCCGTAGGGAGCGCGAGCGTCTCGTCCATCGAATTGGTGTGCAGCGACTGGGTGCCCCCGAGCGCGGCCGCCAGCGCCTGGTAGGCGACGCGGACGACGTTGTTTTCGGGCTGCTGCGCGGTAAGCGTGACGCCGGCGGTCTGCGCATGGGTGCGGAGGCGCCAGGATTCGGGGTCGCGCGCGCCGTAGTCCTCGCGTAGCCGTCTGGCCCAGATTCGCCGGGCTGCTCGGAACTTCGCGACCTCTTCGAAGAACTCGTTGTGGACGTCCCAGAAGAAGGAGAGGCGTGGGGCGAACTCGTCGACGTCCAGCCCCCGCGCGATGCTGCGCTCTACGTACTCGAATCCATTGCGCAGCGTGTAAGCGAGCTCCTGGGCGGCCGTGGCGCCGGCCTCTCGAATGTGGTAACCCGAGATCGAAATGGGGTTGTACTTCGGCGCGTGGGCGGCGCACCACTCGAACATGTCGATGATGAGCCGAAGCGCTGGCTCGGGCGGGTAGACCCAGGCATGTTGCGCCTGGTATTCCTTCAGGATGTCGTTCTGTACGGTTCCCCGCAGGTCCTCCGCTGCGACGTCCTGCTTCTCCGCCGTCACCACGTAGAACGCGAAGAGGATGATGGCGGGGCCGTTGATCGTCATCGAGACCGAGACCTGATCGAGCGGGATGCCGTCGAACAGCGTCTCCATGTCGGCGAGCGACGAGATCGCGACCCCGCACTTTCCCACCTCGCCGAGCGACCGGGGATGGTCGGAGTCGTACCCCATGAGCGTCGGGAAATCAAAGGCCACAGAGAGGCCGGTCTGTCCGCGCTCGAGCAGGAACTTGTAGCGGGCGTTGGTCTCCTCGGCCGTCCCGAAACCGGCGAACTGGCGCTTCGTCCAGAGCCGGGTCCTGTACATGGTCGCGTAGGGACCGCGGGTGAAAGGAAACTCACCCGGCATACCGATCCGCTCGTTGTAATACGCGGCTTCCTCGCCGGCGGGGTCGGGTCTGTCGAGGGGTGTGTAGAGCGGCTGGATCTCCTGTCCCGAGACGTTCGTGAACCGCTCGCTGCGCTTGGGCGCCGCATCGTAGCGGTCGTACCAGGACTCCAGAGAGTCCCGCAGTTTCCGGAGCTCACGCTCCTTGGCCTCGATGCGCTCGAGCAGCTCCGCCGGGGGGATCTCCCTCTCGCTGATGCTCATCTCATTCGTGGGAATGGTGACGCCGTAATTCGAGTGCGGCTCGCACGATCTGCGCCGACACCGAGTAGGGCGACTCATCGCCGCGTTCGAGCGCTGGCAGGGCTGCCGCCAGGATCTCCTCACCCGGGCCGTGCCGCCAGGCGAGCTGCCGCAACTCCCGATCGACGGCAGCGCGCGTTCGATCCGCGAAGCGCCGTCGCCGCCGCCTCACGAGCTCGCCACTCTCCTTCAGGTACACCATGTGTCGATCGAGTGTTGCCTGGAGCTCGTCCAGTCCACCTCCGTCCTGGGCGACCGTCCGGAGCACCGGAATCGCCCAACCGCCTGCCCTTCTGACCTCCTCGCGGGCACCTTCGCGGGCCGATTTGCTCACGCCTTTCCGCGCTGTACCGTGATGACCGGCCACGCCCGTCCCAGCCTCCCCGGCCCGCAAGTGCAGCATCAGCTCGAGCTCCTGAACGAGGCGGTCGGCGCCGGGGCGGTCTGCTTTGTTGACGACGAAGACGTCCGCGATCTCCATCAAGCCGGCCTTCATCGCCTGGATCGAATCGCCAGACTCGGGCACGAGGACCACAACGGTCGTATCGGCCGTATCCGCGACTTCGAGCTCGGACTGTCCCACCCCGACCGTCTCGGTGACGACCCGTTCGAAGCCGAACGCGTCGAGGAGGTCGGCGACTTCCTTCGTCGAGGTCGCGAGCCCGCCGAGCGACCCCCGGGTGGCCATCGAGCGGATGAAGACGCCCGAATCGGTCGCGAGCTCGTTCATCCGGATGCGATCGCCCAGGAGCGCGCCGCCGGTGAAGGGAGAGGTCGGATCCACAGCAACGATCCCGACCCGCTCGTCCCCCGCGCGGAAGCGCGTCGCGAGCTGAAACGTGAGCGTCGATTTCCCGGCCCCTGGCGGGCCCGTGATGCCGATCCGATGGGCTTTCCCGAGGTCCGGATGGATCTCGTGCAGAAAGGCCTCGAACCCCGGGCGGAGGTTCTCGACGAGTGAGATGGCCCGGGCGAGGGCGAAGCGCTGACCGGCGCGGAAGCGCCCGATCAGGTCCTCGGCGGCGGAGCGATCGGCTCGTCCAGGCATTCGCTTGTGGACTGCGGGAATATTCACGGCGAAGACGCGCCGCAACTTCACCGCCGCGTCTGAGCAATCGGTCTGGTTTGCCGGACCAAGTTGCATCCCTGGAAGGACACTGGCAACGGACGGCACGATGCGCGACGACGCGAAAGCCGTTCTCGGCCTCGCGTCGTCGCGGCGTAATCGCCAGGTGTACCGGTGCGCGCCGGCCCGCTGTTCCTAGCGATCAGGCGGAATGCTCACCTCTCCCCTGCGAACGATTCGGATGTTTCCGCTGAACGACTCTAGATCGACAACCGCGTTGCCGCTCCCCGACGTGAAGGTCTGCCGCCTCCCCCGCGTCTGGCCGGTCGTGGTGAAGCCGCCGAAGCTGCTGCTCAGGGAGCCACTCATCATCGCGGTGGTGACTGTCGCGTCCAGCGGCTCGGGGACCGCCAACGTGATCCGACCGCTGTGGCTCATGAACGCATAGTGCCCCCCGGGCTCTATGACGCCGTCATAGAAAACATTGCCGCTCACCGCCCGTGCGGTGACCCGATCGGATCGAATGTTCTCGAGCACCACCCCACCGCTCACCGTTTCAGCATCGACCGGACCCTGGACGTCGACGATCCGCACCTGCCCACCGACCGATCTGGCATGCACGGTTCCGCGCACGCCCTGAATCCGCACCTGCCCCTGGACCGTCTCGAGCGAGACCTCCCCCGCACCGCCCCTCACCTCCAGATCGCCGTGGACGGTATTGGCCCGCACACGCCCTGGCGCTCCTTCGACCCGGATCTCCGTGAAGAGCCCGCCCAGGTCGAGGTCCGTCCCCACGGGCGTGGTGATGCGGTAATCGACGATGCCGATACCGCCACGCGAGTCCGCGCGAACCCGCACGACCGATCCTGACGTGGTCACCCGGATCTGATCCCGGCTCCCGTACTCAGCCTCGATCCGGACCTCCTGGCGGTCCCACGTGGATACCACGATCTGGCCGCCCTGGGTATGCACGTCGAGACGTTCGCCGGCCGGTATGGTGATCGTCGTGTCCGCCTGTTGCGGTGCGGCCAGCAGGCCGGCAAGCACTACGACAGCTAGCGTTGTAGTCATCTGTTTAGGGGTTCCTTTCAGATCTCCGCGGTTACTGCGCCCGTGACCATCCGAAGGACACTGAGCTTCATCTGCATATTGGCCGCGAGGTGGCGGTGCAGGCTCTCGTTGACTGGATCGGCCAGGAGTGCAGCCCGGGCGTCCTCGATTGCCTGGTCGATGATGGCGAGGTTCTCCTCGACCGCCTCGACCGTTTCTGGCCGGAGCTCGTCGCGCATCTGAACGAGGATCATCTCGAGGTCGGTGACCGCGGCCTGGTAGGCGGGTTCGTCGTAGCTCGCCAGGACTGCGACCGGCTCGGCGGGCGCAGCGGCTGTGGCGGGCAACCGCAGCTGCGGCGACTGCTCCGCGAGCTGGCGGCCGAGGCCGATTCCGATTACCAGTGCGGCCGCCACTCCCATCGCCCAAACCAATACGACGCGGCCGCGGATCGGCAGTTTGTCCCTGTCCGCTTTTCCGCCGATCGGTATTGGCGCATCGTTGCCCGAGCCCTGGATTCGTGCCACAATGCCCGGCCAGAGATCGTGCGGCGGGTCGATCCGCGCCGGCCGCGCGTGGATCTCGTCCAGGAGAACCCGGTAGCTTTCCGCTCGGAGCCGACAGTCGGGACAATGCCGCAGGTGTGCTTCGACGTCCCACCTGGCGGCGCCGGACAGGTCCCCGTCGAGGTGCATTTGCAGGGTTCTATCGTTCAGGTGTTCGCTCATTTCTCGAGTATCTCTTTCAACAGTTTACGGGCCCTGTGTAGATGGGCCTGAATCGTTCCGACGGCGGTCCCGGTAATCTCGGCGACCTCACGGCAGCGGTAGCCGTGGATGTCGTGTAGGACGAGCGCGTTGCGAGCTCGCGGGGGGAGTTGGGCGATGGCGCGCTCCAGGTCGATCATGTCACCCCTGTCAGGCTCCCGTGTCGGCTGCCCGATCGGCTCCACGTCCTCCCGGATCTCGATACGGGAGTGTCGGCGCTTCTCGCTGCGCTGGCTCTGCCGGACGACGTTGAACGCGATCCGGTGCAGCCAGGTCCCGAACGCCGCCTCGCCGCGGAAGCCGGCGAGCGCCGACCAAGCACGAACGAAGACGTCCTGGGTAAGCTCGGCAGCCTGCTGAGAGTCACCGCTGAGCCGCAGGCACACGGCGTAGATCCTGTCGCAGTGCTCGCGGTAGAGTGTCTCGAAGGCGGCTGCATCGCCGGCTTGGCTCCGTCGGACGAGCTCGGCAGTTGCGACAGGCGCGGCCGAAGATTCGGTTTCGCTGATGGTCGATTGCACTCGGGCGTCGGGCGAGGTTCGCGTGACCGTCTGTACCTTAGACGGGAGCCGACTCCGGTTTGTTTAAGCGCGGGTGTGGCCGGTGCCGTATCAGCGCCCGCGGCGGGTCACCCCACGCGTATGGCGCAGCGGATTCTCCAGCAGGTGCTTGGGGATGAAGAGTACGACGAGGAAGAGGAAAAGGCCCGCGGCGTTGCCCGCGATGAGAACCAGCCAGTTGCGGGTCGCCACGAAGAACAGAGTGGACACGACGGCCAGCACGGAGGCGAACAGGCCGAGCAGCAGGCGGCGAACGAGCAGGCCGGCGACCCGCTCGGCATGCAGGACGTCGCGGGGATGCGCCCGCACCCTCAGTTCCTCGCGCTCGGCGCGCCGCACGAGGTCGTAAACAGCCCGCAGCCCGTACTCGGCCTCACTGAGGATCTCGCGCGCCGCGGTCCGCGGTTCTTTCGTGGTCGCCTGGAGGAGCTCGGCGCGCATCCGGGTGATCACGGGGCGTATCGCCTCCATCCCGTTGAAGTGGGGGTCGTACCGGAACCCGATCCCCTCGAGCAGAGCGGTCGCGCGAAAGAAGTAGACGAGCTCCTCTGGCAGGATCAGAGGCCAGGTATAGAACGTGTCGAGGATGTCCTGGACCATCTCCTGGATTCGCCGCGGCTCGACCTCGGCGGCGCCCTGGAGGATCGCGAGGATCTCGACCGCGGCATCGCGGATCTCGGCTCGGGAGATCTCCGGGTCGATCATACCCAGCTCGTACATCCCGTTGATGATGGCGTCGACGTCGTCACGCGCGGTCGCGAGCGCCATGCGGAAGATGCGCTCTCGCGTGGTCCGCTGGATCTGCACGACCATCCCGAAATCGAGAAAGACGATCGTACCATCAGCCGCGACGAGGATGTTGCCCGGGTGTGGATCGGCGTGCAGCGACCCGTCGATCAACATCATTCGGATGTACGCCTCCGTCAGCGTCTCCATGAGGTCCGGGAAGGCGAAATGGCCGGCCTCGAACTCGGCGTGTAGCCGGTCGACCTTCGTGCCTTCGATGAATTCGGTCACCAGCACCCGCTGCCGCGTGAACTCTTCGAGCACGCGCGGCGCCCGCACCCGCTCGTCGCCGGCGAAGTTGCGCCTGAACGCCTCGGTGTTCTCCGCTTCGCGGCGCAGATCCATCTCCTCGTCGATCCGACGCTCGAACTCGCGCACCACGGAGGTCAGGGCCCGCACATGATGGTTGGGGAAGACGATGTTGAGGAGGAAGAGGACCCGGAAAGCGATGTCCAGATCGAGGGCGACGAGCGCCTCCACACCGGGGCGGAGCACCTTCACCGCGACCTCCTCTCCGCCGCAACGGGCTCGATGGACCTGGCCGAGCGAAGCGGCCGCGATCGGGGTCCGATCGAACCGCTCGAAGGCCTCGGCTGCGCTGCGGCCCAGCTCACGCTCGAGTATCTCCTCGATCGCCTCCGCCGGCACCGGCGCAATGGCGTCCTGGAGCCGTCCGATCTCCGTCAGGTATGGTTCGGGGATGATGTCGGACCTCGACGAGAAGACCTGCGCGAGCTTGATGTAGGTGGGCCCGAGCTCCGCGATGGCGTCCACGATCCGGCGGGCGCGGCGCTGATGGGCAGCGGCCGGAAGCCTCCGGGCACGACCGAACAGGATCCAGCGCCGCCGGTCTCGCAGAAACGCGAAGACGAGGGGGAGCAGCTTGCGCAGGACCGTCCAGGTGCGGGACATGGGGAAGAGCTATCGGCTATCGGCTATCGGCTATCAGCTTACGACGGGTCATCATCCGGGATGCCGACCGCTCGCCGACTGATAGCCGATAGCCGATAGCTGATAGCCTTCTCATTCCCACTCGATGGTGGCGGGGGGCTTCGACGATATGTCATAGCAGACACGGTTCACACCCTCGACCTCGTTGATGATCCGGGTTGAGATACGGCCGAGCACGTCGTGCGGGAACGGGTACCAGTCCGCGGTCATGCCGTCCCGGCTGGTCACGGCGCGCAGGGAGCAGACATTCTCGTAGGTACGCTCGTCCCCCATCACGCCCACCGACCTGACCGGCAGGAGAACGGCGAATGCCTGCCAGATGTCGTCGTACAGGCCCTCGGCTCGGATCTCCTCCAAGTAGATCGTGTCCGCCCGTCGGAGGATCTCGAGTTCCTTGCGATCGACCGGCCCGAGGATCCGGATCGCGAGGCCGGGTCCCGGGAAGGGATGGCGGCCGACCATCTCTTCCGGTAGACCCAGCTCTCGACCGACCTGCCGAACTTCGTCCTTGAACAGCTCGCGCAGCGGCTCGATCAGCTCGAACTTCATGTCCTCCTTGAGCCCGCCCACATTGTGGTGGGTCTTGATCGTGGCCGAAGGCCCCTTCACCGAGAGCGACTCGATCACGTCCGGATAGAGCGTCCCCTGAACGAGGAAGCTCGCAACCTGCCCCATCTTCGCAGCGGCGTCCTCGAAGACGTCGATGAAGGTGTTGCCGATGATCTTTCGCTTCCGTTCGGGATCCTCCACCCCGGCCAGGCGGTCGAGGAACAGGTCGGCCGCGTCCACGACTTCCAGCTTCATGCCCATGTGCCGCCGGAACGTCCGCTCCACCGACTCCCGCTCGCCGGCGCGAAGGAGACCCGTATCGACGAAGATGTTGGTGAGCTGATCTCCGATCGCCCGGTGGACGAGTGTCGCGGCGACGCTGGAATCGACGCCGCCCGAGAGGCCGCAGATCACCTGAGCATCGCCCACCTGCTCGCGAATCCTCTCGATCTCCGTCTCGATGAACGAGCCTGCCGTCCAGGTGGGCTCGCACCCGCACACCCGGAAGACGAAGTTCGAGATCACGTCCTCACCACGCACCGTGTGCGCCACTTCGGGGTGGAACTGTACCCCGTAGATCGACCGGTCGGGCGCACCGAACGCGGCGTACGGCACGCCCGGGGTGCTCGCGAGCTTCCGGAAGCCGGGTGGCGGTTCCTTCACGTGATCCCCGTGACTCATCCAGACCTGCGTCTGCTCACCCATCTCGAATCCGGCGAAGATCGCCTCCGGACGCTCGATGGAGATCTGCGCCCGCCCGTATTCGCGGCGGCCTCGCTCCACGACCCCGCCCTCCAGGTGGGTGATCAGTTGCATGCCGTAGCAGATTCCAAAGACGGGAATCCCGAGACGAAGCAGCTCCGGGTCCGCCGTGGGCACATCCTCGCCGTAGACGGATGAGGGACCGCCGGAAAGGATGATGCCTTTCGGCTCCCATTCACGAATCCAGTCCACCGTCCGTGTCGGCGGATGGATTTCGCTGTAGACGCGCTCTTCGCGTATCCGCCGCGCGATCAGCTGCGTGAACTGCGAGCCGTAGTCGATGATGAGGATACGATTGGAGTCCAGTATCACGAGGCCTGGGGGCTTGGCTGGTGGATTGTGACCGCCCGGCCCGGCCATCCGCCGGAACCGCCGGGAAACCGGAAAAGATACCGCGGCCCGCACGACTCGGCCAGCGTAAAAGCACGAAGCGGGAGAGCGGCTCCAGCCGCCCTCCCGCTCTTCTTCCCTACCGGCACCGGCGTCTTCAGGCCCTACGCCGCGTCAGCACCGCAAGCGTCGCCACCAGCGCCACCGCGGCGGCCACCGGCAGGTGCCGGGTCCGGCGACTCAGCGAGGCGGTACACAATGGACAGCTCTGGGCGGACGTGTTGACGGGCAACCTGCAGTTCGGACAAAGGGCAAGCGGCATGGCAACTCCTGTGCGGGTCGAGGAGGGCAGGGTCGCGGGGAGAGCGAACATCTGTTCATGCCCCTCTGCTTATACCACGATCGGCGCCGTGTGTTTCTGACGGCGCCACGCGCTCAGAGGTCCAGCTCGGCCGCGATCAGATCGTCGATCGTCTCACGTCGGCGGACCAGCGACGCGGAGTCGCCGTCGACGAGGATTTCCGCGGGGCGGGGCCGCTGATTGTAGGTCGAGCTCATCGAGAAGCCATAGGCGCCCGTCGTGCGCACGGCGATCAGCTCGCCGGGGGCGACGAGCTCCATCTCCCGATCGAGTGCGAGGAAATCGCCTGTCTCGCAAATCGGCCCGACGACGTCCACCCGGCCGCGCTCGCGCTCAGGTCTGGAAACGACGGGCTCCACCGCATGGTATCCCGCATAGTGGCTAGGGCGCAGGAGGTCGTTCATCCCGGCATCCGTAATCACGAAGCGCTTTCCACCACCCCGTTTCACGTAGAGGACCCGACTGACGAGGATTCCAGACTGCCCGACGATGTAGCGGCCGGGCTCGACGATAAGTCTCAGCCCGGAACCGGCGATCCCGGACAGGATCACCTCGGCGAAGGCCGTCGCCGAGATTCCTTCCCCCTCGGCGTACGAGATACCGAGACCTCCGCCCACATCCAGATACTCGAGGACGTGGCCATCCTGCCGTAAGCGAGTCACCAGATCGAGCGCCTGCGCCAGCGCGGCCCGGTACGGTTCGACGGCAAGGATCTGCGAGCCGATGTGCATGTCCACCCCACGGACGCGGATGCCCGGCAGTTCCGCGGCGAGCCGATAGAGCCGCAGGGCGTCATGCATCGGAATGCCGAACTTGGTGGCGGCGTGGCCGGTGCGGGTGTAGGCGTGAGGTGTCGGCGTGTCGATGTCCGGGTTGACGCGGAGCGCGATCGGCGCACGCTTCCCCATCGCGACAGCCAGCTCCGAGAGGGAACGCAGCTCGCCTTCGGACTCCACGTTGAACGCGTAGATGCCCTGATCCAGCGCGCTGGCCAATTCGGTGACCGACTTGCCGACACCGCTGAATACGATGCGTTCCGGCGGGATCCCGGCGAGCGTCGCGCGCCGCAATTCGCCCGCGGAGACGATGTCGGCACCCGCGCCCATCTCGGCCAATGTGCGCAGGATGGCCAGGTTCCCGTTGGCCTTCACCGAGTAGGCGATCAGGGAGGGATGAGGCTCCAGCGCCCGGGCGAGATCCGAGTAGCGCGTGCGAATCGCCGCGCGGCTGTACAGATAGGATGGCGTGCCCCAGTCGGCGACGATGTCGGGGACCGCTACTTCCTCGCAGTAGAGGACGCCGTCGCGGCGCGTGAACGTCTCCGCCATCAGGCGAGTGGTTCCTCCGCGCACGAGCCGACGGAGCCCCGTGACGGTTCACCGACAAACGCACCCAGCGAGCTGTTCCTAGCTGCGCGGACGGAGGTGCGCGGGTCGTTTACCCGGCCCGCTTCGGTCCGGTAACCGCTCATTCGGGCCATCAATAGGCGCGGGCCCAAACAACCTCGTGCACGGCACCCCCGCCACAGACGACGCACTTCTCGGGAGGCGCAGGCGAGGCGAACTCCGGATCCGGAATCACCCGGATGGTGGCCTTGGTATCGTCCTTCACCCGCGCCTCGCAGCTGTCCGCGCCACACCAGCCGGTGTAGACGAAGCCACCATCGCCCTCGAAAATTTCCTGAAGCCGGGTGTAGTCGACCACCCCCCGGTACGAACTGGCTTCCCTGCGCAGGCGCCCCTCGTCCAGCAGCCAGGCCTGAAAAGCGTCCAGGCGTTGCGGCAGCGTCTCGATCACCTCGCGCTCGGGAAGGAACTGCTTGCGGTCCTCGCCTTCCGCAACCACGCGGCGGGCAAGCACGAGCTGCTCCTTCGCGATGTCCCTCGGGCCCACCTCGATCCGGAACGGTACTCCCTTCGACTCCCACTCGTAATACTTGGCGCCGGGCGTGAGATTGTCGCGATCGTCGATGTGCGTTCGGAGTCCCGGGAGCGCGGCGGCGACCTGCCCCGCCTTCGCGAGCACCGCCTCGCGCTCCTCGTCCTTGCGGTAGATGGGCACGATCACGACCTGAATGGGAGCGAGCCGGGGGGGGATGATCAGCCCCTTGTCGTCGCCGTGGGTCATCACGAGCGCGCCGACGAGTCGCGTCGAGACGCCCCAGCTCGTGTTCCAGGCGTACTCCTCGGCGCCCGATTCTGCCGCGAACTTGAGGTCGAACTGACGGGAGAAGTTCTGGCCCAGGTGGTGTGAGGTTCCGGCCTGGAGCGCGCGGTTGTCCTGCATCAGCGCTTCGCAGGAATAGGTGTGCGCGGCCCCGGGGAAAGTCTCCGATGGCGACTTGCGCCCGGTGAGAACCGCCATCGCCATCCACTCCTCCATGAACTCGCGGTAGACGCCCAACATCCGACGCGACTCCTGCTCCGCCTCCTCGCTGCTGGCGTGTGCGGTGTGGCCCTCCTGCCAGAGGAACTCCGTGGTCCGCAGGAAGAGACGCGTCCGCATCTCCCAGCGGACCACGTTCGCCCACTGGTTGATCAGCAGCGGCAGATCGCGATAACTCTGGATCCACTTCGCGAACATGGCGTAGATGATCGTCTCCGACGTCGGACGCACGATCAGCGGTTCATCCAACCTGGAATCCGGATCAGGTGCGAGGGCATTCGCCCCCGCTTCGCCGGTGGCCTTCAGCCGCGTGTGCGTTACGATCGCCATCTCCTTCGCGAATCCCTCGACGTGCTCGGCCTCGCGCGAGAGAAACGACTGGGGGATGAAGAGCGGGAAGTACGCGTTCTGGTGCCCCGTCTCACGGAAGCGCAGATCAAGCTGGTCCCGCATCAGCTCCCATAGCCGGAAGCCGTACGGACGGATGACCATGCACCCTCTCACCGGCGAGTGGTCCGCCAGCTCCGCCCGCAACACGACTTCGTTGTACCAACCGCTAAAGTCCTCGGCTCGAGATGTGAGCGCCTTTTCGTCGGCCATGGATCAGGGTTCGGGATTCAGGATGAGTTTCGGTGATACGCGAGCCGAGACGACTAGCGTTTGATCAGGGTGTGCAGGAGGTAGGCGACCGCCGGAAGCACGAGGATGATGAAGACGGCAAGCGCCCATCGGCCCCAGAAAGTCGTGCCCTCCAGAGGGACGACGGCGGCCAGGAACAATCCGCCAAATGCCGCGATGAAGAGTGCGAGTAGCGGAGGCGCATATACGAACGCCCACTCCATCCGCCGGAACAGCTTACGGCGCTGCTGATCGGGATCCTCGCGGTCGCTCACCCGATCTCCCCGGCTCCGACATCCTGCATCGGCAACCTCGATTCTTCACCGCTGTCCATCCGTCGCACCACCGCAACTCCCTCCGCAATTTCGTCAGGCCCGAGAATGACGCTGTAGCGGGCGTTCAGGGCCGAGGCATTCTTCAACTGCTTACCGACGCCCTGCTGACGCAGGGCATAGTCCACGACATACCCCGCGTCGCGAAGCCGGTGGACGAGGCGCAGCACGTCCGGACGCTCATCGGGGGTGACTCCGACGATGAAATAATCGACGCCCGAAGAGGCCGCGGGCAGGAGCCCACGGTCCGACAGCAGGTCCGTCAGCACCACGTCGCCCATGCCGAAGCCGAGCGCCGGCAGATCGACGCCGGCGACCACGCGCAGAAGGTCGTCGTAGCGCCCGCCGCCGCAGATCGCGCGCATCTCACCTCTGGCGTCGAACAGCTCGAAGACGACGCCGGTGTAGTAGGCGAGTCCTCGAACGATGCTCAGATCGAAGCGCACGTAGGACGCCAGCCCGAGTGCGTCCAGGTCTGCGAAGAGCTGCCGCATGCGTGAGATCTCCTCGCCGATCCCGTGCGTACCGCCATAAGCGTCGCGCACCGCGTCGAAGTCACGGTGACTGAAGATCTCCAGGACCTCCTCGACGACGGCAGGCCCCAGGCCGGCCTCGGTTCGCAGTCTCTCGGCGATCACGTCGCGCGGATCGCGGGCGAGCTTGTCGACGATGTTGTAGACGAGCGTCAGCCGGTCTTCCGGAACCTGAGCGTGCCTCAGAAGCGCGGACAGCAGGCGGCGATCGGAGACGCGGGCTACGAAGTCGGCGTCCGTGAGCCCGAACGCGCGCAGCACGTCGATGGCGCTCGCGATCAGCTCCACGTCCGCACCCACGCCGGGATCGCCGACGATATCGAAATTCAGCTGAAAATGCTCTCGAAGCCTGCCGCGCTGCGCACGCTCGTACCTGAAGAGCTGCGGGATCGAAAACCACTTGATCGGCTTGCGCATGGCGCCGGCTCGCGCGCCCACCATACGCGCCAGAGTCGGCGTCATCTCCGGCCGGAGCGCGATCTCGCGATCGCCCTTGTCCGTGAAGTTGTATAATTGCTGGACGATCTCAGGCCCGGACTTCTCGACGTAGAGGTCCGTCGGCTCCAACGGCGGTCCGTCGTACTCCTGAAATCCGTAGCGGCGCCCGACCTCTCGCCAGACGCTCATCAGGTGATTGCGGACCTCGAGGTCCTCGGGGTAGAAGTCCCGGAAACCCGGCAGCGATACGAAGTTTGGCATGCGCCGGAATGTAGACGAGAGCCGTCGGCGCGGGCAACCCCGGAGCTGTCCCCGCCCTCGGGTCAGGCCCCGAACTCCACCGGTAGACCCAGATGCAACATCGCGTCGCCGACGGTATGAACGGAACCCGTGACGATCACCGACCCGTCGCCCGCAATCTCCCTCGCCCGGTCGAGCGCGGCGCCGAGCTCCGATACGACCAGGGCGGCTGCGCCGAGATCCGCCTCGACCCAGGCGGCGACCGCCTCAGGGTCCCAACGCCTTTCCGGTGGAGCCGATGCCGGCGTCGTGAGGATGAGAGACCGCCCCTGTTCGGTCAGCGGCCTGATCATTCCGCGCCACGCTTTGTCCTTCAGGATGCCGACGACGAGCACATGCGGCTCGGGAAGTTCTAACTGGTCGAGAGCTTCGGCCAACGAGAGCGCGCCGGCCGGGTTGTGTGCGACATCGAGGAGAAAGGTAGTGCCACCAACCACCTCTATCTGGAGCCGGCCCGGCCATCGAACCCCGGCAAATCCGTGAGCCAGGTGCTCCCAGTCTGGAGCGAGACGCGCGGGTAGCACCCCGAGCGCCTCCGCGGCGAGCGCGGCGTTCCGGGCCTGGTGGGCCCCGGAAAGGGGTATTCGAACCGAACGTATGCCCCAGCGATTCGACTTCAGGGTGAAGCGGGTTCCGGATGCACTCGTGCCGATGCCCTCCGCCGCCGCCAGCTCCTCGAGCGCGAAGAATTCAGCTCCAGCGGTCTCGGCTTCCTGCCGTAGCACACGCTCGACTTCGGGCGAGGCGTCCCCCGCGAGTGCCGGTATCCCACGCTTGAAGATACCGGCCTTCTCCCGCGCGATCCCCGCGATTTCGTCGCCCAGATACTCCGCGTGGTCGAGCGCGACATTCGTCACCACGGCTACGGACGGCTGCAACACGTTCGTCGCGTCGAGCCTCCCCCCCAGCCCAACCTCTACGACCGCCGTTTCCACGCCTGCCTCCGCGAACACCAGGAAGGCGATCGCGGTCGTCGCCTCGAAGAATGACGCCCCACCTGCTTCGATCGCCGGACGTAGCGTTTCCGCAGCCCTGGCGAGGACCTCACCGTCGACGGGGCGACCGTCGATTCGGATTCGTTCGGCGAAAGAGATCAGGTGCGGTGAGGTGTAGAGCCCGATCCGTCCGCCCTGCCGCGCCCGTAGCGCGCCGTCACAGAGAGCGGCGACCGAACCCTTCCCGTTGGTACCGCCGATGAGGAGGGAATTGAAATGCCGGTGTGGATCGCCCACACCGGCCAGCAGAGTCTCGGTTCTCTCCAACCCCCAGCGCAGCCCTCGGCTGGAGCGTGCGAAGAGCCACGGGGTCAGCTCATCGAACCTCACGGCCCACGGCTCGCCCCTTCCGCGGCCAGCTCCGACGGGGGAAGCCCGAGCATGTGCCGTAGCAGCCGCGCGATCTCCCGCTTCATGACGCGTCGGTCGACGATCGCGTCCAGCATGCCATGTTCGAGCAGGAATTCCGATGTCTGGAACCCTTCGGGTAGCTCCTGTTTGATCGTCTGTTCGATCACCCGCGGCCCCGCGAAGCCGATGAGGGCGCCGGGCTCCGCCAGGTTGACATCCCCCAACATCGCGAATGATGCCGTCACACCCCCCGTCGTAGGATCCGTGAGTAGCGAAATGTAGGGGATCCCTTCCTCGTTCAGTCGCGCCAGCACGGCGGACGTCTTGGCCATCTGCATCAGCGAGAAGATCCCTTCCATCATCCGCGCGCCGCCGGAAGCACTCGCCACGATCAGCGGCTCTCGCTTCTCGAGCGAGCGTAGTCCCGCTCGGGCGATCTTCTCACCCACCACCGACCCCATCGACCCGCCGATGAAGGCGAAGTTCATGATGGCCGCCTGCACGGCGATCGAGTCGATGGTGCCCGACGCGGTGATCACCGCGTCGCTCTGCCCCGTCTTCCGCTCCGCATCGGCCAACCGGTCCACATACGGCTTGAGATCGGTGAACTCGAGCGGGTCCGCCGACCGCAGGTCAGCGTCGTACTCCGCCCACTCATCGTCGAAGAGCAGATGCAGGTAGTCGGCCGCCGCGAGCCGCAGGTGGTAGGCGCAGGACGGGCAGACGTTCCAGTTGTCGCGGACCTTCTCCCGGTACAGGATCTCACTGCACGCCGGGCATTTCTCCCAGACGTCGCCAGGCAATTCCCGCTTATCGCCCGCCTGGAGCTTCTTCTCGGGTTTTCGAAACCAGCTCATAGGGTAGTCCGTTATCCGTTATCCATTCACAAACGCCCGCGCGACTCCGCGGCGATTCGCTCGACGATGGCGAGCGCGAGCAGATTAACGAGGAGGAAGGATCCGCCGTAGCTCAGGAACGGTAGGGGGATTCCGGTGATCGGCATGACCCCGACCGTCATCCCCGTGTTGACCAGGACGTGGGCGAACCAGCTGCCGAATAGCCCGAACGGGACGAGGCTCGCGAACGGATCGGGCGCCTGCTCCGCGATGCGCACCAGTCGCCAGAAGATGAAGCCGAAACCGACGAGGATGGCGGCGACCCCGATAAAACCGAATTCCTCGCCGATGACGGCGAAGATGAAGTCCGTATGCTGCTCCGGCAGGAACGCGAGCCGCTTCTGTGTCCCATCGAGAAACCCCTTGCCGAACCACCCGCCACTACCGATCGCCACACGCGACTGGATCAGGTTGTAGCCCGCGCCGCGCGGGTCGATCGACGGGTCGAGAAAGACGAGGAAGCGATTCTGCTGATACGTCTCCAGGCTGTTCCAGAGCGGCAGGGCGATGGTCCCGGCCACCACGTTCGCGATCAGAATCGCCGCACCTTCGGACATGTACGGCTTGTAGACGAACGCGAGCAGCAGTACGAGGACGATGAAGTAACCGCCCCAGAGCCAGACGTTCACGGACAGGAACAGGCCGAGCGCCGGGCTCGCGAGAAAGAAGAGCGTCCAGAGAGGAGTCCCCGCCCAGAACAGCATCGCCAGGAGAATCGACGAGAACACGAGCGCCGTGCCGAGATCCGGCTGCAGCATCACGAGCCCCATCGGGACCAGCACCACAGCGAGCGGCTTCCAGAGCATCCAGATGGTCTTCGGCGGCTCACGCCAGGTCCCGAGGACCCTCGCGAGCATCAGAATGACCCCGACCTTCGCGACTTCCGACGGCTGGATCCGGATCGGCCCGACGGCAAGCCATCCCGAGACGCTCTCCGCCGTCCCGGCCCCGGTACCGATGAAGAGCGTGAGGACGAGCAGAACGACGCACAGCACGTAGATCGGCTGCGCCGCCCATTCGAGCCACACGGCGGGAACGCGCAGGACCAGTGGCGTCGCCAACATGGCGAGAACGAACCACAGGAGCTGTTGACGCCACAGGCCGGCGACGATCGTGCTCGGTACGTCGAGGACGCCGGCACTGTAGATCATCGCAATGCCGAAGGAGGTCAGCGCGAGCGCGAGCCCGAACAGGACCGGGTCACCGAGGATGAGCGGACGGGTCTTCCTGATCATCTCCGCGCCCTCAGGCGAATGCCCGATAGATGGTCAGACCGATCAGCCCCGCCGCCGCCGCATAGAGGGCGGTTAACGGCGATACCAGGAGGAGATAGGAGGCGCCGGCCCGGAACACCTCGCCCGTCGCGAGGAAGATGACGGCGTCGAAGAGCCACTTGCCGGCGAACAGATAGAGAGCGAGGAGGAAGTAGTTGTCCTCGGAGAAGAGCTCGCGGGAACGGGCGCCGACGAACCCCAGCACCGACAACGCGAGCGCGCTGGCGCCGAGCGCGAACGGGACGAGCGCCCCGTCCAGGATGCCCAGCGCGAGACCGGCCCCAGCCGCGTGCCCAGCCGCAAGCTGACGGGCGGCGAGCAGCAGGGCGACCACGAGCAGATCAGGCGCCAGCTGCTCATATCCCAACCCAACTCGCAGGAGGAAATGCAGGACGATCAGAAGGGCTATGAACACCCAGAACCCCCAGCCGATCCGACCGTTCATTATGATTTCACGTGCTCCTGATTACGGGGGTCCGGCGGCCGAGAGCATACGACCACCCGTTCATTCCTGCGGCTGAACCGGTTCTCCGAGTAGCGCCGGCCCTTCCTCCTCCGGCGTATCCACCGGCGCCTCATCGGGAACCTCCTGCTCCGCAGCAGCCGGGCCAGCGGGCTGCGTCCCGGCGGCCGATGACGCTGCGGGGTCGCTCGCCGCGGGTACGCCCGCGTCCAATGCATCGGACTCTACGCTCACCTCCTCGGCCGCCTCCCTGGGACGAATGCCCCAGGCGAGCGCCAGGTCGCGCCCGCCCAACGAACGCTCGGGGTCGCCGAGGATCAGCACATAGGTCATCTCCGAGGGCGAGACGAGCGGCTGGATGAGATAGTTGCGCTGCCACCCCTCCTCGCCGCCCTCCTGACCGATTACCGTGCCGATCGGGATTCCGCGCGGGAACACGCCCCCGTGCCCGGAGCTGACGATGAGGGCGTTGGACTCTAGCTCGACGTGCCTCGGCGTCCCCGTCAACGCCAGCAGCGGCTCGCCATCCACGCGGCGAGGTTCGAGGATTCCGTACACCTCGGCGTCCACCGTCATCGCACTCGCGCGAAACTCCGTATGCATCCAGTCGATGCCGAAGGATACGTTCTCATCGACCTCGCGCACGCGGCCGACGAGCCCCTGCGCCGCCACGATTGAGGCGCCGGGCGCGACCCCCTGCGCCTCACCGGCGGTGATCTGGAAGAATCCTTCGCTGCCCCGGCCTGGAATCCGGATCACTTCCGCTGGAATGAACGACCGCGGGAGCCTCTCCCGAAGGCCCAGGAGATCCCGGAGTTGCCGGTTCTCTGCCGCCACCCCCGCCTGCCCCACCAGGAAGGCCGCGAGGCTGTCGCGCTCTGCCCGCAGCTGGGCAGCGTCCTCGAACAAGACGCTCTGCTCCACCGCCCCGCGCTGCAGCGCCAGCACGGGCCGAAGCACGGTCGCCCGCACGCCGCGCGCGAGCCCCTCGCGGTACGTGCTCGGGATGAAGATCAACAGCAGGGCGAGGCCGAAGAACACCGCCGCGATTCGTAAATCGCGTTTGCGGTTCCGCTCCCCTCCTTGCCCCAGGTACGGTCGAAATGCACTCAGGTCGCCAACACTCCTCTGTATTTGTTCACGTCGTCGAGTATCCGCCCCGCGCCACGAACCACGCACGTCAGTGGCTCTTCGTCGACATGGATCGGCAGGTTCGTCTCCCGTGCGATCAGTTGGTCCAGACCGCGGATCAATGCGCCGCCTCCCGTCATCACGATGCCCCGGTCGACGATGTCCGACGCGAGCTCGGGGGGCGTGATCTCCAGCGCACGCCGCACCGCCTCCACGATCGCCTGGATCGGCTCCTGGATGCACTCGCGAACCTCCTGCGAATGCACCCGGACGGTCTTCGGAATGCCCGATACCAGATCGCGACCCTTCACATCCATCTCCCGCTCATCCCCGGTGCTGAAGGCCGAGCCGATCTGGATCTTCACCGCCTCGGCCGTCGGCTCCCCGATCATCAGGTTGTAATTCTTCCGCAAAAACGTCACGATCGCCGTGTCGATCTCGTCGCCGCCTACCCGGATCGAAGTGTCGGAGACGATGCCCGATAGCGCGATAACCGCGATCTCCGTCGTACCGCCGCCAATGTCGATCACCATGTTGCCGGTCGGCGTCTCCACCGGAAGCCCCACCCCGATCGCCGCCGCCATCGGCTCGGCGACCATGTAGACCTCCTTCGCACCAGCCGCGTGTGCGCTCGAACGCACAGCCCGACGCTCCAGCTCCGTGATCCCTGACGGAACGCCCACCACCATCGTCGGCTTCAACTTCAAGAACCGCTTCGATGTGACCGTCTCGAGGAAGTAACGGAGCATGATCTCCGTGACGTCCACATCTGCGATCACTCCATCCTTCAAAGGCCGGACCGCCGCGACACCCTCCGGCGTTCGCCCGAGCATCCGCTTGGCTTCCAGGCCGATCCCCTTGATCTTGCCCGTCGCCTTCTCGACCGCCACGACGGACGGCTCGTTGAGCACGATCCCTTCGCCCTTGACGTAAACAAGTGTATTGGCGGTCCCGAGATCGACCGCGATGTCGTTTACCGGTATGAAGGTACCGGACGAAAACCAGCGAAGCGCCATTTCTCTCCCAGGTAGCGCACGTCGAGGCAGGCCACCCACTCCCGCCCACCGAATGGTTGGAATACACGGAACGTCCGAAGGTATGTATGGTTCCGCACGCTCGCAAGCGGACGATCGCGGTGCGTTCGGCCCCCTGGCGGCGCGTGTCCCAACGCAGAGAGTATGCCGTACGAAGCCTCTGCTGCGTCGGAGAGGGTCAGGCGCCGGTGGAGCCGAACCCGCTCTCACCGCGTCCCGTGCTGCCCAGATGGTTGACCTCGACGACCTCCGGGGTGGCGAAGCGGGCGAAAACGAGCTGTGCGACTCGCATTCCGCGACTGATCACAATGGATTCGTCGCCGCCGTTCCAGAGGATGATCCGGAGCTCGCCGCGATAATCGGGGTCGATGGTCGCGGGAGAATTGGGGATCATGAGACCGTTTCGTAGAGCCAGCCCTGAGCGTGGGCGGACCTGGCACTCCAGGTGGGGCGGCAATTCCATCCTCAGGCCGGTAGAAACTGCCCGGCGTTCTCCCGGCTGAAGGACGAGGTCAGGCTCGGCCGAGGAGACGTCATACCCGGACGATCCCGGCGTCTGACGACTGGGTAGCGGTAGGTCGGGATTCTCCGGCATTCGAAAGAAGCGGACTTGCGAGCTGTCGGTCATGTTTAGCGCAGTGAGAGCTGGACGGTGTGGGATGCTCTGCCGGACTCGTGCAACTGCCGAGTTAAAGCGACGAGGACGCACCCCGATGGCACGTCCTCGTCACGTCCTGCCGGAACTCGTGCTGCTCAGTCCGCCGCCATCTCGGCGATGGCCGCTTTGCGCGAGAGGCGTAGCCGCCCCTTTTCATCGATGGCGAGCAGCTTCACCGCTACGACATCGCCCTTCTTGACGACGTCTTCCGTCTTCTCGGTTCGCTGCTCCTGGAGCTCGGAGATGTGGCAGAGCCCCTCGGTCCCGGGGATGATCTCCACGAAAGCCCCGAAATTAGTCGTGCTCTTGACGACGCCCTCGTAGATCTTGCCGACCTCGGGCTCCTCCGTGATCGCGGCGATCATCTTGCGCGCGCGCTCGCCGCCCTCTCCACCGGGCGAGGAGATCGTGACGGTGCCGTCGTCGTCGACGTTGAGGGTCGCGCCGGTCGCCTCCTGAATACCACGGATCGTCTTACCCTTGGGCCCGATGATCTCGCCGATCTTCGACGGGTTGATCTTGATGGTGATGATCCGGGGCGCGTACTTCGAAAGCTCGGTCCGCGGCTCGGTGATCGCCTTGTCCATCTCGTCCAGGATGTGCATCCGCGCGCGGGTCGCGCGGGTCAGGGCTTCACGCATGATCTCGAGCGTCAGCCCCTCGATCTTGATGTCCATCTGGATCGAGGTGACGCCTGCCCGGGTACCGGCGATCTTGAAGTCCATGTCGCCCAGCGCATCCTCTAGTCCGAGGATGTCCGTGAGCACGGCCACCTGATCGCCTTCCTTGATGAGCCCCATCGCGACGCCGGCACACGCCGCCCTCAGCGGGACGCCGGCCTGCATCATCGCGAGCGAGCCGGAGCATACGGTTGCCATGGACGAGCTGCCGTTCGACTCGAGAATGTCCGAGACGATCCGGATCGTATATGGGAAGTCCTCGTACGCCGGGAGCACCGCAGCGAGCGCGCGCTCCGCAAGCACGCCATGACCCACCTCGCGTCGGCTCGTGCCGCGGACGGGCTTGGCTTCACCAGTACAGAAGGGAGGAAAGTTGTAGTGGAGCATGAAGCTCTTGCTCTGCTCCGTGGCGAAGTCGACCGTCTCCAGGCGCTGCTCGTCCTGCGGGGTTCCGAGCGTCACCACACCGAGCGACTGCGTCTGTCCACGGGTGAAGAGCGCCGACCCATGGGCACGGGGAAGGAGCCCGAGCTCGATCGAGATGTCGCGCACGTCGTCGAGACCGCGGCCGTCCGCCCGGACCCCATCAGTCAGGATCAACTGGCGCATCTGCTGCTTCTCGGCCTCCTTTATGAGCCCGGCGACGTCGTAGCCGTATTCAGCGGCTTCTTCCTCGAATTGCTGCGTCACTTCCGTCCTGATGGCCGCGACCGCTTCGCTGCGCTCCTGTTTGCCCGATACTTTGAGGGCCTCGCGGATGCGGGCGCTCGCCGCGTCCATCACCTTCTCGGTGAACGACGGCTCCTCGGCCTTCCCGGTCCACTCCATCGGCTCCGGCCGATCCATCGCGGCCAGCACCTCCTGCTGGATCGAGATCAGCTCGCGAATCCCTTCGTGGGCGACCTGCAATCCTTCCGCGATCACCTCTTCCGGCACCTCGAGCGCTCCGCCCTCGACCATCAGCAGCGCCTTCTCGGTGCCCGCGACCACGATGTCCAGATCCGAGTAGTCCAGCTGCTGGAAGGTCGGGTTGAGAACCCACTGCCCCTGAATCCGCCCGATGCGCACCGCCGCGACCGGATTGTCGAAGGGGATGCGGCTCATGTTCAGCGCCAGCGCCCCACCGGTGATACCGAGTACGTCCGCGTCGTTCTCCTGGTCGGCGGAGATGACGTAGACGAAGACCTGCGTTTCGTTCTGAAATCCGTCAGGGAAGAGCGGGCGCAGCGGCCGATCGATCAAGCGAGCCGAAAGGATCTCCTTGTCGGAGGGTCTGCCCTCCCGCTTGATGTATCCTCCCGGGATCTTCCCGGCCGCGTAGGTCCGCTCCCGGTATTCGATCGTCAGGGGGAAGAACGGCAGGTGGGTGGGCTTGTCCCGTGCGACCGCAGTGCAGAGCACCTTGGTCTCGCCGAACTGTATCGTGCACGACCCGTCCGCCTGACGTGCCATCTTCCCTGTCTCGATCACCAGGGGCCGACCCGCAAACTGCTTCTCGATTCTGGCCATTATTTCGCTTCTTCCGCGTTTCTATGAGTGGGGGTTTCACTTGGCCGCCGGATCCCCACGTGCGCCGGCAACCCTCCCTAGGGAGCAGAAAGATCGCCGCACAGCTTATGCCGTACGGCGTAACAACTAAGGCTCAGCGCTCCGTGAACGCGGATCAGCGAACTGCCTGGGTCCGCAGCCGGACATCCAGTTCGACGGCATTCGCATGCTGATCGCTGGCCCCTTACCCCTGATCCCCGACCTCAATGCCGGAGCCCGAGATCCCCGATCAGCTTCCGGTACTGCTCGAGATCGGTCCGCCGCAGATAGTCCAGCAGGCGACGGCGCTGGCCCACCATCTTCAGAAGCCCGCGGCGCGAATGATGGTCCTTGTGATGAGACCGAAAGTGATCCGTCAGATGATTGATCCTGGCCGTGAGCAGCGCCACCTGGACCCGGGCTGAACCGCGGTCGTTCTCGTGGAGCTGATACTTGGTGATGACTGCGTCGCGATCGATCGACATGCCCTTCAATGCCTCCTCAAGAGTCTACGCTACTTGAAAAGCGAATAACCACCGCTTCATGATGGAGCGGACGATAGCCGTCAAAGGTAATGGCGCTGGCGTCGTACCACAACCCGGCCGGTCCGTACCCGGCCGGTCAGCAGCGGTGAAGTCGAGAGTCGAGTGATCGGAGGCCCGGGCCCCGCGTTTCACGGCAGAGGCCCTCAGCGGCATGGCGATGGTCAACACGCGTTTGCGGCCAGCGCGGCCCGGCCGATTTCGACGTCGCGATGCATCTGAGCGATCAGCTCGGCTGGTGAACCGAAGGGTCGGATCTCGCGAAGCCTGGCGCAGAAGTCGACGCGCACGATCCGCCCGTAAATGTCCCCGTCCCAGTCGAGCAGATGCAGCTCGACCGAGGGCGGGAACCCGCTGAACGTCGGGCGCGGTCCGAGATGCAGCAGACCGGGCACGCGGTCGCCGTTCACACAACCATAGACGGCATACACACCTTCGAGGGGCATCAGTTTGTCCGGGTCGCCGATGCTGATGTTGGCGGTCGGGAATCCCAGCTTGCGCCCCTGGTGCATACCCTTCACGACGGGGCCCTGAAACGAGTAGGGGCGTCCGAGCGCCCGGGCGGCCTTGGCGACATCGCCGGATTCCAGGGCATTGCGAATGAGCGAAGAGGAGATCGGCTCCCCCTGCGTCCGCACCGCGTCCACGACGTCGACGTCGAAGCCGAGCTCGGCACCCAGGTCCCGCATCGTATCTACGGTGCCTTCGCGGCCGCGGCCGAAGCCGTGGTCGTAGCCGATGACGAGCTCCTGCATGCCGATCCGGCCGAGCAGGATCTCCTCGACGAAGCGGCGCGCGGGGTACTGGCGCAGCTCCGGGGTGAAGGCCAGGAATACGGCGTAGTCGAGCCCCGACTCGGCGAGGAATTCCTTCTTTTCGGCGGGAACGGTGAGCAGTCGCGGGGCGGCTTCGGGCCGCACGATCCGCAGCGGGTGAGGATGGAAGGTCACCAGAACGCTCCGACGGTCGGCCCGCCGCGCCCGCTCGGCGATTTCATTGAGCACGGCATGGTGGCCTCGATGCACGCCGTCGAAGGTGCCCACCGTCACGACGGCGCCGCGGCCGTCGCGTGGAAGCGGAGGAGACGTCGCGCCGCCATGTGTGGCCCTCACGCGAAGACCTTTCGCGGCTGAAGGCGAGCGCCGCGCGCCTCGGCGATCGCGAGGAGATCGCCCGCGTCCGACATCAACGCGATCGGACCGGACGAGGGGACCGGCGGGTCGAGTGACAGACTGCCGCCGTGCAGTACGGTTTCGCGGTCCGCTTCCGTCACCGTGACGCGGGGCAGGTGCTTGACCGCATCTGCGGGCGCAACGAGGGCCGTGCTGACCGAGGCGGCATCCGCCAGGGCGTCGGTGTCGATTGCGTCCGCGACGTCCCAGTCCCCGATGCGCGTCCTTCTGAGTGCCGTCAAATGTGCGCCGACGCCAAGCTCGGATCCGATGTCGCGGGCGATCGCACGAATGTACGTCCCGGTCGAACACTCCACTTCGAATTCGACTTCTGGCGGCTCGAACCGGATCAGCTGGATTAGCGAGATCGTCACGCGAACCGGTTCGGCCACCACGTGGTCGCCACGTCGGGCGGCCACGTACATTCGTTCTCCGGCGATCTTCTTGGCGGAGTAGCGCGGCGGCACCTGGAGGATGTCGCCCGCCTGCTTGGAGAGCGCCTCGACCACCTCGGCCTCGCTCAACGACGCCCAGTCGTCGGACGTCATGATGGGTGAACCGTCGCGATCGTCGGTATCCGTGGCGACACCGAGACGCAGTGCGGCGGTATAGCGCTTGGGAAGACCGGTGAGGTACTCGGCCAGGCGGGTGGCGGGGCCGATACAGAGGAGCAGCAGTCCGGACGCGAACGGGTCGAGGGTGCCGGTATGGCCGATTCGGCGTACCCCCAGCGCTCGGCGAGCGAGAGAGACGACATCGTGCGAGGTCGGGCCCGTCGGCTTGTCGACGGGGAGCACCCCGTTGGGTGCGCTCATTCCTGTGGATCCGCTCCCTCGTCGCTGCCGCCGTCGTCCGGAAGGGCTTCGCGCAGCAGGTGCTCGATTCGCATCGCGTTCTCGAGCTTGCGGTCGATCTCGAAATGGAGCTCCGGAATGCGCCGCATGTGCAGAGTGCGGCCGAGCTGGCTCCGGATGAAGGGCGCTGCGCTGCGGAGGCCCGCAAGCACCTCCTCCTTCTCGTCCTCCTCGCCGAGCGCCGTCACGTAGATCCTGGCGTGGTCGAGCTCCGGCGAGGCCTCGACGGCCGTAACGGTAGCGAGACCGACACGGGGGTCGCGAACTCCGTCCCGGATCAGCAGGGAGATCTCCTGCCGGAGCTGCTCGTTGATCCGGTCCGTCCGGCGGAATTGGGGCATGAAAGGCTATCGGATATCAGCGATCGGCTATCAATGTTTCGGCACCGCTGATAGCCGATAGCTGACAGCCGATCGCTTCAGTAATACGTCGTATACGAGTCGACGATCCTCACGCGCGCCTCGCCCTCCACGAACCGATCCAGCGAGGTCAGGACCGAGTTGGCGTGGGCCCGTTCACCCGCAACGACGCACGCCGACAGCTCCGCTCGTCTGTGAACGTCCTGGTGGGCCGTTTCCGCCACCGACACGTTGTACTGCTTGTGGAGGCGATCCTTGACGCTCTTGATGACGGCACGCTTGTCCTTCAGCGAGTTGCAGCCGGGGAGGTGCAGTTCCCAGACGGCCAGTCCGATCACCATGGCAGCTCGTGCCGGCTACTCGGTCACGCCGCTCAGCGTCCGCGCCACTTCCTCGATCCGGTAGCATTCGATGACGTCCCCGACCTTCACGTCATTGAAGTTCGAGACGTTCAGGCCGCACTCGAATCCTTCCCGGACTTCGCGAACATCGTCCTTGAAGCGCTTGAGACTCCCGAGCTCACCTTCGTAGACCTGAACCGCGTCGCGGATCACCCGGACCTTCCCACGCCGCTGGATCTCGCCGTCGGTGACCATGCAGCCCGCGACGGTGCCAACACGCGGCACCTTGAAGATCTGCCGGACCTCGGCCGTCCCGAGGAGCACTTCCCGCTCTTCCGGGCTGAGCAGCCCTTCCATCGCGGCCCGCACTTCCGCGACCGCCTCGTAGATGATGTTGTAGAGCCGGATGTCGATCTCTTCGCGCGCGGCCGTCGCGCGCGCCTCGCCGGTCGGTCGGACGTGGAAGCCGATCACGATTGCCCCGGCGGTCGACGCCAGCAGGACGTCGGACTCGTTGATGGCGCCCACCGCCCGGTGGATCACCTGCACGCGGACCTCCTCCGTCGAGAGCTGCTCCAGGGCGTCCGAGAGCGCCTGGACAGAGCCGTCGACGTCGCCCTTGATCACGAGATTGAGCTGCGCCTCCTCGCCCTTCTCCAGCATCCTGGAGATGTCGGTCAGCTTGACGCCGCGGCTCTTGATGCGCATCCGCTTCTCGCGGTCGAGCCGCTGACGAGTGTGGGCGATCTCCGCGGCGCGTTCCGGGTCCAGCGCGGTCAGCTGGTCACCGGCCTGTGGGACGCCGCTGAAACCGAGGATCTGAACCGGCGTGGCGGGCCCGGCCGTATCGGCCGCCTTGCCCCGCTCGTCGAGCATCGCCCGCACGCGGCCGTCGTAATGCCCGCAGACGAAGGAGTCGCCGACCCGCAATGTCCCGTTGGTAACCAGGACGGTGGCGACCGCGCCCTTGCCGACGTCCAGCTGGGACTCGATCACGACACCGTGGCCCTCACGATCCGGGTTGGCCTTGAGCTCGAGGATCTCCGCCTGTAGGAGGATCTTCTCCAGCAGCTCGTCCACTCCGGTCCCCTGCTTCGCCGAAACATCGGCGGAGAGCACGTCCCCGCCGAATTCCTCGAGCACCACACCGTGCTGCAGCAGGTCCTGCTTGACCCGATTGGCGTCCGCGTCCGGAAGGTCCACCTTGTTTACCGCGACGACGAGTGGAACGCCCGCGTTGCGCGCATGGCTGATCGCCTCGATCGTCTGGGGCATTACCGAATCGTCGGCGGCGACCACCAGGATCACCAGATCGGTCACCTCCGCTCCGCGCGCGCGCATCGCGGTGAAGGCGGCATGGCCGGGCGTGTCCAAGAAGGTGATGGACCGATCATCGTCGATGTCGACGTTGTAGGCGCCGATGTGCTGCGTGATCCCACCGGCCTCGCCGGCGATGACGTTCGCCTTGCGCACGTAGTCCAGTAGCGACGTCTTTCCATGGTCGACGTGGCCCATGACGGTTACCACCGGCGGTCTCGGGACCAGGTCTTCCGGCTTGTCCTCCTCGACGGTGTACTCGACCTCACCGCCGTACTCCTCCTCGCGAACGGCGCGGAAGCCGAACTCGTCCAGCAGGAGCTCGATCTGGTCGAAGTCGAGCCGCTGATTGATCGTCACCATCAGGCCGAGGTTCTTGAAGGCCGACGTGATGATCTCGGTCGAGTTATGGTCGATCAGGTCGGCCAGCTCGGCGATCGTGAGGAATTCGTTGACCCGGACGGTCGTCGCCTCCTCCTGACGCTGTCGCTCCTTCTCCTCCTCACGACGTTCCTGGACGGCCGGGTCGGCGCTACGACCCTTACGACGGCGACGACCGCCCCCACTGCTGCCACCCTCCATGGCCGCCATGGTCTTCTTGAACATCTGGTCGACCGCGTCCTGATCGACACCGCGCTTCCCCTTCTTCTTGTCCTTCTTGCGACGTTTCCGACCGTCGGGGGTGAACCCCTCGGCCTGGACTCGCACCTTCCCGGGCGGAACGCCGGGTCCGCCGCCCTTGGCCGGGGGGGGCGCCCCGCGTCGGGCAGGCGTCGGCTTGAATTCGCTGGAGCTCGGCTTCGTCTGCGATTCGCGCTTGGGCGGCGGCTCGCTGCGCGCGGCCGGACGCTCCTCGCGCCGCGGAGGCGGTGCGGACGGTGGGGGCGTGGTTCGTCGCGGGGGCGCCGGTCGGCTCGGGGCCGGAGCTTGCGCAGCGGAGGCCGACGGCTCGTCAGCGTCTGCGGCTTCCTTCGCCTCCGATTCCGCGACTTCCGCCTGTGGCTTCGCCTCGGCCTCGACTTCCGGCTCCGCGCCAGCCTCTACGACGACGGACGCGTCCGTCGGCTCGGCTCCGCCTTCCGTGACGAGCTCGGCACCACGCTCGGCCGCTGCCTCGGCTTCCTCGGCGGCCATCGCCTCGGCAGCGTCGGCCGTGGGTGAAGTGGTTTCGTCTTCCTCCGGCTCGACGCGTCGACGACGACGACGGCGCGGGCCGGTCTGGGCATCGCCGATGGCGGCCTCGATCGCCTTGTCCGCCGATTCGTGACCGAGACGTCGCTCCCGCTCCATGACCGTCCGCACCCGGGCGACGTGCTCCTCGCCCAGCTGCGACATGTGACTACGGACCGGGATGTCCATCTCCCGAAGGAGGTGCACCAGCGCCTCGGACGAGACGTTCAACTCCTTCGCGACTTCATACACACGCATCCGTCAGACTACCTCCGATTACAACCACGTTGAAAGAGCGCTCAGCGGCCGCTCATTCGTCTGGATCCGTTGACTCCACCTGCTGCCCACGGCGGGCGGCAACATCAGGGTCCGGTAGCAGCTCACGCACGCGTCTGGCGAGCTGCGGATTTGTCATGCCAATGGCAGAAACGGGCGCACGCCCCGAAGCGGCACCCAACTCCTCCCGGGAAAAACCTATGTGATAGGGTATCCGCCGCGCGTCGAGCAGCGGCATGAGCTTTCGTCGCTGGCCGTCTGCGGCGTCGGCCGCGAGGATCACCTGCTTCACGCTGCCATCCCGAACGGCAGAACGTACCGCGTTGGTACCTGAGACGAGCGCTCCCGCTCGCGTGCTCAGCCCGACCAAATCGAGGACCGCACGTGCGGGAGCGTGCCGTGGTGGGCGGTTACCCCTGTCGTTCCCTGGTACCGCAGTCAATCCTAGAAGTTCTCAGGGTTGGCTGTCCGTTGCTCATTCCGAAGTCGTTGGAGCCTCGCCGGCCTCGTCTTCGACCGTGAGTTCCTCGATGAGCGCGAGTACGTGATCGGCTTCATCCGGTCCGACGGCCGGGATGCGGAGCAGATCCTCGCGTTCGAGGTCGATGACGTCGAAGAAAGTAGTATACCCGGCGGCTTCAAGCGCCGCCAGGGTGGCAGGGGCGAGCCCCAGCGCCTTGAGCGGGAAGTCGGTGGATTCGTACTCCTCGCCGCTGGGGGCCGTCCCTCCCCCGAAGAGCGCCTCGTCGGCGCCGCGCTCGAGCCACTCACGCGAGCCGAAGAGGTTGATTTCCCAGCCGATGAGCTGAGAGGCCAGGCGCACGTTCTGCCCGTTGCGTCCGATCGCCAGGGAGAGCTGATCTTCGTCCACGATAGCGGTGATGACGCGGTGGTCGAAGTCGGAGATGACCTTGGCGACCCGCGCCGGAGCGAGTGCCCGCTTGGCGAAGACCTCCGGATCCGGATGCCAGGGTACGATGTCGATGCGTTCCCCGCCCAGCTCCTGGACGATGGCGCGAACCCTGGAGCCCTTGAGACCGACGCAGGCGCCGACGGGATCGATGGATTCGTCGCGCGACGAGACCGCCAGCTTGGTGCGCCCGCCGACCTCCCGCGCCACCCCGCGGATCTCGACGATCGACTGCTGGATCTCCGGGACCTCGAGCCGGAAGAGTGCGGCGACGAAGAGCGGGTCGGCCCGCGACAGGATGAGGCGCGGCCCCTTCGGGCTGTCCTCGACCTTCTTGAGCACGGCGCGGATCGCCTCGCCCTGGCGGAACCGCTCGCGCGGGTTCTGCTCCTTCCAGGGGATGATCGCGTCCGCCTCCCGGCTACGGTTCAGCATCACCACCAGCTTACCCCGGTCCGCCTGCTGGACCTCGCCCGAGAGCAGCTCGCCGACGCGATCGGCGTACTCGTCGATGATCTTCTGTCGCTCGCCCTCGCGCACTCGCTGAAGCATTCGCTGCTTCGCGGCCATGACGGCGTTGCGGCCGAAGTCCTGGAATTCGACCGGCACCTCCAGGACATCGCCCACCTCGAAGTCCGGGTCGTCCCACTGGGCCTCCTCGAGTGAGATCTCGCGTGATGGGTCCTCCACCTCCGCCACGACTTCCTTCAAGACGGTGATGTCGATCCGGCCAGTCTCCTCGCTGATTTCGATCTCGGCCTCGACGTTGGGCCCGTAACGCTTCGCGAGCGCCGCCAGGATCCCATCCTTGATGAGATCGTGGAGCTCCTCTCGCGAGATGTTCTTGTTCAGCGCGAGCTCGCGGAACGCGGCGAGCACCTGGGTGGCATTGTTCATCGGTACATCCCTTCCTCACCAATGAGCGGGGCGGACCGGGTCATAGACCCTTGCCGCCCCAGCGGTAAACCAGATGAATCTTCTTGGTCTGATCACGAGGGATTCGCAGCTCCTCGCCGGACTCCGTGCGCAGAAGAACCCGCTCGTCCTCCGGGTCTCCCTCCAGAGCGATCAGTTCGCCCTGCACGCGCTTCGAGCCGGCATGGAGGGGTCGCGTGGTATGAACCGCGATCTCCCGTCCCGCGAACCGCTCGAAGTCTCGCCGGCGAACCAGGGGACGTTCGACACCCGGCGACGACACCTCGAGCACGTAGCGTGCGGACATGTCCGGCCGTCCGTCCAGGAATGCCTCGACCGCGCGGCTGACGCGGGTACAATCCTCGAGCGTCACTCCATCGCCCGTATCGGGGCCGGCACCGGGGCGATCGATCCGGAGCCGCAGGATCGGTCGCGTCCGCGAACCGACCCGCTCGATGTCCACCAGTTCGAAGCCGAGCCGCTCGACCTGGTCATCGATTTCCGCGTACAGCGGGTCGTCCATACCGGTCGAATTAACAGCAAATAAAAAAGTGGGGCGACTACATCCCCACTTCACAAGACGGCCATCCGAGCAGATGCCGCATACCTCCGTGGCCGTTGAATATACGCGGCCAGTAGGTCGGGTGCAAGGTGCGCCTGGGGGTCAGGACCGGCGGCCGAGAACGCCCATCTGACGCTTCGGGGAGCCCGCGCGATGGGAGAAGAAACCGCCCGGTCCACAACGCGTACAGTGCCGCGAAACGGTGATCTGGTGAGGGGCGACGCCGACCTCTGCGGCGCGCTCCGCGATGGACCGCCGGATGTCGATGGGGGTCGGTCTCGAAGGGGGCTCGGCGTTCGGGTTGACCGATTCGTGGACCTCGGGGCCGACTTCGTAGCATATGCCGCAGATGGCGGGGCCGCAGTGGAGCCAGAGACTCTGCCGAGGAACTCCTTCGGCCGCGCCGATGCGGCGGACGAGCCGTTCGACGATGCCGGCGGCCACACCCCGCCACCCGGCGTGCGCGACACCGATGATGCGAGAGGTCTCGGAGACGAGGAATACGGGTACGCAGTCGGCCACCGAGACGGCCAGGAGGAGACCTTCACGATCAGTGACGTGGGCGTCGAAGCTGTCGACGTGAATCAGTCCCGACGGAAGCGGTTCCATCCATTCCGCCACCTCGGCCTCGTGCACCTGGCGCGCGTGCACGACGGTCCTCATTCCTGTCGCCTGAAGCATCGACCGCCAGCGTCCCATGAGGTCGCCGGTCGGGACCGCACCATAGGCGCCGAGGTCGAACGGATCGGCCGGATCGCCTTCGCCAGTGGTGCCCTGGATGAGCCAGGGAAACCGTTTCTCCCACTCGGGCTGCACCCACAGCGGGACCTCACCGACTGGTGGCGGCTCTGCGACCAACCGGAACACGCCGGATTCAGTCGACGGGGATCGAGTCACTCCCCTTCCCTTCCGTGTCGTCGGCGCTGGAGGTAGCTTCGAGTGCCTCGAGCTGCTTCCGTAGGGCGGCCAGCTCGGCGCGGACCTGGTCGAACTCCGCGCGCGAGACGAGGTCGAGCCGACCGCGGGCGTCGCCCAACGATGTCTGGAGTCGCTCCGCCGCGTCCTTCACTGCGGCTCGCGCGCGCTCCTGGCTCAGATCGCCGCGTTCGACGGCTTCTTCCAGCGTCTCCTCGATCGCCTCCTTGAAGGCGGTGAGGATGCCGATCCCGGTCCTGATGCCGTCTCCTATCCCGCTTCGCCGCTCGTCCGTCATACGTCCTCTCGAGGATGGGTCGTGACATTCGCGTTCAGCCCTCGCGTGAATCGCCCCTGTCTATGTGGGCGCCGAGCGAACGGAGCCGCTCGTCGATGCGCTCGTAGCCGCGCTCGATCTGGCCGATATTGTAGATCTCGCTCCGCCCCTCTGCCCCCAGAGCCGCGATGAGGAGCGCCATGCCCGCCCGGATGTCCGGACTTTCCACCACACCGCCATATAGCCGCGAGGGCCCGACGACCACGACCCGGTGGGGATCGCATAGCACCATCCGGGCACCCATGCTGACCAGCTTGTCGGTGAAGAACATCCGGGACTCGAACATCTTCTCGTGGATCAGGATGGTCCCGTCGCACTGAGTGGCCGTCACGAGGGCGATGGAGGTGAGGTCCGCCGGGAAGGCAGGCCAGGGACCGTCGTCGATCTTCGGGATGTAGTCCCCGAGATCCATCTTGACCGTCATCTCCTGGTCGCCGGGGATATGGACGTCTTCACCGCGAATCTCGACCCGCACACCGAGCCGGTCGAAACCGATGATCGTCGAATCGAGGAAGTGCGGCGCCGCGTCCTCGATGACGATTTCGCTGCGGGTGACGGCCGCCAGCCCGATGAACGAGCCGACCTCGATATGGTCCGAGCTGATGCGGAATTGGCCACCGTTCAGCCGGTCCTTTCCCTGGACCTCGAGACGATTGGTGCCGATGCCCGAGATCTCACAGCCCATTCCGATCAGCATATTGCATAGGTCCTGTACGTGCGGCTCAGCGGCGGCGTTGCGCAGCACCGTCGTTCCCTCGGCGAGGGAGGAGGCCATCAGCGCGTTCTCGGTCGCGGTGACGCTGGGTTCGTCGAGGAAGACGCTGGTCCCGCGCAGCCGCCGATCCGCGTGGAGCCCGAAGGTCTCGCGCCGATACCCAAACTCCGCCCCGAGAGCCTTCATCGCCAGAAAGTGCGTGTCCATCCGCCGCCTGCCGATGATGTCGCCCCCCGGCGGCGGGAGCTGCATCTCACCCGTCCGGCTGAGCATGGGGCCGGCAAGCAGGATGGAAGCCCGGATCTTGGCCGCCGCCGACGCATCGAGCTGCCCACGACGGAGATCTTTGGCGTGGACGCGCACCACATTGCGCTCCGGCCACTCGACCTCCGCGCCGAGCGACTGGATCAGGTCCACCAGCGTCCGAACGTCGCGGATGTCGGGTACGTTTTCGAGAACGACGGGCTCGTCCGTGAGGAGTGTCGCCGCAAGCATCGGCAGTGCGGCATTCTTGTTTCCTGCGGGTCGGATGCGGCCGCCCAACGGCTGCCCACCATCTACGACGAACTTCGGCACTTGCGTTGTCTCCTGACGTGTGACGCGGTCTGGCCGTCGGCCTCGCTCCTTACTGGTGCTCGGACACGGCGCGGAAAGCGGCGTTCGTGCGCAAAGATCATGCGCATACCCTCCCGCCGCGTCGGGGGCGAGGCGGCCGGCGGACTCGCTTGACACCCCTCCGCGCCGGCGGGTAACTTCACGATCGGCCCCGACGCGGCGCGCCTTCGCCGCACCCCTCCCCTAGCGGCGACGCCCCGTGCAGCTTCTGATCGCGGTCATCAACGAGGAAGAGAAGCTCGACGAAATCCTTTCGGGAATGGTCGAACTCGGCATCACCGGTGCGACCATCATCGGAAGCGAGGGCATGGGCCGCGTACTTTCCCATGACATCCCGATCTTCGCGGGACTCGAGGCGCTCGCCTCGCGGTCGCGGCCGCAGAACCAGACGATCTTCAGCGTGATTCGCGAGGACGAGAAGGTCGAAGGCGTGCTGAACCTCCTGCGCGAGATCTGCGGCGATCTGGAGAATCCCGCCACCGGCATCGTCTTCACCATCCCCGTCAATCGGGTGGTGGGGCTTTCTCCCGAGCTCGGCAACGATGGGGAGAGAGCGCGGGGCGCGTAGCCTATCGGCTCCCACCCCGAGCGGGACGGCGCGTCGGCGGCAACGACATGGAATCAGTCTTGCACCTCGCGGAGCCGGATATACCCACCGAACCAGAACCGGAGATTCGAGGATGCCACGTCAAGATACGGTCGACTTCCTGACGGCCTTCGCCGTGGGCACTGTGCTGGGCATTGGAGCGACTTTGCTTCTCCAGCCGGAGCCGTCACCGCGTGCTAGGGTCACCAAGCAGATGAAGCCCTACCGCCGGCAGATGCGGAAGAGCTACGGGCACCTCTCGCGGGGCGTTCGTGAAGGCTCCGGCGCCACATCCGACCTGACCTCCGAGGTCATCGGCGCTGGCAGGGAGTTGCTGGGGGATTTCCGCGAGGAGGTCGGCGACATCCTGGCGCAGGCGCGATCCGAGCTCAGGGACCTCGTGGAAGACCAGGCGAAGGAGCTCGCCAAGGGCGCGAAGAAGACCCGGCGGCGCGCCGGGCTGTAGACCCCTGTGGCAGTTGCGCTCCTTCTCTGCTCGGCGGCGGTCCTTCTCTTCCCCGAACCGGCCTGGGCGTGGGGTCCGGCTACGCACGTGTACCTTGGCTCGGCCGTCCTCGACTCTCTCTCGCTTCTCCCGCCGGCCGTCAGCGCCCTGCTGGCCAGGTATCCACGAGACTACCTCTACGGATCCGTAGCCGCCGACATCTCTCTCGCCAAGAAGTACGTACCGGAGGGCCGCCATTGCCACAATTGGCATATCGGCGAGGAGATCTTCGAGACGGCCGAAACGGAGCGGCTCCGTGCTGTGAGTCTCGGCTATCTCTCGCATCTGGCGGCGGACACGATCGCCCACAACTTCTTCGTCCCGCGCCAGTTGCTGCTCACCTCCTCGACGAAGGCGCTCGGACACTCGTACTGGGAGCACCGGATGGATGTGCACCTGGGTGACAACTACACCCGTCTGGCGCGCGGAGTGGTGATGAATCACGATCATTCGGCGGCCGACGCCCTGTTCGATCGCGTCCTGTCCGCAACGCTCTTTTCGTTCCAGACCAACCGGCGGATCTTTCGGGGGATGATCCGCTTTCAGGACAACGAGCGCTGGCATGCCGTGTTCGGCACCCTCCTCCAGAACTCCCGCTGGTCGCTATCCGGGCAGGCGATCGAGAGCTACACGGCGCTCTCCTTCGACTACGTCGTCGATTATCTCCAGCGCAGGGGAGAAGCGATCGCGGCGGGGCTCGACCCGATTGGCGATGAGAACCTGGCCATGTCGAAGCGAATCCGCCGAATGGCGCTGAAGGAAGGAAAGCTCGATTCCCCGAGCGTACTCGAGGAGCTCGCCGACAACTTCTTTCCCTTGCCCGAAGTGCCGTTCGGGCATCTCTCGAAGGCGGGCACGGAGGTCTAGGAAAGTCCTTCGCGCTTCGGAATCGCGCCGCCGCTGAGTCGCGGAGCTAAGATCATGAAAGGCGCTGCCGAAGCATTTCCGAAACCTGTTTCGGGTCGGCTTTACCGCGGGATGCTTTCATGACCTGGCCGACGAAGAAGCCCATCAGCTTCTTCTCGCCGCCGCGGAAGCGCTGCACTTCGTCGGGCGAGCCTTCGAGGGCCTGGTCGACCCAGGTCTCCAGCGCCGATGCATCGCGGATCTGAACGAGCCCTTCCTTCTCCACGATGTCTTCGGGGGATCGGCCGGTCTCGAGCATGGTTCCGAACACCTGGCGGGCGATCGGCCGTGAGATCTTGCCCGAGCGCAGGAGGGCCAGCAGTTCCGCCAGTTCAGCCGGTCGGATGGCGAACTCACCGATCGTGGTCCGCTCCGCTTTGACGCCCGCGAGGACCTCTCCCATCACCCAGCTCGCGGTCTCACCGGGCTCCGCCCCGGCGGCGATCGCCGCCTCGAAATAGTCCGCGACGGCGCGGGAGGCGGTCAGCTGCTCCGCGTGCTCGGCCGACAGTTGGTAGGCTGCTTCGAACCGGGCAGTGCGGATCCACGGCATCTCGGGTACGCTCGAGCGGATCGACTCGAGCCACTCGGCCGAGATTTCGACCGGCGGCAGGTCGGGGTCCGGAAAGTAACGATAATCGTGGCTCTCTTCCTTGCTGCGCATCGCCCGCGCTTCGCCCCGCCGGTCATCCCACAGCAGTGTCTCGTGGACGACGGGCTCGCCGGCGGAGCGTAGCCGCTGCTGGCGATCGATCTCGAACACCAGTGCCCGTTCGACGTTGCTGAAGGAGTTCATGTTCTTCACCTCCGTCTTCGTCCCGAGCTCATCACCCGGTCGGCGGACCGACACATTCGCGTCCACACGAAGACTCCCCTCCTCCATGTTGCAATCGCTGACGTCCATGTATTCCAGCGCCCGTTTCAACCGGACCAGGAACTCTCGCGCCTGTGCGGGTGACCGCACGTCCGGCTCCGTGACGATTTCGATCAGTGGAACGCCGGTCCGGTTGAGATCGACAGCCGTCGCACCGGGCACGCGGTCGTGCAGCGACTTACCAGCGTCCTCCTCGAGGTGGATGCGGCGGATCCTGACCCGCGCCGGCGCATCGCCGTCCGTGATCTGCACATCGAGATGGCCAGCAGTCGCGAACGGCTCGTCGAATTGGGAGATTTGATAGCCCTTGGGCAGATCCGGATAGAAGTAGTTCTTTCGCGCGAAGATCGAACGCTCGTGGACGTTGCAGTGGAGCCCGAGTGCCGCGCGCACGCCGAGGTCCACGGCACGCCGGTTCAGGACCGGCAATGCGCCAGGAAGCCCGAGGCAGACGGGGCAGACGTGGTTGTTGGGATCGGCGCCGAACTCGTTCTCGTTGCCGCAGAAGAGCTTGCTCCGCGTCTTGAGCTGGACGTGGATCTCCAGCCCGATCACCGGCTCGAATTCCGACATGGGCTGCTCCGACATCAGTGGGAATCGGGCACGTCGCTCGCCGCGCTGGGGTCCGGCGCGAGCCCCGCGGCGGCGAGATCACCTTCCAGTGCACTGGCGACGCGAACGAGCGTCTCTTCCGCGAAGGGCCCGGCCATGAGCTGACCGCCCACGGGCAGACCGCCCACGCTTCCGACCGGCAGGGAGAGCGCCGGAATGCCGGCCAGGTTGGCGGTCACCGTGAAGACGTCGGAGAGATACATCTCGTAGGGATCCTGGGTACGCTCGCCGAAGCGGAAGGCCGGCGTTGGCGTCGTCGGGGTGAAGATCGCGTCGACGCCGGACGCGAAGACGTTCTCGAAATCCCCGGCGATGAGACGCCGGACACGCTGCGCCCGTGCGTAATACGCGTCGTAATAGCCGGCGGAGAGCACATAGGTACCCAGCATGATGCGGCGTTTGACCTCGGGGCCGAAGAGCGCCCGCGTCCGCTCGTACATCTCCTTCAGGTCGGCGGCTCCGGGCGGGCGCACTCCGTACCGCACGCCGTCGAACCGGGCGAGATTCGACGAGGCCTCTGCGGGGGCGATGATGTAGTAGGTTGGAATCGCCTGCGGCGTCGTCGGAAGTGAGACTTCCCTCAGCTCCGCGCCCAGCCCCTCGAGTCGCCGAAGGGCCGCGCGGCAGACCTGGGCGACACCGTCGTCGAGCATTGCCGGAAAGTACTCCTCTGGCACCCCGATGACGACACCCTCGAGGGCCCCCTTCTCCGCCGATCGGAGTTCGGGAACGGGACGGTCCGCGCTGGTCGAGTCCAGCGGGTCATGGCCCGCGATCACCTCGAGCACGGCCGCGGCATCGTCGACGGTGCGGCCGAAGACGCCGATCTGATCGAGCGAGGACGCATAGGCGACGAGACCATACCGCGAGACGCGGCCGTAGGTCGGCTTGATACCCACCACGCCGCAGAACGCGGCTGGCTGGCGGACCGAGCCGCCCGTTTCGGAGCCGATCGCCGCCGGTACGATACCGGCCGCAACGGCGGCGGCCGACCCGCCCGAGCTCCCGCCCGGGACTCTCTCCCGATCCCGTGGATTCCGCGTGGGCCCGAACGCCGAGTACTCGGTGGAGGAGCCCATCCCGAACTCGTCCAGATTCGTTTTCCCGACGATCCGTCCCCCCGCCAGCCGCAGCCGCTGGACGGCCGTGGCGTTGAAGGGCGACCGATAGCCCTCCAAGATCCGCGAGCCACAGGTCGTGGGGTGTTCCGTGGTTACGATGTTGTCCTTCACGGCGATCGGAACCCCCGCGAGCGGGCCGTCGGCGCGCTGCGTGCCGGGCGAGTCGAGATCTACCGCGAGGAACGCCGCGACCGGGGCCGGGCCACTGTCCGCGCGGGCCAGCGCGTCGCGCGCGTGCTTGAGGATTGCCGCGGGATCGATCTCCGCAGCCCGCACGCCGGCGGAGAGCTCCCGGACCGACAGATGACTGCGGAGGGTCATGAGGCGTCTCCGGCCGACGCGTCGGCATCGAGGGCCGCGAGGCGTGGGACCACGAAGAAACCCTGCTCCCAAGCGGGGGCGAAATCATCGATGGGGTGCTCCAGGGCATCCGCGCCGGGCTCATCCGCTCGCATCGGGGCCGCGTGGTCGCTGACGCCCCGCATCGGCGCCACATCGGCGACGTCGAGAATCTCGAGCTCGCGCATGTGGTCCAAAATGGATGCCAGGTCTCTCGCCATCGCGTCCCTCTCGTCCGGCCCGAGCGCGAGTCGTGCAAGTTGCGCGATCTGATCTACCTCGGTCTGACTCAGTGCCATGGTTTATTCGTAGTCGTCACGTGTGAGGCGCCCGGCCCGCGAATAACGCCACCTCAATCTCAGTCCTGCTCCAGATTGGCGTACCGGACGACGACCTGCTTCCGGCCGATCGAGTCGAAGTCGATCGTGGCGCGGACGTCGCTTCCGAAGCCGCTGACCTCCAGGACGCTGCCGGAGCCGAACTGCGGGTGCCGGACGCGGGCGCCCTTCACCAGCCGCACCGGGTCCTGTGTGTCGGAGTAGTCTACGACCCTGTCGGGGGTCGGCGCGACCCCGGCCGGGTCGAGGCCGAGTCGCTGCCGGCGGCGCGTCGGTAGAGACGGCCCCCGGCCGGTAAAGCTCGAGCGCGTAAACACCCGGACCCGCTCGGTCCGGTGCAGGTTCAGCGTCTCCTTCGGGATCGCCTCGAGAAAGCTGGAGGGCAGCGCGTCAAGCCACTCGCCTCCACGCCGCCGGCGGCGGGCAGTGGTGAGGAAGAGCTTCTCCTGGGCCCTGGTGATTCCCACGTAGAAGAGTCGCCGCTCCTCCTCCAGCTCCGCCGGCTCGTCCAGCACCCTGGAGAGGGGGAACAGGCCTTCTTCCATGCCCGCGACGAATACGACGGGGAATTCCAATCCCTTCGCGTTGTGAAGGGTCATCAGGCTGACGACCTCGGCACCCGGGTCGTGCTGGTCGACGTCCGCGACGAGCGCGACGTGCGTCAGGAAGAGGTCGATCGAGCGAACGCCCTCGCCCGCCAGCTCGTCCTCGATCTCGACCGCCAGGGCGGGATCGCCGTCGCTCAGCCGAATTTCGAGGTCGGCAGCGCTGGCGATCAGTTCCTCGACGTTCGCGATCCGGTCCTCCCCCTCGGGGCCTTCTTCCCGGAGCGCCTCGTAAAGTCCAGTCTCGTCGATGAGTTGCCTCAGGAGCTGGTCCAGCGGAAGAATGCCGACGACCGCCGCATACTTCTGGAGCAGCGCCGCTACCGCCGGCAGGGAGCGTGAGGCCTTCCCACGGATTGCGGGGTTCAGGTCCGCGCTCGCCGCCGCCGCCAGCAGCGTCGTCCGCTCCTGCCGCGCCGACTCCGCGAGCCGCGCGAGTGAGGTATCCCCGATTCCGCGGCGCGGCACATTGGCGATCCGGAGGAAGGCTTCATCATCGGCCGGGTTGGCGACCAGGCGAAGGTATGCGAGCACATCCTTCACCTCGCGCCGTTCGTAGAACCGCTGTCCGCCGACGATCCGATAGGAAATGCCTTCGCGGAGAAAGGCCTCTTCCAGAGCGCGGGACTGGGCGTTCGTACGGTAGAGGACGACGAAGTCACCTGCCGCCCGCTGCGGCTCTTCTGCGAGGTACGACTGCACCTGCCCGGCGATCCAATCTGCCTCGTCACTCTCGTCCGCCGCCTCCACCACGCTGATCGGGTCGCCGGCCACGTTGGCGGTGCGCAGCACCTTTCCTTTCCTGCGGACGTTCTCCGCGATCACACTGTTGGCCGCGTCGAGAATTCGTTTCGTCGAACGGTAATTCTCTTCCAGGCGGACCACGCGCGCGTCGGGAAAGTCATTCTCGAAGTCGAGGATGTTCCGAACGTCCGCCCCTCGCCAGCCGTAGATGGACTGATCGTCGTCGCCCACCACGAAGAGGTTGCCGCCACGGCCATGGCCGCCGACATCCCCAGCCTCAGCCCCGCGGCCAGAGATGAGCTTGAGGAAGACGTATTGCGCGCGATTGGTGTCCTGGTACTCGTCGACCATCACGAAATTGAACCGTCGGCGATAGCGGTCGAGCACCGCGGGGAACTGGCGGAGGATCACGACCGGCTTGATGAGCAGATCGTCGAAATCGAAGGCGTTCGCCTCGCGCAGGGCGGTCTGATAGCGCTCGTAGACCCGCGCGACGACCTGCGTGTAGGCATCCAGCGCCTGTTCGGTGTACTCCTCGACTTCGACCAGCTCGTTCTTAGCGGAGGAGATCGCGCCTCGCACGGCCTTCGGGCTCCATCGCTTCGGATCGAGGCCCAGCTCGTCCTTCAGGATCCGGCGCACCAGCCGCTCGGAGTCGTCCGAATCGTAGATGAGGAAATTGGGCGACCATCCGATCCGCGAAGCATCGCGCCGCAGCATGCGGGCGCCGATCGCGTGGAAGGTGCCGATCCACATCCCCGACGGGTCCCGGCTCAGGAGCTCTCGGACACGGTCGCGCATCTCTCCCGCGGCCCGATTGGTGAACGTGAGCGCCAGGATCGAGTCGGGCGCGACACCGTAGTTGTCGATGAGGTGAGCGATCCGGGACGTGAGCACGCGCGTCTTGCCTGATCCGGCGCCGGCGAGGACCAGGAGCGGGCCCTCGAAGTGCTCCGCGGCTTCGCGTTGCTCGGGGTTGAGGCGGGCCAGGTACGGCACGTCGTCCCACTGTCCGCTCATGCCGACGCTTCCGAGATCGGAAGCTCGACGACGAAGGTCGCGCCTTCTTCGTACGACGGTAGCAGCGACAGCCGCCCACCGTGCACGTCCTCGATGATGCGGCGCGACAGCGACAACCCGACGCCCCAGCCCCCCTTCTTCGTCGTGACGCCCGGCTCGAACAGATTGGCACGTACCGCGGGCGCGACGCCCGGCCCGTTGTCGGCGATCTCGATCGCCACCCGCGATTCGGAATGCCGATTCGCGGACACGGTGATCCGACCGCCGGAGCCCGCCAGCGCGTCGAGCCCGTTCTTGACCAGATTCTCCAGCGCCCATTCCAGAAGCACCGCATTGCCCACGACAGGCGGGAGTCCTTCCTCGACCTCGACCTGAAGTTCCACGTTCTGCGCGATCTGTGGCATTCTCACGCGCACGTATCGTTCGAGCGTCCGGAGGATCGAGCGCACGTCGACGGGTTCGCGGCGGACGGGCCGACCGATCCATTCGAACCGACGTGAGACCTTCTCCAGCCGCTCGAGGTCGGCTTCCATCTCGGCCGTGACCGCCGGGAGCGAGGCCATCTGCTCACGTTCGTCGGGCGGCAGGCGGAGGATCTCGACCCAGCCCGTGAGGGACGAGAGTGGCGTCGCCATCTGATGGGCCGACTCGCGCGCCATCGTCGCCCAGATCCGCTCCCGTTCGACCCTCTGGTTGTGCCTGACCATGAAGGCGGCTGCTGCCAGCAGGCATGCGAGGGCTCCCACCTGGAACCACGGGATCCAGCGAAGCCGTCGTATGAGCGGAGGCTCTCCGACGTAGACGATCCCCAGATCCGGCTCAACCATGGGCGGATTCCGCTCCGCGAGCTCGAGCATGTACTCGTTGAGCCGCTGCTGGTCCTGCGGATTGTTGGGATCGGCCTGGAACGGGAGGTTGGTGGTGAAGGCGGGAATTCCGTCGGCATCGGCGACAATGATAGGAATATCGAGGTTCTGGACCTCGTCGATCATGTTGAGCAGCGTCTCCTCCGCGGCGCCGGGCCGGGGATCGTTCAGACCCCGCAGAATTTCGAAGTATATGCTGGAGTGCACGATTGCGTCGCGCCGCATCTCGCGCATCAGGAGCTCGGTGTAGAGCAGATACCACCCGAGGACCACCGCCGCCAACAGGGCAAGAGCCGTCGGCCCGTAGCGGTTACGCATCGGCGCTATGCTCTGAAGTGATCGGTCCCCACGTACGGCCTCAGAACTTCCGGTACAATGACCGAACCATCCGCCTGCTGCCCGTTCTCGATCAGGGCTACGGTCGTGCGCGGAAGCGCGATGCCCGAAGCGTTCAGCGTGTGAACGAACTCGGGCTTCTCGCCCGGCGCGCGCCGGAAGCGAATGTCCGCCCGGCGGGCCTGGAAGTCCCCGAAGTTGGAGCTGCTGGAAACCTCGAGCCACCGGCCGACGCCGGGCGCCCAGACCTCGAGGTCGTACGTCTTCGTGGAGGCGAACCCGAGATCCGAACCGGCCAGGAGGACCACACGATACCGCAGTCCGAGAAGCTGCAGCACCCGCTCTGCGTGGTTCGTCAGCCTCTCGAGCGCGTCGGCCGATTCTTCCGGCCGCTCGAAGCGAACGAGCTCTACCTTTTCGAACTGGTGAACCCGCAACAGCCCACGCGTATCCTTCCCGGCAGCCCCGGCCTCGCGCCGGAAGCAGGGGGAATGCGCCACGTAGGAGATCGGAAGACGCTGGCCTTCGAGAAGCTCTTCGCGGTGGAAGTTCGTGACCGGGACCTCGGCGGTCGGGATGAGATAGAGACCGTCCTCGGCCACCTCGTACGCATCCCCCTCCTCGACGAACTTCGGGTACTGGCCCGTGCCGCGCATCGCGTCCTGAAGAACCAGGTACGGTGGCGAGGCCTCGGTGTACCCGTGTTCCGCCGTATGCAGATCGAGCATCCAGTTGACCAGGGCTCGCTGAAGGCGCGCGCCGGGGCCGATGAAGGCGGGGAAGCCACTACCAGCTACCTTCGCGCCCGTCGGCAGATCCAGAAGACCCAGTTCGCTACCGACCTCCCAGTGCGGGCGCGGGTCGAAGTCGAACTCGCGCTCCTCCCCCCATTCTCGCACGACGACGTTGGCCTCCTCGCCACCCGGAGGCACGCTGGCGTGGGGCAGGTTCGGTGTCCGCAGGAGCAGGTCCTCGACCTCCGCTTCGACTTCCCGGAGCCGGGCGTCGACCGCCTTGATCCGGTCGCCGACCGTGCGCATCTCCACAATCAGCTCACCGGCGTCCTCCTTGCGGCGCTTCCGCTCGCCTACTTCCTGGGAGACGGAGTTGCGCTGCGCCTTCAGACCGTCACTCTCCGCCACGAGCGTTCGGCGTTCCTCGTCGAGCTCGACAAGCCGCCGCACTGCGCCGTCAGTCGTCTCGGGCGCGCCGCGGAGACCGAGCCGCTCGATCGCCTCGTCCGGGTGCTGCCGCACCCATCGCACGTCTAGCATCGGCGCACCTCGGACCGATGCGCGGATTCCGCCGCGCCGGCGGCGCGATCCCGACCGGGCACGCGGTACACGCTACTCGAGAGGTACGAGCCGGATGTCGCCACAGAACTGGTTCGTGACGATCTGGATGCGGAGGCGACCGGCGGCGACGTCGACTTCGAGAGGCTCGAACTTGGCGAACTGCGTGCAGCCGACGGTGAACGCGGTCGAGGTCTCCCGCGAGCGAGCGGCGTACACGCTTCCCTCATGCATGGCGATCGCGCTGTCCGACACGAAGGTGGACTGCCCCGGGATCTCGCGCAGGCTCGCGAAAGTCTCCCCCTCGATGGGCGGCGTCAGAGCCGCTCGGGAGTTGTTGATCCCGGCATGACCGGCGGGCACCAGAACGAGCTGGCCGCCCTGCACGCGTACCAGGAAATCCCAGCGTCCGGCATCATCCTGGAATTCGGGGAAGCGTCCGCCCGCGACACCCCCGGCACCGTCGCCGGTGACGTCGAGCGCGGTCGGAAGGGCGGCGTTCTGGGGAAGCGGCGCCGCGACCTCGACGGTGTCGGTCACGAGGTCGGGTTCGATGACGAAATCGGTCGAATCGGAGCACGCGGCCGCCAGCGACATGAGGGCGACCAGCAGCGCTGCGCGAGAGGTCGATTGCACGAATAACACTCCTACGTCCAAGAGTTTAGCAGCCGGCGCGGCGGGCGCTGGCTCCCAAGGCGGCTAACCATAGTCGGCGCCGGGCGATCGAGTCAAGGCGGCGCCGTGGCGCCTTGACGGGGGACCGCCCCGCCATCTAGCTTCCGCCGACCTGAATGACCTACGTTCGGTCACGCCTCGTGCCCTCCCATCGTACCCTCGGACCTCGCAAAATGTCGCAGTTACAATCGACACTCGAGCGGCTCGGCGAGCATGAAGGCGTGGAGCATGTCGTCCTTCTCGGCGGTGATGGGCTTGTCATCCAGCACGTTGGTCTGGGCGTCACCGAGGCGGAGACGGTGGCGGCTCGAATCCCGGGACTCGCGAGTGCCTCTCAGGCCTTGGGAACGGCCACGGGCCAGGGCGATTTCGTCACGGCCGCGCTCGAGCACGAGTCAGGCGTCACCATCGTGGTGGCCCTGTCGGGCGACCTCCTCCTGGCGATCGTGATCCGCGCTGGTGTCGGCTTCGCGCCGCTTCTCCGCGACCTGCGGAGCCAGCGAGCGCGGCTCATCGACCTCCTCTGATTCTCATGGTCCAACCACAAGCCGACACTGGATACGGACCGCCTGAAACGCGGATTCGCCACATCCTCGTTGCCGACGACGAGCCGCACATCGGGCGGATCATCCAGCTCAAGCTCGAGCGCGCGCCCTACCAGGTCTCGCTGGTCGCCGACGGCCGTGCCGCGCTGGATAGAATCGAGACCGATGAGCCGATCGACCTTGTTCTGTTGGACATCATGATGCCCGAAATCAGTGGGCTCGACGTGCTGGCTCGACTCAAGACCTACCCGCACCGGCGCGCGACGCCGGTGATCATCCTGACCGCCAAAGGTCAGGACGCCGATCGCGAACGGGCGCTGGAGCTCGGAGCGGCCGACTTCCTGACCAAGCCGTTCAGCCCGAGCAAGCTCCTGGCGCGGATCGATGAGATCTTCGCCTGAGGGCCGGCTCTGGGGAGTGATCCTGGCCGGTGGGGTCGGGTCGCGGTTCTGGCCGGCCAGCACGCCCGGCCACCCGAAGCAGCTTCTCCGCCTCGCCTCCGATCAGCCCCTGATCCGCGACACGGTCGAACGGGTCGAGCCACTCATCCCCCGGGAGCGGATCCGTATCCTCACGGGCAGCCGCCTGGCCGCACCGATCGGCAGCGTACTTCCGGAGCTCGGGTCCGACAACTTTCTCCTGGAGCCCCGCGCCGCGGGTACCGCGCCGGCGCTGGCCTGGGCCGCGGCGGAAATACACCGCCAGGATCCCGACGCCGTGATGGTGTCGCTGCACGCGGATCACATCATCGACCCACCCGAAGCGTTCCGAGCGCAGCTAGTGGCCGCGGCTGAACTCTCGGCCACGACCAGGCGGCTGTTCACCCTCGGCGCGGTGCCCAGTCGTCCCGAGACCGGCTACGGCTATATACGTGTGGGTCGCCCGATCACGGACGGCTCGAAGGCCGGCGCCTTCGAGGTCGAGCGTTTCGTCGAGAAGCCGAATGCCCGGACGGCCGCCGCCTACCTGGAGGATGGTGGCTACCTATGGAACACGGGAATCTTCGTCTGGCGCGCTGCCGACCTGCTCGATCAGCTTCGGGCGCATACGCCGGAAATCGCCGAATCCCTGCCTCTTCTCGCCTCGGGCGTCCCTGACGAATTCTTCCGCAGCGTCCCCAATCTTTCCATCGACGAGGGACTCCTCGAGCGCTCGGATCAGGTCGGGGTCCTCCCCGCCAGCTTTCGCTGGGACGACATCGGCTCCTGGGAAGCGATCTTCCGAACGCACGACCTCGACAGCCGCGGGAATGCGGTCATCGGCGAGGCGTTCGCCATGGAGACGGATGGCTCGCTCCTGTACGCCGATGACGGTCCAATCGTTGCATTCGGCGTCGAGGACCTGGTCATCGTTCGTACCGGTGGCGTCACTTTGGTGACCGACCGCCAGCACGCACCACGACTGAAGGACCTATTCGACGCCCTTCCGGACGAGCTTCGGACGCTGGGCGGACCCTCCTGACGGCATCACGCACGTGCAAGACCTCTCGCTGATCGTCTTCGACGACGCCGCCGCCCGCCGTTGGGAGCCGTTCGCACTCACCCGGCCGGTAGGGGAACTTCTATTCGGCACGCTGACGTTGCGCGCGCGTGTAGAACGCATCCTCGGCGGCCGCTGCGCGGGACACCTCGCAGCGGATCACCTCGCGGGGTTCGAGGAGCCTGGTGCGCCGCCGGTCCTGCACGCGGACGGGGTTCCCGCCGACCTCGACCGCCTGTATATCCTTTCACGCTTCGTCCCCGACTGGCCGGACACGGGTGTAAATCCGTCCCTTTCGCCCGGCCCCCTCACCGACCGGGACGGACGGGTCGTCGGCTGGTACGCGGCGGCGGGTGGCCCGGGGGTCAGCCGGGAGTTCGTGCTCCAGCCGCAGGATTCGGCCGGCGATGGCGGCACGGTGCTGAAGGGGCGGCTCCTCGAGAACGTCTGGGACCTCCTGCCTCGCAACCCGGATCAGATCAGCAAGGACATTCGGGCCCTCTTCCCCGACTTCCGCAGCCGCGACTTACCTGCCGGCGTCCATGGATGGGGCGACCACCCGATCATCATCGACCCGACGGCCCGGGTCGAGCCGGGCGCCGTGTTCGACGCGAGCGACGGGCCGATCTGGATCGATGGGAACGCGCATGTCCGCGCCTTTACCCGACTGGTAGGCCCCGCCTACGTCGGCGTAGGGTCCCGCGTCCTCGGGGGACCGGTCGAATCGGTGTCGATCGGGCCCGTCTGCAGGGTCCGCGGCGAGCTCGCGGAGAGTGTCTGCCTCGGTTATACGAACAAGCAGCACGACGGCCACATGGGCCATGCCTATCTGGGACGATGGGTCAATCTGGGCGCGGAGACCACGAACAGTGACCTCAAGAACAACTATGGCACCATCCGCGTGTGGACACCCGATGGGGAACGGGATACCGGGGAGATGAAGATGGGGTCGCTCATCGGCGATCATGTGAAAACCGGAATCGGTCTGCTGCTGAACACCGGGACGGTGATCGGCGCCGGGAGCAACCTCTACGGAGCGGTGATGCCACCGAAGTACGTTCCGCCGTTCAGCTGGGGCACGGGGAGCGAACTGGCCGAGTACCAGCTCGACAAGTTCCTCGAGACGGCGGAGCGCGCGATGGGCCGGCGGCAGGTCACTCTGTCACCGGGCGTACGCGCTCAGCTCACGCGCGCCTGGGAGCGCGGCCGGTCATCGGCCGGAACCAACTGAAAGGGTTCCGGTAGTAGCGGCGTGAACGTCACTGTACTCGGGAGCGGCAGCTCCGGGAATTCCATTCTGGTCGAGTCGCAGACCACGCGGCTTCTCATCGACGCTGGGTTCAGTGGCCGCGATCTCGAGCGGCGCCTGGAAATCGCCGAGCGCCCCGCAGACTCCGTGGACGCCATCCTGGTCACGCACGAGCATGGGGACCACACGCGGGGCGTCGGCATCTTCGCACGGCGCTGGGGGACACCGATCTACCTCGGAGAGCGGACCCGGGTCGCCTGCGCCTCACTCCTTTCCGGCTCCGAAGACGTCCATCCTTACTCCTGCGCAGAGCCTGTTCTGATCGGGGACCTGCGAGTCGAGCCGTTCCTCACCGTCCATGATGCTGTCGATCCCTTCGCCGTAACCGTCACCGAGCGAGCGACGGGTGAGAAACTGGGGGTCGCGACGGACCTCGGTCGCCCCAACGTCGCCGTACGGCACGCTCTGGAGGGGTGTGACATCCTCGTCCTGGAGGCGAACCACGACGAGCTCCTCCTGCGTGAGTGCGCGTATCCATGGTCCGTCAAGCAACGGATCGGGGGTAGCCATGGGCACCTCTCCAACCGCGCCGCCGCCGAGCTCGTCGCTGATCTCGCACACGCCGAACTCGCGACGGTCGTCCTCGCTCATCTCAGTGAGCAGGCCAACGACCCCGGGCTGGCGGCGGATGTGGTCGGAGCACGTCTGGAACGGCTAGGCTTTGGCGGCGATCTCCAGATCGGGCGGCAGCAGGAGCCGCTCGAATCCATCGACGTCACCCTTCGCAAGCGGCGCCTGGCCCCCGCTCAACTTCCCCTGCTCCTGTAGGACACCCTCTCCCCCGCCAAGGCGCGCGACTGTGCACGTTCGGGAAAGCGGCTGACGGCGTATCGCCAAACGGTCTGTCTGCCCAATGTGTAAGTTTTTTTGCAGGCGGACCTCGCTGCCTTCGGCCGCTCTCGTGCTCCAACAGGATTCTCCGCATGGCCGCCTTCGTTCCGAACCGCACGTGTAACGGTGGATTCGGGCCGCTGACCAGCGCGCTCTTCGCCTCCGCCATGCTCCTGGCGGTCACCACAGCCAGTGCCCAGGTACCCGGGGATCGCGCCTCATCGACCTTGATGGGATCGTTGGTCGATTCACAGAGCGGTGAGGTCGTCGCCTCCGTCGAAGTGCTGGTGCGGGCAGAGGGGGACACCGCCACAGTAGCCAGCGGGCTGAGTAGCCGGAGCGGCCGGTTCGTTATTCCGGCGGTTGGAGCCGGAATGTACGAGGTCTCGTTCCGGCGGCTCGGTTACCTGCCGAGGGTGGAAAGCGTTTCGCTGGCCGACACTGGAGCGGCGAGTTCCGTCGATATGGGAAGCATCTCGCTGGTGCCATCGGCGGTCGAGTTGACGGAAGTCAACGTAGTGGTCGATCGGCCTGCGGTGGTATACGCTGCGGACCGTGACATCTACGCGGCGGATGCGATCGTGGGAGCGGCCGGGGGCGGTGCGACGGATGTCCTGCGGGGGATTCCGGACCTCGAGGTCGATATCGATGGCGAAGTGACGATGTACGGAGAATCGCCGGCGATCTATATCAACGGTCGCGAGGCGCCGATGAGCGGCGAGTCGCTGACGCTGTTCCTGGAGCAGTTCCCGGCGGAGAACATCGACAACGTGGAGGTGATGCCGAATCCGTCAGCGCGCTATGATGCGGAGGGCGCGGGCGGTATCGTCAACATCGTCCTAAAGGAAGGCGTGGGGCTGGGCATCAGCGGCAACACCTTCGTGAATGGCGGCACACGAGGGCAGCTCGGCACCGGAGGGCGTGCCACTTATCAGCGGGGGCCGCTGACGCTCAATGGCGGGGCGTCGTTGCGTCACTCGAGCGATGAGAGTAGCTCGACGGAGCTCCGACAGAACCTTCTGGTCGATCCGATCACCTTCCTCGGTCAGGACGCGCAATCGGACCGCTCGAGCTGGTCCGGCAACCTCGATCTCGGCGGAAATTACGAGCTGGGGGAGAGCACTGAGCTGGATGCCGACCTGAGCTTCGACCGAAATTCGTCGGCGGCCGAGCGGCTCACGCGGTACACCGAGATGGATGCCGGCCAGAACATCACCGAAGAGTACGACCGCATTTCCATCGATGACGGTACGGGCTCCTCGTTCGACTTTGCCCTCGAACTGGAGCACGAGTTCGGTGGCGGCGAGGCGGAGGGGGAGCGCGAATCCTGGGATCGCGGCAACGAACTGAATATCGAATTCGAATTCGAGCGCGGCAACGACGGTGACGACAGCCGCGTGGAGCGCCGCGTCCTCGAGGAGTTGGGCGCCATCGATTACGCGACCGAGCTCACGTGGGAGGAGGATCGGGAAACGGAGTCGGAAGTCGCGCTCGGCTTCGATCTCGCCCGCGAGCTCGGAGAGGAAGCAGAACTGGAATTCGGCTACGAGGGTGAATTCGGGTGGACCGACGAATCACGCCTACGCGAGATGCATCTGCCGGAATCGCCGGCGGACCCGATCAGCCGGGAGCAGAACGGATTCCTGCACCGGCAGACGGTACACGGCGGATATCTAACTCTTTCGCGGGACTTCGGTGAGCTCGGAACCCAGGTCGGGCTGCGGGCCGAGCACGCTGGCAACTGGCTGGAGCTACCGGACGATGGAGGCACTCACGGCCGCGATTACTTCAGCCTCTTCCCCAGCGCAAACCTCAATTACTCGTTCGATCGCGGGAAGCGCCTGCGCCTCTCCTACTCCAAACGCGTCCGCCGGCCCTCGTCGAACGTTCTGAACCCGATCAACACCTCGAGTGATCCGCTCAACCGCCGCATCGGCAACCCTGCCATCGAGCCGCAGTACACGCACTCGTTCACACTTAATGCGAGCTGGTCCGGCGAACTGCTATCCCTGCGGACCAGTCCTTTCTTCCGACGCTCGGTCAACGAATGGGAGCAGCTCAGGACTGTGGACGGCGACGGTATCTCGACGACGACCTATGAGAACCTCGGCTCGACCAATTCGTATGGAGTCTCCATTACCACCTCCGTGCGCGACTTTCATGGCTTCGGAGCACGGGTGACGCTCAACGGTCAGCGCACCGACCGGGACTACGCCGCCGTGCTGGACCGGATAACTCCAAGCTCCACTCGCTGGTCTCTGCGCACCAATCTCGACGGGGAGGTTTTTCAGGGGCTCACCGCTCAGGGCTCGCTCACGTACAACCCGCCTCGAGATCTGCCGCAGGGGCGCAGCTCCTCGACGGTGATGACACAGTTGGGCCTACGCTATCGCTTCCTCGACCGTCGCGCGTCCCTGAACGTCAACATCACAGACCCTCTCGACATGTACAACTCGTCCATCGAGCGAAGCTCCCGCGGCTTCGTCGAGACCGGTCGGGAACGGGTCAGTCGGCGACGCTTGAATTTCAGCCTCTCGTACAGCTTTCAAGGGGCGGGCGGGGGGCGTCGCGGAGGAGGGCAGAGGCGATAGCCGGCAGGGAATATGAATAGCCTGCGGCTGCCACGACTCCGCCGGCGAAGGCTCGAGCTGAAAACGAGACGGCCATGCAGCACCTGCTGCGTGGCCGTCTCGTTTTCGGCGTTCCCGTGTCGCCCATTGCCGTGCAGGCTATTCCCTATTCCCCGCCCTCAGGCGGCCGCTTCCTCTTCCTCGCGACGCTTGCAATCGAGGCAATAACGGGCATGCGGGAGGGCATCAAGCCGCTCGAAAGGAATCGGAGACTTGCAGCTGTGGCAGAGCCCGAAACTCTCGGGATCGGAGTAGAGCCTTCGGAGTGCCTCCTCGATGCGGTAGAGGTAGCGGCCCTCCTTACTCGCGAACAAGAACGCCTTCTCGCGCTCCATCGCATCCGTTCCCTGGTCAGCCATGTGAAACGAATAACTGGACAGGTCCGAATCCGCTGCGTCGCGCGAGAGCTTCGACTGCTCCTGGAAGCGACCGAGGGAACGCAGTGCACGATCCCGCTCCCGAAGGAGTCTCTGTTCAATGTGCTCGATCTGAGTCCGATCCATCAAGCGAACTCCTGCCTGAGACGTTGACCGGTCACCGCGCGGCATGGGCTGAAGCAGGATCATCATCTACCCCGCTCCGCCCCGGACCACACCGGTGACAAAGGTGAAAAATAACCCAAAGGATACGGTGATTCAAGCCCCACCCCAGGCGGCGCGAGCGAGGGGCTACGGGGCCGCTCTGTAACACCCATCCGTTCACACCGCGCGCCTAGGGGGCGAGGAGTTGTGCCCCGAATCGGGCCTTGTGGCTCAGATTCCGAAAAAGCGGAGGAAGTCGTTCGTGATCGCCCAGACCATGATTCCCACTACGATGATCAGGCCGAGGTGAGAGAGCCGCAGCCGCTGCTCGATTGAGAGCGGTCTGCCACGTACGGCCTCGACGGCGATGAACAGGAGCTGTCCACCGTCGAGCACCGGAATCGGCAGCAGGTTGAGCACGGCCAGGTTGACCGAGAGTAGTGCCATCCACTGGAGAAACATCTCCAACCCGTAGCGCGCGGCCTGGCCGGAAAGCTGACCGATGGCGAGCGGCCCACCGAGGCTGCGCGGTGAGGCCTGTCCCGTCAGCAGGTCGCCCACGAGACTGACGATGAGCGCGCTGGTGTTCCAAGTCGTGGTGAGCCCGTAGTCGATGGCAGGGATAAGGCCGACGCGGCGGTAGTCGAGCTGCTGCAGAGACGCCACACCCAGCCTGCCGATCTCCACCCGCTCCATCTCCGCGTTGAGCTCGCGCTCGGAAGCCGGCACCGGCGTCAGGGCGACGCGCTCACCGTCCCGCAGCACCACGAGCTCGAGGGGCTCGTCCGGCCGCGCGCGAACGATCTCGACGAAGTCGCCCCACGTGCGGACCGGCTGGCCCGCGGCGCTCACGACGAGATCGCCTCTTTGCAGACCCGCCTCCGCCGCCGGGCTGCCGGGCGAGACGTCACCGATCCTGGGCTCGGTAAAGGGCTGGAGTGGCTGAAGCAGTTCCGCGCGGGCGGAATCTCCCGCGGGCAACTGTAGCTCGACCGGTGGCGCGTCCCGGAAGCTGAGGGTGATCGGACCGGCGGGGGCGGTCGTGAGCGCCTCCGCGACATCGTTCCACGTCTCGACCTCCTGGCCGCCGACCGCCTCCAGCTCAGCGCCGAAGGGGATATCACCGAGCGCTGCCACCGCCGGCGCATCTCCCTCGACGACCACACGCGTGGTCGTGTTGAGGGGCTCGCCGAGGAAGAAAGCGACACCGGCGAGAACGATGACGGCGAAGAGGAAGTTCATCACCACGCCCGCCGAGATCACCATCGCGCGGGCCCAGAGCGGCTTCGCGTCGAAATCGCGCGGCGACGGCACGTGATCGACATCCTCGCCGCCCTCCAACGCCGAGGTGTCCTCCATGCCGGCCATGCGAACATATCCGCCGAGTGGGAGGGCGGAGATCACGTACTCGGTCTCGCCGATCGTGAATCCTGTGATGCGAGGGCCGAAGCCGATGGAGAACCGGGGGACCTCGATGTCCACAGCCTTCGCCGCGAGCAGATGTCCGAGCTCGTGCACGAAGATGAGAACGCCGATGACGACAAGGAATGCGACGAGCGTCAACACAGCGCGTGTTTCTCGATGAAGGTTGCTGTTGCCTCGCGGGCCCAGCGGTCCGCGGCGAGAACCGACTCCACGTCGGTGATCTGCCCACCCGGCCAGCGGTCGAGAGCGGCAGCCACGGCAGCGCCGATCTCCAGGAAACCGAGCCGCTCCCGAAGGAAGGCCGCGACGGCGACCTCGTTCGCGGCGTTGAACACAGCGGGATACGCGCCACCGGATCGGCCGGCGGACACACCCAGAACGAACGCCGGAAAGTCACCTTCACGCACCGGTTCGAAGGTCAGCGCACCAGCGGCCACGGGGTCGAATCGGCGCGTGGCGTACGGGATACGGTCGGGATACGTCAGCGCGTAGACGATCGGGACTTCCATTGTCGGAAACCCGAGCTGCGCGAGGACCGAGCCATCGATCATCTCGACCAGTGAATGGATGATGGACTGGGGGTGCACGACCGCGGCGATGCGGTCATACCCGAGCCCGAAAAGAAAGTGCGCCTCGATGATCTCGAGCGCCTTGTTCACCAGGGTGGCCGAATCGATCGTGATCTTGGCGCCCATATCCCAGGTGGGATGGCGTAGCGCGTCTACCGGTCTGACCCGGGCCAGCGAGGAGCGATTCCACTCGCGGAACGGACCGCCCGAAGCCGTGAGCACGACCCGCTCGATCTCGGATGGGCTGCAAGCCTTGATGCACTGGAGGATCGCGCTGTGCTCACTGTCGACGGGAATCAGCTCTCCCCCGCCCTCGCGCGCCGCGTCGAGAACGAGGGCGCCCCCGCATACCAGCGATTCCTTGTTCGCCAGAGCCACCCGCTTGCCGCTCCGCAACGCGGCCAGTGTCGGTGCCAGGCCTGCGGCCCCGACGAGGGCATTGACGACGATGTCGACGTCGGGGTGCGTGGCGGCCTCGACCAGGGCGGCGGAGCCGGACCTCCACTCGGTTCCGGTCCTTGTGCGCCGCGAGGGTAGCTTCCCGTGTGAGAGGACGGCCACGTCAGGTCGGCGCTGTTGGACCAGCGCCTCGAGCGCTGCGACGTTGCGGTGTCCCGTCAGGACAACCGCCCTGAAGCGCTCAGGGTGCTGGTCGAGCACGGCGAGCGTGCTCTCTCCGACTGAGCCCGTCGCGCCGAGAATGGCTACACCTTGCATCGCTCAGAACGGCCGGGGAACGCCGACGAGGTAGCGGAAGAAGAAATAGCCGAGTGGCAGGGTGAAGAGGAGGGAATCGAACCGATCCAGCGCGCCGCCGTGTCCCGGGAGCAAGGCACCTGAGTCCTTCATGCCGGCGTCGCGCTTGAAGAGCGACTCGGCGAGGTCGCCGAGCTGGGCGGCGACGGAAATGAGCAATCCGAGAACGACCGCTTCGAGGAGGCCCAAGCGATAGGTCGGAAAAGGTTCGAGCACATATCGGTACGCGATCGCCGCGGCGACGGTCCCCACCACGGCACCGATGGCCCCCTGGACCGTCTTACCCGGACTGACAGAAGGGATGAGCTTGCGTGTGCCCCAACGACGGCCGGCAAAGTACGCGCAGGTGTCGCTCGCCCAGGTGAGCACGACGGGCGCGAGCAGGAGAGCGGTGCCATGCACGGAGCCGGTGTTGCCGGGCAGATGCCGAAGGAAGAGCCCGAAGCTGAGGAGGGCGCCGGTATAGACGGCCCCCGAAATCGTCGTGCTGAAGGCGAGCAAAGGCTGACCGTCTACGCCGCGCGTCCAGATTCCGACGACGGCGGTTCCCAAGACGGCCAACGTCAGGAGCGTGGCGAAGCCCGCCCCCTCAGGGCCCCGCGAGGGGTCGAGCGCCGCCAGCAGGACGAACAGGGCGGCGAGGACCGCGCCCAAGACCTTCAGCGGCCGCACATCGTTGCGCTCGGCGAAGCGGAAGAATTCCAGCGCGGCGAGCACCGCCACCAGCATGAGTAACGCCGCCAGCGACCACCCGCCGAGGAAGACGACGCTCACACCGACCGGAATACCGACTGCGGCGACGAGTACCCGTGTCGTAGTTTCGGAGAACTTCATGATTCGCCCAGCGCGCTGCGGACCGCATGATCGACCCTCAGACCTCCATGACCTCGGCTTCCTTGTGCTTCAGGAGATCGTCTACGAGCTGGATTTGCCGATCGGTGAGCTTCTGCACCTCGTCCTGCTGCCTTCGCGCCTCGTCCTCCGAGAGCTCGCCATCCTTCTGGCGCTGCTTGATCTCATCGTTGGCCTCCTTCCGTGCGTGCCGAATCGAGACCCGTCCCTCCTCCGCCATCTTGTGCAGGAGCTTGACGTACTCGCGACGCCGCTCCTCCGTGAGCGGCGGAATCGGCAGGCGAATGATCTTGCCGTCGTTCGACGGGTTCAGCCCCAGGTCCGCCGTCTGAATCGCCTTCTCGACGGGGCCGAGCATGTTGCTGTCCCACGGCTGGACGACGAGGAGCCTCGCTTCCGGGGCGCTGACCGATGCGACCTGGTTTAGCGGCATCTGCGCTCCGTACGCTTCGACACGGACCGTATCGAGCAGTGCGGGCGTCGCCTTTCCGGTGCGGACGCTCGTGAACTCCCGTCGCAACGCCTCTATGGCGTCGTCCATGTGCTTCCGAGCTGCCTCTAGGCTGGGCATGGGATCGCAGAATGGCTTACAGGTGAATTACGGATGCACCAGGGTTCCGACACGCTCACCCCGAATGGCACGTGCGATGGCCCCTTGCTCCCGCAGGTTCAGGACGATGATCGGGATGTCGTTCTCACGGCACAACGAGAGCGCCGCGGCATCCATCACCTTCAACTCTCGATTGATGGCGTCGGTGAAGGAGATGTCGGGAATGAACGTCGCGTCCGGGTTGCCCACCGGGTCGGAGCTGTAGATGCCGGACACTTTGGTCGCTTTGATGATGACGTCGGCTTCCATCTCGATGCCCCGCAGAACCGCGCCCGTGTCAGTGGAAAAGTACGGGTTGCCCGTGCCTCCGGCAAAGATGACGACACGCCCCTTCTCCAGGTGCCTGAGCGCGCGGCGGCGGATGTAGGGCTCGGCGAGCTGCTCCATCCGGATCGCCGTGAGGACCCGGTTCTCCACCTTCTTTCGTTCGAGGAGGTCCTGGATCGCCAAGGCGTTGATCACGGTGGCGAGCATCCCCATGTAGTCGGCCGAGACCCTGTCCATCCCCTGCTGACTGGCGATGGTGCCACGGACGATGTTCCCCCCGCCGATCACCAGCCCGAGCTGGATGCCGAGCGCGTGAACGGCCTTGATCTGCTCTGTCAGCTTGTCGATGACCGGCGGCGCTATGCCAAAGCCCTGTTCTCCCGCGAGCGCCTCGCCGGAGAGCTTCAGCAGTACGCGCGGGTACTTGACCCCACCGCCCCCGCCCCGGGATGCGTCCGGATCGGTGGCGCCCTGGGCTGCCTGCGTGGCGGTGGGCTCGTCCATCAGTCGCCGATCGCGAAGCGGGCGAAGCGACGAACCTCGAGCTTCTCGCCGGTCCTCGCCGACACTTCCGTGACGAGATCTCCGACCGTCTGATCGGGATTCTTCACGAATGGCTGCTCCAGGAGCGTCGATTCGGCGAAGAACTTCTCAAGCTTCCCCTCGATGATCTTGTCCCAGATCTTCTCCGGCTTGCCCGACTCCTTCATCTGCTCGCGATAGACCCCGCGCTCCCGCTCAACGACATCAGCCGCGACCTCGTCGCGGCTGACCGCGGCAGGACTGGCGGCGGCGATGTGCATGGCGACATCCTTCACCAACTGCTGGAAGTCGTCCGTCTTGGCGACGAAGTCGGTCTCGCAATTCACTTCGACCAGCACGCCGATCTTGCCGCCCATGTGGATGTAGCTTCCGATCACCCCTTCGCTCGCCTCGCGCGCCGCGCGCTTGGCAGCCTTCGCGGCGCCCTTGGCACGCAGGGAATCGATCGCCGCTTCCATGTCACCACCGGTCTCCTGAAGCGCAGCCTTGCATTCCATCATGCCGGCTCCAGTCCGGTCCCTGAGCTCCTTGACTTGCTTCGCTGAAATGGCCATCCGCTACAGAATTTTGAATTGTGAATTGAACTGCCTGTGCCAGCGAACCTAATTCAAATCGATACTATGATAATCGATAATTCGCGACCCGGGTCGTAAAACGGGGCCACGAGCGGTTTCCCGATGTGGCCCCATTCTTTGCGTACGTCCTCAGGCGGGGGTCAATCCCCTTCGCCCTCTTCCTCGCCACTGCCGCGGAGGTTGGCAATCACCTCGGGACGCGGCCGCCGCTTCCGTCGGGGCCGCCGCTTTTGACCGCCCTTCCGGTCGTCGTCGGCGGGCGCAGATTCCCCGGTCTCCGAAGAGTAGACGGTCGCCTCGACTTCGTCCGCCCGACGGCGCTCGTCGGCGGGCATCGAGGCGCGGGCCTCGATGATCGCGTCGCCCGCGGCGCGCGCGATGAGGCTGACCGAGCGGATCGCATCGTCATTGCCGGCGATCGGGACGGTGAGAAGGTCCGGATCGGCATTGGTGTCGGCGATCGCGATCACCGGAATGCCGAGCTTGTTCGCCTCGCTGACCGCGATGCGCTCCTTGCGAGCGTCGACGACGAACAGAGCACCGGGGATCCGCGCCATGTCCTTGACCCCAGCTAAGTACTTCTCGAGCTTCGCCCGCTCCCGATCGATCATGAGGCGTTCCTTCTTCGTGTAAAACTCGAAGGCACCCTCTTCCTGGCCCCGCTCAAGGTCCCGGAGCCGCCGGATCTGCTTCTTGATCGTGGTGAAGTTGGTCAGCATCCCGCCGAGCCAACGCTCCGTGACGAAGAAGGAGTTCGACCGCTCCGCCTCACTCTGGATGATGCCCCGAAGCTGACGCTTGGTGCAGACGAAGAGGACGCGATTGCCCTGCGTGATCACATCGCGCACGAGCGACTGCGCGAGCTCGATCTGTCGCGCCGTCTTCTTGAGATCGATGATGTAGATGCCATTGCGCTCCGCGAAGATGAACTTCCGCATCTTCGGGTTCCAACGGCTGGTCTGGTGGCCGAAGTGAACGCCGGCCTCGAGGAGGTCCTGAATCTGGGGGGCTGTCGCCATGAAAACGTGCCTTCTCCGCTGCGGGTTGTGTCTGCCACCGCCTTCATCCGCCCCGCCTACCACTCCTGAGTGGCACCCGCGGGCGCGTCCGACGGTGTGATTGATTAACTACAGTCGCCAGTTGCCAGTCGCCAGTTCGTTGGTCGCATCTGCGGACGCGCCGCGCCTCTCCAGCCGATCCGCGTCTCGGCAATCGGTCCGTCCGCACCGCCGTTTCAGTTGACCGGCGACTGGTATCCGCCGTCTACCGCTTCGAAAACTGGAACCGCTTGCGCGCCTTGGGGCGGCCCGGCTTCTTCCGCTCGACTTCGCGGGCGTCCCGCGTCAGGAGCGATTCGGATCGGAGCGTCTTCCTGAAGTCCTCGTCGATGCGGAGCAACGCCCGTGCGAGCCCGAGCCGAACCGCGTCCGCCTGGCCATGCATCCCGCCACCCGCGACCCGAACGAAGACGTCGTAGCGCCCATCCATTTCCGTCACGACGAGGGGCCGGGAAACCGCCTGCTGCAGGATCCCCCGGGGAAAGTACTCCTCGAGCGTCCGGCCGTTGATCGTCCAACGGCCCTCGCCCGGTAGCAGCGCTACCCGTGCGACGGCGGTCTTGCGCCGGCCCAGCCCGTGAATACGGTCCGACCCCGCGCCCGACTTCTTCTTGCGAGCACCGGCGGCTGGCTTCGGCGCGACCGGCGTGGGCTCGGCGGGCGCCCCTTCGGCTGGCGACCCTTCGGCTGGCGTGGCCTCGGCCTGGTCGGCGTTGACGGCGGTGGGCTCGGCCGCAGGCTTCTCAGCCGCGATTTCCTCGTTCGACATGCGCGTGCGCTTTACAGGTGCAGGGTTTCCGGCTGCTGTGCTTCATGCGGATGCTCGGAGCCCGCGTAGACGCGAAGCTTCGACCGCATCTGCCGGCCCAATGCGTTCTTCGGGAGCATGCCCTTGACGGCGAGCTCCACCACTCGCTCCGGATGCTTCTCGAGCATGCGACGGAACGGGATGAACTTCTCACCGCCCATATAGCCGGAATGCCGGAAGTAGGCCTTCTGATCGGCCTTCTTTCCGCTCAGCTCGATCTTGTCGGCATTGATCACGATCACGTGATCTCCGGTATCGAGATGCGGCGTGTAGATGGGCTTGTGCTTGCCGCGGAGGACCCGCGCCACTTCGGTGGCGAGACGCCCGAGGATCTTCCCCTGCGCGTCCACCAGATACCAGCGGCGCTCGATCTCGCCCGCCTTTACGGAGTACGTCTTCATCAGCTTCTCACTCGAAAAAAAACGCGGGCCGCCCCGGCACAGCCGAGGCGGAGCACCGTCGTCCAGGCAGACAGTGATGATATTCGAAGACGCGGCGGGTGTCAAGACGGGGAGGACGGCAGGATTCAGGATGCAGGATTCAGCATTCAGGGGGGCAATCCGACCGTGCGGGCTCACTGACTGCCAAACTTCAAAACCCTGAATCCTGAATGCCGAATCCTGAATCCAGATCCTAGTTCACGAACGTCTCGAGGAATCGCGCGCGGGACTGGTGGCGGAGTCGGGAGAGCGCGCGCTCCTTGATCTGACGGACGCGCTCGCGCGTGATGCCGAAGCGTTCGCCGATCTGCTCCAGGGTGAGCGGGTCGGTCTCGCCGAGTCCGAAATAGAGGCGGAGAACCTTCGCTTCACGCTCACTCAACGTACTGAGAGCGTCCTCGATGGAGCGGGTGAGCGCTTCGGTGTAGAGCTCTTCGTCGGGCCCGGGGGAGAAATGGTCGCAAACGTAGTCCAGGAGCTGGCCTTCCTCACCGGGAACGAGAGGGGCGTCCAGGGAGAGATGAGTCTGCGCCATCGCGAGGGTATGCTTGATCTCCTCCTCCGGGAGCTCGAGCTCCTCTGCGATCTCCTCGAGGGTCGGCTCACGACCGAGCTCCTGGGTGAGCAAGGAGGAGCGCTTGCCGATACGGTGGAGGGTTCCGGCACGGCTCAAGGGGACGCGAACGATCCTCGATTGTTCGGCGAGTGCCTGGAGAATCGCCTGGCGGATCCACCAGACGGCGTAGGAGATGAACTTGATGCCCTTGGTCTCGTCGAACTTCTGCGCGGCGCGCATCAGCCCGATATTGCCTTCGTTGATCAGGTCGGCGAGCGAGACGCCCTGGTTCTGGTAGCGCTTGGCCACCGATACCACAAAGCGGAGGTTCGAGCGGACGAGCGTGTCGAGGGCCTCGTCGTCGCCGACGCGGATTCGTCGTGCGAGGTGGGCTTCCTGTTCCCGATCGATGAGTGAGTAAGCGCTGATCTCCCGAAGGTACTGATCGAGCGACTCGGATTCGACCGTGATCTTGCGGATTGCGGTGCCATTCATGGAGAGATCCGTGGAGCCATGCGGAAGGAGCAAGACGGACGCGGATTTGGAGCCGTCTAGAACCGGGTCGAGGACGGCGTCCGCGGTCCAGAGGGGACGAGCCGCGGATAGGTCGGCCAGGGAGGCCGCGAGCCCGCAGGGTGGCGGGCAGAATAAACTCCCGTTGATTCTGGAGAGGCTGAATTACGCTGTCAAGGGCTAGTCCGCACTTCGTGGGTGGAAACGTTCAGCGAATCGCCTCGCCGATGCGCTTCCAGCGGACCTCCGTCAGCCAGGCGAACGGTTCCAGCGGATTCCGGGCGAAGGAATAATAGACGAACATCGGGCGTCCCCGAATCGACTCGGCATCGAGGAAACCCCAGTAACGCGAATCCTCAGAGTTGTCGCGGTTGTCGCCCAGCGCGAAGTACTTGCCGTCGGGGACCAGGAGGGGGCCCCAGCTATCGCGCGTCGGGTCATACCCGCGCCAGTCACGCTTCCCCTCGAGGAGGAACTCGCGTTGCCAGAGCATGCGGGTGTCGGTCGGTTCCGAGAATCGATCGACGTGGCGGATATAGGGCTCGGTCTGCGGTTCGCCGTTGACATACAGCACCTTGTCTCGCATCTCCAGCGTGTCGCCCGGAATGCCTACGAGGCGCTTCACATAGTTCTTGGTCGGGTCGTGGGGGGGCAGGAACACGACGACGTCGGAGCGGTCCGGCTCGGCGAAGCCGGGGAGGCGCGTGTGGAGCACCGGGAGCTCGGCCCCGTAGACGGCCTTGTTGACCAGCAGGAAGTCGCCCACCAGGAGCGTATTCTCCATCGAGCCGGTGGGAATCTTGAACGCTTCGACGAAGAACGTGCGGATCAGGAGGAAGAGCACGATGGCGGTGCTGACCGCCTTGATGCCCTCCCACATCCATCGCCCGGTCGAGATGGATCCGCGACTCGCGTCGTCACGCGGGCGCGGGTCGGGATAGAGCCGATCGGATGAACTGCGTGTTACCACGGTAAGGGTCTCCGTTACAGCGCCCGGCGATCCGGGGGTCCAGAAGTCGAGCGGAAGGCGCCGCACTCGCTTGTCAGGGCACGGCTAATCAAGAAGCAGGCCGACATATGTCCTCTGACCCGACCTGTTCGAAACACCGCTCGACCCTCCTCAGTACGGGCCGGCGGCATAGTTGTCGATCTGTGCCCGCTGCAGCTTGCCGGAGTAGTCGACGTAGCAGACCTTCGTCTCCGAGTAGAACTCGTAGACTTCCCAACCCCCTTCACGGTGCCCGTTGCCCGTCTGCTTGACACCCCCGAAGGGGAGGTGGGCCTCGGCGCCGATCGTGGGCGCGTTCACGTAGGTGATGCCGTTGTCGAGGTCCGCCATGGCACGGAAAGCGACGTTGCTGTCACGAGTGTAGACGGAGCTCGAGAGGCCGTAGCGGACCTCGTTGTTGATCCGGAACGCCTCGTCGGCATCGTCGAACCGGAGAACGGACAGGACCGGGCCGAAGATCTCCTCGGTAGCGATCCGGGAGCCCGGGCGGACGCCCGCGAAGATCGTGGGCTGAAAAAAGAAGCCATCGTCGAGGCCTGCGCCGCTGGCTCGCTGACCGCCCGTGATCAGCTCGGCCTCTGCCCTTCCAATCTCGACATACGACTCGACTTTCTTCAGGGCGGCTTCATTCACGAGTGGGCCGACCTCGTTGTCTTCCTCGAGACCATCGCCCAGTTGGAGCGCTCGGGCCCGAGTGACCAGCCGATCGAGGAACTCGTCGTGGATGCTGGAATGGAGCAGGAGGCGGGACGTGGCGGTGCATCGCTGACCCGTAGTGCCGAACGCCCCCCAGAGCACGCCGTCGATTGCAAGGTCCAGATCGGCATCGCCGAAGACGATCTGGGCGTTCTTGCCACCCATTTCGAGCGAGAGGCGTTTGTGCATCTCACCGCACGTCCGGCCGATCGTTCTGCCGGTCTCGGTAGAGCCGGTAAACGAGACGACCGGCACATCGGCGTGGCTGACGAGGGCCGCACCGACCTCTTCACCCAGTCCGTGCAGCAGGTTCACGACACCGGGCGGGATGCCGGCCTCCTCGAGGATCTCGACGAGCAGCGCCGCGGTGTGCGGAACGTCCTCGGCCGGCTTCAGGATGACGCTGTTCCCGCAGACGAGCGCAGGGAACATCTTCCAGGTCGGGATCGCCATCGGGAAGTTGAAAGGCGTGATCAGCCCGGCAGGCCCGATCGGGCGGCGGTAGCTCATCGCCCACTTCTCGCGAAGCTCCGATGGCACCGTGTGACCGAACAACCGCCGGCCCTCGGTCGCGGCATAATAGGCGGTATCGATGCCTTCCTGCACGTCACCGCGTGTCTCGAGCAGAACCTTCCCCATCTCCCGCGTAGCGGCGCGGGCGATCTCCTCCTTGCGGCGTTCGAGGATGTCTCCCACGCGCTTGAGGACCGCTCCGCGTTCCGGTGCCGGCGTGCGGCTCCAGCGGGCGAAGCCGTCATGGGCGGCTGCGACGGCCCTGTCCACGTCGGATCCATCGGAGCGTGGCCACAGGCCGATGATCTCCGACCATCGCGCCGGATTCCGATTCTCGAAGTATTTCCCGCTCGCCGGGGCAACCCACTCGCCTCCGATGAAGTTGTTGTATTCAGCCGCCATGGACTTTGCCTCCGGTCAGGATTCAGGATTCAGGATTCAGGAAATTGCCTCGGGCAGGGCCGATCGGTGATTGATGAGCTGGCCACCGACCACCGACCACCGACCACCGACCACCGACCACTGACCACTGACCACTGATGGCCATCATTCCCTTACCAGATCATACTTCTCGATTTTCTTATACAGATTCGATCTCGGCATATCGAGGCTTCGGGCGGTCTCCGCCACATTCCACTCGTTCTCGCGGAGCTTGTGCAGGATGTAGGCACGCTCCGCGGCGTCCTTGAACTCGGCAAAGGTCTCGCAGGCGAGCAGGTCGGCGGAGAGGCCCGGACCCGCCGACTGGCCGGTGACGTGCAAGTCGATCTCGTGTTCTGTGATCTGCTCTCCGGAGGTGAGGATGAGCAGTCTCTCGACCGTGTTACGCAGCTCTCGCACGTTTCCCGACCAGTCCATCCCCTGGAGGCGCTCGAGCGCCCCGTCGGCAAAGCGTCTGGGCGCGAGGTGTGCCTCGCGAACAGCCCGCTCTGCGAAGTGCCGCACCAGCATCGGGATGTCGTCGCGCCGCTCTCTCAAGGGCGGAACGTGGAGCGGAATGACGTTGAGCCGGTGGAAGAGGTCCTCGCGGAAGCGCCCTTCGCGGATTTCCTCCTGAAGCTCCTTATTCGTTGCGGCGAGCACGCGCACGTCGACCTCGATCGGGCGCCCACTGCCGACGCGGGTCACGATTCCCTCCTGCAGCGCCCGAAGGACCTTGGCCTGGGCCGCAAGGCTCATATCTCCGACCTCGTCGAGAAAGAGCGTGCCGCGGTGCGCGAGCTCGAACTTCCCGGCGCGGTCCTCATGAGCCCCGGTGAAGGAGCCCTTCACGTGTCCGAAGAGTTCGGACTCGATCAGTTCACCGGGGATCGCGGCGCAGTTCACTTCGATGAACGGGTGCTCGGCCCGCGATGAGAGCCTGTGCATCGCGCGGGCGACGAGCTCCTTACCCGTGCCGTTCTCGCCTGTGATGAGCACTCGCGCGTCGGTCGGGGCGACCTTCTCGAGACGCTCCAGTACCTGACGGATCGCGAAACTGCGGCCGACGATCTGGTGCCGGCTCTGCACCTCACCCCGCAACCGCTCGTTCTCTTCCAGGAGCCCCCGCTGCTGGAGCGAGTTTCTCAAGACGAGCAGGATACGATCGGTATCCAGCGGCTTCTCCAGAAAGTCGTAGGCGCCGCGCCGGGTCGCCTCGACGGCCGTCTCGATCGTACCATGGCCGCTGATCATCACGACGAGCGCGTGGGGATCGACCTCCTTGATCCGGGTGAGCGCCTCCAAGCCGTCCATACGCGCCATCTTCACGTCCATGAAGGTGAGCTCCGGCCGGAACTCGCTGAAGATCGCGATCGCCTCGGGGCCGCTCGCCGCCGCCCGGACCTCATGCCCCTCGTACTCGAAGAGCTGGGTCAGGACGCGGCGGATGCCTTCTTCATCGTCCACCACCAGTAAGCGAGCCATTTCGTCAGCGGCTGGGGGTGAGGTGCAGGAACCCATCTTCCAGCCTCGCCGCCCGGACCGCGGCGGGAAGCGGAAGCGCGACGGAGCCCGGCGGGAGCGACCCGTCATCCGGCCTGCCGAGGCGTTCCAGAATCATCGGATAGTACCGATCGGGGATCGGTATTCCGGCGACCTCCAGCGATGCGATCTGAAGGATGGTCGCACCGCCTTCCAGGGCATGGATCGTCCCGGCGACGTACACGCTCGTGGTGTCCGGTAGCAACTGCCGAATCGACCCGAGGTCCGCCTCCGCCGGAAGCTCGTCGGTAGCGACCGAGCCGGTGAGGTGCAGCGTATCGCTACGGATCTGCACCTCGGGTTCGATGAGTGTGCCGAGCGTGAACAGGGCCGGGCGATGCCGGATGAGGCTGGTGATCTCAACGCCGTTCAGGCGCACCTCCTCCCCCTCGCTGCCCAGCCGCGCCAGCTTCGCTGCCGCCGACGCGGCCGCTTCGGGGGAGATGCGGAGCGGCTCGTCCGTCTCTGGCTGGCGTGAGAGCACTCCCGTTCCCAAGGCGAGCGCGAGACCCCCGAGCAACACCGCGACCACGAGGGCCGCACCGATCATCCTTCCCATCATCGATTCTCTCTTCTGGTGCCCACGTCGCGGAACGCCGCGATCGTTCGGTCGATCTCCTCGCAAGTCGTCGCCCAACCAATGGACAGCCGGAACGCTCCGCTGGCCAGCGTGCCGAGGGCGGCGTGGATGTCGGGCGCGCAGTGTAGACCTGCACGTCCCAGTATTCCATGTTCGCGCTCGAGCGTCGAGCTCAGTTCGCCGGGTGTGATGCCCTCATGGACCAGCGTCACGATCCCCACGGCAGGTTCATCCACTGCCGAGTGGATCCGCACCTGCGGGATGCTCGCGAGGCCCTCGACCAGGCGGCGCTTCAATGCGGATTCGCGGCCGTGTCGCAGCTCGGCCCCCTGGGCGAGAACCCATTCGGTCGCCGCGGCCAGCCCGGCGATGCCGGGGGCGTTCTGCGTCCCGGCCTCGAGATGATCGGGGTACGCGGACGGCATCTCCGCGGAGCCCGAGTCACCGCCGGTCCCACCCGCGACGAGCGGCGCCAGTTCCAAACCCTCCGTAACCCAGAGCCCGCCCATGCCCTGCGGGCCGGGAATCCCCTTGTGGCCCGTGAACGCCATCAGATCGACGCCGAGGTCCCGAACATCGACCGGATAGTGGCCGACCGTCTGAGCGGCATCGAGCAACACGAGGGAGCCCCACTCGTGCGCCATCTCTGCCATCGCGGAGACCGGCAGAACCGTGCCGGTGACGTTCGACGCGTGCGGCAGGACCAGGAGACGCACCGCACCGACACCGCTCCGGAGCAGCGTCTCCAACTGGTCCAGATCGGGCGCGCCACCCGGAGTCAGATCGAGCACCGCCTCCTCCACTCCGCGCCGCGCGAGGGCGGCGACCGGCCGGCGGACCGCGTTGTGATCGAGCTTCGTTCGGATCACCCGATCGCCCGGCGCGAGCAGACCGAGCAGAGCCACGTTCAGCGCATGCGTCGCGTTGAGCTGGAAGACGATGCGTCCCGGATCTCCCTCGATCCCGAACAGCTCCGCCAGCCGCTGCCGACAACGCAGGGCCATTCGACCCGCATCGATGGACCGAGCATGACCGGATCGGCCGGGCGTCGCCCCGATTTCTCGGAGGTAGTGCCCGACCGCGTCGATCACCTCCGGCGGGCGGACCGCCGAGGTGGCCGCGTAATCCAGATAGATCTCCCCGTTCATGAAAGCGCCCTGCGCCGCCGCCGCGCCTCCAGCTCGAATACGATGATCAGCCCCGCGACCGGAACGGACGAAAGTATGGCCAGATCCGCCACGTTTCCGGGAGGCATCCACATCCCCCTCCATCCGATCGAGATGAAGTCCGTGACGCCCCAGTGAAGCACACGCTCCCCCAAGTTCCCCGCCATTCCACCGAACACCAGACCGATGAACAACCACGCCCAAGGGCGCCGCCGAGGAAGTAGCCGGTGCGCCCGCGAGAGGATCTCCAATAACAGCACCACCGCAACGATTCCGAGTAGCGCCGCCATCGCCTGGCGCCAGCGTAGTGGCAGGTCCCCGAACAACCCGAGCACCAACGCGGGGTTCCGTACATGCCAGAAGGCCAGCCGGCCGCCCCATACCACCTCCATCTCCCCGATCGGGATCCGCGCCGCAATCATCGCCTTCGTTCCCCAATCCAGGACTGCGACCGCCACGGCGGTCCAGACCACCGGCCGCACCCCCGCGTTCGGCTCCCGGTCCGTCCGCCGCCGTCGCTGGGCGGATCTCCGGAAGCGGGAGACATTTGGCGCAAATGTCGTCCTCATATATATTGACTGCGATCCGATGCTATTAGAACAGGAACGTAACAGGCCATCTTGGACGCTGGATTGCTCGTGGTCAACTTCCACACCGAGTTGCTGGAAAAGCTCCCGGACCCGCTGATCGCGCTCGACGGCGCGTGGCGGATCACGTATGCGAATCGAGGGGCGGCCGAGGTTATCGGCATGCCGGCGCCTGCGCTCGCGGGTCTCGGCCTCGGGGAGGTGTATCCGTCGGGGTGGCCGGAGCTCGAGCGAAGGTTGCGGCCGGCGATGGGTACGGACGAGGTGGTCGAGTTCGAGGAGCACGACGCCCGCGCACGCAGGTGGTACGCCGTGCGAGCGTATCGGGTCCATGGCGGCATAGCGATCTCGTTCCGAGATATCACACAGCGCAAGGGGCGTGGCGAGCGCTACCGGCGGAGCTCCGAGCTGTCGCGACTGGTTCAGGAGGCGGCGGTCGTGGCGAACGAGACGAGCGAGCCGCGTGGGGCGTTCAACGAGCTAGTACGCCGGATCTGCGGGTACACGGACTGGGAGCTGGGTAGCGTATTCTTACGATCGGTGGAGGAGGAGGGAACACTCCGGCTCCATGAGTCATGGTGCCATCACGCGCCGGCAGAGGTCCTGGAGCGGTTCCGGACGCTGACGGAGTCCGAGCGCTTCAGTGCCGGCGTGGGGCTGCCGGGCCGCGTCCTGGCGACGGGGGCGCCGGCGTGGATCCCGGACGTATCGCGCGACTCCCGATCTCCACGAGCAGAGGCGGCGCGCGAGGTAGGACTGCGGTCGGCCATCGCGTTTCCGGTGCGGGTCGGGGCCGAAGTGGTGGCGGTGATCGAGTTCTTCTCACGTACACTGATCGAACCCGATCGTGAGCTGATCGAGACGCTTGAAACGGTGGGGGTGCAGCTTGGCCGGGTGGTAGAGCGGCACGAGGCCGCGCAGGCGGTCGAGCGTGCGAGAGCCGAGGCCGAGGCGGCGGACCAGGCGAAGACGGAGTTCATCGCCAGGATGAGTCACGAGCTGCGCACGCCGATGAACGCCATCCTGGGCTTCGCGCAGATCCTCGAGATGGACCAGCTCACGAGCGAGCAGCGGGAGAGTGTGGATCAGATCCTGAAGGGTGGGCGCCACCTCCTGCTGCTGATCAACGAGGTTCTGGACATCGCGCGAATCGAGGCGGGGCGGCTGGCGATCTCGCCGGAGCCGGTGGATCTCGGCGACGTGCTGGAGCAGTGCTTGGCACTGGTCGCGCCGCTGGCGGCCGCGCGGGACATCACGCTGCCTGCCAAGCCCGGGGCTTCGAACGTCTTCGTGCGGGCCGACCGGCAGCGCCTCGTGCAGGCTCTGCTGAACCTGCTCTCGAACGCCATCAAGTACAACCGGGCTGACGGACGGGTCTCGATATACACCGAAGCAAAGGGAAGCCGCATCCGAATCAGCGTCCGCGATACGGGGCCCGGCGTCTCGGCCGAGCGTCAGTCACGCCTATTCAAGCCGTTCGAGCGCCTCGGAGCGGACCAGTCGACGATCGAGGGGACCGGACTGGGGCTCGCCCTTTCCAAGGCATTCGTCGAGATGATGGGCGGCCGGATCGGTCTCGACTGCCCCTCCGACGGCGGTAGCATCTTCTGGATCGAACTCGAGGCGGATAGATCCCAGATCTCCGAGTTCGAACCCGAATCGGCCCCGGCGGTCGCCCGACGAGAGCCTTCTCCCCCGCGAGCGCGGCAGTCCATCCTCTACATCGAGGACAATCTCTCGAACGTGAAGCTCGTCGACCGCATCCTGCGTCGCCGTCCGCATGTCGATCTGCTCACAGCCATGCAGGGGAGCCTCGGCATCGAGCTGGCCGCCCAACATCGCCCGAGCCTCATCCTGCTGGACCTCAACCTCCCCGACCTTCCCGGGGAGGAGGTGCTGCTCAGGCTACGTGCCGAACCCGCATCGCGAGATATTCCCGTCCTGGTCGTCAGTGCCGATGCATCAACGGCACAGGCCGAACGGCTCAAGGCCACCGGCGCCCATGACTATCTCACCAAGCCGATCGAAGTGAAGCGGCTACTGGAGATCCTCGACGACGTTCTGGAGGGCCGTGAAGCGCTCGTATAACGATAGCCGACCGGCATGGCGCGGGGTCGGCATCCACGCGGCGGCGAACGTCCATTGGCGCGTGACCTGGCCGACAAATCTCGGCGCAAACGAACGAGAGCGTAGAAAAAAGGACGAATTGTGATTATTCTTGTGCCGCACGTGGCGTTCGGCTGGCGCGCCGGGAGTCGAGGGCGGACGACGCCGGCGGGCAGGAGCGCACGCGGCAGAAGCAACCGGCACGGGCAGCGGTGGGGGGATTCGCCGTTGCGGCCGGGGTCGAGTCAATCGCGAACCAGGACGAAAGCCGATGAGCAAACGCCGACAGCCGCAACGCCTCCCACCCCCCATCATGCATGGCGCGGAGGCCATCGATTCCGAGGTGGTGCTGACGGAGTTCTCGGGTGAGCTCGGGCTGCTCCTGTGGAAGAGCGTTCGGGCCGTTCGCCTCTGGGCGGCGACACCGCCGAAGGACCGGGGGCGGCTCTTCGAGGCAACCGCTCATGAGCGGCGCGCCGAGCGCCTGGCAGATGCCGGGCTGCCGGCTGAGGTGCGGGCGCCGCTGGAACGAGCGGCCACGGTGCTTCAGCGGCGGCCACGGGCGGCGACGGTGGCGCGGGCATGCCGCGACATCGGCGAATGGGCGAGCGCCCGAGGTGAACTCGGGACCGCAATCGAGTTCATGCAGGCGGCGGGTATGGTTCTCCCGGAGAATGCCGAGCTTGCACACGAGGTCGCAAAGCTCGCCCGGACGCGAGCGGATTACGGACGCGCCGAGACCTGGTACCGTCAGGCAATCTCGCGTGCGCGGCGTGCGGCCGACTGGCACGAATTCGCCCGGTCCTATATCGGCCTGGGCAAGGTTCTGGTGCTACGCGGCAGCTTCCCACAGGCGCGTAGGAGCCTCACTCGGGGACTTCGAGCAGCCAAGCGCTTTTCGATTCGTCCCCTGGCGGCCGCTGCATACCACGAGCTGATGGTCCTCTCGATTCAGAGCGAGCGATCCATGGACGCGACCCGATACGCCAAGTGCGCCGTCGATGCGTACGGTGCGGGTCATCAGCGACTGCCGGCGCTCGCCTTCGATTACGGAGCGTTCCTGCTCAATTCAGGGTATCCGAAGCAGGCCCTCACGATCTTCAAGGGCGTCCCGGCTGACTTCGGCAGGTCTGCTGACCGCCTGCTTCGTGAAGCCGCCATCGTCCAGGCCGCCGGCTCAGCCGGCGATCACGAGACCTACGCGTCAGCCTGGGCGGAATCCGAACGCCTTTTGCGGGAGCCCTCAACGGCACGAGCCACCGCCAGCGCATTGCTGGCGATGGCCCATGGCGCCGATGCCGTCAGCGATTTCGTGCGGGCTGAACGTACGGCCTCCGAGGCACTCAAACTGTCGGCCGACCGCGGTGAATCACTTCTGGAACTGGCGGCCCTGAGCTTGATGGATGCCATCACCAGCCATGCGGCAGCGGCCGAGCAGATGGCTGCAGAACCTCCGGTCCCCTCCGAGTCCGTCATCGAATTCGTCGGCGAGCTCGAACAGGCCCTCGGGCGGCAGAGTCGCTACGATCACCCGGCCGCCCAGTCGATTACCGTAGGTTAGCAGTCCGAGCCCATCGTGGGCACCGGCCGACATTCCGACGGGGCGACATCAGTGATCTGCGTAGCGTCACAGCCGGCGAACCCGACCGCGAGAACGACTGCGAAAAGGCCGATGCGAAGCAGCTTCATTGTCACGACTCCAGATGAGGGGGACGGTGAAGGCCGACTCTCCATCGGCCGTACAACTCAACGATGGCAAGTCTCGACCGGGACTGCCACGAAATACATGGGTTGAACCCAATACTTTAGGACAAACCATGCAGAGAGTACCTAGGCCGCTCCTTGTGTTGCACCGTGACCCGCTGTTGCGCGAACGTCTTCGTCGCGTTGCGACGCAAGAGGGTCTGGAGCTGCGGCTGCTCGACGATTGGGACGAGCTGCTCGAGGAGGTGAAGGGCGCGCCCGCGTCGTCGCTGATCGTGGTGGACCCCTACAGCGGGAGTGAAGACGAGGATGGGGGTCCTACGATCGAGCTGGCGTCGCTGCTCAATCGTTTTCCGTCGCTGACGGTGACAGCTGCGCTCGAGGTGCGTTCGGGGCGACTGGGCGACGTGCTCAAGCTGGGTCAATGGGGGGTCGTACAGGTGATCGATCTGGAAGAGGAGGCGAGCGCGCTGGCGCTGGGCCAACGGCTCCAGGATGCGCGTGGTCGGCCGTTGCGGGGCCTGATCGAGCGTCAGTTGCCAGCGTACACGTCGGCGGCGGCGCGAGCTATTCTCAGCTCGGCGGCGGCGATCGTGGCCGAAGGCGGTCAGGGGCGGGACCTTGCCAAGGCGCTGCATGTGACTCCGCGGACGCTGTCGCGCTGGTGTCGGAAGGCCGGGCTGCCGCCGCCGAAGCGGCTGCTCGCCTGGATGCGGGTGCTGCTCGCCGCCGAATTCCTGGACGATCCCGGCCGGCCCGTTTCGGCGGTTGCGCTGGCGTGCGGGTACGCGGCCGACAGCAGTCTTCGGTTGGCGCTCCGGCGGTTCACGGGTCACAATCCGACGGAGTTGCGTGACCTTGGAGCGTTCGAGGTCGCATCAGCGGCTTTCGTGGAGGCACTGGGCGAAGCGCGGGCGCCGAAGCGCCGGTATCGTGCTGCGTCACCCCGTGGCGAGAGTGGGAAGGCTGTGCGGGTCACCGGCTAGGCCGCGCCATCGGTCCAGGCACCTTCGGTCCAGGACGGCTCCCGAAAATCCGGAGCCGTCTTTTCGTTGCATGGAAAGCTAGCAGCTCCGCCGCATGCGGTCGAGAGACCTGTACTGGACGGCCTCGGCGACGTGTGCCGTAGCGATCTGCTCCGAGTCTTCGAGATCGGCGATCGTTCTGGCCAGCTTGATCACACGGTAGTACGCCCGAGCCGACAGGCCGAGGCGTGAGACGGCCGCCTGCAGGAGCGCGCGTGCAGTGCGGTCTACCGTGCAGAACGTTCTGACCTCAGCGGCTCCCATCTGGGCGTTCGCATGCACGGAGCGGCAGCTGGTGAAGCGCTGCCGCTGCCGCTCCCGGGCTGCGACGACTCGAGCGCGCACGTGCCCCGAAGCTTCCGCCCCTGGGGGTCCTCGCGTGAGAGCTTGCCTACTGACGGCGGGGACCTCGAGATGGATGTCGATGCGGTCGAGCAGCGGCCCTGATATGCGAGACATATAGCGCTGCACGAGCGTGGGCGGGCAGCGGCAGCCGCCGCCGGAGTCACCGAAGTAGCCACAGGGGCAGGGGTTCATCGCGCCGATCAGCATGAACCTGGCCGGATAGCTCAGCGTAGAGCCGGCCCGCGCAATCGTGACCTCACCGTCTTCAAGGGGCTGCCGCATGGCCTCGAGAACATTGCGACGGAACTCTGGCAGCTCATCCAGGAAGAGCACGCCGTTGTGAGCGAGCGAGACCTCCCCAGGCCGCGGATGCGAGCCTCCGCCAATCAGCCCCGCGTCCGAGATCGTGTGATGCGGGGCGCGGAAAGGGGGCGTCGAGAGCAGGGGAACGTTGCCCGGGAGCAGCCCGGCAACCGAGTGAATCTTCGTGCTCTCGAGCGCTTCCTCGGGCGCGAGCGAGGGTAGGATTCCCGGGATGCGACGTGCCAGCATCGTCTTTCCCGAACCCGGTGGCCCGACCAGCAGGATGTTGTGCGCGCCAGCGGCTGCGACCTCGAGAGCGCGTTTGGCGTGCTCCTGCCCCCGGACGTCGGCGAGATCGAGCGATGAGGGGTGCTGAGGATCAGCGTCCGATCGGCGGGTGGGAGCCGCAGGCGGGATCTCGTCAGCGCCGTTGAAGAACTGGGCGACCTGACGGAGACTACGAGCACCTCGGACTTCGACGCCGCTCACGATCGCGGCCTCCGGCACGTTCTCGGCCGGAAGGATGAGCCCTCGAAGTCCGTGATCCCGAGCCGCAACGGCTATGGAAAGGGCTCCCCGTACAGGCCGCAGCACGCCGTCCAGGCCGAGCTCACCGAGCAGGACATAGCCGCCGAAGTCGCGCTCCGGCAACTGTCCCGTGCTCGCTAGAATTCCGATCGCGATCGGGAGGTCGAAGGCGCTCCCCTCCTTGCGAACGTCCGCCGGGGCGAGGTTGATGACGATGCGACGCGGGGGGACGTCGAAGCCGCTGTTGCGCACGGCCGCGATCACGCGCTTCTCCGATTCCTTGACGGCGCCCTGGGGCAGCCCCACCGTGGCGAACGTCGGAAGTCCGCTCGAAACGTCAGCTTCGACGCGGACGAGGTAGGCGTCTATGCCGAGAACGGCGCCGGAGAGAACGCGGGAGAGCATGGGACGAAACCGTTGCTGGGCGCGGCTGACAGTCAGGATCGCCGCCCTTAGCAGCATGCGCGAGCGTCGGGCGAACTATACCTGCACAATACTGCGGAGCCTCCGGAGACCGTATAGACGGTGACGGCGGCAGCAGATTCGCTATGCTCTGAGGTACTTGCCCGGCGGACCTCCCGACCGAATCCTCTGCCAGGCAGAGGCCTTCCCTCCGACCGCTGGCCCCTGCTCGTCGCCGCGTCCCTCGCGAGCCGGCCGCAGCCGCATGAGGCACGGGGCACGGGCCATCGAGGATCATCATCGATGTGATGACGGCATACGCTACGATGGGCAAGTGAGGCGTGTGCCGCCCCAGCGCCGCGTGACGGCCCACCGGAACGCGCCGCGCGGATTGCGGCGCTGCTCGAGGTCGTGCCATCAGAAAGGAGGGCGTCTCCGATGAGAGACGCCCTCCTGTCCAGCCGCACCGCTGACGCTATGCCGTAGTCTGGACCGCCCGTTCGTGCAGCGCCTCGATGCTCTGCCAGGCGGCATGGATAGCGCCGTCGATCCACGCCGGGTGGTCGCTCAGCGCAGCGGAACCGATGAAGATACGGCCATCCGGGACCGCCAGACGATCTCGCGTGGCTCCGGAGCTCGCCCAGGCACCGCGGCTGTATTCGACCCGGTCCCACCAGACGGCGTAGGCGTTGTCGAACTCCTCGCGCATCTGCGGGTGAATCTTGCTGGTCGCGGTGACCACGTGCTCGATCCGGTGAGCGATCGGCACCTCCACGAGGGGACGCCCATCCAGGATGGAGGGTGTCTGCGAATTCCCGTAGAAGCCCAGCAGGACGCCGCTGGCCGAGTGAAAGTCGTTGGACGGGTAGGAGAAGCTCGGAATCGGATTGCGCCCGCGTCCGCCGCCGGGGCCGCCTTCCTGATAGGGCATGTAGAAGAGATGGCCGCCGTAGATCCCATCATCCTCCTCCCAGAATCGCCGCTTCGCCTGGACGCCCATCTTCGCCTGCGACGCATGCCCCGTCTCCTCGACGGCCGCGGCCATCTCGGGCGAGAAATTGACGTCGAGAAGCTTGAGGATGCTCATCGGCAGACAACAGATGACGTAGTCGCCCGTGACCTCCTGCCGCTCTCCCGTTCGCGTGTTGCGGTAGACGACGCTCACGCCATTGTCGCTCTGCCGGACGGTTTCGACGGCAGCGCCGCGCGTGATCCGGTCGCCAATCGCACGCTCGAAGGCGAGCGGAATCTGCATCATTCCGCCAGTCGGCTGGAAGACGGGGGCGGGTCCGCCGGTGCCGGCGTTGACCGATCGAACCTGGCTGACGAAAGGCGTGGAGAGGAGCGTGTTGAGATCGTAGACGTCTGCGGAGCCACGAGCCTCCTCATTGGCACTGTAGAGCTGGTCGGGTCCATCGAGGTAGCCGGCGCGGACGAGGAATTCCAGTAGGCGCTCCTTGTCTTCCGTCGTGAGCTGTTGGTCCAATGCACCCTGATTCACAGCCTTCGCGAGCAGTTCGGTGGTGTGCCCCCACATGTCGGAGGTCACCTCGCGCAGACGAACCTTCTGATTCGCCAGCGGGCCGAGCTCGGGGTTCTCCGAGAACATGACGGTGTTGTCGTCGACGAACTGCTCGAGACGAACGCCCAGTTCCTTACAGTAGCCCGTCACCGACGTATGCGAGTGTGGAATTCGCCACGGCCCCGCGTTGATGTAGTTGCCTTCGTCGAACTGACATACCTGCCGCTCACCGTCTGGGCCTAGCTCGGTATGCTCCGAACCCTGCTTCACGGTCCAGGCGAGGCCGCCGACGCGATCCCGCGCCTCGAGGATCTGGTAGTCGTAACCCAGCTTGCCGAGCTCGTAGCCGGCCACGAGGCCGGAGATCCCCGCTCCGAGGATGATGACTCTGGCGTTGGCATTCCCTTCCAGGACTGGCCGCGGCCGGGAAGTCGTCGCCATCAGGTCCAGGGCGTTCATAGTTCCGAGGACCAGGGAGGAGCCTCCGAACAACCCGAACCGCTGGAGTAGCTGGCGCCTGGTCATGACAGACGCGTCGAACGACAACTTCGATCGATCTCCACTCATGTAGCACCTCCTGAGGTACTCGCGGATGCCGCGGAAGGTCTGTAGGTAAGAAGAGGAGGAACAGAAAACCGGGCCGGCCTCGCGGTGCTCCGCGCTTCCGGCCCGGTATTCAGGCTTACTGCCGAGCGATCACTGTGTGGGCCAGGCTGCGCCCGAATTTTCGCTCGTGACCGGGCCGACGCCCTGGTACTCGAACTTCTGGAGGCGCTTGCCCTCGTACGTCTCCGTCGTGTAGATGTTCCCTTGCGAGTCCGTCGCGATGCTGTGGACGGCGAAGAACATACCCGGCTGCCGACCGCCCATGCCGAAGCTCGTCAGGATATCGAGCGACGGTCGGTCGATGACGTAGACCTTCATGTTCTTGCCATCGGCGAGGTAGATGTAGCTCTGGTCCGGATCCTTCGAGAACGCGATGTCCCAAACGGCGCCATCGCCCAGTGTCAGCGGGGCGATGATCTTCTCCGTCACGTAGGTGCCGTCCCGGCGGAATACCTGGATCCGGTTGTTCGGGCGATCACAGACGTAGACGAGCCCATCGTTGCTCGGCTCCGCGCAATGAACCGGCGTGCGGAACTGCTGGGCGAGCGGCGCCTCGGGGTCGTAACGGCCGATGTCCTCATCGCTCGGCACGTTCCCGTAGGCACCCCAGAAGCGCGTGATCTCGTTGGTCTCCATGTCGACGACCGCCACCCGGCGATGGCCGTAACCGTCGGAAACGAACGCTTCGTTGGTCCGCCCGTCGAAGGAGATCTTCGCGACGGAGCCGAAATACTCGGTGCTCAGGCTGTTCCGCGGCTGACCCGGCTCGCCGATCTGGGCGAGGAACTCACCGTCGCGGCTGAACTTGAGGATCTGGGAGTCCTGACCGCCGTTCCCACCGATCCAGATGTTGTCCATATGGTCGACGGAAAGGCCGTGGTTCGAAGCCGGCCACGTGTAATCACCGTAATCGACCCCCGGCTCACCGCCCCACGCGTTCACCAGGTTGCCCTCGGGATCGAACTCCAGGATCGGCGGCGCAGGGGCACAGCATTCACCCGTGGGTGGATCGGTCGCGGCGCCCGCCTCGGTCCGCTCGTTCAGCGTCGCAAGGCCACGGTGGACGATGAACACGTGATCTCGCGAATCGACACCCACCCCGATGGTGGAACCGAGAACCCAATTGTTGGGCAGCGGCTTGGGCCAGAACGGGTCGACCTCGAAGACCGGTGCGTCGACGCTGGCACCGGCCGTGGCCTGCAAATTCGCCTGGCCGAGTCCCAATGCGATGATCCCTCCGATCAGGGCCGCGCCGACAAACAATTTCTGCTGCCGCTTCATCTTCTGTCTCCTTTTCGGGATGAGTCCCCTGTCACGGGAGGTGGAGCTCACTGCTCCTTGTGGTGGGTAGCCGCCGATGCGATTCTTATTTTACGTTCGCCCCCTGAATCCGTCCAGTCTCCCTCGGACCACCTTACTGCGGCAGACTACCAAGAGAAGAAATGCTCTGGAGAATCACAAGGTTGAAGAAACTTCGAGGCACCGCGACACTGCTGCTGCTACTCCTCATGGGGCTGTCTACACCCGCCCCCGCCCATGAGGTCCCGCCCAACGTAACGGTACGGACGTTCGTTAAGCCAGAGGGGCAGACCCTCCGGGTACTGCTGCGGGTACCGCTCGCGGCGATGCGCGACATGGATCTGCCGCTTCGCGGGCCTGGTTACATGGTGGTCAGCGAGTCCGACGGCCAGATCCGCAACGCCGCGGAGCTGTGGCTCGCTGAGTATCTGGCCATCTACGAGAACGGGGAGAGACTGGAGCAACCGAACGTCGCGGCCGCGCGAGTGTCGATTCCTTCGGACCAGTCGTTCGCGAGCTACGAGCAAGCGCTCAGCAACATCTTCAGCGCTCCTCTCTCCGACGATCTCGATCTCCTGTGGGACCAGGCGCTGCTGGACGTGCTTCTGGAGTATCCGATCACGTCCGAGAATTCGGACTTCGCGATCGAGCCCGGGCTGGCGCACCTCGGCATTCGTACGAATACGACGCTGCGGTTCCTGCCGCCAGGCGGTTCAGAACGCGTCTTCCAGTACGTGGGCAATCCGGGCCTGGTGCAGCTCGATCCGAGCTGGTATCAGGCGGCCTTCACGTTCGTGGAGTTGGGATTCCAGCACATCCTGGAGGGGCTGGATCACCTACTGTTCGTCTTCTGCCTGGTCATCCCCTTCCGCCGGGTCCGGCCGCTAATCGCGGTGATCACATCGTTCACCGTCGCGCATTCGATCACGCTGGGTGCCGCAGCCTTCGGCATGACGCCGCGCGCGCTCTGGTTCCCGCCGCTGATCGAGACGCTGATCGCGCTCTCTATCGTGTACATGGCGTTCGAGAACATCGTTGGTGCGAACCTACACCGGCGCTGGCTCGTGGCCTTCGGATTCGGGTTGATTCACGGCTTCGGATTCTCGTTCCTGCTGACGGAATCCCTCCAGTTCGCCGGAGCGCACCTGGTCACGTCTCTCCTTGCCTTCAACGTGGGGGTCGAGTTCGGCCAGATCTTCGTGCTGCTCCTGGCCATTCCGGTTCTCGAGCTGCTCTTCCGGAAGGTGGTGGCGGAACGGGTCGGGACCATCCTGCTCTCGGCGCTCGTCGCACACACCGCCTGGCACTGGATGCTGGACCGCGGCGGCACCCTCGGGGAGTACCAGTTCGAGCTGCCAACGGTCAACGCCGCCTTTCTCGCTACGGCGATGCAGTGGGGAATGCTTCTCCTGGTCGTCGTGGGCGTCGGCTGGATCCTATCGGAGCTGTTCGGCCGCTTGATCCGAACGGCACCCGACCCGGCGCCTGAAGCGGAGAGCTGAGGCCGGAGGAGCGGGCCGCGGCCAAGTGGCAGCCGGTGCCGTCAGTGTCGAAGCGTGGCGCCGTACGGTGGTGGGGTGAGGGCAAACGAAGAGTAGAATCGCGCACCCGAAGGGTTGTCGAATCGGGTCGCATTCACCGAAAAGAGCGGGCGCCGGGCTGATTGCCCCGGCG
>JBBDRL010000038.1:0-76113 GCA_040905505.1 Gemmatimonadota bacterium | reverse complement strand
TTTTGCCGCGGCCCCCCGCTCTTTTGTCCAGCTCGCCCGGCCGTCAGATGCCGAAGCAGTAGAAGTAGCCGTTACCTCCGGTCCCGATCAGGTCCTCCTGGCTGCAACCGCGGCTGCCGTGGGCAGAATTCCAGGAGGTCGGGTTGTCACCCCCGCCCTGGCGATCATGGTGCCCGACGATCGCGCTGCCTTCGCCATTGCTCGTCCAGTTGCTGCACGTAGCGTCCTCGTCGCCGGTGGGGGCAGTGCCGTCCGGCAGCGAGCCCGTAAGGATGTCATGCTGGTTGGGATCATCCCCGCGCCCATTGACGGTCCGACCATTGTCGTCTAGGACCGTCTCCTTGTTCAGGTTGTTGTTCTCGCCGTGAAGCTCGTCGAGGTCCGCGGCGATCTGAACAGCTCGATAGTTGTACCACGGTCCCTCACCGATGCGGTCCCTGGCGTTCACCGCCGACTCGCCGCTGGCGGCGGTGGTGCTCAGATAGGCCCGCCACGTCAGATCCCCGGCGCCCATGGCGTAGGCGAGGTCGTAGCAGTGCTGATCCGCGCCCTGCAGCCCTCCGAGGTTCGCGCCGTCACCCGGTCCTTCACTGGTGATGAAGAAGTTCATCTGCGCACTCTGCGCCAGGAGTGGTTGGGACACACCGAACAGCAGGGCTGCGGCGACGAGGAAACTCTTCTTCATTGGCTTGCTCCTTATGATCTGGATCGGGATGACCGACGACATCGGCGGTCACGGGTCTGTCGAATGGCCGACGGGCGTAGTGAACGGTAGGCGGATACCCGGCGACGGGTCAATCGCCGTCAGCGGTACGATCGGGGCCGCCGAGCCCGCGGCGTCGGGGCTTCCGTGCAGGAGAATGAACCCCTCTGGGAGTCTGCGGTTCCAACTTCGACGAACCCGAAGGCGGCGCGCGGCGGAAGATCGCGGGCCTGAGACTGCTGATGAGCACCCCCAGTACGATGAATCCGGAGCCGATCAAGGTGCTCGTGGTGATCAGCTCGCCGGCGAGTGCTCCGAACAACCCGCCCCAGACCGGTTCGAGCGCGTAGATGACCGTAGCCCGCGTGGCGGAAACCGTCTGCTGCGCCCAGTTCATCGCGCCCAGTGCGAACGCGGTGCCGAGCACGCCGAGGCTCGTCACGGCGATCAGTAACGCGGGGGTGGGCTCAGGGATCGACTCTCCGGCAATTGGCATGGCGACCAGGGCGCAGAGGGCGACGACGGCGAGTTGGGTGAAGCCGATCCGCATCGGATCCGCGCCTGGCGCGTATCTGCTGATGAGCACGATCTGCAGTGCGGCGGTCACCGCTCCGCCGAGCGTCAATGCTTCGCCCAGTCCGAATCGGGTGCCGAGCCCCTCGCCGGAAGAAAGGATGAGGAGACCGAGGAAGGATACGGAGATCCCCAGCCAGGCGGAGATCCGCGGTGCACGGCCGAGGAGGACTAACTGAAGGATGGGAACGGCCGGGACGTAGAGCGCGGTGATGAACGCCGACCTGCTGCTCGCGATGTGCAGAAGGCCCATGGTCTGAAATGCATAGGAGGCGAACGTCGCCACCCCGATGACCAGGCCAGCGTGATAATCGGATCTTTGGAGCCCCCGCATCCGGTGGCGGAAGAGCACGAAAAGCGTGATGGCGCCGATGCCGAAGCGAGCGGCTACCAGGCCGAATGGACCTGCATCGCCGAGCCCGATCTGCGTGACGAGAAACGTGGCGCCCCAGACGACGGTGACGACGACGAGCACCAGCTCGCGAACGGATCGGCGGAGGGGATCAGCGAACGGCAAGCGACAAGGCTCTCATGGCAGAGGTCGTGCGTTCCATCTACTGCGGCTCGCCGGCGCCCTCTGGGAGGCCGCCGCGCTGCTGGCCGACCGCTACGGGAAGCCGTATCTCGAAGCGACTCCCCACGCCGAGTCGAGATTCGGCGCGGATGGCGCCGCCCCACGAATCGACGATTCGCCGCACGATCGCGAGGCCGAGACCCGTCCCGCTCGAGCGCGTCGAAAAGTGCGGCTCGAATATGTGCGGCAATTGATCAGCCGAGATCCCCACTCCCGCGTCGGAGACAGTGATGCGGACCCATCCATCTGCCGAATCGTCGGCGGCCACGACGACTTCTCCGCCCTCACTGACCGCTTCGCGTGCATTCTCCAGAAGATTCAAGAGCACCTCCTTCAGTTCGCCCGGGCGGCTCAGTGCCATCGGAATCGGCGTCGCGGGCAGCGCGGCGCGGAAGCTGGATGTATCGGCCGAGCCGCTATACAGCGTAAGAACCTCGCGGATGGCGGCAAGGACGTCCACCGGCTCCAGCGGCGCGGCGACGGCGGCCGGTGTGCCGAACCGAGAGAATGCGCGCGAGATCTCGCCGAGCCTATCGATCTCCCGGAGAATCGAATCGACATTGCGGTCCAGAATGTCCCCGAAATCGGCCCGCCCGTCCTGATACGCCCGGCGGACGTGCTGCACGGCCAGCTTGATGGGGGTGAGCGGGTTCTTGATCTCATGCGCCACCTGCCGAGCCATCTCGCCCCACGCCAGAACACGTGCAGTGCGAACTTCGTCCGTCACGTCCTCGAGCGCGACCACGGCCCCGCCCTCCCCGGCATCGCCGGAAAGTCGTCGGAGCCGCAGCCGGACGATTCGGCCCTCGAGTTCCAGCTCGGCGCCCGCCTCGATACCGCGCGACGCCCAGAGCGCCTCGATCCTCTCCGCCAGAGCACCATCGGGACGGGCCCTGCCCAGGAGCGGATCGCCGCGGCGAAGTTGCATTCCCAGAATTTCCGTCGCGCGGGGATTGACCAACTCGACCCTCCCCTCCCCGTCCAGCGCGAGGACACCCGTCGCAGCTTCGGCCACGATGGTCTCCGTCCGGCGCGTTTCTTTGACGAGGGCGGCGCGTGTACTGCGCAGTCGGCGCACCATGCGGTTGAAGGAGGCGTAGACGCTGCCGAACTCGTCCCCGCGACCCTCCGGGAGCGGTGTTCTGAAGTTCCCGGCCCCCACCATTCCGGCGGCCCTCGTCAGCTCGTCCAGCGGCCGCGAAAGGGCTCGGCTCACGAGTAGCGCGAGCACGACGGAGAGTCCGAGTCCCAGTAGGATGACGAGAAGCGTGATGTCCCTGAATTCCCGCTGCCGGCGCGTGATCTCGTGCGACGCGAGCGGTATCGGAGCCGCCAGTACGCTGCGGAGATCGAGGCGTCGGAAGGCGACGAGGTAGTCGTTCTCGGCCAGTCGCTGGTTCTCCATTCCCTGCAGGATCTCGCCACCGGCGAACTGGAGATGAACGGCTGGCGGGAGCCAGGTGTGGAAGAGCCCCAGGTCGAGGAGCTCCGGTGCCGTGGCCGAGACGAGCGAGCCGTTGCGATAGAGGAGCAGGTCGCTCTGCACCGCGGCACCGGTCTCAGGCAGCGACGCCCCCGGCATTCGGGCGGCGGCCTGATCGAGAGCCTGCTGGGCGAGGGCGGCGGCGGATCGGACGACCTCGCGGGCTACGGCGCCATAGGAGACGGCTCCGAAGACGAGCGTAGGCAACAGGAAGAAGAAGAAGAGCGCGAGCGACAGCCGACCTCTGAAAGAGCGGAGCCAACCGGTCTGGAGGAACGGAACGGCAGAGAGCTCGCGACAGATCGTCCTGGCCATGAGCCAGAGCAGGAGGAATCCGAGCAGGAGTGCCGTCTGCACGAGGACTCCCCGCACGACGATGAGCGGGAAGCCGGGTGTCGATACGACCATATGCGCGTGGACATTCCCCTCGGGCATCTCGACGAGCGTCTCGCTTCGCCAACCCTCGCTGGTCCGGACCCAATGGACGGTGTCGGGGCGCGTCGGAAGGGCGGCATGCTCCGCCAGCGGCAGCCCCGCCTCGACCGGGACCAGGTAGAGGGTCTCCCCGCGGAAGGCGGCGCCCGCATCCTGCTCCGGATGGAGGAAGCGGGCGAGTGGTGTGGCCCAGCCGACGCGCCGGCGAGGCGGGATCGCGACCGAGACCGCGCGGTCACCCGCAAGCGGAGCCACGAGCAGATACTGAAGGCCCTCCGCGCCGCCGTAATGTCGCACCACGACTCGATCCGCCTGAGCCACTTCGGCAGCGATGTCGCCGGGGAGGGATGAGAGCTCGCTCAGGTTCAGTTCGGCTTCAGGCTCCGTCCCTTCCCAGAACGTGACTCGCGCCTCGTAGCCCTCCCGGGCGAGGCCGCTCCCGACCCAGCTATTGTAGAGCAGGTTCACGCCCGTCTCGCCCTGACTCGCGAGCGCGGCGGCATGCTCGGCGAGCTGTCGCAGGAGAAAGTCGAGGAAGGGGTCCGGCTGCGCCCCCAGCAGCGCGATCTCGCGCTCCGCCCGGGCGAGCTCGGCCCGTACGTGCAGCGGCCAGAGGAAAGCCAGCGCAGCGGTGCCGGCCAGCCAGCCGGCGATCAGCCAGCGCCAGAGGCCGCGGCGGCGGACCGGCGCGCCGCCGGGCGCGAGTAGCAGCAGCGCGGGGAGTGCCCAGACAGCCGCAAGGCCGATGGGGATCGGATGTCCCGGGCGCCACCACAGGAGGATGGCGAGGCCCAGGACGACGGGCAACGCGAAGCCGGCGCCTCGCGCCCATAGGCTCTTCCGCCCCCTGATCTGCGGTACACGGGCCGACCGCATGATGAGGTAGGTCGGGACGGCGATGAGCAACGAGGCCGCGAGCAGGACCGACAGACCTCCGGCCGGCCGGGTGGCGAGGAGCCCGTCCGCGGCCGAGCGTTCAGTGAGGCTCAACGCCAGCGGGAATATCAGAGCCAGGAGGAGAACCGCGATCGCGGCCGGCAGTCTGCCTGGCCGCTCCTCGTCGGTTCGCGTCAGGAGCCAGAGCGACCCTCCGATCAGGAGCACGAGGAGGACGCCGAGCGTGATGTCGAGCGGACCCGGCAGGACGAACTGGAGGGGCGAGAACAGGAGGGCGGCGCCGGTCATCGGCCCGAGAGGGGCGATCAACAGCGCAGCGGTACCGACGAGGACCGGGACGCCCGAGCCCTGCACGCGCGCCCGGTACCATGAGGCGCTCAGGAGCAGGAGGACGGCGAGCGCCGCCAGCCCGACTCCTCGGCGACCATCGCGGACGACCCGCTCCCACCAGTGCTGCTGCGTGAGCTCGACGAAGCTCACGCTGAGGATCGGCCGGTCGGTTGCCCAGTCCCAGACTGAGGCCGCGCGGGCCCTCTCGGGAAGCCAGAATCGGGGCCGCGTGCCGTAGCGGCTTTCGAAGCGATCGGCGAAAGGAACGACCCCTTCACCCACGTCGACGCTCGCCTCGAGGAGGAATGAGGCAGTCGCCGTCACGCCATCCGGCAGCTGCCGAACGAAGTAGAGGTAGCTGAAGAGCGGCCCCTCATGGAAGAGATAGCTCTGCGTCCCCTGCCGGGCCGGAAGGGGCACCGCACCACGGTGCTCTCCTGCCCAGGCCAGCGGCGATCCTTCGGGATCATACAAGGCGATGGCCGAGACCCCCGTCGAACGCTGCAGCACTTCGAGCCGGGTGAAGAGCTCCGCGCTGGCAGTGCCGCCGCCGAACCCGGAAGCCGCCTCCTCCGCGCCTTCCACCGCCCGCTCGCCCCGCTCCAGTAGCTCGTCGAGCGCTTCTCCCAGTGCCGCGGCCGAGCTCTCCTCGACCCGGAGCTGCAGCGCCGGCCATTCCTCCACCACCTCGACGAGCCGGTACTGCACCCCGGCAGCCGCCCCCAGGGCGAGCCAAAGGAGCGCAGCGGTCGCGAGCTCGAGTCTGGCTCTCCTCCGGAGGACCGCACCCGTCCACACTGCACTGCCAATCGCCAGCGGTACGAACCAGATGGGTGTGAGCTGCGCGAGCCAGAGCGCGAGCGCGAGTATCGTCGCCCATGCGCTCACCCATCCGGGGCCGATTCTCGACATACGACCCTCGTGGTCCGCAGATTGCCCGTGCACCGCGGCGTTCCGCTCCCTCACTGGTTCAGCCATGAATTCGGATTCGACTTCGCTTCTCCTGACCGATCTGGCCTGCGCACAGGTGCACGGGCACCTCGAACGCGACCAGCGGCTCATCGTGCCGATCGGCGCGTGCGACCAGTACGGGCCTCACCTGCCGCTCGGGGCGGCGACGCTGATCGCGGAGTCCTTCGCGTCTCAACTCTCGCGCGACTTCGGGGTGATCCGCGCGCCCAGCATGGCATACGGCGTCAATGTGCCTTCGGAGACACCGCGCACCGGAAATGCGAGTCTCAGGGCGAAAACGCTGCATGCGGTGCTCAACGACCTGCTCGCCGGCTGGGAGGACCATGGATTCCGGGAATTCATCCTGCTCACGGTCCACGACTACGACGCTCATGTGGAAGCGATTGCGACGGTGACTGGCACGAATTCGCGCGTGCGGGTGATCGAAGTCCTCAACATGGATCTATCGAGCCTGCTGACCGGCGTCGCGGGCCCGGCGCACGGCGGCGAGGCGGCGACTTCGCTCATGCTGCATCTCTACCCCGAGCGTGTGCATATGGAGCACGCGGTGGATTACATCCCGGACGACCGCGCCGTCTCCACGCTGCGGCGGCTACCGCGAATTCCGCCCGATTCTCCAGGAAACCTCGGAGAGCCGACGCTGGCGAGTGCCGAGAAAGGGCGCCGATTGTACGAGTACATATACGAAAAGATCCGCACCCGCGTGTTCGTTGATGGCGGCTGACATCCGAGTCCGCCCAAGCGACGAGCGGCCAGCGGCGATCCGACTTCGCCTCGTCGAAACTATCGCTCCGAGCCGCGGGTACTGAGAGGGGACGCCGCCCATGCAGGCCGGGCGCCACGGAAACCTGACCGAGGATGGTACATGAAGCTGGGACTGATTCGGCCGATTCTGATTCCGATGCTCGCCACTGCGGCAGCAGGCACGCCGTTGAACGGGCAGACCGGCGCAGAGGACGAGGGTACTTTCGAGATCCTCGTCAATGGCCGCCAGGTGGGGACGGAGGAGTTCACGATCCGCCAGACCGGTGTCGGGGCCAACGCTGAGTTCCTGGCGAATGGGCGCGTGCAGGTCGTCCTCCCAGCCGGCAGTCTCGACCTGACGACGCGGCTCCGATCGTCGGGATTCCAGGCCGACCCCGTCACCTACGAGGTGGTCGTCGGGGGCGATGCGCCGCGGCACATCGTAGGATCCGTCGGAAGCGGGCGGTTCAGCGCGCGGATCGTCACGCCGGCGGGCGAGCAGCTTCGGGAGTACGTGGCGAGCTCCGGAGCGACCGTGCTGGATGAAGGCGTAGCGCACCACTACTACTTTCTCGCGCGCCGGACTCGCAGCGGACGCGTCCCGATCCTGGTACCTCGCGAGAATCGGCAGGCCATGGCGGTAGTCGAGGACCGAGGCGAGGAGCAGATGACGATCGGCGGCACCGAGGCGACGCTCTATCATCTGGTAGTGACGCCGGAGGGTGGCGACGAACGCCACGTCTGGGTGGACGCGCTGGGCCGGGTCGTTCGCGTCGAGATCCCCGATCGAAGCTACCTCGCGGTCCGAAGCGAGCTACCGTTATGACGCCGCCCAGCAGCGGCGGGAAGTCTTCGGGTGGACACCGCCAGCGAATGACGCCGCGACCTTGACGACGGTTCGCCCCGAGGCCGCGCCACTTCTGGCGCGGATCCGCGATACGTTCCTTTCGCCCTCACGCCTGGCCGCGCACATCCGGGCGAACGCCCCGTGGCTCGACGTCCTCCTCATCACTACCGTGATCGCCGCTCTCAGCGTGGCGACCCTTCCTGACGAGGTCTTCACCGAGCCCATGCGCGAAGCCGTGTCGCGACGTGGCGAGCCCGTCCAGATCACGTCCGCACCTGAGGTCATCGCGCGCTGGGGCCGTCTGATCGCCATGCTCGCGACGATCGGGACACACCCGGTCATGGTCTTCACCATCGCCGGGCTGTTCACGCTTCTGTTCTCCATCGTCGGGCAGGGTGGCACCAGTTTCCGCGACTTCCTCTCGCTCGTCTCCCACGCCATGCTGATCCCGGCGTTGGGGACGCTGCTCGTCACCACGCTTCGTCTGGGGTACGCGGCCACCACCGGGTCCTTCGAGCTGGTAGAGTTGTTCGGACCGATGCAGACGTCCGGCCTCCCCATGGCCATCGTGACTTCTCTCGATCCGTTCATCGTCTGGATGCTCGTCGCCGCGGCCGTCGCCATCCGTGAGCTCGAGCCGCGTCATTCGGTCCGCGCCGCCGCCGCGATCCTCGTCGCCGGTTACCTGGCACTGGTCGTCGCCAGCACCTACCTGCTACACCCCGAACTTCGCTCCCGGGGTACGACTGAGGACAGCGTCGTGTCGAGTGCGGGTACCCGGCCGGTGAAACCAACGTCCTACACCCACCGTACGTACTCTCCAGGCGGGTAACGCCGGTCGCGTCTGCATGCGCCGCGCTCGTGCGCCACGCTCGTATCAACGTTCCGCCGAAGGACCGGCCGCTCGGACCTTCGCACCCGGAGACGCTACGCTCCGTCGGTCTTCATACATCGTGAGAGGTCGTGCAGATGAGCAGTTCAAGGAAATATGTGATCGGCGGGATCGCCGGCGTCATCCTACTCAGCCTGACCGGCATCGGGTTGGCGACGCAGCGCGATAGCGGCCCGGCAGTGCGTACGGAAACCGTTGAGCGCCGCGACCTGGTCGCGACGGTCACCGCGACAGGCTACGTGCAACCGAAGCGGAGAATCGATATCTCCGCGGACATCTCGGGGCGCGTGACCGAGCTCTTCGTCGAGGAGGGGCAGTGGGTAGAGTCGGGTGAGCTGATCCTGCGGATCGATCCGACGAGCTATGAAGCGAACGTGCGCCGCGCGACGGCGTCGGCCGCTCAGGCGCGGGCACAGGCTGCGCAGACGCGGGCGAGCTTCATTCGCGCCGAGGGCGAGCTGGATCGCGCCGAGCGACTCGCCGGGGCCGAGAACCTGATCTCGCCTGCGGACCTGGAGCAGGCGAGGACAGAGCTCATGGTCGCCGAAGCACAGCTCGAGGCCGCCGAATTCGGTGTGGAACAGGCGGAGGCGGGCGTCTCGGAAGCGCGCGAGCAGTTGCGAAAGACGACGATCTCCGCACCCATGAGCGGTTACGTCACACGCCTCAACATCGAAGCCGGGGAGACGGCCGTCGTCGGCACCATGAACAACCCTGGCTCACTCCTGCTGACCATCGCGGATCTGTCCACGATGGAGGCGCTGGTCCGGGTCGGGGAGACCGACATCCCCCGCATGGCGATCGGCGACAGCGCACAGGTACGAATCGACGCGTATCCGGATCAGGTGTTTCCGGGCGTCGTGACTCGAATCGCGAATAGTGCGGTCAATGCCCCGGGAGATCGCAGCCAGGCCCCCGCCTCGGCCCAGCAATCGGTCGCCGTCGATTTCGAGGTCGTCGTGACCCTGGCCGATCCGCCGGCCGAGCTGCGACCGGATCTCACGGCCACGGCGGAGGTGGTCACCGCCAGGCGGATAGACGTGATTGCCGTCCCGATCGTGGCCGTCACGGTCCGCGATGAGGAGGGCAATCGACTCAATTCGGCGGAAGGTGATGCTGAGGCAGCGGGCCCCGCAGCGGAGGGAGTGGAGGTGGAAGGCGTATTCGTGCTGCAGGGGAGCGAAGCCGTCTGGACGCCGGTTCAACTCGGGATCGTAGGCTCCTGGTACTTCGAAGTCCTGACGGGCCTGGAAGCGGGCGAGACCGTGATCGCGGGGCCGTATGCGGCGGTTCGGGACCTGGAAGCGGGCACGGCGGTGGAAGTGACGGCGGATGGAAGCCCGGCCACCGCGGATTCCTGATGTCCTGGACTCCCGTGGCCTCAGGGACCGCGCCGCCACCGCCGGTGATCAGGACTCGCGAACTGACCCGGCACTATCAGCTCGGTGCCGAGACGGTCAGGGCTCTGCGTAATGTCGATCTCGAGATAGAGGCCAACGAATACGTGGCGATCATGGGGCCCTCCGGGTCCGGGAAGAGCACGCTGATGAATCTGATCGGCTGCCTCGATTCTCCGACCTCCGGAGACTATCAGCTCAACGGGAGGTCCGTCGCGGGGCTCACCGACGATCAGCTCGCACACATCCGCAATCGGGAGATCGGCTTCGTCTTCCAGACCTTCAATCTGCTTCCGCGGTCGACCGCGCTCGACAACGTGCAGCTTCCGCTCGTCTACGCCGGTATTCCGCGCTCCGAGAGACGCCAACGCGCCGCGGAGGCGCTCGGGGCAGTCGAGCTGGCCGACCGGATGGACCACCGACCGAACGAGCTTTCGGGGGGGCAGCGCCAGCGGGTCGCGATCGCCAGAGCGTTGGTGACCCGCCCGTCCATTCTCCTCGCGGACGAGCCGACCGGAAATCTGGACTCGAAGACGTCCGACGACATCATGGCCCTCTTCGATCGCCTCTATGACGAGGGCCAGACCATCATCATGGTCACACACGAGCAGGAAGTCGCCCGCCGGGCCGAGCGGCTCGTCACCTTACGGGACGGCAGGATCGCATCCGACGATCGGCAGACGCCGGCGCGGGTGGCGATGGGATCCGGTAGCTGACGAATGACGCTGCTGGAGGCGGTCCGAACCGCACTGGAAACCATCCGGGGACACAAGCTACGGTCGTTCTTCACCGTGCTCGGCACCGTGGTGGGCGTCACGTTCCTCATCGCCGTCATCACCCTCATCGAGGGGATGGACGCGTACATGGAGGACGAGTTCGCAGGCCAGATCTTCGGCATCAACACGGTGATGCTGCGCCGGACGCCGGCGGTGGTCGTCAGCGGTGACCCCGAGGTCTTCCGGGCCTGGCGAGCGCGGCCGACGCTGACGTTCGAGGATTCCGAGTGGCTGGCGGAGCGGATGGAGACCCCCGGCGTCGTCGCGATCAGCTCCGATGCCGGAGGCGAGGTGGACGGCCCTGATGGGCGGTCCGTGACCGGCGTTCGCATCACTGGGGCGAGCGCCTCGTACTTTCAGGTTCGGTCGATGAACGTCGACCAGGGCCGGGTCTTCCAGCAGCAGGAGGCCGAGCAGGGACTGCCGGTCGCCGTCGTGGGCCGGGACGTAGCGGACCGGCTTTTCGAGAATACCAATCCTCTGGGCAAGACGGTCCGCGTCGGCGGCTTCCCGTATCAGGTGATCGGAGTTCTGGAACGGCAGGGAAGCCTCTTCGGGATGTCGATGGACAATCAGGTCATCGCGCCGGCCAGCTCACGGCTGAACGGTTTCGTGAATCGCAGGAACGTCCTGGACGAGATCTCGTTCCAGGTGCCCGATGCACGGTACATCTCGACGGCGATGGCCGAGATGGAGGGCTGGATGCGGATCCGGCACCGCCTGCGCCCCAACGAGCCCAACAGCTTCGAGGTCGAGACCGCGGAGGCGTCGCTCTCCTTCTGGGCGGAGATCTCCCGCGTGATGTTCATTGCGCTGCCCGGCCTCGTCGGGATCTCGCTCGTCGTCGGTGCCGTAGTGATCATGAACATCATGCTCGTTTCGGTCACTGAAAGGACCCGCGAGATCGGACTGCGGAAATCACTGGGTGCCCGCCGCCGTGACATTCTACGCCAATTCATGATCGAGGCAGGCACGCTCTCCGGAGTAGGCGGGTTGTTGGGAGTCGGCCTCGGAGCGGCCTTGGCTGCCATCATCGCAGCCGTGTCGCCACTGCCGGCGGAGGTCGCCCTGTGGTCGGTAGCGCTCGGGTTGTTCCTGGGTGTCGGCGTCGGCATCGCGGCTGGGGCGTATCCGGCTTATCGCGCCGCTCGCCTGGATCCGATCGAGGCGCTGCGCCATGAGTGAGGTCCACCGATGATCGGCTCCAGCATCCGCGAGGGCGTGGGGATCGCGGTCGAATCGCTTCTCGCGAACAAGGTCCGCGCGCTTCTGACGATCCTCGGGATCGTAATCGGTGTGGCGACCGTGATGGCGATGGCCGCTATGATCGTCGGCATCCGCAGTTCCGTGACGGGCGGACTGGCCGCGATGGGACCGAACAACTTCATCGTCGAGCGCTACGATCAGACTCAGGTTCAGTTCGTCAACGACGGATCGCAAGCGCCGCCATGGGCGGGAAAGCCGCGGATCACTCCTGACGAAGCCGATCTCATCCGGTCGCTCCCGACGATTCAATCGGTCACGCCGTCCGTTTCGGCTCAGGGGGAGCTGCGGGCGGGGTCGTCGTCACTGTCCGGTGTCACGATACAGGGACGCGGCCACCTGTGGCCGGACTACGTCAGCGGCGAGTTCGTCCATGGCCGATCCTTTCTCGCCGCCGAGGAGTCCCGGGGCGGGCAGGTCGTCGTACTGGACCGGACTGCTTCCGAAGCCTTGTTCGGGTTGGCCAACCCGGTAGGGGAGTACGTACGCCTGTCTGGCGAGCGCTTCCAGGTGATCGGAGTCTTCCAGCAAGAGGAGAACATCTTCTCCGGCTTTGCGGGTGCCTCGGTCACCGTTCCGGCGCTCACCGCCGTGCAGCGGCTCGGTGCAAATCCGAACTGGTACTCACTCCTGGTCGTGCCGCGGGCCAACGTCCCGCAGGAGGCGGCGCTCGACCAGGTCACCTCGGCGCTGCGTTCGGCACGCGGGCTCCGGCCGGGCGACGAAAACAACTTTGCACTGATCCGGCCCGAAGCGCTGACAGCGCTGTTCGACCGCATCACGGGCGCGTTCTTCCTGATCATGCTGGTCCTGTCATCGATCGGACTGATGGTCGGGGGCGTCGGCGTGGTCGCCATCATGATGATCTCCGTCACGGAGCGCACGCGTGAGATCGGGGTTCGAAAAGCGCTCGGGGCAACGAGACGGGAGATCCTCTGGCAGTTTCTGGTCGAGTCCGTCACCGTCACCGTAATCGGCGGCGCGATCGGCATCGCGGTCGGCGGCGGTGCGGCGCTGCTGCTGGGTGCCCTCACGCCGATCCCGGCGGCCGTTCCCCTCTGGTCGGTCGCGGCGGGACTGGCGGTCTCCGCGATCACGGGTGTCGGTTTCGGACTCTATCCGGCCAACCGGGCCGCCCGGCTGGATCCGGTCGAGGCCCTGCGCTACGAGTAAGATTCGGCTGGGCTGAGAGGCGGGCGAAAGGGATTGCCGCGGGCGTCTGGTCTCGGCGGGGTCGAGGGGCCATATTGGTCGGCCCGAAGAGCCGAGCGACCGGAGCCAGAAGTAACGATGTCAAGGAACGAGGAACTCGAGGAGCTCGCGCCGAGCGTGGACCTCCTCGCAATCGTGGCGCACCGCGACGATGCGGAGCTGCTCTGCGGCGGGACGCTGATCCGGGCCGCCTCTCAGGGCTACGGGAGCGGCATTCTCGACCTCGCCGCAGGGGAGATGGGAACCTCCGGCAACGCGGAGAGCCGCCGGGCGGAGTCGGATGCGGCCGCTCGTGTACTGGGAGTGAGGGCGCGCCGTAATGCCGGCCTGGCCGATGCCGGTCTGCAGAACACGCCCGAAACTCGGCTGGTAGTGGCCCGCTTCATTCGGGCATTCCGCCCGCGTACCGTCATCATCCCCTACCCTGCTGGACGGCATCCCGATCATCGGGTGGCCTCGGAGCTTGCGTACGACGCCTGTTTTCTCTCAGGTTTACGTAAGCTGCCGCTCCCGGGAGATCCCCATCGGCCACACAAGATCCTGTACTCGCTCACCTATCGCGAGGACCCGGTCAAGCCGACGTTCGTGGTCGACATCAGCGAGCAGATCGAGAAGAAGCTGGAGGCGCTACGCTGCTACGCTTCGCAGTTCGAGGGGCGGGCATGGGCAGGTGAGGTGTTCCCGGGAGGCGATCGCCCGCTATACGATCAGGTGCGGATGCACGCGGCACGGTATGGCTCACTCATACGCACCGCGTACGGTGAGCCGTACCACACCGCCGAGACCGTGCGCGTCGATGATGTGGTGGACCTCGATGTGCGAAGCATCTGAAGGCCAGGCCGAGGCGAGATCACATCAGGTGCCGCGCCGGCTGCCTGTGGCACCTGACCTCGATCAGAAGCCGTTTCCAGCTGGGCACCTCCGTGCCGCCGACCCGGATCGCCCGAGCCGACGCCCCGCCGCCACCGAGGATCCAGGGGACCAGCCAGGCGTTGATCTCCGGCGGGAGGTGCCCGACGGGGTCTCCTTCGGGCAGATGGACCCATATGGCGGGGTCGTCGCCGCCGGGCGGGTCGGGGATGAGCAGGAGATCGTCACCTGCGGCGAGACTCTCGACGTGACTCGCGCGATAGCCGAATACCGTACCGTGAACCGTCGTCCGGAAGGTGGTGGGTCGATTCATTCAGGCCAACTGCGGGGGAAATGCGGAAGGTTCGGCGACGCGCGATGGCGCGCGCGACTGCCCTACCTCAACATAGTACTGGTCGATCCGCCCTCGCTCAACCGACTTGGGGAGATGAGCGGGCGGGCGAGTCGCCCCAGGTACGGACTTGCTGATGTGACGCCGGGGGAAACCCTTCGGATTCGGTAGGTTACTAGACACTTCAAACCGGCCCGCGTCCGGAGCGCGAGCGCAGCCGGACGATTCACCGGAGGCCATGTGATGGAGCCGATCTACCTCGACAATGCCGCGACCACACGTCTCCGTCCCGAGGTGCGTGACGCGATGCTGCCCCTGATGGGGGAGACCTTCGGCAATCCGTCGAGCGTGCACCGGTGGGGTCGCGACGCCAAGCTGAAGCTCGAAGAGGCTCGTGCTCGCCTCGCGGCGGTGATTGGCGCCCGACCGACCGAGATCGTCTTCACCCGCGGCGGCTCGGAGTCGGACAACCTCGCCGTCTTCGGTCGCGCACGTCTCGCACGCGGCGGCGCCATTGCCTGCTCGGCCATCGAGCATCGGGCCGTGCTGATGGCCGCGCGGGCAGCGGCCGCCGAGGGCTCTCCACTACACATTCTGCCGGTGGACCGCGCGGGGGTGGTCAATCTCGATTCCCTCGATGAGGTCCTCGACCCGTCGTTCGCGATCGTGTCCGTCATGTGGGCGAACAATGAAGTCGGCAGCGTTCAGCCGATCCCGGCACTCGCCGACCGCTGTGCCGACGCTGGGGTCGCATTCCACACCGATGCGGTCCAGGCCTTCGGGAAGTTACATATCCGGGTCGACGAGGTGCCCGTGACCATGCTCTCCATGAGCGCGCACAAGATTGGTGGCCCGAAGGGGGTCGGCGCGCTCTACGTGCGCAAGGGGACCAAGCTCCAGCCGCTCATCCACGGTGGAGGCCACGAGAGAGGACTTCGCGCGGGAACGGAGGACGTCGCCGGCGCTGTCGGATTCGCCATGGCGGCCGAGCTCGCCGCCCGGGAGCGTGAGAACGAGGCGGTCCGTCTCGGCAAGCTGCGCGACCGGCTCCAGGCGGCGCTCGTACAAAACGTTCCCGACCTGGTCGTCAATGCCGCGGACGCCCAACGGCTACCGACCATTCTCAACGTTTCGGTCCCCGGAGCCAGCAGTGAGGCCCTGGTCGTCATGCTCGACCTCGAGGGCCTCGCGGTCTCGTCAGGGTCCGCCTGCTCCAGTGGCGGCGTCAGCCCGTCTCACGTGCTGACCACGATGGGCGTCCCTCCGGAAATCGCCGGTCCATCAGTACGGTTCTCGCTCGGTCACGAAACCACCGGGGAGGAGGTCGATCGCGTGGCCCAACTCTTCCCGCCCCTCGTCGAGCGACTCCGCACCATGGAGCGCGTCTAGCAGTCGTTTGGTCGTATGCAGTCCAGGAGTAGTTCCATGCAACAACAGCGCACAGTACTGATGGCGATGTCCGGCGGCGTCGATTCCTCCGTCGCCGCGGCCCTCCTCGTCGAGAGGGGCCACCGCGTCATCGGCGCTACCATGAAGACCTTCTGCTATTCCGAAGTCGAAGGCCCATCCAAGACGTGCTGCGGGCTCGATGGCATCATGGACGCCCGCGCTGTCGCGGATCGCCTCGAGATCCCCCACTACGTCTTCGACGTGGAGCGGGACTTCACCCGCGACGTCATCGACGACTTCGTCAGCGAATACGCAGCAGGCAGGACCCCCAATCCCTGCGTGCGCTGCAACGGAAACACCAAGTTCCGTGACCTCCTCAAGCGCGGAAAGGCCCTCGGCTGCGACGCGATCGCCACCGGACACTACGCGCGAATGGACACCGACGAGCACGGTGATCCTCGCCTCCTGCGCGGCCGCGATTCCGGCAAGGACCAGGCGTATTTCCTCTGGGGCCTGCCACCCGAGCTCCTCCCCCAGCTGATGTTCCCCCTTGGCGAGCTGACCAAGACCGAAGTCCGCCAGCGCGCCCGCGACCTCGGCCTCACGACGGCCGATAAGCCCGAAAGCCAGGAAATCTGCTTCGTCCCCAGCGGTGACTACACCGATGTTCTAGAACAGCGACTGGGCCCGGCCCATCCGGCGCTCACGCCGGGGCGGCTGGTGACGACGACGGGGGAGACGGTCGGGGAGCATGACGGATATGCGCGGTACACGGTGGGCCAGCGGCGGGGGATTGGAGGTGGCAATGGAAGGCGGCTGTACGTGATCGGATCGAGGCCGGAGACGCGGGAGGTGGTGGTGGGGCCGGAGTCGGCGACGTACCGGAAGGATCTGCGGGTGGAGGAAATGAACTGGTTGGGTGGGCGACCGGATCCCGATGAGACGATCGACGTGCAGATCCGGCACCGAGCGGACGCAGCGCCTGCACGGGTCAGGCGTATCTGGTTGGATGGCGTGGAACTCGAGTTCGCGGAGGCGCAGCGGGCGGTGGCACCGGGGCAGTCGGCGGTGATTTTCCGGGGCGACGTAGTGTTGGGAGGCGGCCGGATCGCGCGGGAGGCTTAGTCGATTTCGCGGGACGTGGTGAAGAGGGTGCGCAGTTCGGCGTCATCCATGGTGGCGACCGCACCCTGCGCGGTGGCGTTGTCGCCGTTGTGCTCCACGTAGCGGGATCGCCGGTCGGGATCGCTGATGCAGTGGAAGATGACTTTCGGCCGCTGCGGGAGTCCGAAGTTCCCACCCGAAGCGTAAACTTCCCAGCTAAGAAGTCCGTCGTCGGTGATGATTCTGCTCATCGCGATGGGGTGTGCCTCAATATTTGAGTTCCGCGGCTCGCGCGAAGTCGCGAAGCAGGGTTTCCTCTTCGGGATCGAGCTTGTCGGGGACCCGCACGTCGACACGCACATATTGATCCCCCCTGCGGTCTCCCTTCTGGACGCCCTGCCCCTTGATCCTGAAGCGTGTCCCGGATTGGGTTGCGGGCGGGATTCTCAGCACGACATGCTTGCCGTCGACCGTGCGGACACGGACCTTCGAGCCGAGGGTGGCCTGGGCGATGTTGATAGGTACGGTGACGTTGATATCCAGGCCGTCGCGGGAAAAGAACCGATGGGGCGTGACACGGAAGGTCAGGATGAGATCGCCTCGCGAGCCTCCGGCCGGGCCTGCTTCGCCCTGACCCGCGATTCGCAGCTTGGAGCCTGAATCGACGCCCGCGGGCACGGTGACCTGTAGCTGCCTCTCGGTTCGGGTCTGGCCCTGCCCATGGCAAGTGGGGCACGGGTCGGTGGGAATGGAGCCGCGGCCGTAGCAGGCGGGGCAAGGCCGGCTAACCGCAAAACCGCCCTGGCCGAAGGTGACCGTGCCGCTCCCCTTACACTCGGGGCAGGTCGTGGGGCTGGTACCCGGGGCCGCCCCGGTACCGACGCAGGTTCCGCAGGGCTCGGAGACCGGAACCGTGATGGTGATCTTACCGCCACGGGCCGCCGTCTCGAAGGGAATTTCGACGGCGTATTCGACGTTCTGGCCGCGCTGCGGTGATTGGGCACGGGTGCCCGCACCGCGCTTGCGGCCGAAGTCGAAGATCGAGCCGAAGATGTCTCCCAATCCGCCGAGCCCGCCGAGGTCCTCGAACGAGAAGCTCTCGGCCTGTGGACCGCCCCCCGTGGCGGCGCCGCCGCCCGGACGAAATCCGCCCAGGCCGCCGTATTTCCTCACCTGATCGTACTGCTGGCGCTTCTTCGAATCGGAAAGAACGGAATAGGCTTCCGAGACCTCCTTGAAACGCTCCGCCGCCCCCGCGTCGCTCGGGTTGGCGTCGGGGTGGTACTGCTTGGCGAGTTTCCGATACGCCTTCTTCACCTCGTCGGCGCTCGCGTTCTCCGCCACGCCGAGAATCTTATAGAAGTCCTTCGTGGTCGTTGGCATGACCTATATGACTTGAGCCAGCGTGATCGGAGCCGGTGAGGCGCTCATCCGGAGTGCTGGCGGACCTGCACTCGCGCGGGGCGCAGGAGCGAGCCGCGAAACCGATAGCCGCTCTGGAATACCTCGCCGACCGTCTCGTCCTCCGCCGCTTCCTCCGTAGGACTCATCATCAGGGCTTCATGCACCTCCGGGTCGAAGCGATGCCCCTGCGCCTCGACGCGCTCGAGACCAGCAACCTCCAGCGCCTTGGCGAGCTTCCGCTCGACTAGACGCACCCCCTCCAGAAGATTCTCCGTCGTGGTCGCTTGCGGGTCGTAGCTGGCGACGCGCTCCAGATCGTCGAGCGAGTCCAGGAGCGTCTGGACGAGCTGAGCCTGCGCCCGGTCGCGCGCATCGAGGCGCTCGCGATCGGTACGTTTGCGGAAGTTGTCGTATTCGGCGGCCAGCCTGAGGTAGCGGTCCTGCAACTCCTGAAGCTCGGCGCCCGCGGCAGATCGCTCATCTCCCTGAGTGGCCCCGTCACGCACGGGCTCCTGGTGCTCATCGCCAGCGGCCGCGGGAGCGACCGCATCTCCATCGTCGTGCCGCAATTCGGATTCACTCCGGCCAAGATCGTCAGATTTCATCATTCAGTGAAGACTGATCCGCATGAGGGACCGCCTGCAAAGGGCAGGGCGGTGGCCGGCTGGGGTGCAAGCGAGGTGCCACATGAACCCGCCAGAATGACAGAGAAAAGGCAGTCCGTCAGCCGGTCCCCTCGCTGCTCGCCTTGGCCAGGGCGCGGTAGCCCCAGAGGTAGACGAACAGCGAATAGACGGTGAGAACGATAGCGAGCGAGAGCAGGACGATCGTGAAGAAGGTGTGCGTCGTCTGCCACAGGCTCCAGGTCGGCCCGTCCCAGTCGTAGGTACGGGCGGCGGATTGCAGGGCGTACCAGAGAATCGCCGCGCCGATGAAGACGTTCTGGCAAACGGTCTTGTACTTCCCGGCCGGCCCCGCGGCGATGACGACGCCGCGGCGCGCGGCGAACCCGCGGAAGACGGTGATGAACAGCTCACGCCCGAAGATCACGATCAAAATCCAGAGGGGCAGGCGGCCCCCGAACCAGGGGAATTCGCCGCCGGGTCCGAAGCCGCGGGACAGAAGATAGAACGGCAGTAGCGTGGCGACGAGCAGGACCTTGTCGGCAACTGGATCGAGGAGCTTGCCGAGGTCGGTGATGAGGTTCCGCGAGCGGGCGAGGTGACCATCCCAGAGATCGGAGAGGGCGGCCACGAGAAAGACGACGAACGCCAGCAGGCGCAGCCCGAAGTCGTCCACGAAGAGCAGCGGGATGATCAGCACCGCGAGCACGATGCGCCCGATGGTGATCAGATTGGGGAGGTTCAAGTCCGCCCCCTGGAATCCGCCGTGAGCATCGTGACTCTCAACTGAGCTGCTTGATGACCTGCTTGCTGACCGCCTTCAGGGTATCGAATACGCCGGCTCCGCGGGTAGCGACCGCCTCGAACGAAACGGCCGAAGTGGGGTTGAGTTCCTGCTCGAGCTCCGTCACCGACGAAGTGTTCGGCAGGTCACGCTTGTTGTACTGGATGACGAACGGCATCCGCCGCGGGTCCAGACCGTGCTCCGCCAGGTTGTCGTACAGGTTGTGCATCGATTCCACGTTCGCATCGCGCCGCTCGATCTGGCTATCGGCCACGAAGACGACTCCATCGACGCCCTTGAGGATGAGCTTGCGCGATGCGTTGTAGTAAACCTGGCCCGGCACCGTGTAGAGATGGAAGCGGGTCTTGAACCCGCGGATGGTGCCGAGGTCGACGGGGAGGAAATCGAAGAACAGAGTCCGCTCCGTCTCGGTCGCCAGGGAGATCAGCTTCCCGCGCGTCTCCGGGGCGACCTTGTCGTACACGTACTCGATGTTGGTCGTCTTACCTCCCAACCCGGGGCCATAATAGACGATCTTACAATTGATCTCGCGCGACGCGTAGTTGATCATCGACATCGGGCAGCTTCCTCAGCGGCTACCGAACAGTCGATCGATCTCGTCCTCGGCGTCGTCGGCCCAGGCGGTCTCGAGCCGCCGCGTCCCGGCGCGCGCCGCCGAGCGTTCGAAGAGTTGTGCGAAGAGGATTCCCAGCTCGCGGACCAGGTTGCGCGTCTTGATCCGTATCATCCCCAGCGTTGCGCGATCGTCGAAGAGAACGACGAGGATCACACGCCTGGCGACGTCCGCGAGGTACATGGATTCGCGTTCCCCCTGATGAAAGAGGGACGAGAACTCCTGCTCACCGATCATCGACGCGAGCTGGTCGTTGGCGGAGAAATCGGCGGCGGCGAGGGAGGCGAACGCGGTAGAATCGAAGGTGGGGCGCTCGCCAGCGATCGTGATGAGCTGGCCCGTCCGGTCAACGAGGAGAGCGCAGCGGGCGTTCGATTCGTACAGGAAGGATTCGAGGAGGCGGTCGATGCGGGAGGCGTCCTGCTCCTCGAAAGACCAGCTCGCGGCCTGTCGGGGCATCAGACAGCCTCCAGGGCCCGCTCAGCCAGTGTTTCTTCCATCCGGCCGAGGATAGCGGTCGCGCGCTTCTTGAGGAGCGGTCGAGTCTCCCATGCGATGAAGTCGCGCAGTAGGAGCACGAGGTCCACCGAGGCGGGGGCGCTGCCCAGGTAGCCGAGTGCGGCGAGACGGCGCAACGGATGGGGGCTGAACAGGTCTCTCCGATGGCGCGAGATCTGGTCCCTGACCAGGAGCGCCCCGAGGACGGCGCCAGCGACAACGACCAGAAGGCTGACCCCTGCTGTTCTCAAGATGCGGGAGGTATCCATCGCGATCTACGGGAAAAAGTCAGACACCGTCAGAGCTCTCGGCGGTGCTGCAGGGCCTCGGCGATCGTAACGCCATCGGCGTACTCGAGATCGCCGCCTACGGGAAGCCCGCGTGCAATGCGGGTGACCCTGACGCCGAGCGGAGCGAGCAGTTTGTGAAGGTACAGCGCCGTCGCCTCGCCCTCTACGCTCGGATTGGTCGCGAGGACCACCTCTCGCAGCGGCCCATCGGGCTCTATGCGGGCCAGCAGGTTCTTGACGTTCAGTTCCGCCGGCCCGACGCCATCGAGCGGCGAGAGGCGCCCGCCGAGCACATGGTAGAGTCCTCGATACTCGCCGCTACCCTCGATCGCCCCGATATCCGAGCCCTCCTCGACGACGCAGATCACGGAGCGATCCCGGCGCGGGCTGGAGCAGATCGCACACGGACTCGATTCCGTGAAGCTGCCGCACGTGTCACACGGATGGACACGTTCGGCGACCGCGGTAATCGCTTCAGCGAGTCGATGGGAGTCCTGAGCGGACGCCTTCAAGACATGATAGGTCAGCCGCAACGCCGTTTTCCGGCCAATGCCCGGCAGCCGCGCGAACTCGTCGGCCAGCCGATCGATCAGCGACATCGAAGAGTCAGACGGGCTCCCTAGAGGCCGGGGATCTCGAAGGGAAGCGACATTCCGCCGGAAATCTTGCGCATCTCCTCCTCGTACACCGCGTTCGCACGGGTTTGCGCTTCATTGACGGCGGCGAGGACGAGGTCTTCGAGCATATCTACGTCCTCGGGATCGACCACGGACTTGTCGATGCTGATCGAACGGATCTTTCCGCGTCCGTCGGCGGTTACGCTGACCATGCCGCCGCCGCTCGAGCAGCTGACGGTCCGCTGGCCGAGGTCGGCCTGCAACTGTGACAGGCGGGCCTGTACCTGCTGGCCCATCTGAAGGATCTGCTGAAAATTGTTGGTCATTCTATCACCCACGCGAGCGGGGGCAGAAAGGCGGCGATTGATATCGTCCGGACCCGGATGAATTTCTGGGATTGCGTTTCCGAGAATGTACCGGGTGCGAAGGAGGCACCGCAAGGCGCCGGCCACTGCCCGCCCGTCGCCAATCGGGGCGCGCGGCGTTCCGACACGCGCCGTTCAATCAAGGAGTTCGAGATCCCATTCTCTTACCGCGGCACCGAGGAGCGGTTCCTCGGAAGCCAGTCGCCGAAGGCGTTCCTGACGGGCGCCCTCAGCGGTGATTCGCCGGGGTGCGGCGCCGGGGGATTCGGCCGCGACGACGGCGAGATCGATCGTGATGGGAGCGCCGAAGCGCTCGGAGAGTGCCTCCTCGAGGGGGCGTCGTGCGCGCGGCTCGCTCAGCCGTTCGTGCGCGGGAGACTCGGGTGGAAGAGCGATGCGGATCCGATGCGGACCGACGAGCGCAATTTCGGCCCCGCGGAGGATCACTCCCAGGCCCGGCGGGACGCTCCGGCCTTCTTCGAGAAGTGTGCGCCAGGCACGCCGCGCGGAGGCTAGATCCAGGCGTGGCACCTCCCGGGGCGTGTCGCCATCCTCGGGCGCGTGCGTGGCCGAGGCTCCGCCGTCTTCGGCAGGTACGGCGACGGGGGAATCGGGGGGGGCGGGGGTCGATCGAATAGTGGCCGGTGCGGAGTCGCTCTGCGCAGGGCCATCTCGGGACGTATGTTCGGCTGACTGTGGGGCGCCGTCCGAAGTTCGGACGGCGGGGCGATCGCCCGGCCGTCCGCCCCTAGGGTTTCTTCCGGAGCCGCCTCCCGCGTCGGCCGCGTCGGCCGCTCCGCCGCTGGCCAGGGCCTCCAGCACCTGTTCGATCTCGACGGTGCGGTCGAGGAATGAAAACCGCAGGAGCAGCAGCTCGATCAGAATCTGCTGCTGCCCGCTCTTTCGGAAGCGGCCGTCGGCGTCGAGCTCGGCGACCTGGGCGAGCATCCGGAGGAGGTCGCCGGAGGCGAATCGTCCGGCCGCGGCCACGTATCGGTCGCGCAGGTCCTGCCGCACCTCGGTAGCCGGGTTGCCGAAGCTGAGCAGGAGGAGCCGGCGGAGGAAGTCGGCCAGCCCCCGATAGAACTCGGCGAGATCGTAGCCCTTGGCGAGCAGATCTGCGACGAACTCGAAGACGGCCGGCCGTCGCCGATCGGCGATGATGTCGGCGAGCTCGAGGTAGAGCTCGTCCTCGACCAGCCCGAGGATCCGGGTCACGTCGGCGCCAGACGGGCTCCCTTCGGTGAAGGACAGGACCTGGTCGAGCAGGGAGAGCGCGTCGCGCATCCCCCCATCCGCCTTCTGCGCGATCGGGAGCAGCACTTCGTCGCCCGCCTGGACGCCCTCGGCCTGCAGCACCTGACGCATACGCGCAACGAGATCCGCCGTCCCGATACGATGGAAGTCGAACCGCTGGCACCGTGAGAGGATCGGCGGCGCCGCCTGTTGGATCTTCTGCGGCTCGGTTGTCGCGAAGACGAAGATGACGCGCGGAGGCGGTTCCTCCAAAATCTTCAGGAGCGCATTCCAGGCCTCACGCGTCAGCATGTGCGCCTCGTCGATGATGTAGATCTTGTAGCGCCCGTGTTCCGATGGCGCGTACATCGCCCGCTCGCGCAGATCACGAGCGTCGTCGACGCCGCGGTTGGACGCGGCGTCGATCTCTACGACATCCAGCGAGGTCCGCCCGCCCCAGATACGCTGGCACGAGTCACAGGTGCCGCACGGCTCACCGCCATCGGAGCGCTGCGGGCAGTTCAGCGCCATCGCCAGCACGCGCGCGAGCGTCGTCTTCCCCACCCCGCGGGGGCCGCAGAAGAGGTATGCATGCGCGACGCGACCGCGCTGGACGGCGGTCCTGAGGGTCGCGGAGACGTGCTCCTGCGTAGCGACCTCGGCGAAGCCTCTCGGTCGGTAGGCGCGGGCCAGTGCGGTACGGGACATCGGCAGCGTCAGGGTTCAGCGGGTGTCGGTTCCGGTCGGATATCGGTCGATTCCAAGACGAGCGGGCGGGCGAACAGGATGCCACATCAGACCCGCCACGCGTCCTCGATGTGCTCCAGGCGAAGGGTGGCGCCCGGAGACGACAGCACGGCGATGGCGTCGAAGCGGTAGGTCTCGACCGGGCTTCCGAAGCGATCGATCCAGGCACCGGCCACGCCGCCGATCTCCCGCTGCTTCCGCGCATCGATCGCTTCGAGAGCGGCGTAGTACGAAGGCCGGGTACGGGTCTTCACTTCGACGAAGGCGACGATGTCGCCGCGGCGGGCGACGAGGTCGATCTCCTTCCGCCCGGCTCTGAAATTCCGATCGACGATCACCCACCCCTGGCGCTCGAGGTGCTCGGCGGCGACCCTCTCGCCCCAGTCCCCGACCGCTTTCGTCGTCATCGTCGGCCGCGTGTCAGCCTGCGGTCGTCGCGGTAGCCGCCGGCAGCAGGGTCGGCGCGAGATCGCGACCGATGGCGGCGGCGATGACGCGAATCTGCTGCATCAGCTCGTCGAACTGGTCGGGGAAGAGGGACTGGGCGCCGTCGGACAGGGCATGTTCGGGATCCGGATGGACCTCGACCATCACGCCGTCGGCGCCGGCCGCCACCGCCGCGCGCGCCATCGGGATGACCTTGCTCCGTAGCCCGGTGCCATGGCTCGGGTCGGCGATGATCGGAAGGTGAGACAAGGACTTCACGACCGGGATCGCGGTGAGGTCGAGGAGATTGCGTGTGTGGGTGTCGAATCCTCGAACACCGCGCTCGCACAGGATGACCTGCCCGTTCCCCTCCGCGAGGATGTACTCTGCCGAAAGCAGGAGGTCCTTGACGGTCGCGGCCATTCCGCGCTTCAGGAGCACCGGCCTGCCCGAGCGTCCCGCCGCCTTCAGGAGCGAGAAGTTCTGCATGTTGCGGGCGCCGATCTGGATGATGTCCGCGTACTGGCTGACGACCTCGACCGTTTCCGGGTCGATCGCTTCTGTGACGATCGCCATGCGCGTCTCGTCGCGGGCGCGCGACAGGAGCTTGAGCCCCTCTTCACCCATCCCCTGAAAGGAGTATGGCGAAGAGCGCGGCTTGAACGCGCCGCCACGCAGGATGGTGGCGCCGGCGTCTCGCAGGCGCTCGGCGACCCCGAGGATCTGGCGTTCGGATTCCACCGAGCAGGGGCCAGCCATCACGACGACTTCGTCCGCCCCGATTCGCGTGCCGTTCGCCAGCGGGATCACCGTCGGCTCTTCACGCCACTCCCGGGAGACCTGCTTGTACGGTTGAGAGACGTGAATCACCTGAAGGACGCCGGCGAGAGCCTCGAGCCGCCCGGCGTCCACCTTTCCGTCGTTGCCGACGAGCCCTACGGCGGTCCGCTGTTTACCGGGAATCGGAGCGGCTTCGTAGCCCATCTCCCGGATCGTCTCCACGACGGTGTCGACCTCGGCCGCCGTCGCGTTATGTGCCATCACGACGAGCATGGACAAACCCGTTAGTCAGAGGTGGCGAAAGAGCTTACAGCAAGAAGGAATGTAAACTGCCCGGCGGCTTGAATCTAGCGGCAGGCCGACCGAAGCGGGCGCGACGGACCCGGACCGCTCACGCCCCTTGTGCCGCCCGCTGCTCCTGGGTCCAAGCGCCGAGGAGCTCGACTCCCACGATCGACGATACGCCTGGCTCCTCCATCGTGACGCCGTAGACCCAGTCCGCCGCTTCCATCGTGAGCGGGTTATGCGTGATGACGATGAACTGGGTCTCACTCTTGAAATCGTTCAGGAGCTGGACGAATCGGCCGACGTTGGATTCGTCCAGCGGGGCGTCGACCTCATCGAGGACGCAGAACGGAGACGGTTTCACGAGGTAGAGAGCGAAGAGGAGCGCGAGTGCCGTCAAGGTCCTCTCGCCTCCCGACAGAAGATGGATCCGCTGCGTTCGCTTGCCGAGGGGCGAGGCCTGGATCTCGATCGCCGACTCGAGCGGATCGTCGGCATCGGTGAGCCAGATGTCGCACTCGCCGCCCTGGAAGAGCGACTGAAAGGTTCGGCGGAAGTTGACTCGGACCGCGTCGAACGTGCCCTGGAAGACCTCACGGGCGGTCCGGTTGATCTGCCGAATGGCGGAGAGCAGGTTGTCGCGGGCCTCGACCAGATCCTTTCGCTGCTCGAGGAGGAAAGCGAGCCGTCGATCCTCCTCCTCGTGCTCTTCGAGGGCGAGCATGTTGACGGGACCGAGGCCGTCGAGCAGCTCGGTGGTGGCGCGGAGCTCCTGCTTCCAGCTCTCGACGTCCCCTTCGGCCGGTGGTGTCGCCTCGCTCGACAGGGCGCTCCACGGGCGGCCCCATTCGACCTCGAGGCGCTCTCGGACGCGTTCGACTCGCGACCGCGCTTCGGAAACCTGCAGCTCCAATCGATGGCGTTCTTCAGACGCCTCGTTCTCCTGGCGTCGGGCGACGCGCGCCCGTTCCCCGAGCTCGGCAAGCTCCGAATCGACCTCCGAAAGACGGGCGTCGAGGAGGGCAAGGGCGCCGGTCTCGGTGTCCCGCGCCTGAAAGAGTGACTCGATCTCTCCGCTCGCTCTGTCACGCACGCCGGCGAGCCCCTCCAGGTTCGCGCGGATCTCAACGGCTTCGGAATCGATCGACGCGATCCTCGCATCGGCGGCTACAAGGCCCTGTTCAGCCGTACGCTGACGATGCTCGGCCTCGCGAAAATCGGCCTCCGCGCGCGCGAGCTGAACCCGTAGCTCCGACTCCTCGTCGCGGGCCTGGTCCCAGCGTGCTTCGAGCTCGGCCAGCTTCGCGCGAGTGGCGTCTTCGGCGGCCGCCGCGTTCTCCACGGCCTGCGAGAGCGCCTGCAGCGCGCGCTGCAGGCGCTCGAGCTGCTCCGCGGCTGCCACGGACGACTCCTCGAGCCGCGCGAGATCGGTTCCGAGGCGCTCTCGCTCCTCCTGGAGACGATGCCGTCTGTCCTGGTGCGCCGCCGCATCCAGCTCGATTCCCTTCAGCTGTGCCTCCGCGGCGCGGAACGCCTCTTCCGCTTCAACGGCACCTTCCTCGGCCTCGGCAAGCGCCGCCCTCATCGAGTCGCGCTGCCGGAGGCGCTCGTCGCGCTGGCGGGCCGTTTCCGCGAGCTCGGCGCGGAGCCGGCCGAGCGCCTCGCGACGTCCGAGAATCCCCTGCCCCTCCGAATGATCTCGCAGCCGGACGATGCCCCGCGCGTCGATCATCTCTCCCGCCGGCCCAACCCGCGCCTTGCCGAGCTCGATTCGCTCCAGAGGGTCTTCGCCGACGACGATCAGGTCGGCCAGCAGCCGCTCGACCCACCGGTTTCCCGAGCCCGCACCGGCACTCGGGCTGGACTCGTCGTCCCCGCGCAACGCCTCCAGTGGGAGCAGCAGGAGCGATCCGCCCTCCGTCCAATCGCCGCGAAACCATTTGCGAATCGCTCGCGCCGTCGCGAGATCCTCGACCACGAGCGCCTGGAGCAGCGGCCCGAGATAGCTCTCGATGCCGCGGGTGGTCGCTTCGTCACTGGCGGGGTCGAGGTAGTCCGCCAGAGGGCCGTGAACGCCCGGGAAGCTCTCGCGGCTCCCCATGATGGAGGCGACGGCCGGGGAGAAGCCTTCGTAGCTCTGCTCGAGCGCTTGCCGCGCTTCTACCTGTACCGCGAGGCTGGAGGCCCGATCGTCCGCCAGGCGGGCCTCGTCGCGCGCGCGCTGCTCACGCCCGCGGAGCACGGCCACCCGCTCGCGCGCCTCGGTCAACGCCTCGGTCGCCCTGGCGACACGGTCACGGATCTCCTCGGCTCGTGTCTCCCAGAGCTCCGTCTGATCCGACATCTGGGCGAGCTCGAGGCGCACCTGCTCCAATCTGCCGGCCACCTCGCTCGCCCGGTCTCCAGCTTCCCTTCCCTGCCGCTCCGCCGTCGCGCGGTCGCCCTCCGCGGTCGCGATCTCGCGGGCGAGCTCGCGGGCGCGCGCAGCCACCTGATCCGCTGCCGTTCTCTGGGCGGAAAGCGTCGCCCGGATTGCGGCGTTTTCCTCAGTCTTACTGTCCGCCCGCAACCGCGCTTCGGTCATCGCTTCCCCGAGCCGGCTGGACTCTTGCGACGACCGGCCGAGCTCGTCCCGCAGGGAGTCGCTCCGGTCGACCAGCACGGTCCGCTCCTCGGCCAACCGGGAGATCCGCTGCTCCGCGTGCGCCCGCCGCTCCTCCGCCAGAAGGACCTCGCGTTCCCGCGCGTCCAACTCACGACGCACCGTCTCCAGCCGTGCGGAAGTCTCTATCCGCTTCCGGCCCAGGTCGGTAGCCTCGATTCGACGCTCCTCGAGCACCGCCTCCGCCGTACTTCTTTCGGCGCCGGTCACGCTACCCGTCTCGTCCAGTTCCTTCCGGCGCGCCTCGGCGCGCTTCAGCGTGTGGTCGAGCTCGGCGAGCTCCCGCTGCGCAATGCCGACCTCCAGGTCGAGCCGCCGCGCCTGTAGCTCCCGGTGCCGCTCCGCCTTGCGCTTCTGCCGGCCGAGACTGCGAACCTTCGACTCGACCTCCGCGATGAGGTCTTCCAACCGGGTCAGGTCGGCCTCAGCGGATTCGAGTCGCCGCGTGGCGGCCCGCCGGCTGTCCTTGTACTTCCCGATGCCCGCCGCTTCCTCGAAGAGTGCCCGGCGCTCCTCGGCCCGATCGCTGAGGAGAGTCTCGATCATCGTGGCTTCGATGACGGCATACGCGTTCGACCCGAGCCCCGTGTCGCGAAGCAGCCCCTGGACGTCGCGTAGCCTGCACGCGTTCCGGTTCAGCGAATACTCGCTACCGCCCTCGCGGAAGACCTTACGAGAGACATCCAGCTCCGTCTGAGGGATGGGGACGCGCCCGCTCTCATTGTCGAAGAGGAGGGAGACTTCCGCGAAATTGAGCGGGCGCCGCCGCGCCGTGCCCTGAAAAATGACCTCCTCCATCTTGGCACCGCGCATCGCGCTCGCCCGCTGTTCACCGAGTACCCACCGGATGGCGTCGGCGATGTTGGACTTTCCGCAGCCATTGGAGCCGATCACGGCAGTCACGCCCTCGCGGAAATCGAGCGTGGTCCGATCCGCGAAGGACTTGAAACCGTGGAGCCGAAGGGTTTGAAGCCTCATTCCGATAGGGTGACGGGCAGGCCCGTTCGGGCGGTGAGTCTCGCGTCGAGGCCGTTCGACTCCAGCATCTCTCGCATGCTCGCTGCGCTGGCGCTGTCGCGGAACGCCCCGCCGTATACCTGCCACCGGCTCGAGCCGTCCGAGTAGGGTGTCGTAGCCACATAGGTGGGGATCTCGCTGACGAGGAGCGAGTCTGCTCTGCTGAGCGCGGCCTCCCGCATCGTATACTCACCCATGTCGAACGCCAGGGGGGTGAACTGAAGGAGACTCCAGGAGTCCGAAGCGTCCTCGATCTCGATCGCTCCGCGGTCGACGAGCTCATCGCGAAGCTGGACTGCGCTCAGCGTGTCGGTGGCGAGTCCGGCGAGCAATTTGTAGTACCGAACGCCCTGAATCTCTTCGGGAGATATGAAGAACAGCGTGGATGGCAGGCGCCGCTGCTCCGCAGCCAGCTCGGAACGTGCCGCCGGTAGGGATGTGAACGCCCTGACCTGCACTGAATAAGGCAGGAGCTCGCCCAAGCGGCTCGCCCCCGGCGACTCGGCTTCATCCGATGTCGCTGGGCCCTCACCCGGCGCAGCAGCCGGTGGCGCGCCCGGCAGCAGGTCCGGGCGGAGCGTAGCGACGAGGTAGCCCGCGGCGCCGAGCACGGCGATGGCCAGGAGAAACCACATGAACACCGAGGCCCCGTGCCGCTCCCGCCGACGGCGGACCGGCGGTGGAGGCAACTCGAGGTCCACCTCCGGGGGCGGACCCGGCGTCCGTTCGGACCGACCCGTTCGCGAAGACTCAGGCTCCGAAGCACCGGCCGCGGGTGCCGGCGTGACATCGTCGACCCCGTTCGACAGGGTGCTCAACGGGGCGGAGGCCTCCGGCGACGCCTCGTAAGCCGCTGCGGCGGGCGTCGTAGTCGTCGCCGGCGGCTCCATGATCGCCACGACCTCTATGCCCCTCTCTCGCACTTCGTCGACGAAGCCTCGTTCGGGCGGTGGACCCAGCAGCACCGCCTCCGAAGACCAGGCGGAGAGGGCCTCGAGGTCCGCACTCTCCGCGGGTACGAAAAGAATCAGCGCGGCGTCCGTATCGCGAAACCCGGAAACGAGTTTCTTCCACCGCGGGTGCCGGTAGATCTCGGCGACGTCCGGCGCATAGGTCCCGGCGGGGATCAGGTAGAACTCACCAGCCCGAACCGGCTGGGCAATCCTCGAGAGTGACGCACCGTAGAGGAAGATGTCCACCATACCTTCGAGGTTGGACACGTCCAGTCCAGCATGCAGGAGGGGATTCTCCAGGTGGAGGTCGGCGAGCACGATGCGCCGCCCGCCACGCGCCCACTCCGCCCCCAACGCAAGGGCCGCATCCGCCGCCCACTGACGATTCACGGCACCCGAAATGAGCAGTACGACCGTCCCCTGCGGGCGAACCGAGGGAAGGGGGGTGCCGGGATCGTCGAGATCGAGGACGACGGAGGGTGGAGCCTCCGGGTGGTCGTTGGACCGTGGTGACATCGACAGGGTCTAACGGGCGGAGGAGGAACTCACCTCCTGTAGGCCGCGGGGCCTACGAACAACCGCGAGGAGGGAGCAGAACCGAAGACGAAAGTACGCCGGCACGAACACATTGAGCAAGCGAAAGCAGGGGACCACCCGGGCACCGCTTCAAGTGCCGTTCTCCTGGGCAAATTCGCGCATCGGGACGTCTCCCCACAGACGCTCGAGCTGGTAGAACTCACGGGCTGCAGGGTGGAAGACGTGGACCACGAAGTCGACGTAATCCACGAGAACCCAGCGCCCGGACCGCATCCCCTCGACACCGAAGGGGCGGACGCCCTCCTTCTTCAACTCGTCGACCAGGTGATCCGCCACTGCCGTGACGTGGGTATCCGACCGGCCCGTGGCGATCAGGAAGAAGTCGGTCGCACCGGAGACTGGCCGGAGATCGAGGAGGGTGACATCTTCGGCCTTGCGGTCGAAGAGGAGCTCGACCGCCCGAGCGACCTCCGTCGGCAGGTCGGATTGCACCATGCGGCACTACTCTTCCTTGATCACCCAGACCTTGATCTCGGGGCGAACTTCAGGGTGGAGCCGAACGGGGACGGAGAACACGCCGAGCGCCTTCAACGGCTCGTCCAGCACGATGTCGCGGCGATCGATCTCGATTCCCTGCTCGCCCAGCTTGTCGGCGATGTCGGCCGACGTGATCGAGCCGAAGAGCTTGCCTTCGTCTCCGGCGCGCGCCGTGAAAGTGACCGAAGTTCCCTCAATGACTCCCGCACGCTCGCGCGCAGCCTCGATCGCGCCCTGAGCCTGCCTCTCTAGCTGCTCTCTCTCGCGTTCGATCCGGCGCACGTTCGAATCCGTCGCCTCGTACGCGAAACCCTTCGGGATGAGGAAGTTGCGGGCATAGCCCGGCTTTACCGAAACCACGTCGCCTGGGTGTCCCAGATTCTCCAGGCGCTGCTTCAAGATGACCTGCATCGCGTCGACTCCTTTACTCGATGTCCGCCGCGCGTTGAGCGCGCACGTTCTTCAGGTCGGGTTCGCACTCGCGACCCGACGCCTCACGTCCAACCAGGTGTCTCCCAGACCCATCATCAGGGCCGCCGTGAACGCGACCGGATAGAGGAAGACCAGCGCGACGACCCCGAGCACCATCGTCGGAATCGAACGCGACCCCGCCGCCAGAAAGACAAAGATCGCCAGTCCGCGGAAGGCGTACAGCGCGGCCATGAACACGATCGCATTGACGGCGATGCGGTCAGCCGGCTCGGTGAGCGGCGCCAGGTAAAGCAGAACCGCCGCAATCAGAACCCAGATCAACTGGTCGTTGAACCGGAAGTCGCGCAGTCTGTGCAGTGCGAATGCCTCGCTCTTGGACCTGCCGAGCCAGCGAATCCACCAGGAGACGAGCGCCAACGCCGCAAGCGACTGGAGGCTGAGCAACGCCGGGAACATCTCCGCTTGCAACGAGGAGATCCGCTCCGTCGCCGACCGCAGGTCGGCCACCCACGTGGAGTCGGGCATCCGCGTCTGAAGATCGCCGATCGTAAGGGCCGAGATCGTCTCGAAGTGCGTGCGGATCGCCGTGTCGAGCTCGGCGGCCTGCCCGCTTGCCAGGAGCCCCAGCGATCCGACAGTGAGTGCGACCGCCACTGCGCCTAGTGCACGCGACGTGACGTCCCACTGAGGCCGCACGAGCGTTAGGGCCAGGTAGGTGGCGCCCAACATCAGCGCCCAGCCCCGGCTCAGAATCACCAGGCCGCCGCCCGCCACGACCAGGCCGACGGCCCAGAGCAGGACCCCGGCGGCGACCCACTTCCAGTGCCTGTTCGACGGCCAACCTACCAGCAGAATCGCGAGCGGAAGCAGAACCAGCGCGAGCGCATCGAAGACCGACAGCAGCAGAACGACCAGCGTGAGGCCGATCGCGGTGCTCCAGCGCCCTCGGCCGCTCGCGACGGCCTCCTCCACTCAGCCCTCGAATCCGGCGATGTACGGCAGCAAAGCCAGGTAGCGCGCGCGCTTGATCGCCGTTCCTACCTGCCTCTGATGCCGAGCGCACATCCCGCTGATGCGCCGCGGCAGTATCTTGCCGCGCTCCGTGATGAACCGCGAGAGCCGGCGCTCGTCCTTGTAGTCGATCGTCCGTGTGCCCGCTTCACAGACCGGGCAGGTTTTCCGATGCCGAGCCATATCAGTTATCCTCCTCGTCGTCGTCGGAATCCTGATCCTCTTCCTCAGGAAGCGGTGACGTCGACAGATCGCCCTCGTTCACGACGACCAGATACCGCAACAGGTCGTCGTCTAATTTCAATCGCCGCTCGAACTCCGGAAGCTGGCCAGCTTCCGCGTCGAAATGCGCGACCACATAATAGCCGTTCTCGTGGTCGTCGATCGGGTAGGCGAGTTGCCGGCGGCCCCAGTGGTCCACCGCGGTCACCTGCCCGCCGTTCTCCCCCACCACGAGCTCATGGTAACGCTCGATCTTCTCGTTCACCGCCGGCTCCTCCAGAGCGGAGTCGAAGATGTAGACGACTTCGTATTCTCTCACACCGACCTTCCTGTGGACATAAGGCCCCACGCACACGCGCGGAGCAGGAAAATGTTACAGAGCCTGGAAGTATAACCGCTGACGGAGCGGATTTCTAGGGCCGAAAGTCGAAAAGTCGGCAGTCTACGTCGACTCCCTCACACATTGAACCTGAACAGCAGCACGTCGCCATCCTGAACGACGTATTCCTTCCCTTCGGAGCGCATGGCACCCTTGTCGCGCGCGGCCCTGAGGCTGCCGAAGCGCACGAAGTCTTCCCAGCCGACGGTCTCCGCGCGGATGAAGCCGCGCTCGAAGTCGGTGTGGATCACGCCTGCCGCTTCGGGCGCGCGGGCGTCGATGGCAATAGTCCAGGCACGAACTTCTTTTTCGCCGGCGGTGAAGAACGTCTGGAGACCGAGGAGGCGGTAGCCGCCGCGGATCAGTGTGTTCAGGCCGGGCTCGGCGAGGCCGAGGGAGGCAAGGAACTCGGCCCCTTCGTCGAGGGGAAGCTCGGCGAGTTCCGACTCGATCTTGCTGGAGATCGGGATGACCTCGGCTCGCTCTCCGCTCTGCTCGACGGCCTGACGGAGTGCCTGGACGTAGGCGTTGTCGCCGTCCGGGAGATCCGCCTCGGCAACGTTGGCGAGGTAGAGGATGGGTTTCGCCGTAAGGAGATTGAAGGAGCGCAGCGTACGCTCTTCCGAGGGGTCCGTCTGGATGGAACGAGCGGCCTTACCGGCGGCGAGGGCCTCCTGCAGGCGCTCCAGGAGCGCCAGCTCTCCCAGCGCTTCCTTCTCGCCGCCGCGCGCGCTCTTACGTACGCGCTCGAGCCGCTTTTCGACGACGGAGAGGTCGGCGAGGATGAGCTCGATGTTGATGACCTCGCGATCGCGAACCGGGTCGACCTCTCCCATTACGTGGACCACGTCAGGATCGTCGAAACAGCGAACCACGTGGACGATCGCGTCCGTCTCCCGGATGTTGGCGAGGAACTGGTTCCCGAGGCCCTCGCCTTCCGAGGCGCCCTTGACGAGGCCTGCGATATCGACGAACTGAACCGCCGCGGGCACCGTCCGCTGAGGCTGCACCTTCTCGGTCAGGAACGCCAGCCGCTCGTCCGGCACTTCGACCATCCCGACGTTCGGTTCGACCGTACAGAACGGGTAGTTCGCGGCGTCGGCACCGGCGGCCGTGAGTGCGTTGAAGAGAGTGGACTTGCCGACGTTCGGAAGGCCGACGATGCCTAACTTGAGCATGCGACTACGGTTGCCAGTTGCCAGTTCGTTGGGAGCATACCGAGGCGTCCTGGCGCGCCGGAGGCGATCGCGGCTGATCTGCCTCTGCGGGCGTAGATCTGCCCGAACGACACCGCGCTAGCCCACCGCGCGGAGCGAACTGACAACTGGCAACTGGTAACTGGCAACTCTTCCCTCAACCGAACAGCGCCATCACCGCATCACGGACCACATCCATCATGCTCTGGACGCCCGTGGGGCTCGCCGCGGTATCGATTCCCCAGACGCGCGCGAACCAGGGCGCGAGGACGAGCGAGACCACGCTCATCAGCTTGATGAGGATGTTCATCGACGGACCCGACGTGTCCTTGAACGGATCACCCACCGTGTCGCCGACCACCGAGGCCTTGTGCGGCTCGGATCCCTTTCCACCGTGGGCACCGCCCTCGATGTACTTCTTGGCGTTGTCCCAGGCGCCGCCGGCGTTCGCCATGAACAGGGCGAGCAGCACGCCGGTCACCGTGGCGCCGGCGAGCAGACCGCCGAGTGCCTGGACGCCCATGAAGTACCCGACGGCGACCGGGGCGAGCACGGCAACCGACCCGGGCAGGATCATCTCCCGCAGCGCGGCGCGTGTCGAGATGTCGACGCACCGGGCGGAATCCGGCTTGGCCGTACCTTCCATGATGCCGGGAATCTCGCGGAACTGGCGGCGGACCTCCTCCACCATTCCCTGCGCCGCGCGGCCTACCGCGGTCATGGTAAGCGCGCCGACATAGAACGGTAGAATCCCTCCCAGCAGCAAGCCGATCACCACATACGGGTCGACCAGGTTGATGCCCGTCGTCTGGAGGCCGACGGCCGAAGCGTAGGCGGAGAACAGCGCGAGTGCCGTCAGGGCGGCGGAGCCGATGGCGAACCCCTTGCCGATGGCCGCTGTCGTGTTGCCGATGGCGTCGAGACCGTCGGTGATCTTACGCGTCTCGGGTCCCAGGCCGCTCATCTCGGAGATTCCGCCCGCATTGTCCGCGATCGGGCCATAGGCGTCGACGGACATGGTCACGCCCACCGTCGCCAGCATGCCGACCGCGGCGATACCGACCCCGTAGAGGCCCGAGAAGAAGTACGAGACCCAGATCGCCAGCGTGATCAGGATCATCGGAATGGCCGTCGATTCCATGCCCACGGCCAGACCGGCGATGATATTCGTCGCCGCACCCGTCTCCGAGGACTGCGCGATCCGCTTGACCGGCCGCATCGCCGTGTAGTACTCGGTGACGAGACCGATGCCGATGCCGACCAGCGAACCGGCGAGGATCGCCCAGAAGGGGCCAGTGGCGGGGAAGACGCGACCCGTCGCCGGATCAGTCAGCTCGAATCCGAGGCTGCCGACCACGAAGTACATCGCGACGAGGAAGATCCCGGCCGCGATGAAAGTGACGTTCCTGAGTGCCGCTGCGGGGCTCGACCGCTCCATCAGACGCATGATGACGATCGCGATCAGCGACGCCACCAGGCCAACGGTGATGGTGAGAATCGGCAGGGCGATCGATTCGAGGCGCTGCGCCGCGAACATCGCGCTGGTGGAGCCAATCGCGATGGTCGCGATCACCGACCCGACGTACGATTCGAATATGTCGGCGCCCATTCCTGCCGTGTCGCCGACGTTGTCGCCGACGTTGTCCGCGATCGTCGCAGGGTTGCGTGGATCGTCCTCGGGAATTCCCGCTTCGACCTTCCCGACGAGGTCGGCGCCGACGTCAGCCGCCTTGGTGTAGATGCCGCCGCCGACGCGCGCGAAGAGCGCGATCGTCGAGGCCCCCATGGCGAAGCCCGAGATCCCGCCCGCGAAGGTCACGATCTCCGCATCCAGGAACGCGCCGGGCTGGTGAATGCCGAAGAAGTAGATGAGGCCGATGCCGAAGAGTCCGAGTGACGCCACCGCCAGGCCCATCACGGCTCCGCCGCTGAAGGCCATACGAAGCGCCATGCCGGAGCCCTGGGATCGCGCGGCCTCCGACGTCCGCACGTTCGCCTTCGTAGCGGCCTTCATGCCGATGAACCCGGCGAGCATGGAGGAGAAGGCGCCGAAGAAGAACGCCATCGCCGTCCACATCCCGATCGCCAGCCAGAGCAGGGCGCCAACGATGGCGACGAAGCCCAGCAGAACCGTGTACTCGCGGCGAAGAAACGTCATCGCGCCCGTCTCGATCTGCGCGGCGATGTCACGCATCACTTCGTTCCCCGCCGACTGCCGGGCGATGTAGAAGTAGATCAGAAGCGCCACGACCAGGCCGATCACCCCCAAAGGCCAGGCCAACCAGGCAAATTCGATCACTTGCTCTTCTCCGTTATGAGTGTGCTAGGTCTGTGAAAAACAAACTGATCACCGCCAGGACGCAGGGCGCGGCTTCCGATCCGCCGCCTCTTCGCATCCGCGCGGTGATTGTATGCGACAGCATCCTTCTCGGATTCGAGAATCGTGCAAGTCGTCAGTTGTTGCAGCGGTTCATCACCGCCTCGATCCCCTCCGCCGCCCACATCCCGACACAGTCGACGAGCAGGTCCAGGCGGTCCAGAATGAGGTCCCGCTCGGAGCGGGGCGGCGGCGAGAGCACCCAGTCGGCCATGTCGCCACCACCGGACGGCCCGCCGACACCGATTCGCAGCCGCGCATACTCCGTCGTCCCGAGCGCAGTCTGGATCGACTTGAGGCCATTGTGTCCGCCCGCGCTCCCGTCGGGCCGGAAGCGTGAGCGTCCGGGTTCGAGCGCGACGTCATCGACGACGACCAGCAGATCCGCCGCGACCTCGAAGCTTTCGACCGCATCGAGCCCGCGGACGAGCGTACCGCTGCGGTTCATGTAGGTGTGCGGCTTCACCACCTGCGCCGAGACGCCCTCGATGTGTCCGCGAGCGACCCCCGCCGGGCCCTGCCGCTTGAACCGGCCGAGATCGTAACGATCCGCGAGCCGGTCGGCCAGCCACCAGGCGACGTTGTGCCTCGTGAAGGCGTACTCGGGGCCGGGGTTACCGAGACATAGGATCGTCTTCGGCAGCCGCTCTGCCACGGCGTCTTACTCCGGCTGCGCCGATCCCTCTTCGGCAGGGACTTCCTCCCCGTCCTCGCGGCGGTCGCGGATGAGCTCCGGCTCGACGTCACCGCCGACGCCTTCCTCCGTTTCGGCCGGCTCGGGCAGGTCGACCACGCTCGGGATGGACACCGCGCAGATGACCAGCTCCGGATCGTTCAGAATCGTAGCGTTCGGAAGCTTCATGTCCGACACGTGAATGGTCGCACCGAGCTCGAGGTCGTCAACGTTGATCTCCACAGCCGCCGGGATGTCCTTGGGCAGACACTCCACCGAGAGCTCCCGCAAGACCTCCTGCAGCACACCGCCGGATTCGCGAACACCGATCGGGCTCCCGTGGATCCGGATCGGAATGTCCACGTGGACTTTCTCGCCCGCCTTGATCTGGAAGAAATCGACGTGGAGGATCACCGGCCTGGACGGGTGATGCTGTACCTCACGGATCAGCGCCTGAACCGGCCGCCGAGCGCCCTTGACCTTCAGTTCGATGATCGTGTTCTCGGGATTGATCGTCCCCAGCAGCTTCTCGAGTTCGTGCGCGTTGACGGCGAGAGGCCGACTTTCTTGCCCGTGACCGTACGCGACCGCCGGAATCTCACCGGCTTGCCGAAGCTTACGGGCGAACCCCTTTCCCGTGGTCTCCCGCGGGCGTGCCTCTAGTGTAGCCATCGTTCAGTTCCTTCCGTTGTAGTCGACTTCAACGTCGGACCGGCGCCCCGACCAGCGGGGCACGCGCCCGACTTACTCGAAGAGCGAGCTGACCGACTCGTTCGAGTGTGTATAACGAATCGCCCTCGCGATCAGGTCGCCGACCGAGAGCACGGTGAGCTGCGGGAATCGCTTCTCCGTCGGGATCGATATGGTATTGGTCACCACCACCTCGGTCACCGGAGAATTCGCCAGACGATCGACCGCCGGCCCCGACAGCAACGCATGGCTCGCACAGCAGTAGACGTCCCTCGCACCCCGCTCCTTCAACGCCTGCACCGCCTCCGTCATCGTGCCGGCCGTATCGATCATGTCGTCCGCCAGCAGACAGTCCCGGCCCTCGACCTCACCGATGACGTGCAGAACCTCCGCGACGTTGGCGGTCGGACGGCGTTTGTCGATGATGCCGATCGTCGCGTTCAGACGCTTGGCGAAGCCGCGCGCCATCTTCGCGGCACCCACGTCGGGCGCGACCACCACCGGCTTGTGCAACTGCTTCTCTCGAAAGTAGCGCGTCACCACCGGCGCGGCGTACAGGTGGTCGACCGGAATGTCGAAGAAGCCCTGAAGCTGGTGCTGGTGGAAATCGATCGCGAGAACTCGATCCGCCCCGGCCGTCGTGACCATGTTCGCGAACAGCTTGGCACCCAGTGCGACCCTGGGCTGATCCTTCCGGTCCTGCCGCGCGTATCCGAAGTACGGAATCACCGCCGTGATCCTTGCCGCGGATGCACGGCGGGCCGCATCGATCAACAGCAGAAGCTCGAGTATGGTGTCGGACGGCGGCGGCGTCGATTGCACGATGAACGTGTCACGCCCACGCACGTTCTCGTTGATCCGCACGAAGATCTCCCCGTCCGCGAACCGCCGGATCGTGGCGTCGCCGAGTGGATTCCCGAGCTTCTCGGCGACCTCCTCGGCGAGTTCGCGATTGGCCGAGCCGGTGAGCACCATCAGCGGGCCGCGAGCCTCGCTTGCGAACGGGTCAGACATGTATTCAGGCGGCGCGAGTTTCCCGTAACTTTGACAGCCTGGGAAAATAGGAACACTGCAGAATGGCGTCAAGCCGACGGAGGCCCGGAGGAACCCTGGATCATGGTAGACGCGCGATCAGGGGCTCCGGCCGGAGCGGCTCGGATTCGTGCGCGAAGGGCGTGAGGGAAGCACGGCGGAACGAGGGGCCGCCAACACTTCAGGGGGGGAAAGGGGAGCGACGAATCGATTGCCCCGCCAGGATTCGAACCTGGAACCTCGCTTCCAAAGAGCGGTGTGATGCCATTTCACCACGGGGCAGACCGTCGGAGCCCGGATTCTCCCTCCCGCCCGACCGTTCCAGATCGGTGCGGTGGCTTGGCGATCCGGGTGTTATGCCGCCCATGCGATGGGCCGGGCGCAGTCGTGGATCGCCGCCGCGAAAGAGGCGGGAAATTTACCGATTTCCCGCAGCAAGGTCAATCCCGACCCGCCGGGCGGGGCCAGTGTTCCAACGTCCGGGCGCGCCAGGTGGCGAAGCCGGATTTCGCAACTTCCTGCTCGACGCCCGTCAGATCGGTGCCTGCGGGGAAGACACCGAAGATGGCCGAACCGCTCCCCGCGAGCAGCGCGATGTTGGCACCGTTCTCTATGAGGGTGCGTAGCGCGTGGACGAGGGTAGGAATCCGCTCGAAAGCGACGAACTCGAAATCGTTCGACGCATGCTCCGCGACGCGCTCCCACGATGCGAGGTCGATGATGGGGAAGGCCTGCGGCGGTATGCCGACCGGCGGTGAGACCGCGGCCTCAGTCCGCAACTGATCGAGCCGCTGGAAGGCGGCGGGAGTGGGCAATGGAACGCCAGGGTGCGCGATCAGGATCGGGCGCGCCGGAAGGGGCTCGAGCTCGAGCAGCCTCTCACCGCGACCCCACGCGAGAGCATAGGGAGAGCCGGTGAGGAAGAAGGGCACGTCGCTCCCGATCCCGGCGCCGAGGGCGAGGAGCCGCGCCGGAGCGAACGGCTCGCCGTGCAGGAGGTTGAGAGCCCGCAGCGTGGCCGCGGCGTCCGAGCTTCCACCGCCGAGTCCCGCCGCCGCGGGAATCCGCTTCTCCAGCCGGCAGCGGACGTGCGGGGGGAGTCCGAGCGCCGAATAGAAGCTTTCGGCGGCGCGGACGACCAGGTTGTGCTCAGGCGGGCCGGTCTCGACGTCGCCGCTTACCGCGAGATGGAATCCCGATTCGGACGGCTCGAACGACAGCCGATCGCAGAGCGAGAGTCCGCAGAAAAGCGTCTCCAGAGAATGAAATCCGGATTCCTCCCGGCCCAGGATCGCCAGGCGGAGATTGATCTTCGCCGGTGCTTCAATGCTCAGCCGCTGAATCATCGGGTCTCCAGGGACGATTGCGGGTCCGCAGCCTCGGCCTCGAGATTCTCCTGGCTGTGGCGTACGTCCGACCAGCGGAGATTCATTCGCCAGATGAAATACAGCCCGATGAGCGTCACGGGAAGAAAGCCGGCGATGTGGTAACCGATGGCGAAGGAGACCGCGCGCTCGGCCGGAACGCCCCAGAGCCCCAGTCCGAACCGCGCTGCGGCCTCGAAGGGTCCGAAGAAGCCAGGCGACGAAGGCACTGCCACTGCGAGTGAGATCAGCGACTGGAGAAAGACGGCGCCGGTGAACGGGACCGAGTCGATTCCGAACGCCAGGTATCCCAGCCAGTAGGAGGTGGCGAGGAAGATCCACTGACCGAGCGCAAAAACCGCCGATATCACGAAGAGTCGAGGACTTCGGAGTATCCGAAGCCCCCGAGCGAAGCCCCGCAACGATTCGATCGTCGCGATGCGGGGGCGTTCCGGGAGAAAGCCGGTCGCGAAACGAACGACCCGGTCCGCGCGGACGGGGGCGGTGACCGCCAGGAAGAGGCCGACGGCGACGGCGACCATGACCGCCGTGACCGCGAGGGCAGCAGACCGGAGGTCCACGCCGCCGAGATTGGCCGCCGCGGGGAAGCTCGCCGTCGCCATCGCGGCAAAAAGCAGCCCCACGAGAACCAGTCCATCGAGCAGGCGTTCGACGACCAGGGTCGCGAATGCAGCGGAAGTTGAAACCGTCGACAGTCGTGAGAGGGAGAAGGCTCGGGCAAACTCACCGATCCGGGCAGGCAGCAGGTTGTTGACGGCGAAGCCGATGAAGGTGCCGGCCAGGCGGGGCTTCAGGGGCACAGCCCCGGAGACCGGTATCAGGAGGATTCCCCAGCGAACCGCTCGTATCCAGAAACCAATGAGCGTGATCAGGATAGCGACGGTCAACAGCACCGGATCCGCCATCCTGATCTCCGCGAGCACTTCGCTGGCCGACACGTCGTTGAGCGCCCAGCCGAGGAGGACGAGGCTCAGGACGATCCCGACGGCGGTTCGGGTCCTGCGCCTCATCCCTCCGTCGGCTCGGAGGTCAGGCCCAGCTCCAGAAGGTCGAAGAGTTCGTCCACGAGGCTCGGCAGCGGCGGCGCGCTCTCGCCCCCGCTGGCCGCCCGATCGAATTCCGGTCGCAGCGCGAGAGCCGCGCGTAACGCGGCCTCGCCACGCAGGAGGAGCGCGTCGACGGGAACTGTCGCGGGAGCGCCCGCTCCATCGCCACCGAGAATGTGCGGCCCGGAATCATCAAAGTACAACTCGTCGATCGAGACCACTTGCGACTCCTCCGGATCGGCATCTCCACCTTCACCGTTATCGTCGAGCTCCTCCCATCGGACGATGGCCTCCCGCACCCGCCGCTCCTCCTCCTCGCCCCATCGATTCAGCGCTCGCACCAGCAGATTGAGATCTTCGACGGTCTGGTGCGCAAGGAGCCGGATCTCCTCGCTCCAGGCGATGTTCCTGGATACGATGGACCGCGCGGCGTCCTCCAGGCGCTCCGCAACACCCGCGACCGTCTCGGCGCCTGCCATCTGAGCACTGCCGCGGACGCCGGTCGCCAAGCGCAGGAAGGCCTCGGGGTCGGGCATCCCCGGCAGTGCGAGGAGCCGATCGAGCTGGTCGAGGTACTCCGTTGCTTCGGATGCGAAATACTCGTTCAATCGCTCAGACATCAACCCCCCTCACGAGCGAGGCGAACGATCGCTTTCATCTCGCGGACTGCCCGCTCGATGCCGACGAACGTGGCATGTGCGACGACGGAATGGCCGATGTTCAGCTCCTCGATCTCGGGGATCACGGCGACCGGTCCCACGTTCAGGTAGGTCAACCCGTGACCAGCGTGAACGGCCAGTCCCAGAGACCGCGCCAGCGCTGAGGCCCGCCCGAGCCGGCCGAGCTGCCCGGAACGTTCCGCGAGGGCTGCATTGGCGTACTCACCGGTATGGAGCTCCACGGCTTCCACTCCCAGGTCCGCGGATGCGCGGATCGCGTCCGGATCCGGATCGATGAAGAGCGACGTCCGGATGCCCTCACCCCGCAATCTCTCGAGCGCGCTCTCGAGGGCGCCCCGCCCGGCGGAGGCGCGAACCGCGAGGCCTCCTTCGGTGGTCACCTCCTCCCGCCGCTCGGGCACCAGTGTGACCTGCATCGGCCGCCATTCGATGGCGAGATCGACGATCTCCGAGACCGTCGACATCTCCAGATTGACCACGCTGCGGACTGTCCTCAGGAGCAGGTCCACGTCACGATCCTGGATGTGACGGCGGTCCTCCCTGAGGTGAACGGTGATCCCGTCGGCGCCGCCGAGCTCGGCGAGAACCGCGGCCCGGACGGGATCCGGCTCGTCCGTTCGACGCGCCTGCCGAACGGTTGCGATGTGGTCGATGTTGATGTAGAGCCTCACGGCACCTCGCGCTTGAGCAGGTCGGTCAAACGGGCCGCGGGCTCCGGACCGAGCCCGGCGGCGCGCGCGAGCGACAGAGCCTCGCGAGCGAGCACCGAATATAGCTGGCGATCCGCGACCGACAAACGTTCGAGATGGAGATCCACCGTTCGGGCATCGCCGCGGACGATCGGACCCGTCAGCGCCGCGACCGGCCCGGCGGATGCGACGTTCCGAACCGACCTTTCCGCGAGCGTCGTGAGAATCTCCCGAGACTGCCCCGGCGAAACGCCGGACTCGCCCATGAGGCGCTCGGCGACGGCGAGCAGTGCGACCACATAGTTCGAGGCCACCACGGCCGCCGCGTGATAGAGCGGCTTGCCGGCCGCATCGACCGGAAAGCTCCGCCCACCGAGCGCCTCGACCATTCGCTCGGCGAATCTCACCGCCTCCGGCATTCCCTCGATGCCGAACCACGCATCGCGCAGATTCGGTGAATCGCGGACGGGATCCGCGATCGAGGCGATGGGATGGACCGAGCCTACCGGAAAACCGCGGTCCCGAAAGCCACTCAGCACGTCCGAGCCGAGCACCCCACTCATGTGGAGCACGGGCACAGGCGACTCCGCCAGCGGCGCGAGGTGGCGGCCGGTGGCTTCGACGGCGGCATCCGGAAGGGTGAGGAGGATGGCGGAAGGGGACCAGACTGGCCGGAGTCCCTCATCGAGCAGCTTCAGACCGTCCCTTCCGACGAGAACGTGGTCGTGGGCGAATCGGCCGCGGCCCGACATGGCGACCTCGTCCGTCCAGCCCGCGCGCAGGAGCTCGATGGCCATCGCGCTCCCCAACCGCCCCGGCCCGACGATCCAGATCCGCCTGGGGAGCTCTTCAGTCGTCAATGGACGGCGAGCCGTCGCGAACGTCGACCTCGGGCAGCTGCCGGAGCCGCCCCAACGTGGCCGGCGGCAATCGCGCGTGGACGACGACCGTGCCGGTCCCGTCCTCGCGCGTGAGGACCTCACCCTCTCGATAGATCTCGGCGAGCAGACCCCCGCGGGTTACGGGCAGAGAAATCCTGACCTCGGGATTGGCCGAGCGGATTCGCTTCCGGAGCAGATCGCGGAGCGGTTCGACCGCACCCTCCTCGAGGGTGGATACGAAAACCGAGGCGTGTGGGAAGTCGTTTTCGGCATGCGCGCGTAGGACCTCCTCCTCCTCGTGCGTGAGCCGATCGACCTTGTTGAAGACCAGCACCATCGGTTGATCGTCCAGCCCGAGATCCGTGAGGACCTCGTTGACCACCTCGTTCTGCTCGCGCCAGACGGGATGAGAAATGTCTACCACGTGGAGCAGCAGATCCGAATCGCCCGCCTCCTCCAGGGTTGCACGGAAGGAGGCGACGAGGTGATGCGGCAGCTTACGGATGAATCCCACTGTATCCGTGAGGAGACATTCGTAACCATCGCCCAGGTCGACCATGCGGGTGGCGGCGTCCAGCGTGGCGAAGAGACGGTCTTCGACGAACACTTCGGTACCGGACATCGCCCTCAGGAGCGACGACTTGCCCGCGTTCGTATACCCGACGAGCGCCGCCTGGAAGATGTCCGCGCGCCCCTTGCGTTGCGTCGCCCGCTGCCGAGCGACACGCTCGAGATCCTCTTTCAGCCTGCTGATCTTCTGATTGATCATCCGCCGGTCGGTCTCGAGCTGGGTCTCACCAGGCCCCCGCATGCCGATTCCACCGCGCACCCTCGACAGATGCACCCACATCCGCGTGAGCCTCGGCAGCATGTACTGAAGCTGAGCCAGCTCGACCTGCATCTTCGCTTCGGAGGTCCTCGCGCGTGTGGCGAAGATGTCAAGAATCAACTCGGCACGGTCGAGGATACGCACGTTCAACTCTTCCTCGAGGTTCTTCCCCTGGGCGGGCGAGAGCTCCTCGTCGAAGATGATCAGCGTCGCATCGTTCTCCTGGACGAGCGCCCGCAGCTCGCCCACCTTCCCCTCACCGATGTAGAACCGCGGGTGAGGAGCATCCAGTCGCTGGATCAGCGAGCCGACGATCTCGGCCCCGGCGGTGTGGGTCAGGCGCCCCAGCTCTTCGAGGTGCTCCGCCGCGACGTCGCTCGAGAGGCGCTTGGGCGGCGCGCCCACGAGGACGGCGCGTTCGTGAGGCTGTTCCAGTTCGATCATTCGAAAGCCTTTGCGGAGGGCGCTGGCAGGCGGTTCAGGAAGTCCCCAGCAGTGACACGGTTCCGCCGCGACGGAACGGCACGTCGTAAGTACCGAGCGGCGTGCTCACATCGACGGTTCCGCTCGCCCGGTAGTTGAAGGTACCCGCCCGCAGCAGCGAGGTGGTGGCGCCGCCAAGTCCAGAATAGGTAAACTCAACGGGTACACGCACCTCCGTCGTTTCACCCGCGCCCACGTCGAACGGCTCGCTGTAGGTCCCGCTGGCGAAGTCGAGCCAGACGGTGTCACGCTCGGATTCGATGTCGGCGATCGCGAGCTGATACCGCAGCTCGTTGGCGTTCAGGCTGAAGCGGTTCGGGTTCGTGACCTCCAGCTCGACCACGAGGGTACCGCCCCGCAGGCCGAGACCGGCGAGTTGGACGTTCTGCAACCGCACGTCGGGTTGGCGGAAAGCGGAGCCGCAGGACGCCAGCGCCAGCAATAGCAGCGTTGCGACAAACAGTCGCATCGGGTTCTGTCGCATATTCCCTCTGTAGCTCGGTCGGATCGGAGGAACAGGGCCGCTCACGAGAGCTTGCGGCTCAGGACGGGCGCATCCTGCCACCGTTCCCAGGCCTCGCCCTCCAGAAGACTCCACCCATCGGGAGCAAGGAGCAGACCGCGATCGCACAGGCCCGCGAGGAGGGTGAGATCGTGACTCGAGATGAGTAACGCCCCCCCATTCTCGCGATGAGAGCGCAGCTCCTGCAAGAGCACCTCGGTGGAGGGCTGGTCCAGGCCATTGAACACTTCGTCGAGGATCAGCAGGGCAGGCTGGTGCAGGAGAGCGATCACGATGGCCGTCTTGCGACCCATGCCCTGCGACAGCTCACGACAGAGGACGTCGTCCGCGTGCGCAAGGCCGAAGCGCTCCAGGAGGCGGCTTGCGGCGCGTTCACTCTCATCCCGGTCCAGCCCCCGCAGCTCCGCGACGAATCGGATCGTTTCGATCACCGTGAGCTCGCCGTAGAGGAAGGGGTTCTCCGGGACGAAACCCATACACGCCGCGGCTGCAGCGGGATTCGCGAAAGGATCATGTGTGCAGATGCGAACGGCGCCCGAATCGGGCACGCGGTCGCCCGTCAGACAGCCCATCAGGGTGGACTTTCCAGCACCGTTCGGCCCGGCGACGGCGATCGCCTGCCCGTGCGCGAGCTGGAGAGAGACCGCGTCGAGAACGCGGCGGCGGCGGTACGCCTTGGAGAGCGAATCGATCTCGAGTATGGGAGACGCGTCGCTCATGCCCGTTCGGAGTTGAGGAGAGAGACAGTCGTGGCGATCGCCGCGGTGAACATGCCGGCGAGGGGCCACGCCCACGCGCCGTCCACACCGCTCCACCAGGCCCAGGCGAGCCCGACCGGCACCAGTAGCCAGAGTGAAAGCCCCCAGCTCCAGACCCACCTCCCGAGCCACCTCTCCCACCAGCCGACACCGGTGGATCGATCGATCCACCGGGTCCGCCCGCGCTCGAGCAGGCCGAGCCCGACGACCGCACCCGCCTGGATCACCAGGGCGAGGCCGACGGCGGTCACGACCCATGTCCGTGTGCCGTTGGCATCACCCCATCTGGCCAGTGCGATGATCGATACGACGGCCACCGGCCACGTTACCCGCGCCGCCCAGGCGAAGCGGCGCCCCCCCACGGTGGCATCGCGGACCCAGACCGCGGCTGCCCGCCGCGGCAGTAGCGCCGAGATGCCCCTGCCCACGCGGAAACGCTCCCCCTGCTTCTCCGGAGGTGGCGTGTACGCCATCTCACTGACCTGTGGCAGAAAGCGACCCGCGGCGTGCCGAAAGATGAAGGCGGCGAGCCCGCCAGCGGCTATGGCGAACAGCACGGCGAGCGCGCCGAGCGGCCAGGCGGCACTCTGCAGCGCGCCGGTCCCGGCCCCCGCGAAGGCGCCCGCGAGGAAAGGCAGCAAAGGGGCATAGATGAGCGGTGCGGCCCGGGCGAGCGCGGGGTCCCACTGCCGGATTCCCGCCGACATCATGCCGCCCGGGCCCCCACCAGCCGTAGCTCGTGCCGCCCACGCATAGGCGAGTGCAGCGGTACCCGTCGCGACGGATGCCGAGACGACGCCGACGGCGAACGGCGGCCCGACGGGTTGGCCTGCGGTCGCGTACGGCAGCAGGGAACCCAGGACCACCGCCGCGGCGATGCCGGCGAGGCGAGAGGTACGTTCGAGGAATATCGCCTGCGGACTCGCACCCAACCGTTTGAGGAAGAGAGCGTCCCCGCCTCCGAAGAGCGCGCCGTAAGCAGCGAATGCCAGCGTGCCGGAGATCAGCAGTCCGAGCGTGAGCCCTCCGGCCGGGCCGATCGCGATCGGGACGCCCGTACGCCCCAACATCCATAGGGCGCTCAGAATGACCACGACGGGAAGCGCGACTCCCATTATGAAGGCCGGCGTGGGTCGCCGGAGCATGCCGGACAGCCGGCGCGCGTTCAGCGCAAGCAGCTGTCTGAAGTGCCGGGTCGTGGACGACCTCTCGACCGTCATTCGATCTGCCCGCGCTTCTGCATGCGCGCGCGGATCTTTGCCTCGAACCCCTGCTCCGACGGATCGAAGACGCGAAGGTCTCCGCATTCGGCCGGCAGGCAGTCGAGATCCACGTACCCATCTTCATGTTCGTGTGCGTACTCGTATCCGGCTCCGTACCCCCACTCTCTCATCAGCGCCGTGGATGCGTTTCGCAGATGCAACGGCACCGCAGCGTCGGGAAACCGGTCCGCGGCCTCCCGTGCACCCTTCAGCGCGAGATACGCCCGATTCGACTTCGGAGCCTGCGATACGTACAGGACCGCATTTGCCAGAGGGAGCAGGCCTTCCGGGGATCCGAGGCGCTCATAAGCCTGCATGGCCTGCATCGCCACGATCCCGGCCTGCGGATCGGACAGGCCGACGTCCTCGTAGGCGGCGGCGACCAACCGCCGGAAGACCACGAGCGGGTCCTCCCCCGCTCTCACCATCCGCATCGCCCAGTACAGCGCAGCATCCCCCTGGCTCGATCGTAAGGACTTATGGAAAGCAGAGAGCATCTGAAACGCGGTCGACGTATCGTATCGCTCGACCCCCTGTTGCAGCGCCGCCCGGGCGGTCGCGAGGTCGATCGTCCCGCCCTGTCCCGCCAGTTCGGCCGCCAGTTCGAGCGCGGTGAGCGCCTGCCTGGCGTCGCCCGCCGCCCGCTCGACGATCTCCTGCTCCGCATCGTCGGTGAGCGTGAGCTCCAGTGCCCCTATGCCACGCTCCCGATCACCGAGGGCCCGATGAACCAGTTGACGGAGGTCCTCAGGGCCGATCGCGTCGAGTACCAGCACGCGCGTGCGAGAAAGTAGGGCCGGGTTCACCTCGAAGGCGGGGTGCTCCGTCGTCGCGCCGACCAGCGTCATCAGGCCGGATTCGACGTAGGGCAGCAAGAAATCCTGCTGCCCCTTGTTCAGCCTGTGGATCTCATCGACGAAAAGGAGGGTTCGCTTGCCGGCGCGCCGCCTCTCCTCCGCCATCTTCACGATCTCCCGCAGCCGGGGTACGCCTTCACTGACCGCGCTGAAGGGGATGAACTCAGCTGCGACTACTCCGGCGAGGAGCCGCGCGAGCGTGGTCTTGCCGCTACCCGGCGGCCCGTGCAAAATGAGGCTGGGGATCCGCGCCGTCTCCTGGAGACGCTTGACCAATCCTGTCGGCCCTACCAGCGCTTCCTGGCCGACGATCTCGTCGATGTCGCGCGGCCGCATGCGCTCGGCCAACGGCACGCTCGCGTCGAGATGCGGAGGCGTCGCTCGGTGCCCGGCGGGGGGCTCGTCCGCGCCTTCGCCCGCGCCGGGAAACAGAGACAAGCTGTCGTCTACCATGTATGGTTCGGGCTCAGATCGGGAAACCGGCGAGCAACCCCCGGGCGATCAGATAGACGATCACTCCGAGGAACACTGCGAGACCGGAAGTGGCGTCGCTGTCGTTCTGAATTTCGGGCATCAGGTTGGACGCGGCGACGTACAACGTGACGCCAGCGCTGAGCGCGAGACCATGGCGCGCGAGCGGAGCCATCCAGGCGGTCATCAGGACGCCCGCCACCGTCGAGAAGCCGAGGAGCATCACGCCGATGAGTGCCCGCCGCTCGCTGTTTCCGCTGACCAGCATGATCGACGCGACGGTCACACCCTCCGGGACCTTGTGCACGAAAACAGCCATGAAGACGAGGACGCCGAGGGAGTTCTCGACCTCGAAGGCGCTCGCGATCGCGACCCCGTCGAAGAACGTATGAAGCAGCAAACCCAGAAGAGCCGCCGTCCCGACGGAGCGATCGATCATCGCCTCGTGGTGGGTCTCCTCACCGAAGTGGAAGTGCGGCGTCAGGACGTGCTGAGTGACGTGGACGAGGAGGTACCCGGCCAGCACTCCCAGCGCGCCGTTCGCGGCATCCTCGAGCGCGTGGGGTAGCATCGCCAGGAACGCGACCGCGAGCATGAAGCCAGCGCCGAACCCGAGGAGCAACCGCTGCGCGCGAATCCCGCGCGGTGAAGCCGTCGTGATCAGCAGACCGCCGCCGACGTTCGCGACGGCGGCGACGAGAGCGTAGAGGAGCGCCGTGCTCACAAGACGACGACGCCCTGTCGCCCCGAGAGATGCGACGAGATGCGGAACCGGATAGCTGAATTCTCCCTCCGGGGAGGCCGTCCCCGGGCATGATCGCGGATATGACGCACCCGTAGTGTGAACGGGGGGGGGGAAGAATACGCGCTCGCGGCCCTCACCTCAACGGGCGCCGGCATACTCCTCGCAAGAGTAGTCCCTCGGATGCTACACTGTATCGGTCTGACGGACGAACGGGAGGCGTGCGGTGCCGCGAGCGCGAACCAGACGGCGGTTCTGGATTCTGGTAGTGGTGATGTCTGCAGGTGTCGCGGGGATTCTCGCCGGCCTGCTACTGATCGGTTATCTGATGTGATGCCGACTCACTCGTGCCCCCGCCGGAACCATCCTCGGCCTCGGCCGGGTAAGAAGAACAGTCCGATCCCTCTCGCTCGAACTTCATGATGTCTGTCGTGAGCCGCCTCGGCGGAAGTCTCATAATCGCGGTGGCGCTCCTCACGGCCGCGTCCGGGCAACCGCCGTCCAGCGCCGGTCTATTCGGCCTGCGAGCCGCGCCGGCTCAGGCGAGCAGCGTCCAACTGCCGGCACCTGCGCCGACGACGTCTGCGCAGCCTCAGCGGAGCGCGTTCCCCCCGAGTCCGGCAATCGATGAGCTACGGCGGGATCTGCGGGAGATCATCGGGTCGCCCTCCATCCGCAATGCCAGCACCAGCGTACTGGTCGTGTCGCTCGACCGGGGCGACACCTTGTTCGCCGCGAATCCGGACTTGCCGCTGGCGCCTGCGAGCAACATGAAGCTGTTCACGACCGCCGCGGCCCTCTATTACCTGGGACCAAACTTCCGCTTCTCCACCTATACGCTCGCCGATGGCGAGATCCGCGATGGGGCCCTGTACGGGGATCTGGTTCTGTACGGAACCGGGGACCCGACCATCTCGAGCCGCATGCTCCCGGGCGCCCTCACTCCTCTGCGCGGCCTGGTGGAAGCGGTCGTGGCCGAGGGAATCACGGAGATCCATGGGGACGTCGTAGGAGATGGGAGCTACTTCGACGACACGTTCATCGCTGAAGGGTGGCGGGAACGTTACCGGCTGGCCTCGTACTCGGCCCCGATAGGCGCGCTTTCACTGGCCGAGAACATCGTGGGCATCCGAGTCCTACCCGGCGCAGCGGGTCAGCCGGCGCAGATCCGAACCACGCCCTCGACCGAGGGGCTGCTGATCCAGAACCGCGTCACGACCGTCGGAAGTGGCGGCTCGTCCGTGCGGTTCTCCTATGACCCGGCAGGGCTGATCGTCGAGGGGCGAATCGCTCGCGGCCACCCCGGCGTCGCTCGAACGGTGACGGTCGTGGACCCGGCCAATTTCGCGGCGGCGGCGTACCGGACCGTGCTGGAAGAGGCCGGCGTTCGTGTCCATGGCACGGTCCGGACGATCAGGCAGCCCGAGCGTTCGCCGATCGGCCGCTCGGCCCTCGCGCTCGCGCGAGACGGCGAAGGCGCATCTGCGCCTCGCGTGATCGGCTCGCATCTGTCGCCTCCGCTGTCGGAGGTGATCACCGTCACCAACCACTTCAGCCAGAACCTCTTTGCCGAGGCTCTCTTCAAGACCGTCGGCCGCATCGCCCTGGGCGACGGGACATTCGCCGGTGGCGCGCTGGCCGTCCAGTACTTCCTGGAGTGCGAGAAACCACTCGACTTCAGCGGCATGCGGATCGTCGATGGGTCAGGCCTCTCGCCCGTCAATCGCGTCACCACCCGAACGACGATCCACCTTCTCGACCTCATGACGCGCACCGACGTCTGGGACGCCTTCTACACATCACTGCCCGAAGCGGCTTCTCCGAACGGCGGGCGGCACAGCCTCCGAAGCCGTATGGGCGGTACGGCCGCCGCGCGGAACCTCCGCGCCAAAACCGGCACGATCTCGAACGTCTCCGGGCTCTCGGGCTACGTTCATGCCGGGAACGGCGAGTTGCTCGCTTTCAGTATCTTCGTGAACGACATCGGGTCCACCTGGCAGGCGAAACGAGCCGAGGACGCCATCGGCGCTCGGCTCGCCCGCTTCACCCGGCCACCCGCGGAGCCCACTGCACCGGCCGCGGATGCCCCCGCGGATCCAGAACGCGTACCATCTCCCGACGCCGATGCTCCGCAGGACAGCGCGACCGAATCCGCGGCGGGAGAGGATCCCGCAACGCAGGAGGCGACCCCCCCGGCCGCGCCGGCCACCCGAACCCATACGATCTCCAGCGGCGAGACCCTGGACGGCATCGCCCGGCGCTATGGCACCACGGTCTCAGAGATCGAGAGGCTCAACTCCGGCATTCAGCCACGGAGGCTACAGCTCGGTCAGGTCATCACGATCCCCGGCCCCTGATCACGCGCCGTACCGTGACCAGCAGGTCCCTGAGCTCACGCTCGTAACCAGCCGCCCCCGCCACGTCATTCGTCCTCACGCCGCCATTCCCCAGTGAGGAATGGATGATTCGAGAGCCGCCAAGCGAGATGGCGACATGGGAGATCGGGTCCTCACCCTCGGCGAAGAACAGCAGGTCGCCCGCCTGGAGTGATTCGAACGGCCCCCCGTGACTGACCGCCTCCCCGAGCGCTGCCTGCTGATCCGAATCCCGGGGCAGCTCGAGCCCGTGCATACGATAGATCGTCTGCACCAATCCCGAACAGTCGACCCCCCAGACCGTGGTGCCGCCCCACAGGTAGGGCGCGCCGCACCAGAGACTCGCAGTCTCGGCGATCGCCTCCCCCTCGAGCGGAAACCGATCCGGCATTTCCGACACGGCGACGGTAGAGCCCTCCAGGCGTCCGCGTCGTCCATCCGGCAAATGAGCCGTATCACCGGTCACGCCGATCCGCGCCCCCCAGGGTAGGCGCACCAAGACCTCACCATCCGGCGCCAGGACGCGGCCTTCCAGGCAGTAGTGGACCGGGGCCGATGTGCCCGCTTCCCACGCCCGTGCCTGGCTCTCCTCCACCCGCTCGACGTAACCCCGATGTACCCAGCCGAGATAGCCGTCAGCGGACCGACACTGGCACCACCGCCCCTGCTCTCGCAACACCCTGAGCCGGTTGCCCAGCGGGATCTGCGACAGATGCGACTCCGAAATTACCGGCCCCGCCAGCATCGGCGCAGTCGCCGCCGCCACAATCGCGTGCGGCGCTCCAGCCAACCCATCCGGCAAACGCACGATCGCGTCGCGTACCCGAACCCCGGGACCGAGCGCACCGATGCGCGCGTGCAGCGCTTCCACGGCCGCCGGTGACGACGAGGCACCATACACCACCAGCTCGCCATCCTCCCGGTGAACCCCCAGCTCGAAAATCGCCGTCCGTGGGTCCGGCGCGAACTCCAGGCGCACCTCCTCGCCGGCCTGATAGATCCCCGCGATCACTTCCACTCCCGCCTCGCCCCTTTCTCGAGCACCTCCAACACGCGTCCGATGTCATCTCTACTGTTATAGAAATGCGGCGCAACGCGAATGCCGCCCTCACGCAGGGAGCAGACTACACCTGCGCCCGTGAGGTCGGCGAAGACGGCACTGGCGTTGGGCGGTCGAAAGCTGACGATGCCGGACTGACGTCGGGGATCCGAGGAGCTGAGGGCTCTGACCTCGTCGTGATCGGCGAGCCAGTCGCGCAGAGGCTGAAGCAGCGAAGCGATATGGCGCTGAATGGCATCCACGCCGGCCTCCATCAAGAGCTCCAGGGAAGCGGCGAGGCCGGCGTGATCCTGAAGCGGATGGGTGCCGACCTCGAATCGACGGGCGTCCGCGACGAAGTCCCAGCGATAATCGAGGAGCGAGTCGATCTCCGCGCTGGCGCGCATACCGAGCCAGCCGACGGCGACGGGATCGAGGCGATTCTGGAGCTCCCTTCTCACGTAGGCGAAGCCGGCGCCGAAGGGGCCACAGAGCCACTTGTGACCGCCGGTTGCGACAATATCAGCTTTGGCGATGGAGACGTCGAGGGGAATCTGGCCGAGCGACTGAATCGCATCGACCACGAATACGGTATCGTGGGCGCGGCAGGCGGTACCGATGCGAGCGAGGTCGGCGAGGTAGCCGTTGTGAAACTGGACGGAGGAGAGTGCGACAATTCGCACTTCGGCGCTGCCGACCCGCTCGACGAGGCGGTCCTCGTCCGGCCATCCCTCGGCGGTGACGGGGACCAGCTCGAGGCGCAGGCGCTGGCGGTTCATCCACGGGTACACATTGGCGGGAAACTCCCGATCGCTCACGAGGACGACCGAGTCGGGAGGGAGGTCGAGTCCCGCGGCGGCGAGATTGATGCCGAAGCTGGTGTTCGCCCCGAGCGCGATCTCGGCGGGATCCGCCCCGATGAGTCGCCCTGCGCGCTCTCGCACGTTGACGGAGGGCGCGGTGAAGTCCTCCAGCGTCATCGCCTGGACCTCGCTGCGCCTGCGGTTGAACTCCTGGATCGCGAGCCGGCTCCGCCGCGGCAATGGTCCGAGCGAGGCAGCATTGAGGTAGGGGGCGGCGCCCAGAGCGCTGAATTCGCCCGTGCGGTAATTTGCGATGTCGTTTGAAGCTTTCATCGAGCTCTCGAGGTCGGTTCCGGTGGGTCTGGGCGTGGGACGGGTGCAGTCCTCATGCCCGCCGCCACGCAGCTGAGGGTAGTTGCACCGCCCGCGGCCGGCAACGGCGGGTTGCCCGTCGCAGGAATATGCGATCAAGTTCACTCACCTGGGAGGCACTGAGGAGAGTCGGCGATCGTCACCGCCGCGTCTCCCCGGCCGAATCGCACGAAACGCATGAAGATAACCGCGCTGAAACGTCTGAAGCGGCGGAGGGATCGGGTGAACGTATATCTGGACGGTGAGTTCCAGATTTCGATCTCCGCGGAGGTCGCGATGGGGTCGCATCTGAGGGTCGGGCGGGAGCTATCTCCGGACGACCTGCGTGCCCTGGAGTCCGATGACCTCGCCTGGCGCGCCAGGGAGGCGGCGCTGCGCCTGTTGTCCTACCGCCCCAGGACAGAATCGGAGCTTCGCCGGCGGCTGCGAACGAAGGATTTCCCTTCCGAGATCATCGAGCGTTGCACCCGTACCCTGGTGGCGTCCGGTTTAGTCGACGACGGCGGTTTCGCACGCAGCTACGTACGCGACCGCCTACGTGCGCGGCCGAGCGGGCGTGCACGCCTTCTGGCGGAATTGAGGCGAAAGGGAGTCACGGAGGCGGAAGCAGAGAGCGCCGTGGACGAAGCGCTGGCGGAGATCTCGGAAACCGAGCTCGACCTGGCGAGGCGCGCCACCGGAAAGTTCGCCCGGCGAAGGGCGGAGGATCCGGCGCGACGGCGGCGGCGGCTGTATGGATTTCTTTCCCGGCGCGGATTTCCGTCCGATGTCATCACGCGAGTGATCGAGGAGACCGATGGCTGAGTGTGGCGGATCGGTGCGGCCCGGCGCCTGGCGCCCAGGACGCCGAGAGCCGATGTTCCGGAGTACGGCTCACGGGTGAGCTCGGCAAACCAGTTCTGACGACGCAAATGGCGAGGATCCTGTTCGCGGAAGACGACCGGGGAATGCAGGAGATGGTCAGCGCAGTTCTGGGTGCCGCCGGTCACTCCGTGCGGGCCGTGGATGACGGCAGGGCGGCTCTCGCCGCCATCTCGACCGATCTGCCCGATCTGGCGGTTCTCGACTATCGGATGGGCAGGCCGGATGGGCTGGAAGTCTGCCGCCAGATCAAGGAGGACCCCCGTCTGGAACACCTCCCCGTTCTGATTCTGACGGCCGAAGGTGACATGGATGACCGGATCGACGGGTTCGCCGCGGGTGCGAACGATTACCTGACCAAGCCCTTCGACCCGCGGGAGCTGGTCGCCCGGGTGGGAGCACTACTTCGCCTCAGCGAGCAGGGTCGGGATCTGAATCCCACGACCGGTCTCCCCGGGAGTCCGGCGATCGCGCGGGAATTCGCCAGGCGAGCGGCTCGCGACGCGGCGTTCACCTTGTGCTACCTCGATCTCGATCATTTCAAGCCCTTCAACGATCGCTTCGGGTTTCCGACGGCCAATGCCGCGATCGAAGCAGTCGGTCGGGTTCTACGAGGCGCGGTGTCGGCGGACGAGCACTTCGCGGGTCATATTGGCGGCGACGATTTCGTACTGATCTGCCGCCCCGACACCGCGCGGCACCTGGTGGTGAAGATCCAAGCAGACTTCAGCGACGCCTTGCGGACGCTGCTCCCGCATCACGTACTGGAGAAGGGTACTTACCTGGGGCACCGTCGTGACGGCGTGGAAGCCGAGATCCCGGTCACGCGCCTTACCGCCGCCCTCCTGCATGTCCCGCCGGGTCGAGCACCCACCTACGCCGAACTCGGTGAGATAGCGGCAAAGACGAAGGATCTGGCAAAACGGTCGAAGAAGGATGGTATCGCCGAGACGGAGCTCGGCGAGTGAGGCCGCTCGGCCGATTCGGGCGTTTTCGGCCGTGCCGGGGCAAAACCCGCGGTCGCTTCAGAGCTCCTCGCCGATGCTTCGCCCACCGCCCAGCAACAGCTCACGGAATTCGTAGACGATCACGCCCTCATCGGTGACTTCCGAATCGACTCGCCAGCCGTCGTCGAGAGACTGTAAGACCTTCTCGGCCCGGTGCAGCGGCCAGCCGAGGTTCGCGGCGACGTCGGTGACGGTGAGTCGCCCCTCGCGCTCCGCGGCCAGCTTCAGCACCGGTGTCTGAAGCGACGAGATCAGCGCGGTACGTCGCTCCTCGCGGGCGCGGTTCGCCGTCCGATGCAGGAGGAATCCCCCAGCGGCGGCCAGAACGCCGAACGTGAAGACCAGGGCTTCGAGCTCCACGACCCCGACGGTAAGGAGAATCGCGCCGAGAATGAAGAGCATGACCGACCATGTGCGCTGGACCCCCTCGTTTACACCTTGGGATCTTGCGCCGCGGGCGGCTCGTGGGCGATCGGGGTCCGCGCTGAGCGCTGCCTCACCGTGTCGACCCCAGCCCTTACCGCAGCGTGGGCAGATGCGATGATCGCGACGCAGGCCGTAGTACAGGAAACCACCTGCGCCCAGGGCGTATGGAAGCGTGAACAGCGTTGCGCCTACGAGAGCGGCCATATGCGGCCCACGGGTGAAGTATGGTAGGCCCTGACCGTGGTAATCACACCGCGGGCAGGTGGCGATGACCCGCGCCCCGACTCCGCCTCCATCGGAGTTCGAGCGCAGAGCCGGATCCCTGGATCCAGGCCGCACCGCCGCGCCTGACGCGAGGACGTGCGTTCCGCACGTCCCGCACGTACTACGGCCAGTCGGTATCGAGCCGCCACAGGTGGAACAGTACATTCCTTACCTCTAAAGTCTTCACCGCCGCTCCCGAGTATCGCGGCCTCTGACGATTCATACGTTCCGAGGGCCCGAAAAGATTCACTCACCGCGCCTTTTCATGAGCGACAGCCCGCCGGTACCTCCCGGCTTTCCGGCCACCTTCCCTGACGCCGCGAGCCTCGAAGAGCTTCATGCCGTCATGGTTCGCTGCACCCGCTGCGATCTGTTCATGAGCCGTGCGCAGGTCGTCCCCGGCAGCGGGCCGAGCTCCCCGCGAGTCCTGCTCGTGGGCGAAGCGCCCGGCGCCACCGAAGACCGGGAAGGCGTCCCCTTCGTCGGAAGGTCCGGCGCCCTGCTGGAATCCATGCTGGCGGTGGCCGGTCTCTCGCGTGACGCGGTATTCATCGCCAACGTCGTTCGCTGTCGTCCACCCAAGAATCGGAACCCGCGTACCGCCGAAATGCGCGCCTGCGCCGGATGGCTCGCCGCGCAGATCCGCATCCTCGATCCGCCCATCATCGTGACGCTCGGGCGATGCGCCCTCCAGCGATTTATTCCCGAGGGGAAGATTACGCAGCTCCAGGCGGAGCTTCAGCAGGTCACGGTCGAAGGTCGAACGCTCCCCCTCTATCCCCTCCTGCATCCCTCGGCCGTCCTACGGAACCCGACCCTGCGACAGTCTTACGAGGACCAGTTCGGGAAGCTGGGGGGCCTGATCGGAGGATGACGGCCCGCTACCAGCGCGAGTGGTGGCCCCGAACGTCGATATGGATGTAGGGGCCATGCGTCGCCGTCCAGGGGTAGGTCTCCGCGCCGCCGACGAGCTCCGGATGTCGGCTCTCGACTCGATCGACGGCGCGCATGACGACAGCTGCATCGTCCAGATCCACCTTGCCGTCGCCATTCAGGTCATCCATCCGGCCATCGCCGGTGCCGTCGATCCAGACGTCTGCGGCGTCTCCCCACATGTGCCTCGACAGTGCCGCGCGCCCATCGCCGCCCGGGCCGTTGTACTGGGGCGTCCGAAAGCCGCTCATCACGTGCACGTGCTCGGCCCGGATGCCCATCGCGTTCAACTCCTGGACGACGAGCTCGAGCTTGTCGATCAGCCGCGCGTCGAGCGCCACGTACTTCGGCCAGACCTCGAACTGATCCTTGGTCAGAAATTGCCCGAGCACCAGATGGTCGGAGATCTGGAGACCTCGCGTCTCGGGGGTGACTTCGATGAAAGCCGTCGGCGGCGCATAGGCGTCCGTGCGCCGTTCACCCGCCGTCGGATAAACTCCCATCCGGTACCCATTGAGCTCGCCACCCTGCTGCTCCGAGGCGGGGACTTTGGCGATGACGGTGACCGCGGCGCCTCCGGCGCTTTCGAGCAGCCACACCCCCGGCTCGTCCGGCACCCGCGGTTCCCCCGACTCGAACGGCTCCGACGCCGGTACTCCGAGGACGGGCGAGGCTTCTGCGCGCCCATGCACGAGCGACCAGCGATGCCCCTGCGACCAGTCCCCCGAGCTACCTGCGAGCGGACCAGGAACGAGCGGCTGCGAAGGCTCGGCGAAGAGTGTCCGCACCGCCCCACTCAGCCCCAGTCGGATCGCTTCGACGTCCGAAGACTGCCGCAAAGGAGCCACGACGCTCGGAGCGTCGCCTGCAGAGGCTTCCGTGCGCCCCGTTGGTTCCGCCTGCCCGCTGAGCGCGCCAGCGTGAACCGCCAGCCCGAGCACCACGTATCGGATGATCGTTCCGAACCGCTCAGGCCCCGAGTTGATCACGGATTCACCTCCAGGAGATCTAGAATGGGATGACCGGTCAGCGGCGAACGCCCGGTGCGGATCCGGGCGACGGCCTCGAACCGCTGCAGTGGGCTCAGCGCCTCGGCGGCCGACACGAGGTCGGGTGGTACGACCAGGTAGACGAAGCCCGGCTCGCCACCGGGGTCACGAGCCAGCAGGTACCGCTCTCCGTCGGCCATGTCCGAGCGGAGAGAATCAGCGCGCTGTAGCCCGATGCTCTGCACACTCCAGCGGACGACCCGACCTACGTAGCGGGCAGGCTCCGACCGGAGTTGCGCCAGCCCGAGGTCCGGAGGTGCAGCCGTGCCCGCCGACTCGCCGCGCTCACCCGTCCGTATCCAGCCCTCGAGCTGAACCTGCATCCACTGACCCGCTTCGTCGGCCTCGCTCACGACCTGCAGCACGGCCCCGGGCCGAATCAGGGCGATCGTGTCGCCATCGGGAGCGGCAAGCAGCGTGCGTGCCGAGTCCACCGGCTCGGCAGCGCCCCGATCGTTCCCCTCCTGCGCGGCCGTTGGGGCGGCGACAAGGACCGTCAGTAGGGCGGCGGCACGTCCAATGAAGCGCATTCTGTCGATCGATGAGTCCAGGGCGCCCGCTTCAGCGTGGCCGCCGGAGCGGCATGCTGCGAGTGCGGGTTCGAGAGCTTAGATTGCGGGTGAATCGAATAGCCAACGATACGGCGGCCGCCAGCGGCTGTAAACCCTTTCTCGTTTAGCATATGAGTCCACTGGATCAGCCAACCGGCACCGGCCCGTCAGCCGCCGATCCACTCGCCGAACGCGTCGCTCTCGTCATTCTCGATGGCTGGGGGCTACGAGAGCCGTCCGATGACAATGCCGTCGAACTCGCCGCCACGCCTCACTGGGACCGCGTCTGGGAGGGCGGCGGCTACCCGAAGGCCAAGCTCACCACCCATGGCCCCGCGGTTGGCCTGCCCGAGGGCCAGATGGGGAATTCGGAAGTGGGGCACCTGAACCTCGGCGCGGGACGCGTGGTGGTGCAGGCGATCATGCGAATCTCGCAGGCGATCCAAGCGGGTGAGTTCTTCGAGAATCGCCCCCTGGTGGACCTGCTGCGTCGCGTGCGCGAGCGCGGAAATACGCTACACCTACTGGGACTGATCGGCCCGGGCGGCGTGCACGCGGTCGATTCCCACCTGCTCGCCCTCTGTGAGCTGGCGGCAAGGCACGAGATACCGAATATCCGCATCCATGCTTTTCTGGACGGTCGCGACACGCCTCCACAATCAGCACGCGACTACATGACCGAGCTGGTGGGACGCGGGGGTGGGGGTGACGGATGCCGGATCGCCACCCTGATGGGCCGCTACTGGTCGATGGACCGGGATCACCGCTGGGACCGCACCGAAAAGGCCTATCGAGCCATGGTGTATGGCGAGGGCGCCCGCGTGAGGGACCCGGTCTCCGCAATCGAGGAGGCCTATGCGGCATCGGAGACCGACGAGTTCATATCACCCCGCGTCGTCGAGTCGGGCGACGGCGAGCCGTTGGGCCGGATCCGCGACGGCGATGGCGTCGTCTTCTTCAACTTCCGGGCGGATCGCGTTCGCCAGATCTCGCGCGCTCTTGCCGACAAAGAGTTCGACGGGTTCGACCGCGGTGCACAGCACCCCACGGTCGAAGTCGTCACGATGACGCAGTACGACGCCGATTTCCCGCTCGACGTCGCCTTCCCGCCCCAGGGCATGAAGAACATCCTGGCCGAGGCGCTGGCGGACCACGGCCGGACGTCCTTCCGGACGGCCGAGACGGAGAAGTACCCGCACGTGACCTACTTCTTCAATGGTGGGGATGAAGAGCCCAGAACAGGGGAGACGCGGCGGATGGTCCCCTCCCCGAAGGTCGCTACCTACGATCTCCAGCCGGAGATGAGTGCCGCCGCCGTCACGGCGGAGCTGATCGGAGCGCTGGAGGCGCGCTCGTACGATGTCCTCGTCTGCAATTACGCCAATCCCGACATGGTGGGACACACCGGGGTCCTGGAAGCGGCGATCACGGCAGTCGAAACAGTCGATCAGCAGCTCGGGGAGGTCCTGGAGCGCTGCGAGGCGACGAACACCACGCTTCTCGTCACCGCCGACCACGGCAACTGCGAGCAGATGTGGGATCCTGAAACCGGCGGGCCGCACACGGCGCATACCACGAACCAGGTGGGAATCGTGCTGGTCGAGCCGAGCGGCAATCGTACCGCCAGGGCGTTGCATGACGGCGCTCTCTGCGATGTGGCCCCGACGATCCTCGGACTGCTCGGTCTTCCGCAACCGCCGGAGATGACGGGACAGGATCTCCGCGAGACGAGCTGAGCGGCCGGAACAAGCCCTGCAACGCTGCAGTACACAGTGCCGAAGTTGCGTCCGCCGCGAGTCGTCGGGTACCTTCCGTCGCTTCGCGGCGCCCGGGAAGCGAAGACCAGTGCCTGGTCGACTTCCGGGGCCGCTCTCACCCATCATGCAATCAGACGAATGAGATATCTCCGGCCCGCGGCGGTGGGACTTGCGGCCGCCCTGCTCCCGCTCTCACTCAGCGCGCAGACGATTCCTTCGCCGTTCCGATTCATCGAGACGAAGCACGCAATCGGCACCTACTTCGGTCATCTCCAGACCGATCCCGGCGAACTCGACCTGGGCCCGAACCCTGCCCCCCTCATCGGAGCGAAGTACTCCCTCCATTTCACCGGCCCGCTTTCCGGGACCGTAGCTCTAGGCGTTTCCGCCACCGACCGAACGCTCTATGCGCGCGGGACGGAGACCGACGCACCTCTGGTATCGCTCGGCAGCACCGACATGTTCCTGATGCTCGGGGAGGCCGGCATGCGCTTTCAGTTCACGGGCCCGCGCGCCTGGCGCAGAATCGCTCCCTTCGCCACCGCGACCGCCGGATTCGCCACCAACCTTCTCACTGGTTCCGACGAGCGAGAGGAGGCGATCCCGGCCGAACAGCACTTTTCGTTCGGCCCCGGCCTTGCAGGTGGCATCGGCCTGGGAAGCGATTTCTTCCTGTCCGAGCGTGTCTCCCTGCACACCGAGTTTCGTGACTACCTCTGGCGGCTGACTACGCCGCTGGGCCTCTCCGAGACCGGGTCGCGCCAGGGTGACTGGACGCACAATTTCTCCTTGACGCTCGGAGGCGCAATTCACTTCTGACGTGTGAGGGCTGGATGGCTAGGGAATTCGGCGGCGATCTGTACGACTTCCAGAACATGACGGACGACGAGATTCGCAGCGTGGTCCTCGAGCAGCTCAGAGAGTACCCGAACCTCGACGCCGACGACATAGACGTGCGGGTGCAGAACGGAACCGTCACACTGTCCGGCAGGGTCGGGACCGACGGCGAGGTCCAGGTCGCTACGGCGGTCCTCGACGATGTTCTCGGGCTCGACGACTTCCAGAACGACCTCGTCGTAGACGAACTTCGTCGCGGTGACGTCCCCGAAGCTGCCGATGATGCCGTCGCGACCCGCAACGAAACGGACGCTCAGGTCGGCGACACGAACGCCCAGCAGTCAGATACCGCAGATCACCTCGTGGAAGACCTGGACTCCGAGACCTTCGGGACCCACGACCCGGGCCGCGCTATTCGCGACGGTGCGGCGTACAGCCCGCCGGACCGCCCGGGCTCAGACGGCTACGGGTCTCGGGAGGAGCACTGAATCAGGTGACCTGCAGACCTCGATACTCCACCCCGGCCATGATCGGCTCGTCAGCCCAGCCTCGGCCGGGGTGATCGTCCGAATCTTCTCCATTCGCCGGATCGGCTGACTCTCCTGGACGCCACCCGCCCCCGCGCCCCCGGAATCTTGCCGCTCGGTCGTACATCACACTGGGGCCGTCTTGTTCGGTTCGTCCGGGACGAATACGTTCGGGGCCATGCACGGGATCCTCACCGATGGTACGCCGGGCGCACTCACGTACGGAGCTATCCTTGCCGGGGGTCGCAGTGTCCGGTTCGGCAGCCCGAAGGCCTTCGCACGCGTGGGCGGCCTGCCGCTCATCGAGCGCGTACTTCGATGCCATCGTGTTGCACTGCCGGAATCGGTCATCGTCACCAACGAGCCAAGCGTCTATGCGGCGCTCGGCGCGTCGGTGATTTGCGATTTGCACCCGCACAGCGGCCCACTCGCGGGACTTCACGCGGCCCTCATCTGGGCATCCGAAAAGGGTGTGGCCGGTGTCTGCTGCACCCCTTGCGACGCGCCATTCGTACACCCCGAGCTTCTCCGGCGGCTGGCCCTGGCGTCGGTCGGCATGGAGGCTGTCCTGCCGCGGAGCGATGGGCCGCTGGGCTATGAGCCGCAGTTCGGCTGGTATTCCGTCGCGGTGCTGCCCGTTGTCGCGGCCTGCCTGAGCACCGGCCACCTGGCCTTCTGGCAACTGGTCGAACAACTCGGCACCATCGGGTACATCTCCACCGCGGAGGTGCGGGAGTTCACCAGTCCTGCCCTCGTCTTCTCGAACGTCAACACGCTTGATGACCTCGCCATCGCGCAGAAGCAAGCCGAGCTCGTCGATGACGCAGGCTGATTGGCTCGAGGCGGGTGAGGCCCTGACCCGGGTCGTGGCCGCCGTGGTGCCGCTCAGTGCCGAGACGGTCCCGCTCGGCGCTGTGCGTGGGCGAGTGCTCGCAGCCGACCTGATCGCGTCGATCGACGTGCCGCCATGGACGAACAGCGCAATGGATGGCTTCGCGCTACGGGCGGCCGACATTGCCGCAGTATCGCAAGGTGATCCGGCGGAGCTGCCGATCGTCGACGACATCGCCGCAGGCGGGTTTCCACGTGCTCCGCTGAAGAGTGGGCAGGCAGCGCGGATAATGACCGGCGCCCCAGTTCCCGAGGGTGCGGACAGCGTGGTCCGCCTCGAGCATACCGACGGTGGCCATGACCTCGGCAGGCCCGGGGCGCGTGTACGGATTCTCGATGGGCAGGATGCTGGCCGCAATCTGAGGCGAAGGGGTGAGGACCTGCAGAAGGGGAGCGTGGCTCTGAGCGCAGGGGCTGTCCTGACTCCAGCCGCCATCGGGGTCGCCGCCTCACTCGGGTTCGCCGAGGTCCCGGTCACTCGGCGCCCGCTCGTCGCCGTCCTGACTTCCGGCGACGAGCTCGTGGAGGTGGACCAGTTCGAGGAGGTCCGCGCGGGGCGGAAGATCGTCTCATCGAACAGCTACACCCTCGCTGCCCAGCTGGCAGAGACCGGCTGCGAGATGCGGTATCTGGGGATTGCCCGGGACGACCCGGACAGCCTGCGTAGCGCGCTCGAACGAGCTGAGGGATGTGATGCGCTGATCACCAGCGCGGGAATCAGCGTGGGTGAGCACGACCACGTGAAGAGGATCCTGGAGGAGTTCGATACTGACGTGAACTTCTGGCGGGTGAAGATCCGTCCGGGCTCACCTTTCGCTTTCGGCAAGGTCGGTCGCCTCGGTGGGATCCCCTGGTTCGGCCTTCCCGGAAACCCGGTGTCCTCCATGGTCACCTACGAAATCTTCGCTCGGCCCGCGCTTCTGCGGATGAGCGGCCGCGGGCGGATCTTTCGCGCGCCCGTGAAGGCTCGACTCCTCGAGGACGTCCGCACTCAGAAAGGGCTCACGCATTTCATCCGCGTTCGCCTCGAGGCCGACGGCGAGGGAGGCTGGCTCGCCCACTCGACGGGAGCACAAGGTTCGGGAATCCTGACGTCTCTGGCAGCCGCCGATGGGCTCATGGCCGTACCCGCGGGCAGCGGAGGCGCGGATTCGGGCGCGAGGCTGTCTGTGATCCCCCTGGACGCGTCGTCGGTCCTGGTCAGCGAATCACCGCTCGCGTGATCAGGTGCTTCCCTCGTCGAGCTCGAACCAGATCCGCACCTTCACCTGAAATTCCTGCACGTCACCGCCCTTGATGTAGGCGCGCTGGTCCTGTACCTCCAGCCATCGCAACCCGCGAACCGTCTCGGCCGCGCGACGCACCGCCAGGCGGACAGCTTCATCGAAACTATCCGTCGAAACGCCGACCAACTCGATCGATTTGAAGACTTCCGACATCATCCCCTCCGCGTCCGAGTAACCGCTCCTCCACGAGGCGGCGGAGGTCGCAAGCGTCGTTCCGAAAATGCCGGATGCAGATGAGGGCAGCCGCGGCGGAGTCGGCGGGGACGGGGGCGCGGTAACGAGATGGACGGCGCCGTCAGGGTTCGCGACGCGCCCTCACCGCGGCGTTCTGGATCGCCGCCTCGTCACCGATCCGATTCCATAGCGCGGTGACCGAAGCGTGCAGCGATGGGTTGGTCGCCAGCGCGGAAGTCCAGGCGCCGACCGGATCGCCACCGAGGGTTGTGAAGCGTCCGCCGGCTTCCTCGATGATCGGGACCATCGGCGCGTAATCCCAATGGGCGCCGCAGGCAGGATCAGCGAGGATCTCCGCGCGTCCGGTCGCGACCAGCACGTAGCCGAAGCAATCGCCCCAGGTACGGGCGAACCTGCTGCTGGTGACCAGCGACTCGAAGCCCGAGCGCCCCGCCGGAGTCGCCCAATCACGCCAGTATTCAAGACCGGAGGTGACGAGGCGCGCATCGCCGGGGTCGTCGCATGCCGAGACTCTCGCGGGACGGTCCCCACGCCAACACCCGGCACCTCTTGCCGCGACTACCGTGTCGCCGAGGGCGGGAAAGTGTGCGCAACCGAGCCACGGGGCGCCCTCGACTTCCAGCGCTAGAAGGACCCCATACAGTGGAACACCGGATGCGAAGGACCGTGTGCCGTCGATGGGATCCACGATCCACCGAAACGCGCTCTCCGTCGTGATGTTGGCGCCCTCCTCACCGAAGACGCCGTGAGCCGGGAACCGTTCGGCGATCGCCGATCGGATGAACGCCTCGGACGCTCGGTCAGCCTCCGTCACTTCGCTGCCGTCGCCCTTGAACTCCACCGTCGCCCGACCGAAGTGGCCGAGGGTGATCTCGCCGGCCGCCGTCGCCGTTCGGACGGCGAAGTCCATCAGGTCATCGGGATCCAGGTTCATTCTCCACCGATCCTCTCGGGTATTGCCACGGAAGTGCTACGAGACGCGGGATTCACCGCGGCCTGGACACCGACGGCTCACCGCGAACCCAGAACCTGAACGGCTGGTCCGCGGCGCGCGTGATACCGATCCTGGGCCCTCGCTCCACGCCGGACTCGGGGACCGCCCGGCCGGCTACGAGCTGAAGCGGCGCGCGATCGAAGGAATGGAAGTTCAGTGCGCCGGTCACTCCAAGCGCACTGCACAGATTACCGGGCCCCCGCATCAACTCGACCTCGGGCCGGCCGCCGCGGCGAAGGGCCGCTACGGCACTGCCCTCGATCGGAGTGGCCGCGCGGACCAGCACGGCCGCAGGATGGCCGATCGTATCGGTGACGACGTTGAGGCACCAGTGGATCCCGTAGATCCGGTAAACGTAAGCGATGCCCGGTGGCCCGAACATCGCCTCATTCCGCAGCGTGCGGCCGAGCCGGGCGTTCGCGTGACTCGCGTCGTCGTCCGGGCCGATGTAGGCCTCAGACTCGACGATCCGGGCAACGACGCGCTTGCCTCCAACGGTCGATACGAGGTCCGCTCCAAGGAGCTCGCGTGCGACGACCGCCGCCGGGCGCGCAAAGAAAGCCTCAGGCAGAGCCAAACTTGCCTGAACGAGCGGAGCGTCGCGATCGGGTCGATCGCGACGCTCCGCGTCTGGAACTCCAGCCACCTCAGCTGCTCGTGGGCGCCTTCTTCCCGCCCCGTCCGCGGGAGCCCCGCTTCGGCTTCGACTTCGGGCTCTGCTTGGGCTTTGCTTCCGCATCGGACTTCCCGCTGTCGGTTGGCTCGCCGCTACCGGTGCGCTTCGCATAGTCCGCGGACCACTGCTCCAGCAGGGATTTCGCTCGACTCCCGCCGACCAGCTCGCGGATCTCGGAAGGCCGCTCATGGAGCGACTCGAACACGGAGGGGCCAAACTTCTCGACCAGAGTTTCCGCCGTCTTCTCGCCCACGCCGCGGTACTTCGACAGGTACTCCCGGATCGGCGCGACCGTCGTCGGAAGCCCCAGGTCCTTCGCCACGAACCCCGTGGCCTTCGGCGCCTTGGTCTCCGTCGTCTTCCTGCTGCGTGGCTTCCGCGCCTTCGATTCCTTCTTCGGCGCTGCCTTCGCGCTCTTCTCCGCCGCAGGCGCGGTCGCTACCTGTCCCGCCAGGATCTCCGGCGGACCACCGTCGTCCTTCGTACCCGTGGTTCGCCGGCCGCGACGGGACCGCGAAACGCTCGGCTTCGCTTCCTTGGCCGCTTCAGCCTCCGCCGACGCCTTGGCTTCCGCTTCGGTCTTGGCGGGTTCGGCCTTCTTCGCTCGACCTCCGCGACCTCGACGTGACGTCCGCTTGCCGGCTTCCTTCTCGGCCGTCCCCTGCTCTGCGGGCTCGGCAGCGGGCGCCCTTTCCGGCGTAGCGGCCTTCTCCTCTGTAGCACCCTGCTTCGGCCCGCCGATCACCTGGCCGGGAAGAATCGGGGGCGGCCCACCCGCCGCCGCGGCACCACCTCGGCGCCCTCTCAGACGACCAGGGCTGGGCTGCGTCGCGGGCGTCGCTTCCTCCTTCCGCGCCGGCGCCTCCTGGGCCGACGATTCCTGCTTCGCTACCTCCTGCTTCGCGGCCTCCTGCCCCCCCCCGCCCACCTGCGGCGGTGGGAGCGTACGGCCGTCCGATGGTAGCGAGACCTCGTAATTGCCAGCGCCTGCCCGGCTCAGATCGATCACCTCCGCGTCGTGCGCCTGGCGCAGGAAACGGGTGAACTTACTGAAGCCGAGCTTCGCTTCGTCGAACGCACGGGAGATCTCGAGCATCTTGCGCTTGACGTCTCCGTCGCGCACACCCTTGCTATCCCGGCTCGTGCTCTTGCGAACCGCCTCCTGGAGCAGGGCGTAGGCAGCCTCCAGATTGTCGACTGGCGCACCGTCTCCCTTGGCTGCTCCGGCTTCCGCGGTCGGCTTCGCCTGTCCGGAGGACTCCGCTTCGGCCTTCGGCTCCTCCTGCGGAGCCTCGGCCTTTGGCTTCTCCGGGAGGGGTTCGGGTTCCCGCGTTCGCTTCTCTTCCCTGTCGTCCCTGCCGCGACCGCCGCGCCGCCGGCGACCATTGCCGGTCGCATCCGCATCGGCAACGATCTTTTCGACGACCTCCTCCCGCGACTTGGCAGGCGCGGAATCGTCCAGAATCTCGAACTGGCCGTTCTCAGTCTTCTTCAGCCGAAGCACGCCCTTGCTCGCGGCCTCGGATACGAACCGGGAGAACTTGCTGTACCCGATCTTCTTCTCATCGAAGGCGGGGTCCAGCTCGAGCATCACCTGCTTGAGTCGATCCGTACGCATCACGTCGCCGTTCTTCACCATCTGCTGAACGGCTCGTTTGACGAGCACCCACGGGTCTTCCTTCGAGTCTTCGACCTCGCCCTCACGCGTCAGGCCGGAGAGTGAGTGATAGGAGTAGTACTCGTCGCAGTTCTGGATCAGCAGGTCGCTGGACGACTCGCGCATGCCAACACCGATCACATACTTCCCGTACTCCTTGAGCTTCAGCACGCAGCTCGAGAAGTCGGAGTCCCCGGTCATGAGGATGTACGTGCCGATCTCCGGTCGTGTGAAGACGAGCTCCATCGCGTCGATCGCCATCCGAAGGTCGGTGGCGTTCTTCTTCGATGACCCGTAGGCCGGTGCGAAGATGAGATCGACGGAGGATTCGGCGAGGGGAACGATGTACTGCGGATAGCGTCGCCAGTCGGCGTAGGCCCTCTGTACTGCGACCTTGCCGCGAATCACCTCTGAGTTGAGCAGCGTCTTCAGCTCTTTGCCGAGATCGCTGCGGATCGCCATGGTTACGTTGTCGAAATCGATCAGGAGCGCCGCGTTCGGCGCGGGCTGATATGCCTGTTGTGCCCCCGCAGGGTAACCGCCCCGGGGAGTCGTCCTCGAATTCATCTCGTCCACATTTCACTGGGTTTGATGGAGAGAAGCCCCTCGGCCTCTGCCCGCCGAAGCGGGAGACAGCTCGAGCGGCCTCCGTGTTATGAGCGGCGGCTCGATTCCTCGGCGCTGATCATTCGCGCCAGTTCCACTCGCCGCACCTTTCCGCTTCCCGTCATGGGGAAGCCGTCAAGGAAGCGAACCAGGTCGGGGACCTTGTAGTCTGCCAGCACCTCACGGCAGAAATCCTTGATCTCCTCGCCGGTCACGATCGCGCCCTCGACCAGTACGATGCAAGCGCAGGCCACCTCGCCCAATACGTCGTGCGGCAGCCCTACGATTGCGACATCCAGGACCGCCGGGTGAGCATGCAGCCGGTCCTCCACTTCCCGCGGGTAGACGTTGACGCCGCCGCGGATGATCATCTCCTTGCGCCGGCCAACCACGTGCAGGAACCCCTCGTCGTCGATCATTCCGAGATCGCCCGTGAGGAAGTATCCATCCTCCGTGAAGACCTGCGCCGTCTCGCCGGGCTGCCGGTAATAACCCTGCATCACGCCGGCCCCGCGAATCGCGATCTCGCCGATCGACTCCTCCGGCAGCGGTGTGCCGTCGAAGTCCAGCACCTTCACCTCGATCGTCTCCAGCGGACGTCCCACCGTCGAGATCTGAGCCCCCGGCGGGTCCTCCGGCCGGGTAATGCTCACGGTGGATCCCGCCTCGGTCAGACCGTACGCGATCCGAATGTCGGGCACCAGATCACGCTTGATCCGCCCCACCAGATCCTCGGCTACCGGCGCACCGGCGATGATCCCGGTCCGCAGCTTCGACAGATCCCGCTCCTCGAGCGTCGGCTCGTGGAGGTCCAGGATGAAGCTGGTCGGCACGCCGTGGTAGACGGTAACCTGCTCTCGCTCCACGATGTTCAGCACCTCGGCCGGCCGTAAACCTTCATCCAGAACGAGCTTCGCCCCGGCGGCCATCGAACCGAGGACGCCCGGGCCAAGACCGAATACGTTGAAAAGCGTGTTGACCCCGAAGACCACGTCCTCCGGCACGAGCTCGAGAGCGTCGGCCGATGCGAGAGCCGTGGAAAGCAGGTTGGTATGGGTGAGGGAAACGCCCTTCGGCTTACCCATGGTCCCGGACGTATAGACGATCGCGAACAGATCCTCGTCGGGATTCAGCGCGATCGGGCCCAGAGGCCGGCCCTCGCCCGCGGAGATCAAATCTTCGTATTGATATACCCTGTCGTCGTACCACAGGTCCTCTTCGCCGACCGAGACGATGTACTGGAGATCCGGCAGGGCGGCGAGGAAGGTCTCGAAGCGCTCGAGATAGTCTACCCCTTCCCACGTCTCGGCGGAGATACAGGCGACGGCCTCGGAGTGCCGCAGCATGTACTGGAGTTCGGGCGTCGTGTACTTCGGATTCAGCGGAACGATGATCGCCCCCAGCTTGGCGACCGCGAACATCGACACCACGAACTCCGGCCAATTCGGAAGATTCAGGGCAACGCGGTCACCTTTTTCGATCCCCAACTCGTAGAGGGCACTGGCGAGCGCGTTGGAATGCGCATCAACCTGCCCATAGGTGTAACTTCGGTCACCGAGAATCAGGCACGGGTGCCGGGGCTGGTCACCGGCGACGGTCGAAATGACGCCTGCTACCGACTGCCCGCGGAAGCGCTCGAACAGCGCCATGAATCCTCCGTCGGGGTAAGAAAAAAACCGCAAAAACTGGCGCTGGAAACATAACCGCGGCGTCTGGGCCCGTCAAACCGCCGCGCGGTGCCGGAAGGCTGCTTCAGACGGCGGCGCGTGCCTTGTCGGCGGGCCCGAACGCGGGCTATCTTCCACGGCGCGGTTCCCCTTCGAGAGACGTCCCTGTAAGACCCCTCAGTTGTCACGAGCATTCTCCACGGCACCCGGAAGTCCGATTTCAGTTAGGGAGCCCGTCAGTCTCGCAATGCCGGGCGACCACGGCGGGCTTCGAGCCGCGCTCCGCTCCGACGCTACCCCGGTCGGCGGCGCCCCGCCTTTCGGTTCGCGTCATCGCCCCCCCCACATGCGGCGCGACGTGTCGCCAACGGCCGGAGTCGAGGAGTGAGGGCCGATCTGAAGGAGGGCCTTCCCGCATACCTTCGGGAACTGAACCCGGCCCAGTACGAAGCCGCGGTCAATACCGAGGGGCCTCTGCTGGTCCTTGCCGGCGCGGGGTCGGGAAAGACGCGCACGCTGGTCTACCGGACCGTGCACCTGCTCGAGAGCGGGGTCGATGCGCGCCGGATCCTCGCGGTGACGTTTACGAATCGCGCCGCCGGCGAGATGCGCGAGCGGATCGGCAGCGTCGTTGGGAAACGTGCGCGGGCACTCACATTTTCGACCTTTCACTCGTTGGGCGCGCGAATCCTCCGGGAGCATGGTCGGCTGATCGACCTGCCCGAGCGATTCGCGATCTATTCGACGGCCGATCAGCTCGCCCTGCTGCGGCGGATCATGACGGAGGAGGTGCATGTCGCCGCGACGGTCGGCGACGAGACGTACGATGTCAAGCGGGTCCTCAATGAGATCTCGTCCTGGAAGAACCGCCTGATGAGCCCGGCAGAGGCGAGGCGGGAAGTCGCCCGCGGACCGACGCGGGAGAATCGCTCCGACGACTACGCCGTACTCGCCGTCGACGTCTTCCCGCGCTACGAGGAATCCCTCCGGGCCGCCGGGGCATGCGATTTCGACGACCTGCTCCTCATGCCGGTCGCGCTGCTGCGCGAGCATGCCGATGCGCGGGAGGCGATGTGGCGTCGCTGGCATTACGTGATGATCGACGAGTACCAGGATACGAACGGCGCGCAGCTCGAGCTCGCGCGCCTGCTCGCCGGCCCGCGCAAGAATCTGTGCGTCGTGGGTGACGACGATCAGTCGATCTACGCGTGGCGCGGCGCGGACCTCCGGAACATCCTGGACTTCGAGCGGCACTTCAACGGGGCCCGCGTCGTGATTCTGGAGGAGAACTACAGGTCGACGCAGCGCATCCTGGACGCCGCGAACGCGGTGATCGCCCATAATCCCGCCCGCAAGCACAAGCGGATGCGGACCGAGAACGGCCCGGGGCCGAAGATCGACTACTGGGAATTCGACGGCCAGGGGGGCAAATCGGCCGAAGAATCCGAGGCGGCTATGCTGGCGAGGGAGATCGGAGTCCGCCGCTTTCACGAGCGTCTCCACTGGCGGGACTTCGCGGTCCTGTACCGCGCGAACTATCAGTCGCGCCCCATCGAGGAGGCGCTGCGTGGGGCCAACATCCCGTATCGTGTGGTGGGCGGCACGTCGTACTTCGACCGAAAGGAAATCGCCGACGCCGCCGCCTACCTGCGCGTGGTACTCAATCCGCGCGACGACCTTTCTCTGCGTCGAATCATCAACTTCCCGGCCCGCGGCATCGGCCGCACGACGCTCCTGCGACTCGTGGAAGCGGCGCGTGGGGAGCGGGTGTCGATCGCGAGCATACTCCGACGGGTCGACGAGATCGGCGAGATCAGTCCGGCTCAGGCGGAGTGCGTCGCCGCGTTCGCCTCCTTCATCGAGCGCTCCCGCTCCGAGCTACTCGCGGTCGAGGAGGACATCCGGGGTGGCGATAGGAGTGCCGGGTCGCTGGCCCGCTGGGTCGAGGGGTTCCTTCAGGAGATCGGGCTGGAAGACGCTCTGCGAGCGGAAGCGCGCGGCGAGCGCATGGCCGAGATCAGAGTCGAGAACCTGCGGGACTTCGTCGCATCGATCGAGCGCTACGAGCGACGCACGTGGGCCGAGACACCGCTCCCGGACGAGGAGATCGAGTGGGCGCCCCCCTCCATCGGCGGCTTCCTCCAGACCGTTTCGCTCTTCGCCGAGGACGACTCGAAGGACGATGGGGACGACGAGGCGGACCAGGTGAGCCTGCTGACGCTCCACAGCGCGAAGGGGCTCGAGTTTCCCCACGTCTTCCTCGTCGGACTGGAGGAGGAGATCCTTCCCCACGCCCGAAGTGTTCACCAGGTGGTGGAAGGCGACGGAGCCGACCCGATCGCCGAGGAGCGGCGGCTCTTCTACGTAGGCATCACGCGTGCGCGGCATCGGCTGACGCTCTCGGGGTGCCGCACGCGACGGCGCGGGGGCGAATCGTTTCCCCGGCAGCCATCGCGCTTCGTCAAGGAGATTCCGATCGAGCTACTCGACGTCCGCTCGTCCGCCGCGGGAAGCTCGTTGAGCGACTCGGACCGGCAGGAGCTCAAGCAGAACTTCTTCGCGCAGATGAAGGAGATGCTGGGGGATTGACAGCCTGGCTGCCCCGGCGTGGCTAGCTGGCCTGGCGGCAGTGATCGACCGCCGCGATCACTTCGCTTTCATCCACGGGGGTGCCGAAGCTCCCCGTCCCAGCGTCCGCCGCACCGATGCGCTCGATCAGCGCATATTCGACACGGCCGCCTCGAGCTTTCTTGTCGACACGCGTAAGCGCCACGATGCGATCCGTCGCCTGGTCCGGTGGAATCGCCACAGGTAGACCCAACCGCTCGAGTGTCTCGCGCAGACGATCCGCAGTGCCGGACTGGGTTCGTCCCAGCGCCTCTCCGAGCGCCGCCTCCACCACCATGCCGATCGACACGGCTTCGCCGTGCAGCAGTCGGAAACCCGATAGGGCCTCGACGGCATGCCCGATCGTATGGCCGAAATTGAGGGTCTTCCGCAGTCCACCTTCCCGCTCGTCCGCGCTCACCACAGCCGCCTTGATCTCCACGGAGCGACGGATCAGCTCCGTCATCGCTGAACTTTCGACCTCCAATAGACTCTCGGCTCGCTCTGCGATCCCCGCGAAGTAGGCATGGTCGGCGATCGCTCCGTGTTTAACGGCTTCCGCGAGGCCGCTCCGCACCTCTTCCGCCGGCAGCGTCGAGAGGGTCTCCGTATCGGCGACGACCAGCAATGGCTGGTGAAAGGCACCGATCAGGTTCTTTCCGGCCTCCGTGTCCACACCCGTCTTACCACCGACCGAGGAGTCGATCATCGCGAGGAGGCTCGTAGGGATCTGGACGAGCGGAATGCCGCGGAGGAAGGTGGCGGCGACGAAGCCCGCCAGGTCGCCCGTTACTCCCCCGCCCAGTGCGACGACGGCTGCGTCCCGCCCCAGCCCGGCGGCCAGCAGCTCATCGCTGAGGCGGGCCCACTGCGCGCGCGACTTGTTGGCCTCCCCTGCCGGGAACTGAAACAGGTCGACCGGGTGGCCAGCGCCGCCGAGGACCGAGAGGACGAGATCGCCGTAGAGTTCGTTCACCCGGCTGTCGGCGATGACGGCATAGCGATGGGCCGGGCAGGCCTCCCGGAGTAGATCGGGCAGATCTTCCAGTAGCCCCGGCCCGATGCGGATGTCGTACCCGCGCCGGTCGGCGGCTACCGCGGAATCGAACGAAACACGTACGGCTGTCTGCACCTTGTGGTCTCCACGCCTGGATCGTTGTGCCGGGAGGCGCTCAGAATAGCCACGCACGCACCCGCGCGACAGTCGCGCTGGGCGGAGTGCAGACGATGCCTTTCCCCAGGCGCAGCCATTGACTCTCCCCGAGCGATTCATCTCGTGACCCCCAGCCCAGACACAATGTCATCCCGAGCACAGTCGAGGGATCTGCACTTCCGGCGGGTAGCAACTCCAGATCCCTCGACTGCGCTCGGGGTTACGAGGTGTGCCTCCCTCAACGGATGATCGCGGCGGGCCGGTGGCTCCGCACGCCATCGGAGGGGGTCACTTCGAGCGCTCGACCGTCGTACGGTAACTCGGCGCTCCCGCCGCGCAGAAGGGAGACGATCCGACCCGATTGCGGATTTCTCAAGACCAGAAGCGGGTGCGCTTGTGCGTCCCACCGGACAATCACCCGGTCGCCCTTCCTCTCCGTTGTAATGGCCGGCTCCGAGACTCCAGGCATTCTGGGTGCGACGTTTCGACTCTCCATACCCAGGCCGCTTATCCGCAGCTCTGCCAGTCGCTCGGGCTGCACCAGCCGCATCGGCAGCGCGAACGCGAACGCGCCATTGCCCGGTGCTCCATCGGCGATCGGCGTAGGACGGAATGGGATAGAAAACAGGCGCACGCCCGACGCATCGAAGCCTTCGAGATGGTAGGGACCCACAACCTCTGGCAGCGCCGGCGCAGCCTCGGACTCGAACGCCGGCTCGAGCGTCAGGCCATCCGCGCCGATCCCGCCCCAGACTATGAGAACGCGCTCCGGATCACCACTCGTCGCTTCATCATCCAGTCGGAACTGAAGGATCTTCTCGTACGTGTAGTCGCCGATCCAGCGATCCGCGCAATAACCCATCAGATCCTTCGTCGTCGGCTGGTAGACCTTCTCCGTATTAACATCCAGCCCGAAGGAACCAATCTGGCCGTTCGCATGCGGATAATTATTGTCGAAAGCCCGAACCGCACCACAGAACGAGTGTAAACGCCCCATGGAGTGGCCCATCTCGTGTGCCAGGGTCATCGAGGCGTTTAGGTTGCGGTCATCGAGGAAATCGTTTCCTAAACCGCTCTTACCAGCAATGAACGCGATCCCCTGAATGCTGTCCTCATAATCGAGAGCCGCAACGCCGTAGTAATAGGCGTTCGTGGCACCCTCACTTCGGCGGATCGCGGCCAGCTGCTCGAGCATGGACTCCCAGCCACCATCCGGCCGTAGCTGCGACCCGGCGAGCACTGGCTCCCGCACCCGCACATCGATCTCATGAACCGGGAACATCCGCTCCAGATCCCGCAGGTACTCATGCGCGTTGGCATCGGTGACGTTGCCAACTGTCCCATCCGGTTGCTTGATCGGGACAAGCACAATCTCGAGCGGCGGCAGCCGCCGTACATCGAACACTGCGAACCCTTCAGGTAATCGATTGTCCGATTCGTCTCCTTCCCTGACCTCCTCCTCTGGATCGATCGCGATCTCGATTCGCAGACCCGGCTGAATGAGCTCGCCGGGCACGAGCAGGTTCCACGAAGTGCTCAGGTTGCCCTCAACGATATCTCGGGGAATCGCGGCGGGTCCCCGGATGGTCCAGGTGTTCTTCAAATCCTCTTCATGATACAGGCTCACCTCGAGCGGCACCCGCACATCGTTGATGTTGTTGGCGACCGCGAAGACCCTCAGGTATCCATCCCGACCCGCGACGAGCGGAATCGCGCCATTGGGTTTCTGCACCGACTGCGTGATATACAGGCTCTCGACCGTCAGGTTGAAGGCC
>JBBDRL010000037.1:0-9114 GCA_040905505.1 Gemmatimonadota bacterium | reverse complement strand
TACAACGTCATCCCCGCGGTACAACGTCATCCCCGCGGTACAACGTCATCCCCGCGAATGCGGGGATCCAGTACGATCTCGACCCTTCGATCTTGGTCGCCATGCTACTGGATCCCCGCATTCGCGGGGATGACTTTGTTACCTGGCGATGATGCTCGCTGTTGGCTGCGATGATTCGCGCTGTTGGCGAGCGGTGATTCTCGCTGATTCCTAGCGATGACTCTCGCTGGCTCACACTTTCCGCGACACTTCTCTTCCCGCTACGACCCCACACTCTCCGACCCCAGCGCGCGCGTCACGGCATCGTGTATTCCTTCCGGGTCCGTCGTCGCCCAGGCCACGTGCGCGTCCGGGCGCACCAGAACCCATCCTCGCGGCCCGCCGATCAGCCCGGCGATCGCACCGGTCTTGTCGAGGTAGTCGCCCGGGCCGATGCGAATGACGTTCTCGAGCGGGAGACCGGCGGGTCCATCCTCCCCACCGCCGCCGACCTCGATGATCACCGGCCCCTCGGGAAGCAGGTCGTAGAGCCTGACGATCGTGCCGGCGGGCGAGTGGAGGGCCGGGTTGGGGAGGCGCACGCCCGCCGCCCGCAGGCCCGCATCGATCAGCGGCGACGCGGAGTAGTCGAGATCGATCATGGTCGCGCGGCGCAGTACGGTGCGCCGGATACGCGGAATCCTGATTGCCGCGCGCCAGAGGGCGAATACCGCGCCGCGCAGAAAGGTAGGTGCCTGGAGCGCGCTGCGGGTGACGAAGTCGGTGTAGCGGGACACCTCCTGCACGACGACTTCGCGCCGCTCCGCGTCGTACGAGTCGAGCAGCCGGTCCACGTCGCCTCCGCGGAGCGCGTAGGCGAGCTTCCACGCGAGGTTGTGGGCATCCTGAATCCCCGCGTTCATCCCCTGACCGCCGGCGGGGCTGTGGACGTGCGCGGCGTCCCCGGCCAGCAGGACGCGCCCGACCCGGAACCTGGGGCTGGCGCGTCGGTGGATCCGGAAGCGGCTCGCCCAGACCACCTCGACTTCCCCGGGCCCGAGCAGATCGGCGACGACCCGGTCCAGCGCCTCCGGCCGCACTTCGGCGCCCGTCCCCGCATCGCGGGCCTCGAGGCGAATGAGGCGCCAGAGACCCGGGCGGAGGCGGAAAGTGAACGCCAGCCCGTCCGGCGAGTTTCTCGCGCGCGGCCACGGCAATGCATCGCGTTCGTCGCGCACGTGGACGTCGGCCAGCATCGGCCGGAGCGAGTAGGTCGAGCCCTCGAAAGGGAGGCCGAGCGCGTCGCGCACGAAGCTGCCCGCGCCGTCGCAACCGACGACGAACGCCGTCTCCAGCCGCCGCGGCTCGCCATCCTGGCGGACCTTCAGCACGACCGCCGTGTCGCCGGGGTCGATGCCCACGACCTCCGCGCCGAATCGCACGTCGCACATCCCCGACTTCCTGACCGCCTCCAGGAGGAGCGCTTCCGTGCGGCTCTGCTCGATGAAGAGCATCCCGGGCCGGTCCGCCTCGGATTCCAGCTCGCCGAAGTCGAGGGAGATGAGCGAATCGTCCCCCGACCCGGCATCGTGCAACTTCAGCCGGGTCCTGAGGATGCCCGCTTCGAGGAACCGGTTCTCGATCCCCCACTGCCGGAACACCTCGCGCGTGCGGAGGTGGACCGCCGCCGCTTTGGAATGCTCGCTCGTCGAGGCGTTACGCTCGACGACCACGGAACGGACGCCCTGCCGCGCTAAGGCGAGCGCCAGCGCGAGCCCTACGGGGCCCGCGCCGACGATCGCGACGCTCGCCGCGGCAGACGTGTCGCCCCCGCCTACGTTCCCGGCCATGCACCCAGAGCCCGGCGGACCAGCACGAGCTGCCCCACGTGACAAGCCGTATGGTCGATCACGAGCAGGATCTCACGTATGTAGGTCTGGTCCGTACCGTTGGGCACCACCGAGCCGACGTCGATGGCCGGGTCCATCGCCAGGCTCCGCAGCGCCGCGCGATCCTCGCGGAAGTCGCCGACGCTCTGCTCCCACGCCTGCTCACTCGGCGGCTCCGGCGTCGACGGCCAGTACTCCTCCGGCCAGTTCGGCTCCCGATAGTTCTCCGCGGTGCAGAAATCGAGGATGTCGCGCTGCGTGATGCGGATGTGCTCGATGAGCTCCCACGCGGAATGCGGGAGCCCTTCCGGGCGAATGCCCTGGAGGCGGGGCGGCAGGTCCAGCACGGCCGTATCGTAGGCCGCATGGGCGTCGGTCCAGTCGAGGGCTCGTGCCAGGAGCTGTCGTACGGCGGTCTCAGTTTCCATCTCTGTGCTCGGCGGCGGAGGAAGTCTGGGTCCGGGATGCGTCGGTGCGGCGCAGCGCGGCGGAACCCCTCGCCGTGTGGCATGCCTCGTTCCCGCGCGCGGGGCGCCGATAGCTGCGGCACGAAGCAACGCGCGCGACCGTGCGCCTCAGCGCTCGGGTGCACCCCCGCGAGAGGCGCGCTGGCAACGCCGCTACCGCGAGCGGGCGGTCGCCAGTACGGCCGGATTGATCGCGTCCACTCCCGAAGCATCACCCGTCACGATGCGGCGGTGGTAGTCGAGCTGTCCCAGGTGATATCCCAGATGGATCGCCACGTGGAGAAGGAAGTCGCCCGTCTTCACCGGGTGCCCGCGGATCGGCTCCGGGTACGGCGCCGCGAGCCGCTGCTCGGTGAGCGCCGGAAGCGTCGCGTCGACCGCGCGCTCAGCGGCGGCGATCTGCTCCAGGAGCGCCGGGCGCTCCATGCCGCCGCTGGAGAACTCGGCATCACGGTCGCGAACGTACCCGGTGCTACCCAGCACCGCGCCGACGTAGTGCTGCAGGTTGCCCGTCAGGTGGAGGATCAGGTTGCCGCCGGAATTCGGCACGCCGGGTGGCGCCTCCCACAGGGACGTCTCGTCCGGATACGCCTGCAGCTCACGGCGCAGGCTGCCGAGCTCGCGCAGGAGCAGCGCGTGGAGCATCGCGGGAAATGTCGACATTCGACCTCGGGAAAGATCTGCGTGATACCGCCGGCATCGGTCGAGCAGCCGGCGACGGGAGGCGGAGCAGGTCGTAGGGGACGTCTAAGGTGCGCCCCGCGGTTGGTACGGCTGGAAGGAACACCCGGGTCTAATGGGAAGGTAGAGGACGTCGGGCCAGATGCCGCTGAAGGAACGGGAGGCGAAGATTGGGACACCTTCATGCTCGCTCGCATGCCGGAGATCCGTCGGCGCGAGCAACCGCTCAGTACCCGTCCTGCGGTAGCGCCGCCACCGGTAGCCGATGGTCGACTCGTCGTTGAACCACGCCTTGCCTGCCGCATAGCCTTCTGAATCCGGATAAGCCTCGGCGAACGGCAGCAGCTCGCCCCCAAGCACGACGATCGTGTCGCCGCTGCCTGGAAGGTACGCCGCTTCCACCTCGCTCAGCTCACCGCCGACGATCACGCAGAGTCGCAGCGTCGTCTCGAACTGCTCCGGCTGCTGCACTTCAGGCGGCCGCGGTGCCGGCTGCTGGCCATAAGCCGGGCCGGCGGCCAATACGATTATCAGCATCGGCAGTCCCTGCATCATTCGCTTCATGGCTCTCTCCTCAAAAGGCTCGCACCGTCCGCCTCGCACTGGATCCGTAGGACTTGGACGCTCTCCGGACTGATCCCTTCGGGCGTCGTCTCGAGCCGCTCGGCGATCGCGCCCAGAAGCTGATACAGGTGACTCGCGACCGCGCGGCCACAGTTGCCCGCCACCGCCAGCATCGCCTCTACATGGGCAAGCTCGGCGGTCCGAAGGCCGGCTTCACGCGCGTCGTACGCAGCCAGCAGGCCGGAATCGACCGCGGCGTAGAGCGGCACCAGCGTTTCGTCGGCGAACTGCTCGAAGGGCGAATACCCGCGCTGGCCGAGCGACTCGCGGATCGAGAGGAAGGTCGGCTGAAGATTCGCCTGCCACCCGGCGAACGCCTCGTCGTACGCCTGCTTCCGGTCACGCACCTCCTCGATCCTCGACGACCGCTCCAGCGCCGAGAGCAGCATAGAAGCGCGGACCTGTTGCTCCGATAGCAGCCGTGCGTAGCTCGCAACCGCCTCCGCGCTCGCCTCGTTCCGAACCCGTGCACGCTCCGCCGCCTGCGCCGTCTCGCGCCTCTGTTCGTTGATCTGGTCCGTGAGCAGCGTTCCCACTGTCCAGGTCAGCACAAAGCCGAAGAAGATCGTGACCAGCGGATGCTTCGAGAGCGCCTGCCACCTCGGCTCCGGCGGCTTCGCATCCGCGATCTGGCGGACCCGCCTCCGAATCAGCTCGTCGTCGATCAGTGACCTGTCCCGTTCCCCCTCGACCATCCGCCTACCTCCCGGAGCTTCGTGTCGCGATCGCCTCGGCATTCGGAGCCGCTCCGACCGGTTCGGGCCACTTCTTCGCAGGCTCCGCCTCCGAATCTATATATATGCCGAGCTAGGATCGCGGAACAGTGACGTGCCGGAGCCGCGGCACACACGTCGGGACGGTACCCCGGCACACACGTTCCCGAACCATGGGGACGTTCTAAACATTCGGGCCGGTCCGCGCGTCCAATCCGGATGAAGGCGCGATGCGTTGAAACGATCGGCGCCGAACGCTCGTAGAGAACTCGAGGGGGAATCACGGTGGCTGTGCCCGCCCCGGGCCCCGGCTGCTCCGCCCCCGGACTTCGCGCACCCGAACCACCGCGACTCGCAATGTCCAGAATCCAAACCATCGGTCTCAGCCTGCTCGCTACACTCGTCGCCACCGCCCCGCTGACCGCGCAGAACGAGTGCGCCAACCGGCGCGACATTTCGGAAACCCTCGAACTGACACCGACGGGACGCGTCAACATCGCGGCCGGCGCGGGCTCGCTACGGATCACCGGCCGGCCAGGGTCGGCCGAGGTCCGTGTGACCGGCACCGCCTGCGCCTCCAGCGGTTCGCGTCTCGAGGAGATGAGGATCGACGCCACCTCCAGCGGCAGCGAGGCGTTTGTCGAGACGATCATCCCGGACTCCGAGAGCTGGTTCGGCTGGTCGGATTACGCCCGCATCGACCTGGTCGTCGAGGTCCCGGAGACCGCCACGCTCGACGTTCGCGACGGGTCCGGCTCCGCCGAGATCACCGACGTGCGCGGCGGCCTCCGGATCGATGACGGCTCCGGCTCGCTGGATGTCGCTAACGTCGCCGGCGGGCTGCAGATCAATGACGGCTCCGGCTCGCTGACGGTACGGGAGGTCGACGGCGACATCCGCCTCGTCGACGGCTCGGGTTCGGTCACCCTCGAATTCGTCCGAGGATCGGTCGTCGTTGAGGATGACGGATCCGGCTCCCTCAGCATCCACGACGTGTCCGGCGACGTCGTCGTCCGTGAGGATGGGTCCGGCAGCATCCGTGTGGACCTCGTCGGTGGCGACTTCGTCGTCGATCGCGACCGCAGCGGAGGCATCCGCTTCGCCGACGTCGACGGCTCCGTTCAGATCCCACGCCGGAAATAGGCACATCGTGCCTGTCGGCTGTGCTCGGATCGACAAATGGGCATTCCGGGCTAGGTATTTTGTAGTGTCCGCGCTGCGCATTTTGCGATTCCGAAGCTACACGTTTTCGTCTTCCCCGCGCATGCGGGGATCCAGTTGGATGGTGCCTTCACCGCGGCCCGGCCATTGTACTGGATCCCCGCTGCCGCGAGGATGACGATTTCCGCCTCATGCGCCTTCCCACCCAGCGGTTGCCCCTTCCCCCGCCCTCCCGCAGCCCGGTTCCCCGCGCTCCGACTGCCCGTCCCCCCCTGCTCCGGCCACCCGTTCCACCCTCTCCTTGACAGCTTAGGAAAGCGCCCCCAGGTTTACTCCTGACCCAACCAGGAGAGAGATCGATGGACGAGCAAGCCGAGCTTCTACCGGGCAGTCTGGACCTCTTGATTCTGAAGGCCGTATCGCTCGGGAAGCTGCACGGGTACGGAGTGCTGTTGCGGATCGAGCAGATCTCCGGCGGCGCGCTCCAGATCCAGCAGGGTGCGCTGTACCCGGGGCTGTACCGGCTGGAGCATCAGGGGCTGATCGCGAGCGAGTGGGGGACCTCGGAGAACAACCGGCGGGCGAAGTACTATCGTTTGACGGCCGCCGGTCGGCGGCGACTGGGAGAGGCGGCGGCGAGCTGGAACCGGTTGGCCGAGGCGATGGCGCGGGTGCTGGCAGCGACGCCGCAGGAGCTCGGATGATCCGTGCGCTCATCGCGCGGATTCGCTCGCTCTGGCGCAGCCTCCGCGGCCATTCCGACCTCCAGGCGGAGATGGCGGAGGAGTTTCGCCTGCACGTGGACCTCCGCGCCGATGACCTCGTGCGCGATGGCATGTCACCGGCGGAGGCACGTCGCCAGGCGCGGCTCGAGTTCGGCAGCGTCGAGCGCTATCGCGACGAGGGGCGTGCGTCGCGCGGTCTTAGACCATTCGACGAGCTCCGCTTCTCCTGGCTGGACGTGAAGCTGAGCCTCCGGATGCTGGTCCGGTACCCGGGCCTGACGGTGGTGGCGGGTCTGGCGATCGCCTTCGGGATCTGGGCCGGCGCCGGCACGTTCGAGATGGTGACCCAGTTGCTCCGGCCGACGTTGCCGCTGGACGAGGGCCACCGCATCGTCGGGATTCAGCTCCGGAATCTCGAGACGGGAGGTGTGGAGCGGCGAGCGCTGCACGAGTTCGTCATCTGGCGTGGCGAGCTGACCTCCGTCACCGACCTCGGCGCGTTCCGCACCCTGGAGAGAAACCTGATTCTGGGTGACGGGACCGGCGAACCCACGATGGTCGCGGAGATGAGTGCCTCGGGCTTCCAGGTCGCTCGGGTACCCCCGCTGCTGGGTCGCGTCCTGATCGAGGCTGACGAGCGACCCGACGCCCTTCCCGTCGTCGTCATCGGGTACGACATCTGGCAGAGCCGCTTCGGGGGCGATACCCAAGTGGTCGGCCGGACCGTCCACCTGGGGAGTACGCGACACACGATCGTCGGCGTCATGCCTCAGGGTTTTGCGTTCCCCGTCTCGCACCGGGTGTGGACCCCGTTGCGAGCGGGCGACCCGCGGTACGGCCCCCGTGAGGGCCCCAGCGTGCAGCTCTTCGGCAGGCTCACCCGTGGCGCCACCGTGGAGCAGGCCCAGGCCGAGCTGACGACTCTCGGCCGCTCGACGACCGCCGAGTCTCCCGACACCCACGAGTTCATCCGGCCCTGGGTAATGCCCTTCGCAGCGGCGATGCTGAACATTCCGCTCGGCACGATGCGGACGATGACATTAGGTGTTCTCTCGACCAATCTCGTCCCGATTCTGCTCCTGCTCCTCATCTGCGGAAACGTCGCGCTGCTGATCTTCGCGCGAACGGCCGCGCGGGAGGGCGAGCTGGTCGTCCGTTCGGCGCTGGGCGCGAGTCGCCGACGTATCGTGGTTCAGCTCTTCGCCGAGGCGCTGGCTCTGGGGGCGGTCGGGACGATGGTCGGGCTGGCGGGGGCGAGCTTCGGAATGCGGTGGGCGTTCGGTGTGGTCGAGGCCCTGCAGGGCGCGGACCTCCCGTTCTGGTTCGAGCCGAGGCTCTCCACGTCCACGGTGCTCTATGCAGGGGTGCTGACCGTCCTGGGTGCGGCGATCGCCGGGATCGTCCCCGCGATCAAGCTCACCCGCGGCGTGGGCGCGCGGCTCAAGGCAGCGACGGCCGGCGGCGGCGGGCCCCGACTGGGTGGGATCTGGTCGGTCGTGATCGTCAGCCAGGTCGCAATCACGGTCCTCTTCCCGGCCATCGCCTTCATCGTCCGTGAGGACGGCAATCGGATCCCATCGCTCGATCTCGGCTTCCCCGCGCAGGAGTACGTCGTGGTGCGGCTGGAGATGGACCGCGAGCCGCCGTCAACCGCGCCTGGAGACACGTCGTACGCGGCCTTCCTCGCCCGTTACGGCGCGGCGCATCAGGAGCTGGAGCGCAGGCTGACCGACGACCCCGCCGTCACCGGCGTGACCTTCGCCGGCCGCTTGCCCCGGATGTACCATCAGTGGAACCAGATCGAGGTCGACGAAGGGGCGATCGAGCCACCCGACGAACGCGGCCATCGCGTGAGCTCGGCGCCGATCGACGTGGACTATTTCGAGGTGCTGGGCACACCCGTCGCCGCCGGCCGGCCGTTCACCGTCTCGGATGTGACGTCGGGCGCACAGGTCGTCATCGTGAACACCGACTTCGTCGAGTACGTGCTCGGCGGGCGCAACCCCATCGGCAGACGGATCCGCTATATCGCCACGGAAACCGCGCGGACGCCGACGTCAGAGGGGCCGTGGTACGAGATCGTCGGGGTGGCGCCGGATCTGGGGATGACTTCCGGGTATGGGCGCTCGGGTATCTATCACCCATCCGCACCGGGTGACGTCTACCCGGTGCACATGGCACTTCGGGTGAGAGGCGACCCCGGATCGTTCGCGCCCCGGGTGCGCGAGGCGGCCATGCTCGTGGATCCCGCGCTACGACTGCACGACCTTATGCCCATGAACGAGATCACACGCGCGGACGCGGAGTTCTATGCGTTCTGGTTCTGGCTCGCCGTCGTCGTCAGCTCGATCGCGCTGCTGCTGTCGCTCGCGGGGATCTACGCCGTGATGTCCTTTGCTGTCTCTCGCCGCACGCGGGAGATCGGGATCCGGCTCGCGCTCGGCGCGGGGTCGCGCAGGGTGGTTACGGCGATCCTCGCCCGGCCGCTGAGGCAGGTGGGCCTCGGCGTTCTCCTGGGTGGAGCATTGGCCGGCGTCCTGATCATGTCGATCGACCTCTACCAGGCCGGCTGGGCGGCGAGGGCCGCGCTGTTCCTGGGCTACGCGGCGCTCATGACGGGCGTGTGCCTACTCGCGTGCATCGTACCGATCCGGCGCGCACTCGGCGTCGAGCCCACCGAAGCGCTGCGGGCGGACGCGTAGGCGCAGGCGCGTGGTCCGCACATCGTCCCCGCGCAGGCGGGGATCCAGTACGGTGCTGCGGGCGAGGTGAGGTCGCCATCGAACTGGATCCCCGCATTCGCGGGGATGACGAGTCCGACCGCGGGGATGACGAGTCCGACCGCGGGGACGACGAGTCCGACCGCGGGGACGAC
>JBBDRL010000036.1:14472-48297 GCA_040905505.1 Gemmatimonadota bacterium | reverse complement strand
GGGGCTCGGGGTCCCCCCCACCGCCTTTTTTCGGCCACCCGCCTCTTCGCCGCGGGAGCGCGGGTCCGCTACGATCTCTGAGTGCGGCCCTTCAGGATGCCTCGAGTGCTGACGAAGGACGGATCCTGCCGTCGATCAGAGGCCGAGGTCGACGATCGGCCGGAAACGGGAGAGATAGGCAGTCAGAAGCGCGAAGCGCCCGGTCAGCAATAGCCCCGCGATGAGGAGCAGGATCGCCCCCGTGGCCGGCGCCATGCGAACCCGCCACCGGCCCTCCGGCGACAACCGCTTCACCCCCCACCAGGCGGCCGCCGCGACGGCGAGAAACGGCGCCAGCAATCCCAGGGTGTAGATCGCGAGGAGAGCACCGCCGTGGTACGCGGTGCCCGGGAGTCCGGCATACATCAGGATCTCGGCGAGAACGGGCCCGATGCAGGGGGTCCAGGCCGCGGCGAATCCGGCGCCGGCGAGCAGGGCGCCGAAAGGAACGGCCGCTCCGAGTACCCTCCCGTTCGAACCGAGCGGATCCGCGGACGTCCTCCCCACCGCGGCATAGATGAGATAGGCGCCGAGCAGACCGATCGCGACCGCTCCGAGGCTTTCGAAGAGTGGGAGCCGCATCCGCGCCCACCCTCCGACTGCGGTGGCCGGCACGCCCGCGATCACGAAGAGGGCGCCGAATCCGAACAGGAAGAGGCCCGCCCCCGAAACAGCGTGCCTTCGGCCGCGAGCAACCCATATGCCGGCCGCCACCACGAGGTACGCGGGGACGATCGGCAGAACACACGCCGAGAAGAAGGAGAGGCTCCCCGCAGCGAACGCGAGCCAGAGCGGGAGGTCGGGGGCGGCCGATGGAAACAGGAGCAGATGGGAGTGAGAGGCTACCGACCGCTAGTGCGGCAGGCGTGGCCGCAGGTGGCCGTATGTCCAGGTGCCGAGCAGCGCCGCCCCGAGCACGAAGACGAACGGACCGATCCCATACCCTACCAGGGCGAGGATGGGACCGGGGCAGGCCCCCGTGAGCGCCCATCCGAGGCCGAAGGTGGTGCCCCCGAAGATGTACCGGTACCCCCTACCGAGCTCCTTGCGCGGGACGCGGATCGTCTCGCCTCCGAACGACCGGAGACTGAATCGCCGGATCACGAACAGCGACAGCGCAGCCACGGCCACCGCGCTGCCGAGGATGCCGTACATGTGGATCCCCTGGAAGCGAAACATCTCCTGAATCCGGAACCAGGAGACCACTTCCGACTTGATAAGCAGCACGCCGAAGATCGTGCCGAGCAACAGGAAGACGAGTAGGCTTCCGGGCCCGGCCGGCGCGCTCTGGTACCCGGGCGTATTGGAAGCCGCCGCGGGTGACGAAGAGGTCGTGGACACGGGGCGCATCAGAGGATCAGGGGAAGGAGCAGGTACGTCGAGACGAGCCCGCCGATGAAGAAGCCGACGACAGCGATCAGGGAGGGCAGCTCGAACGCGGCCAGGCCCGCGACGCCGTGGCCGGAAGTGCATCCCCCAGCATACGCGGTTCCGAACCCCACCAGAAAGCCGCCGGCGCCCAACATCACGAGCCCCTGGAACGAGAGGATGGCGGACCAGGAGAAGAGCTCCGCGGGCACCATGCCCGAAAAATCTGTGACCCCCAGACCGGAGAGGTCTGCGCGGGTCGCCTCCGCAATCGCAATGGGTTCGGGTGAGGTCAGCAGGGTGCCAGCGATGAAGCCGCCGATCAGCACGCCCAGCGCGAACGCGAGGTTCCACCCACCCGCCCCGCGCCAGTCGTAGCGAAAGAACTCGGCGCGCGACGGCAGCACCGCGGCACACGCATGCCGGAAGTTGGAGGAGATCCCGAACATGCGGTTGCCCACCAGCAGCAGCAGCGGCACCATCAGACCGATCAGAGGCCCCGCGACGTACCAGGGCCATGGCCGCGAAAGGAACTCGAGCATGGACGCTTCTCCCTAGGGGTCGAGGCCGGCGCGACGTGCGCCTTGCGATGTGTCCGCGCATCGCGAACCGGCCCGGTCAGCGGATTCTACAGTCAAGCTAAGAAAGCGAGGGCCGCGCGTCGATAGTACCTTCTCTACTCCATCGATCCGCCGAAGACATCGGCTACCCGTCGCTCTACCCGCCTCAGCGCTTCGTCCGGCGTCGCCGACGCATCGAGCGTATGGATTTCGATCCGAGCTCCTGAGATCCGCGCCGTGAGCGTTCCGGGCAGGAGGCCGAGAATCATCGCGAAGAAGGTTCGCGGCGGCCCCTCCGCGAGGCGAACCTCGAACGTCCGGTACTCCGCTGCCGAGACGTCGGGCTGGAAGATGGCGCGGCGCGCAACGTCCACACCCCCGCGTAGCGAATAGATCAGAAAGAAGGGAATGAATCGGAGCAGTCCCGCCGGGCGCAGCCGGACAGAGCCGACCGGAACCGTGCGGAGGCTCACGTAGACGGTCGTGAGAATGACGGCGGCGGCGAGCCACCAGGTATGGGGATCGGGGCCGGCGAGGACCAGCCACAAGGCGACGAAAAGGACCCCGCGCAGGAGGATGGGGGCCAGCAGATGGCGTAATCGACGGCGCGATGGCCGTGGCGCCTCCCCGTCGGTTCCGATCATGAGCCCCAGGCGAGCAGGAAAAGTAGAGACGCGGTAACCAGCAGCAACAGGCCGATCCCCGCCGCCCAGCGCGTGAGCCGAAGCTCCAGGCGAATGAGCGGGTCGTAGCGGGCGCTCTCGGAGTAGATGCGGTACCAGCGTCGTGCGATCTGCCCGCTCATCCCGCCGGTGATCCCACCGCTCGCCAGTCGCTCCACGACCAGGTCCGGCCTCGGCAGGCGAGCGAGCGCCCTTTCCACCGGAGCGAGGATATCCCCGGGCACGATATGCGGCGCGATCCACGCTGGCGCCCACCGCCGCCTCAACCGCACGACCGCAACGAACGCCGCCACACCGGCGAGAATCGGAAGGACTTCGGCCGCGAGCGCATCCGGGCCCGGCAGATGCGGCGTTCCGCTGGTGAGCACGGGCATACGATACGGAAGGATCCAGAACAGCACGGCCACGGCGGTCACCAGCGCGGCCCATGGGATCCAGACCAGGGGCACGAGCCGGTGACCCGCATCGGTCGTCAGCCGCCGCTGGGTCAGGACGAGGAATCGAACCATCAGCAACGTCGTGGCGATGGCGGAGAGCGGAAGCAACCAGTCGAGCAGGTGCGGCCAGGGATCGGGCAGCAGCGGCGTCAACTGCTTCAGCTCCTGCTTTGCGATGGCGCCGCTGGTCAGGGGCGCACCGGCAATCGCAAGCGCCGGGAGGCCCAGGCCGAAGAGGATCAGGCGGCGGCTGGTCGGGCCCCGCGTACGCGCTTCCGCAACACCCACGCCGAGGAAGAGCGCGCCTTTCGCCAGGCCGTGATGCGTCGCGTACAGCATGATCGCACCTATGGCCGGAACGACGGAGTCCGGCGCCGTCAGCGCGATACCGACCCCGATGTTGATCAGCCCCATCTGGCTGATGCTCGAGTACGCCAGCACCGTCTTCGCATCCGTCTGGACAAGGCCGACGACGACTCCGAAGAACGCGGCGACGATCCCCATCGCCACGACGAAGACGCCCCATTCGGGCAGAGTGGCCTCTCCCAACGGGAAGAATCGGAGCCATCCCAGGAGCCCGCCCTTGATCATGCTGCCGCTGAGTACTGCGCTCGCCGGCGTCGGCGCGACCGGATGCGCCAGGGGAAGCCATACGTGGAGCGGTACCGCCCCTGCCTTGATGGCGAATCCCACCATGAGGCAGGCCGTAATGGCTCCGACATCGGGAGACCTCGCGACCCCCGCCGGTATCGCTCCTACCAGAATCGAGCCCGTCGCATCGACCGCGAGAACGAGCCCCGCCAGCAGAAAGGCTTCCCCGATCACCGCCAGAACGAGGTAGACCCGCCCCGCGCGGCGCGCCGCCTGATCGCCGGCGTGGACGATCAGTCCATACCCGGCGAAGGTCATCAGGGCGAAAAAGAAGTAGAAGCTGACCGCATCCCCCGCGATCGGAAGCCCCAGGTTTCCCGCCATCGTAAGGAGAAAGAAGAAGAGGAATCGCCGCCACCCCTCACGATCCATGTAGCCGCTCGCGTAGACGCCTGCCGCGGTCCAGAGTGCGGCTGTGACGATCAGGAACACCCGGCCGATGAGATCCAGCTCGAAGTGGACGCCCGCCACGACCCACGGCAGCTCGATGGAAGGAAAGCCCAGTGGGGAGAGCGCGAGTAGCAGCGCCGGCGACGCCGCCCATGGGGCCAGGGCCCGGACCGCCAGCGCCGGGCGACTCGCCCCGAAGACGAGCGGCGCTACGACGGCCGGCAGAATGATGGCGGTCAACAGGAGCAGCGTGTTCATGGCCCGTGGATCTCGGTGACCGCGAAGCTCGTCAGCCAGAGCGGGCTGAACGGCAGGCCGGCCATGACACCCGCCGCGAGCGATAGGAGGGCGGTCGCGAGCGCCGGAAAGAGCAGCATCCAATCGGTCTCGGGGCCGTCGAACTCCGCCCAGTCGGCTTCAGGGGAGCGGAACCAGGCGGCACCGATGATCGGAAGGAAGTACGTCGCGTTGAGAGCGCCGCTGAGCGCGAGAAGCGGCACGACCCACTCCTGCCCCGCCTCGAGCGCCCCGAGACCGAGATACCATTTGCTGATGAAGCCCGCGACCGGCGGGACGCCGATCATCCCGAATCCCGCAACGGTGAAGGCGGCCATCGTCAGCGGCATCCGCCGTCCCACGCCCCTCATCTCACTCACCCGATGGATCCCCAACGTCTCGGACAGGATCCCGGCGCAGAAGAAGAGCGTCACCTTCATCATGCCCTGATGCAGGAGGTGAACGAGCCCGCCCGCCGTAGCCACCGGCCCGAGCAGACTGACGCCCAGGGCGACATAGGAGATCTGGCTCACCGTCGAGAAGGCGAGGAGCCGCTTCAGATCGTCCTGCGCCAGTGCCCGCACCGACCCGTAGAGAATGGTCACGGCCGCGGCCAGCGAGAGCGGGGCGAGCAGGCCCAGGCCATCGGCGACCTCGATGCCGTAGACGTCGAAGATCACCCGCACGATTCCGAACGCGCCGGCTTTGACCACCGCGACCGCGTGCAGCAGTGCGCTCACCGGGGCCGGAGCGACCATGGCGATCGGGAGCCAGCCGTGTAGCGGAAAGATGGCCGCCTTGACGCCCAGCCCCCCCACGATCAACAGGAAGATGAGCCGCAGGGTCGCGGGCCGCTCCACGGCCAGGTCCGCGAGCTGGCCGCCCGTCACGAACTCGACCGGTCCGGTGAGCGAATGCAGCCAGGCGATCCCCAGCAGCAGCACAGTGCCGCCGGTCAGCGTATACAGCAGGTAGACGCGGCCCCCCTCGAGCGCCTCGCCCGTCCCACGGTGCACGACGAGCGGATAAGTCACCACCGTGAGGAGCTCGTAGAAGACGAAGAACGTCACCAGATTGCCGGCCAGCGCGATTCCCATCGTCGCGGTGACGCAGAGGCTGAAGAAGCCGAAGAACCGGCTGCGATGGGGGGATTGCTCCAGGTACCCGACCGCATAGACGGTCGTCAGGAACCACAGGATCGCCGAGAGGACGATGAAGAGGAGTGACAGATAGTCGAGGCGGAGGACCAGCTCGAGCTCGCCGACGAACGAGAGCCGCGCTTCGAACTCGTGGCCGGTCAGAATTCCCCATGCCATCACGCCGACCAGGATGAGCTTGAGCGTGGCACCGCCCAGATTCAGTGCCGTCCTGAGTCGGACCTGCTCCTCGTCGAGCGGGAAGATGAGGAGTGCGGTCACGAACGAGACGGCCAACAGCCCGGGTGCCATCCAGAAGGTCCATTCCATGGATCAGCCGCCCTCCACGAACGGGAGCCCCGCCTGAAGGAGCGCGATCGGCTCGATCACCCGCAGGCCGAGCAGGAGCGACGCGACGGCGAGCGAGAATGCCGCGTACTCCATCGAGCGCGGAACCTTGCTCAACTCCACCGGCTGGTCGGTGCCCGCGAGCGACAGCTCCTGCCCGAGCACGAGGAAGATGTACCCGGCCGTCAGAACGCCGCCCGCGAGGATGACGACGGCCCACCACCATTGTCCGCTGGCGAAGGCTGCCGAGAGCAGCAGCCACTTGGCCACGAAGCCGCCGCTCGGGGGCAGCCCGATCAGGGTCATACCGGCGATGCCGAACGCGTAGGTCGTGATCGGCAGTTGGCGCGCGATCCCGCTGATCCCGACGATCCGGTCGCTACCGAGCGCATGGACGATCGTGCCGGCGGCCAGGAACATCGCGGCCTTGGCCAGCGCGTGCGAGATCGCATGGTAGATCCCGCCATTCCATGCGTCGATGCCCCACAGCAGCGCGCCATCCGGCGTTGTGGCGGCGCTCGTCAGCAGGGGGATGGGCAGGAAGAGGTAGCCGACCTGGGCAACGGTCGAGTAGGCGATCATCACCTTGAGATGCTGCTGCCGAAGCGCCTGAAGCGAGCCCCAGAGAATCGCCCCGGCCCCCAGCGCCCCGACGAACTGGCCGGCCGCGGGTACCGCGATGGTCGAGAACACCCCCGTCCAGAGCCGCAGAAAGAGGTAGAACGAACCGGTGACCACGAGCGAGGAGAGGAGCGCGCTCACGGGCGCTGGCGCCGCGGCGTGCGCGCGCGGAAGCCAGAAGTGCAGCGGGAAGAGCGCCGTCTTCAACAACAGCGCCCCACCGATCAGCGCGGCGGCGACGAACGCCGCGGGCTCCGGCGAAACGACGGTGGCGAGGCCGTCGAGGTCCAGCCGTCCATAGGCGCCATAGAGGATGGCGACGCCCAGCAGGTACATCATCGACGCGGCGAACGCGGCGAGGGCGTAGCGCATCGCGGCCATGAGCGCGGCCTCGCCTCCACTCAGGACCACGAGCCCGACGGCGGCCAGCGTCATCAACTCCAGCGCCACGTAGAGGTTGAACACGTCCGCGGACAGGAAGAGGACGTTCAGGGCGCCCCACAGGATCAGTGCGAGCGGCCAGAACCCCTCGCCCGGATGCCAGGCGTCGGAATCGTCGTGCTCGTGATAGCCGATCGAGTAGACGCTCACCGCGAGCACCACGACGGCAGAGGTCAACAGCATGATCGCCGAGAGCCCGTCCGCGACCAGCTCGATCCCGATCGGCGCCCCCCAGCCCCCGATCGCGTAGATGCGCGGGCCGCTACGCCAGACCCCTACGGCTAGCATCGCCGCCGTAGCCGCGACCGACGCCGCGCCGAGGACCGCGACGAACGGTGCCGTTCGACGCAGCAGGAACGCGAGGCACCCGCCGAGGAACGGGAGAAGGACCATCGTGACGATCATTCGAGGTCTTCTTCCGACAGGCTCGTACGGCCGGAGAGGGCGTGGATCCGTCGGGCCAGAGCGAGCACGAAGGCCGTGATCGAGACCGCGACGACGATCCCCGTGAGAACGAGCGCTTGCGGCACGGGATCGGGACCAGCGGCCGAGCCCGCCCCGCGCGCGGAGATGGCGATGAGAGCGAGAAAGACTCCCCCGCTCATCACGTTCAGCGCGAGGATCAGACGCACCAGGTGGCGTGCGGTCAGCGCCCCATGAACGCCGACGACCAGCAGGAGCCCCGCACCGACGACGTAGACGACGTACGAGCTCATCCGGCCGCCTCGTCGGCGGCCCGATCACGCCCGCCCGCGAACAGCAGGACGAGACTTGCGGCGATCGATACGGTCACCGCCAACTCGATGACAGTGATGATCCAGCCCGCCGCCGCCGCCGGATAGCGGAGAAATGCGTCCTCGACCAGCAGCCCGACGACCCCGGCCGCGAGGAATGTCGTGAAGCCGCACACCAGCAGAAGGCGCAGGCGGAGGGCCGACAGCGACGCGAGCGGTGGCCGTCCGAGGAGTGAGACGAGAATCCCCATCGCCGCGAGCACCGCAGCCGCCTGGAAGGCACCACCGGGAGCGTGGCTGCCGGTCCAGAGGAGGAATCCGCCGATCAGCACGCCGGCTGGAAGGAGGACGCCGGCTGCGGCCGTGGCGATTGGCGGCGCCTCGGAGGATGGCTCGGATGGGACCAGCACGCGGGTCCGACGTACGCCCAGTACGGCAATTGCCGCGACGAGAAGGACCCCGACCTCCAGCCAGGTATCATACCCTCTGAACACGAGTAGCACGGCCGTCACCGGGTGGTCGACCCCGCTCTCGGCGACACGCCCGCGGACCATCTCGCCCAGAGTGCCCCCCCGATCCTCGAGTGTGACGAGCGCACCGGCAGCAACCGCGCCCAGCCCCACCGCACCCGCCCATGGGGCCACGCGGCCGATACGGGTCAGCACAGGCGCGCGCCGCGCGGGGCTCCCCACCTGCCTGACCGCGTCGAGCAGCATCGCGCCCGTGATCCCGGCTCCGATGGCAGCTTCGGCGAGGGCGAGATCGGGGGCGTTCAGCCGAACCCAGACGAGCGCCAGGAGGAGCCCGAAGACGATATAGAGCACCGCACCGACAAAGAGGTCCGGTGCGTGGATGGCGCGAAATGCGATGATCGTGAGCCCGACGACGAGAGCGATGTCGAATAGCAGACCGGCCGTCAACCTGCTGACTCCCGCTCCCCCTGCCCGCGCAGGGCGGAGTCTGCGACCAGGAAGCAGGATGTGGCGCTGGCCAGCAGCGCGATCGCCCAGATCAGCAGGAGCTTGAGGACAGCCAGGAGTGACGCCGCCTGGAGAGCCAGCCCGAGAACGACCAGGCCTAGACCGAGATTGTCGGCCTTCGTCACCGCGTGCAATCGAGTGATCGCGTCGGGAAAGCGCAGGACGCCGAGGGTGCCGGCGAAAAAGAAGAATGCGCCCAGCAGCACGCACAAAACGGTAAGCACATCCCGTGGATCCATCATCGACCCACTTCCCGACGCCAGGTGTGGTGCGCGAACGCGACGACGTTGACAGCCGCCAGAAGGGTGAAAACGAGGGCGACGTCCCGAAGCCCGGCGGCCGGCGTCAGCTCGGCCAGCAGCAACGTGATCGCGACGCCCGTCGTGCCGAATAGCTGCGCGGACAGCATCCGGTCGGCCTCCGTAGGACCGCGAAGGATGCGCTGGAGGCCACTGAGGAGGGTGAACAGGAGGAAGATCGCGACTCCGATGAAGAACTCGTCCATTGTCCCCCTCCCAAGGTTCTCGTGGTTCGGCAACCGGATCGCCGGGGTTTGATGGCCGCGTCCGAGGCCCAGCCCGGTCCCCGGAAAGGCCAGGCGATCGGCTCACTGCGCCCAGGGCGATCCCTTCTCACCGCCTCGAACGATGCGCCTCAACGCCACGCGAACCCGACACCCCACTCCGCGCCGACGTCGTCGACTGCGATCCCGAACCGGAGGTCGAGCCGGGGGCTGATCCTGAAATCGAACCCGAAGTCGGCGAGCAGCTCGAGCTCGAAGTCGTCCGGACCGAACCCATTGACCAGCCCGACGCGGGGATGGAGGTAAGGCGTAAGAGCGAAGTCGGCCGCGCCGAACGTGTGCCCGACACTGAGGCCGACGAGGAACCCGGCGCCCGATACGTCCCCGATGACGCCCTGTGCGGCACCCGTGACCGCCACGTCGACCGGAGCGCCCAATGCGAGCGGGTTGCGGAGCTCGCCACCCACCAGGACCGACAGGTCTCCGAGATCCGCCACTCCTCCTCGGAAGCCCAGATCGTATCCGCCTGAGCTGCGGCGCCAGATCCCCTCGATGGCGAAGTCCCCTGGCCCTTCACTCAAGTATAACCCGACGTCGGATGCACCACCGGGAGCCATGAAGGTGGGCGTGAAGACCTGCGCCTGCGTAGCCCCGGCCGTCAACACGATCCCCACCACCGTAAGACCGATGGACCGACCCATTCTGTTCCCCATCTCGAAACCCTCCCCCACACCGAGATCGACCTGATTGCGCCCGTCGATGGGACGCGTGACCAGACGGCGCGATGGGCAACTCCGGTGCCAGTCGTCGGGTACCGCAGATCGGCCAGCCGATCATGCCCGATCAGGCAGGGGTCTTGCAGAACGGGGACGTATCAACGCACCGGAGTCATGAAGTCCTCGAACGACGAGCTCAGCATAAATGTCGGAAAGTCTCGTGGTCGTCCGTATGTTCAACAGCCTGATGACGGCTGACGAAGCGCAGATCGAGCTTCTCAACGCAGGCATCTACTCACTTCTGGTGAGCGATGAGAACGCGACGCTCGCGCCTTCCGGAGGGTCGTCGGAGGGAGTCGCCCTGGCGGTCCACCGGCGTGATGCGGAAGTGGCCAATGCGGTGCTCACCCCCCTGGCCGACACGGGTTGACGAGCCCGAAGGCTCATCGCGATCCTCCTGTCGAGGTCAGCGGTCGTTCTCCGCTCCATCCCCCATCGGCGATCCGTCTGACCGGGGTACGAGAAGGACCGGGCAGGGTGCCCGCCGCGCCAACGCCGAGGAGGTAGAGCCGAGGAGGCTGCGTTGCCAGCCACTCTTCCCATGTGTTCCCGCCGCCAGCAGGTCCAACCGGCCTCCCTTTACCCAATCGATCAGGGCTGACGGCGCGTCGCTTCCCACCAGTATCTCCGGCTCCGGGACCACAGACGAAGCCGACTCGCCCGCCTGACGACAAGCATCTTCGATGGCCTGCTCAAGTCGCGCGCGACAATCCGTCTCTTCATCCCGCTCGGACGGATGCAGCACATGCGCCGCACAGAGGGTCACACCATCCTCGCCTGCGGCGCCGCTGCCAAGCCAGGCTGCCCAATCGACGGCCCGTTCGAGCGCGCCCGTGCCGATGGCCGAGAAGTCGGTGGCGACGCCGATGCGCGCGAGTGGCATCGAGAATCGGCCGCGCAGTACGAGACACGGGATCTCAGTCTCCCTGAGGACCTCGTCGGCCGTCGTACCCAGGAACTGCGCGTTGACATCGCGCCCGCGGTGGGCGCCCAGAACGATCAGATCGCTCCGCGTCTCGCGCGCGCGCTCGAGAATCACGGTGGCGGGGGACCCGAAACGCACCTCCTCACTCGCCGGACGCCCGGAATCCGGAAGAATGCGGCGGAGCTGAGCCGGCAGTGCTTCCCTGATCTCCGTCATCACGGCCTCGGGGACCTCGGGATCTTCGCCAAAACGCGACGTCGGGGACGAGTAGACGCTCACCACATGAAGGTCAGCGCCGCCGCGAGCGGCGAGCGCCGATGCCTGCTGCACGAGGGCGTCCGACGCTTTCGACAGGTCGGACGCGACCAGAACGGCGTTGATGATCGGTGGTGACGTTCCCGGCATGACCCTGTGCGCTGGGGAAAGAATCGCCATGGAGCGTGGCCCGAACGTGAGCGGCTCGCTGCACAAAGCGATCCGGGTCAGGGTAGCGTGACCGGCGGAGGGCCGTGTACGCGGTCAGGATCGGGCGATCGGGAGCGGAACGAGGACGGGGTTCCCCGGGCAGGCGGGCACGGAGCCGGACGCCTCCCTGGCGCCCACCGCATGGGGATCAAGACAGGGACTTCGCAAGCTCGCTCGCGATCCGCTTCGCCTGCGCCAGACGCCCGGGCAGCCCCGGTCGCGACTCCCAGTTCGTGGCGAGACTGATCCCCGGCGGAAGCGACAGGTTCTTCAGCGCCGCCCACGTCCTGTCCCAGGCGGGCATACCCTCTCGCGCGACGCTCAGGGACCGGCTCTCGTATCCCGTAACCGCGCGGAACTCCCTCACCGCCACGGCTCCGATCTCCTCGTCCATCCAGTCCACCACGCCGGGGGCCCGGGCACCCCCGAGGTAGGCGGTGTACACGCCCCTACGGCCGAAAAGGCTATCATTGAAGGTGACGCCGCGGGTCGCGAGCCTCTCCGCCAGTGAGACCTGATAGCCCAATCCGGTGAGCGCAGTGTCTGCGTGAAGATGGACGACTGCCAGCCGGTTGTATGTGAGGCCGTGGAGCGCGTGGGCGGTGGTCGGTGCTTCCGCCGCCAGCAGCCTCGCGCAGGCGGGCGCCGGGGCCGTCAGAACGACGCGATCCGCAACGAGGCTCCCGCGTTCGGTTTCGATCTGCCAGCGCCCCTCGGTGCGTATCAGTCCCCCGACCGGAGTGCTCAACTCCACATTCTCCGTGTTGGCGCCGTACAGCGCATGCGGAAGGACCTCCAATCCGTCATCGAAGGAGCAGGCGGCAGGCGGCTCGACCTGACCACCGCGGCGGAGAAGCCGTAGCACCAGGCTGCGGCCGACGCCAAGCTCCCGCAACGCGTGTCTAAGCGACAGCCCCACCTCCATGTCGGCCGGATCAGAGGCGTACAGGCCGCCGTAGAGGGGACCGGCTATGTTCTCGTAGGCCTTTCGGCCGAGCTTGCGGACGAAGAAGGTCTCGACCGATTCGTCGTCCCGCGCACCTGCGGTGATCGGCTCGAGCAGCAGCCGCAACTTCGAGCCGAAGGGAACGATGTCCGAACGCAGAAAGGCGGATGCCGAGAAAGGCACCCGCCGAAGCTTTCCGTCTCTGAATACCAGGAGGGGCAGTCCCTTCCTGGCGAGGACCAGGCGCTGCATCAAGCCCAGATCCTCGACCAGCTCCCGCACGTCGGCGGTCAGGCGCGTCCGCTGCGGGCCCCACTCGAGCAGATGTCCCTCGACCCGTCCGCTCCGCACCACCCCGCCCGGCCGCTCCGACGCCTCCAAAACCTTGTGGGCGACGCCGGCCCGGGCAAGATGGTACCCGAGCGCGAGCCCGGTGATGCCTCCGCCGACGACGGCGACTCCCGTTCGCTCGCTCATCCGGCCTGGTGCTGCGCTGGCTCGCGGGGCCGGGTCGCCGGCATGCTCAGTTGCGAAACTCGTACACCTCGCGGGGGCCGGACTCGTCGAACGTGAAGACTTCGTACGGCTGTTCGATTCCGTCCGGATGCTCCATACCCGGCGAGCCGATCGGCATTCCGGGAACCGCGATACCGAGCACGGGTGGCCGCTCGGCCAGCAGCCGGTGCACGACATCAGCCGGCACATGCCCCTCGACGGCGAATCCGTCGACCACGCCCATGTGGCAGGAGGTCATCTCCGCCGGCACGTCGTGGGCGCGGCGAATGGCCGTCAGGTCGTCCTGATAGACGACCTCGACGTCGAATCCGTTCTCACGCATATGCTCGATCCAGGCACCGCAGCAGCCGCAGGTCGGCGTGGCGTAAACGGTGAGCTCGGGGCTCGCCGCCGCCGCGTCGGCGCAGGCGCTCGCCACACCGGCCAGAGCAAAGATGGCCACGATGGATCGCAGGCTCTTCGATCGTATCATCCTAACCTCTTGGAGCTGGCGCGTTCTGCGGAACTCCGCGCCTTCTAAATGAGTCAGATCCGGGCGTTCGTGCAGAACGTTCCCGGAGTCGGCTTACACCGGCACTGCAGGAGCATCGCGTCATCTCCTCCTCCTGGCCGCGACGGTCCCTTCACGGCCTCTTCCACCAGGTCACCGAGCAGGGACACGAAGGCGGCAGCTCGGTACGGGATCGGGACACGGAAGAATTCCAGACCCCGTGCTTCCGCATGTTCCCGAAGCTCGTCGTCCAGCTCCGCCAGGGTCTCCGACTGCTCGTGCATGAAGGAGACGGCGTCCACCACCACGCGCTTCGCGTCGACGTCGTCGATGACCCGTTCGATGTCCGGCTGCGTCCATTCGACGCCCGGCCGATTCGTATGATTCTGGTACCCCAGCGCGTAGTCGAAGGCTCCCAGGCTCTCGGCGAGCGCCGCGCAGAACTGGCGGACGTACCGCTCGTAGCGGCTTCCGGCCTCGAGATACTTGATCGGCGTCCCGTGCGCCGAGAAGACGAGCTTCGTCGACCGGTCGCCGAGATCCAGCCCGTTCTCCTCCAGCACCTTCCTCACGGCATCCGCCCGGACCCCCAGATACGACGGATGCATGTGCCAGCCGGAAATCTGGACGGATGGAACCTCCCACTTCAGATCGGCCACCTGCCGGTCGACCTCCTCGAGGGCGGCCACGGTCGTCGAAGGTCCGCAGAGGGGATAGACCGGCAGCGGCACGAGGACGTCCACCCCCGCGTCCCGGGCCTCCGTCACCGCCTCGCCGATGGTCGGCTCGGTGAACTGCATCCCCAGAAGGACCACCGCGTCATGCCCCCGCCGGCCGAGCTCCGCCTCCAGCGCCTCCGCCTGCTCGCGCGCCTGTCGATGCAGCGGGGAGCCCCCGATCTCCTCATACTCGGCGATCAGTCCGGGCGCCCGCTGCTCCGCCAACGCACGGCTGCGCGCGCGCACTTCCGCCTCAGTCGGATTCGCATCGCCCATCAAGGGTGCGTTGACCGTGAAGATCCGCTCCAGGAACGGGACCACGGATTCCATCGTCGGGTCTTCGGGTTCTCCGAAGTTGAGGAGCAGGACGCCTGTTTTCATAAAGATGGGTTATCCGGCAACTGGTAACTGGCAACTGGCAACTGGCAACCTTTCTTCACCCCGCGTACTCGTGCACGAAATCCACCACCGCCTTCAGGACTTCCGGATCGGTGGAGGGCAGAAGCCCGTGCCCGCAGTTGAAGATGTGCCCCGGTCGTCCGCCCACGCGGTCGAGGACGTCGCGGGCCGCGCGGATCGCCGTGTCGCGCCCGGCGAGGAGGGCGACGGGGTCCATGTTTCCCTGAACGCCACGATCGTCTCCCACCAGCGCCCACGCTTCGTCGATCGGGATTCGCCAGTCCACTCCGATCACGTCGCCGCCGGCGGAGGCCATGGGCTCCAGCAGCCGCGGGTTGCCGGTCAGGAAGTTGATCGTCGGGACGGCGGCGTCTCGGAGCCGGTCGAAGATGCGATGCATGTGCGGCAGGACGTACCGTTCGTAATCTCCGACACCCAGATGCCCGGCCCACGAGTCGAAAACCTGGACGGCGCCGGCCCCAGCCTCGTACTGCGCGATGCCGAACTCCGCCATGTGGTCCGCCCAGAACGCGGCGAGGCGGTTCCAGGCATCCTCCTCGCGCCACATGAACCGTTTCGTCTCCTCCTGGTTCCGCGACCCCGGGCCGGAGATCAGATACGAGCAGAGGGTGAAGGGTGCGCCGACGAAGCCGAGCACCGGCACGTCCAGGCGCTCGGCCAGGAGGGTGATCTGGTCGAGGATGAAATCCATCTCGACGCGTGGGTCGTAGGGCTTGAGGCGATCGACGTCCGCAGGCTCCCGGATCAGCCAATCCACCACCGGACCGACGCCCGGCCGCATCTCGACGTTGAAGCCTGCTCCGAAGAAGGGCGTGGAGAGGTCGTTGTAGAGGACGCACGCATCGACCGGAAAGTACTCGAGCGGGAGGGTGGTGATCTCGGCCGCCGCCTCGGGATTGCGCAGGATCTCGAACATCCCCGCTTCGGCGCGGAGGTCCCGGTAACGCGGCAGCGACCGTCCCGCCTGGCGCATGAACCATACGGGGGTCGCCTCCACCGGCTCACGCCGGATCGCCCTCAGAATTCTATCGTTCATTCAAGCTGAAGTCGTTGCGAGAGATCCGGCGAGCGCGGTCGACCGGCGGCCGGTAATCTGGGCTCTCAGGCCCGCCCTCGAAAGGGCGCCGCACTCACCCGTCGCCGACGATTCGCCCTGGGCCGATCACGCGCCCGTGCTTCGCGCGTATCCGGTCGACCGCGAGCGAGAGCGCTCGGTCCCGCTCGCCCTCGAGCGGCGGTGCCAGATCCACGAAGGTGCCCTGCTCGTCGGCGCCCGTCGTCGTCAGGTTGGTGAGCGCGACGCCGATCAGGCGGGCCGGCCGGTCGCGGTCGCGCCGCAGGTCCGCCAGTAGCTGCCGCGCGGTCTGGAAGATGACACGGTCCGTCTGCACCGCCTCTCGCAGCGTCCTGCTCCTCGACCGGTCGCGGAAGTCCGTATCGCGCAGCTTGACGGTGATGGTTCGGGCGAAGAGGCCCTGCTTGCGTAGCGATCCGGCGGCGTCGAGCACCTGCCCCAGCAGCGCCCGCTCCAGGCTTTCCTGCTCCGCGGTGTCCTGCCGGAAGGTGGTCTCGCTCGACACGCTGCGCGTGGGCTCGCGGGACCGTACGGGCGACTCGTCGATGCCTCGACACCTGCGCCATAGCCAGCCGGCCCGTTCCGCCCCGAACCATACCGACAGCGTCTCGCGATCGACGGCGCGGAGGCCTGCCATGTCGACGATCCCGTGCCGGCTCAGCGATCCACGCAGCGCGGGCCCGACCCCGGTCAGGTCCTGGAGCTCGAGACCCGCGACGAAGCTGTCTTCCTGGCCCGGCGGCACGATGAAAACGCCCGCCGGCTTGGCGAAGGACGTTGCCAGTTTCGCAACCAGGCGGTTGGCCGCGCCGCCGATCGAAACGTCGAGCGCCGTACGATCCTTCAGGTCCCGCTGGATCGCGCGCGCGGTCGTCTCGAGCGGCTCGTTCCGATAGAGCGCCTCCGTGCCGGAGAGGTCGAGGTAAGCCTCGTCGACCGAAGCCTTGTTCACCACGGGCGCCCATGCCTCCAGCGACGATGCGAACTCCCGGCTCTTGGTCCGGATCATTTCGCCGGGCACCGGCACCACCACGGCGGCCGGACAGAGACGCACGGCCGTCGCCATCGGCATCGCGCTGTGGATGCCGAAGGCCCGACACCCGTAGCTCGCCGACGTCACGACACCCCGACCAGTCGGGCTGCCGCCGACCAGGATGAGCGGCTCACCCGCGAGTCGCGCCGAGTCGGCCATGACGGCGCACTGCACGAACATCGCGTCCACGTCGACGTGGAGGATGCGGCGCGGGTTCGATGCCGCAGAGGGTGGCTCTCCAGGGACTGTCATGCACCGAAGCTATTCGGCCCGAGCGGTTCCCGGAAGGTGGCGGCCTCCGGGGCGAAACGAAAATCCTTTCCCCCCTCGCCCGCGTGCATATATTGGAAATGGTCCTCCCAGGGCCGACGCTCCTCGCAGCGGGAGGTGATCCATGCCTACGCACGTCGTCTTCTGCTCCGCCCGCGATCGGATGGTGATGCTCGCCCCCCGATCATCCGACTGGATGTGGCACCTCGTCCTCCACAGCCAGCCGTTCGGCGACGTGGCGTGCCTCGACCAGGGGCGTAGCTGTACGGGCACGCTCTGCCCCTTCTGCGCGGAATCCCCCACCGGCGTTGAACTCGAGGAGGCGAGTCGCCTCGGCACCTCCCGGCCGAGCTGACTCACCTCCCGACATTGGCGTATGCAACCGACCAACGTCGCGGATCCGCAGTACTACCATCGCGTGGTCGACTGCCAGTGGGCCTGCCCCGCGCACACGAACGTACCCGAGTACATCCGCCTCATCGCACAGGGGCGCTTCACCGAAGCCTACCTGTTGAATCGCCGCTCGAACGTATTCCCCGGAATCCTCGGGAGGACGTGCGACCGGCCATGCGAGCCCGCCTGCCGCCGCACCCGCATAGACGGCGAGCCGGTTGCGATCTGCCGCCTCAAACGGGTCGCCTCCGATCTGCGCGACGACGAGCTCATGCGCGCCCACTTGCCTGCGATCCCCACGGAAAAGAACGGCAGGCGGATCCTCTGTATCGGCGCGGGCCCGGCTTCGCTCACCGTCGCGAACGATCTCATGCCGCTCGGCTACGAGGTCACCATCTACGAGAAGCTGGATCGGGCCGGGGGGCTGATGTGGAACAACATCCCCCGATTCCGGCTGCCTCCGGAAGTACTCACAGAGGAGATCGACCTCATTCTCGACATGGGCGTGGACCTCCGCTGCGAGCATCCCGTCAGCAGCATGGCGGCGGTGCTCGAGGAAGGTTGGGATGCGGTCTTCATTGGATCCGGAGCGCCGAAGGGCAAGGATCTCGACCTCCCCGGCCGGCATGAGACGGACCGGATCCACATCGGCATCGCCTGGCTTCAGTCCATCGCCTTCGGGCACATCGAAAGGATCGGCGAGCGTGTGCTCGTGATCGGCGTGGGGAATACGGCGATGGACTGCTGCCGGTCGGCGAAGCGCCTCGGCGGCCACGACGTCACGGTCATGGCCCGCCGCTCACGGCAGCACTTCAAGGCGTCACCATGGGAGCTGGAGGACGCCGAGGAGGAGCAGGTGGAGGTCCTGGAGAATCACTCGCCTAAGCGGTTCATCGTCCAGGACGGCGTGTTGACGGGGATGGAATTCGAGATCGTCGAATGGACGGAGGCCGCCGATGGGCGGTCCAGGAGTCGGGTGATCGATTCCGTCGTGATCCCTTGCGACGACGTGATCCTCGCGATCGGGCAGGAGGCGGCGTTCCCCTGGATCGAGCAGGACATCGGCATCGAAACCGACGAGTGGGGCACACCGCTCGTCGATCGGACGACGTTCCAGACCACCCTGCCCGGCGTCTTCGTCGGTGGGGATGCGGCCTGGGGACCGGAGAACATCATCTGGGCGGTCGAGCACGGTCACCAGGCGGCGATCTCGATCCATCAGTACTGTGAGAAGGCATCGCCTGCCGAGCGGCCCGCGCAGGGAATGAACCTGCTGACCCAGAAGATGGGCCTGCACCAGTGGAGCTACAGCAACGCGTACGATTCCGCAGCCCGCGCCAGGATGAAGCACGTGGAGCTCGCCGAACGCCTCGCCAGCATGGACGTCGAAGTCGAGCTGGGCTTCGATCTCAAACAGACACTCGAGGAGGCGGAGCGGTGCCTCAACTGCGACGTACAGACACACTTCACCGACGCGCTCTGTATCGAGTGCGACGCATGTATCGATATCTGCCCGGTGAACTGTCTGACCATCACGCACGATGGTGACGAAGAGGAGCTGAGAGGACGGCTTACGGTTCCGGCGATCAATCCCTCGCAGCCGCTCTTCGCCTCCGGTCCGCTACCACAGACCGGCCGGATAATGGTGAAGGACGAGGACCTCTGCGTACACTGCGGTCTGTGCGCGGAACGCTGTCCGACGGCCGCGTGGGACATGCGACGCTCCGAGTTGCTCATCCCCTATGCCGGAGTACCGGCGGGCCGGGGGTACCAGCCGCGCGGGATCGCGCTTCCGGTGCTTCCGATGAGCGCCGTGCCGACGATCGCTCCGTCCGGCGGAGCAGGCCGATGAGCGCAGAGCCACGCGACCGCACGAACGACTTCGCCTTCAAGATCGCGACGGTGAACGGCACCGGGTCGGCGAGCGCGAACGATCTCGTGCGCAGGGCCATCTTCCGGATGGGTATCCCCGTCTCTGGCAAGAACCTGTTCCCCTCGAACATTCAGGGCCTGCCGACCTGGTACGAGATCCGGGTGAATCATGCCGGTCATACGGCGCGCAGTCCCGAGTTCGACCTGGTCGTGGCGATGAACGCCGCGACCTACGCGCGCGACGCCGCCGAGGTTCGGCCGGGCGGGTGGCTGCTGTACGACTCCACCTGGCCGCTTCCAAAGGAGCTCGAGCGAGAGGATCTCCACCTTCTCGGCGCGCCGTTTTCCGGGCTCTGCAACGCGAACTTCGCGGGGTCCCGTGAGCGGATCCTGATGAAGAACATCACCTATGCGGGCGCGCTGGCCGGCCTGCTGGGCATGGAGCTCGACATCATCGGCGAGCTGCTGACCGAGAAGTTCGCGAGGAAGAAGGCACTCCTGGAGTCGAACTTCCTCGCTCTGCGGCTCGGCTACGACCACGCGATCGAGGCGTTCGATTGCCCGCTTCCGATCCGTCTCGCGTCGCTCGACGCGACGGCGGACTCGATCCTCATCGACGGTAATACCGCGGCCGCGCTCGGCTGCATCTATGCCGGTGCGACGGTGGCGGCGTGGTATCCCATCACCCCCTCGACGTCCATGCTGGACGCGTTCCAGAGCTTCTCCCGGCGCTACCGTGGCCTGGGCGACCCCGAAGGCGCCCGAGTGGCGATTCTCCAGGCGGAGGACGAGTTGGCGGCGATCGGCATGGTCGTGGGCGCCGGCTGGATGGGGGCACGCTCCTTCACCGCGACCAGCGGGCCGGGGATCTCACTGATGAACGAGTTCCTCGGACTCGCCTACTATGCCGAGATTCCAGCGGTCATTTTCGACGTCCAGCGCACGGGACCGTCGACGGGGATGCCCACCCGGACGCAACAGGGAGATCTCCTGCTCTGCGCTTATGCCTCTCACGGAGACACCAAGCACATCCTGCTGCTACCGGGGGACCCGGCCGAGTGCTTCCACTTCGCGGTTGCCGCCTTCGATCTCGCGGAGCGGTTCCAGACGCCGGTCTTCGTGCTGACGGACCTCGACGTCGGAATGAACGACTGGGTGGTCCCCCGCCTCGAGTGGGACGACGCCTATCGGCCGGACCGCGGCAAGGTCCTGGGCGCGGAGCAGCTCGACGAGCTCGGCAGGTTCCACCGCTATCTGGACGTGGATGGGGATGGGATCGCCGCCCGTACGTTGCCAGGCGTGCATCCGAATGGGGCATTCTTCACGCGCGGCTCCGGACACAATCGACACGGTGCGTACACCGAGGACGGCGCCGAATATTCGGACGTGATGGACCGCCTGGCACGCAAGATCGATGGGTCGGCAGCCAGTCTCCCGGTGCCCGAGATCCGTTCCGTGCGAGGGGCGACGATCGGTATCGTCTCCGTCGGTGGGTGCCATCGGGCCGTGCTCGAAGCGCTCGAGCGATTGGCCGAAGAGGGTATCCGGGCAGATTATCTGCGCGTGCGGGCATTCCCCTTCAGTCCGGAGCTGGGCGCGTTCCTCCAGTCGCACGAGCGGCTCTTCGTCGTCGAGCAGAACCGCGATGGGCAGCTCGCCTCCCTGATCAGCCTCGAGACCGGCTATCCGCGCCGCGCCCTCGAGAAGGTCGGCGGCTACGGAGGGCTTCCGCTCAGCGCGCGGGAGGTGGTGGAAGGGGTCATGGCGGCGCTGGCTACGTCGAGCGCACCCGCCGTCTCGCAGCCGAGGAGGGCGAACGCATGACCTACATCGCCAAGCCGCCGGTCCGGCACCCCGCCCTGCCCCGCAACGCGCTGGGGCTCACGATGCGGGACTACGAAGGAGCGATGTCGACGCTGTGCGCCGGGTGCGGCCATGACTCGATCACGGCCGCAATCATCCAGGCCATATTCGAGCTGAGCATTCCGCCGCACATGGTGGCGAAGCTCAGTGGGATCGGCTGCTCCTCGAAGACACCGACCTACTTCCTCAGCCAGGCGCACGGATTCAATGCGGTGCACGGCCGGATGCCGCCGATCGCCACGGGCGCGAACGCGGCCAGGCGGGACGTGGTCTATCTCGGCGTTTCCGGCGACGGCGACTCGCTGTCAATCGGACTCGGGCATCTCTGCCACGCGATTCGCCGGAACGTGGACATGCTCTTCGTGATCGAGAACAACGGCGTCTACGGACTGACCAAGGGGCAGTTCTCCGCCTCGGCGGACGTGGGCACCCGGTCAAAGCGTGGGGAGGAGAACCGACAGACGCCCATCGACCCCGTTCTGCTGGCCCTCACACTCGGCGCGACCTTCGTGGCGCGCGGGTTCTCCGGCGACAAGGCGCAGCTCGTCCCGATCCTGAAGGCGGGGCTTCGCCACCGTGGCTTTGCACTCGTCGACGTGGTGTCTCCCTGTGTCGCGTTCAACGATCACGTCGGCTCCACCAAGAGCTATCAGTTCACCCGGCAACACGCGCGGCCGATTCTCATAGCCGACTACGTCCCGTCGGCGGACGAGATCACCACCGCATACGCTGCCGGTTCGGTGCGTCCCGTCACCTTACACGACGGCAGCACCGTCCGCTTCCGCAAGGTTCCGGAGAGTTACGATCCGACCGACCGAAGCGGCGTGGAGTCGTACCTGCGCGAACGTGCCAGCTATGACGAGGTCGCCACCGGCCTGCTTTACGTGGAAGAGGCGCCCGAGATGCACGAAGCCCTCGGCACCACGGTCACCCCTCTTGCTCATCTGCCTTACGAACAGCTCTGCCCGGGGGCAGATGCGTTGTTCGAGCTTCAGAACGGTTTCCGCTGAGGCGGGCTGACGCTGCCTCCCCTCACCCCTGCGCTACCGGAGGATCAGGAGGGTCGGCTGCAGGGGCCGGTACGCTTTCGATCACACCGGCCTCGAGGAAAGCCAGGGTCGCCGAACAGGCCACGCTGGCAAGGCCGTACAGTTCGGCGACCGCCTCCACGTAGGCGGAGAGCTGTGCGCCGTACTGCTCTACCAGCCGCGCCACCTTCACGGCCTCCTGACCCGTTCGGTCCGTCTTGAAGTCGATCACCTCCGCGGCCACCGGCCGACCGTCGCGATAGCTGACGACCAACCGGTCGATCACCCCTTCCATCAGCCCATCGCCGTATCGGCGCAGGAACGGCACCTCGCGCTCCAGGCCGACCTGTTCGGCGCCGGCATAGCGGGCGCGGCTCAGGAGGGCCCGTATGGGTGGATGCGCGAGCCATCCGCGGAACTCTCCGATGAGCTCCTGAACCCGTACATCCGCCGTGCTCGGTGAGACTCGGCGTGCGATCGCACGGAGCTCCGCATCCGGCAGGATGGGCCCGTCGATCCACTCCACCGCCTCGAACCACTCATGGACGATGGAGCCGCGATCGAGGGCGGCGACGTTGTCGAAGCGAAGCATCTCGGCAACGTCTACGGTCGCATCGCCGTGTAGCTGCGACGGGGTCTCCTTGCGGAGCATCCTGCCTCTCTCGCCTCGGCGGATCCGGAGAGCCGGTAGGACGCGCGGCTCGGTTTCGATCGGTGCGAACCGCCCCCTCAGGTGGGGGTCACTGTACCAGTTCGGATCGCCGTGCTCGTAGAGGGTCGCGCCCGCTGCGGCGGCCTGGAGGGCTTCTTCGGGCTCTCGCAACGCCTCGCGGACGATGCGTGCAGGCGTCACGGCGGTTCCGGGCCCGCGATCGCCGTCGGGGGCGACGATCGCGTGAACTGCGAAGCGCGCGCGGGTCACCCCTACGTACAGGGTGCTCAGCCCATCGCGCAGGACCGCGCCGCGCCGCTGCCGGTAGGGCGCTTCAAGCTCCGGGAAGATGCAGCGCAATTCTTTGGGAACGGAGGGATACACAGCGGATATCGGTCCCGCTGGGTCAACCCGAGATCCCAGCGCCGCGGGGCTCCGACCGCCCTTGAAGATCTGATCATCGAGCTGCGGCAGCACGACGATGTCGAACTCGAGCCCCTTCGCCTGATGAACCGTCATGACGCGGACGTCGGCAGTCGCCCGGTCTTCGACTCGCTCCGACTCCGCGAGGTGAACGAAATCCCCAGGGCGCAAGGTCGCGCGTCGATCATAGCGGAGGCCGAGCTCGACGAGCTGCGAGAGTCTTCGCGCCTCGCGGGGATCGCAGAAAGCGACGATCTTCCGGGCAAGCTCTGCGACCGTCGGCCCGTAACCATCGGCGACCAGACGGCGGCGAAGGCGCGACGACACGGCATGAGCGCGCCGCTCGTCTTCGTGGTCGCTCAACCCGATGACGTCGCCCAGCGGGGAAGCCGCGACGTGGTACCTGGCGATCGTGTCGGCGGGGTGGTCGGCCATCCGCAGGAGCGCGAGAATCGCCTCGCAGGCGCCAGAATCGGTCAGCGGGTTTCCGCCTTCCTGACTGACGGGCGCTCCAAGCTGCCGCAGTTCCAGGAAGAGGCGCGCGACTGCGGCGTTCGTCCGCGTCAGGACGCCGATGGTCGCCCCTGGATGGGCGGCTCTGAGCGCCGCCACCCGTTCGGCCGCGGCGCTGAACAGCAGCGGACGGTCGCTTCCACTGCCATCGTCCGCCGGTCCGACTTCGATTCGCACATGGCCCGGCCGGTCGAACTGCGCGCGATGGGGTTGGAAGTCACGACGCCAGATGCTCGCCGTCTCGACGCAGTTCTGATCGTCCGCGAATACCGGGTTCTCCTCGATCCGTTCGAAGATCCGATTCACGAAGTCGAGAACCGCCTGGCTGGATCGCCAGCTCGTGGACAGGTGCTCGGTCACCAGCGAGTAGCGCGCGCCGACCGCATGGACGACGTCCGGCTCGGCTCCCCGCCAACCGTAGATCGACTGCTTGGGGTCAGCGACCACAACCGCGGCACGTCCATCGTCCGACAGGACCTCGTCCACCAGCGGAGACAGGGCCGCCCACTGCGTGTGCGACGTATCCTGGAACTCGTCGAGCAGGATGTGGCGCGTGCGTGAGTCCAGCCGATAGTAGAGGTCGGCACGCTCTCCCAGCGGATCCCCCGTCGCGATCAGGCGTGTTATGTCGCCGAAGCCATAGAACCCTTCGGCGTGCTGCGTCTCGCGGAACACGTCGCGGTAGGCGCGCGTCAGCTCGCCCAGGGCTCTTATCTGCGCCGCGAGTCCCGGTCGCAGTGCCGCGCGCGCCGCGCTGAGAACCTCCTCGACGCACGCCTGCACGTGCGCCTCGATCGGAAAGCGATGGTAGTAGGGTTCTCCGCTTGCGACCTTCTGACAGAGACTCTGCCGGACGAGCGCTTCCCAGTCACCATCGCGAAGCGCGGCCGCCGCGGCTTCGACGGCCCTGGCCCAGCCGCGACTTACGGATCCCGCTCGGGTCCTGGGCAGATCGAGCGCCTCCAGTCGTGCCGCGAGATGCTCGCGCCCAGCCTCGTCGGGCGATTCCTCGCCTCCAGCGCCGCGCGAGAAGGCGCTCCACGGATCCGTCGGCCCGGGATCCATCTGCTCATCGATCTCCAGAAGCTGGTCGATGATCCAGGCGAGGTGATCGTGAACGGAACGCCGCACATCGCCCCGCGAGACGAGCCGGAGCAGCTCCACTATGCGACGCGGGTCTGCCCGGTCGAGGGCGGTGAGGAGGGCTCGTGAGCGGAGCCTGGCCGCCGTCGGCTGATCCGGAATCCGCCAGCCCGGCGGGAGTCCCAGCTCGGCTTCGAACGCGGTGGCTGCGCGCATGAAGAACGCATCCAGCGTCCCGATGTTCAGCCGGTGGAGCCTGGCCACGGTGCGATCGAGGACCGCGGCCCAGAACTCGGTCGTCTGAGGGAGCGGCTGGGCGGCGTTCAGGGACGCCTGTGCCGCCAGCCCCACCGCCTCATCGACCGACAGCGCTCCCTCGGCCAGCCGTTCGAGCACCTTGTCCAGGATCTGTCCGGCAGCCTTCCGGGTGAAGGTCGCAGCCAGGATGCGGTCGGGCTCCTCGCCGTGCGCGAGCAGACCGATGAGCCGCGACGAGATGCGGTAGGTCTTGCCCGATCCCGCCGAGGCGAGGACCAGCTCTCGCGGCGGGAGCACGCCGCTCATGCCTCCACCTCCAACTCGGCGTCGCCCGGGGCGACGAGCACTCGGGCGCCGAGCAGCGGCCGCAGTGGGTCATCAGGCCATGCCGAGCTGATCGAGGGATCGAAGGGCACCGCTCCCTGGCGCAGATAGCGGATGACGGCCCGCGCCACCTCGTCGGCCGCGGCGAGATCGGCATCGCTCCACTCAGCCATTGCGCCGCACGGAACCGCCAGGTCGCGGCAGAGGAGGATGTAGCCCAGTTCGATCTCATCCTCCGGGTGGATCAGACGCGACCCGTCCGGCCGCATCAGCCCCGCGGCCAGATGTCGATAGAGGGGCAGCTGAAGATCCTGCCAGTCGCCGGATCGCCCGCGGCGGTGGGTTCGCTCGGGGGCTTTCGGCTCGTCACCGGTCTTGTAGTCGAGGATCGCCCACCGGCTCGTCGCCGGGTGATGATCGATCCGATCGATGCGGCCTTTCAGCGTGACGGGCTCCCCGTCCACTTCGAAGAGGACGCCGGCGCCCGGCTCCGGTGCATCACCGCGCGGCGCGCCCGCCGGGTAGCCCTCGACGAGAGCCACCTCCCACCCCTCATCGATCCGTTCGGCCTGCCACTTCGCAAAACGGTACAACCGCACCCGGAGCTGTTCGATCTGGAGACGAACAGCCGGGAAGCTGGCCGTGCCGAACGTTCGCGAGACCTCCTCGTCCAGCAGCTCCGAGAGCTTTGCCTTCACGACCGGCCAATCCGGCGAGCGGATCTCGGGTGACTGGCCGAAGCGCCCGAGGACCTCGTGCGCGAGGGCGCCGAACGCGCCCCCATCGAGCTCGCGGGCACCATCGTGAACGCTCCGGAGCCTGAGGTGCCGCTCGAGCGCATAACGATACGGGTCGGAGAGGATACGCTTGAAGTCCGTGACCGAGATTTCCCGCAGCTCCGGCAAGGCCACGACCGGCGCAGGCGGCAGTTTGAAGGCGGAGACGGTCCCGGCGGCGGCGGCGAGCGGTGTACCAGTGCCGCTGACGCTCGGGTGCTGCCGGACGAACCGCATCACCTGCAGCGCAAGCTCGTCGCCCCGTTTCGTCAGCATCAAGCGACTGGGCCGCAGCGGATCACCTTCCGCCGTCATGCGTCCGCCGATGAAGCGGACACGGCGCCTGGAGCGGACGAGCGCGGTGGCGTGAAATGCGTCGCGAGCGTAGCGCCGGGCATTGTCGAGAAGGCCCAACTTCGACCGCAGCCGATCCGGGAGGAAGGGGTCCGCATTGAGCGATTCGGGAAGCATCGGCTCGTTGACGCCCGCTACGATGGTGTAGGGTGCATCGTCGAGCGCCAGCTCGAGCCAGCCGAGCACCTCCACCGCGGCGGTCTCCGGCTCGTGCGGGATCGGCGCACCCCGGACCTCGTCGAGCAGGAGTCTGACCGCCACCGGCGCACGGCAGCGCTCACTCAGCTCGGGCGGCAACTGATGCAGCGAGATGGCCGCCGAGCGCAGCCGTCCCAGAACTTCCAACCTGCGGCGGTCGCCCGGCTCGTGACGGTTGAGACGGCGCCCCCCGTACACGTCGATCAGAAGACCGACGATTTCCTGCGCCCACTCGTCCAGCCGCCTTGTCCCGGTAAGGCGCTGGAGCAGGTGATCGAGCGAGTCTCGCATCGGCGGTTCCGACGGTCGGCCGCCGTGCCTCGACCGGGTGCTGAGATCGGCGGGGAGATGGTCCTGGAAGTGACGATCCAGCCGGGCCAGCTTTGCAGACGCATCGACGCTGCCGGCGAGCAATCCCGTAAGATCGGGGTGACGGACGAGGGCCGCGAACGCTTCCCAGTCTTCCCGTTCGAGGTAGTCGGCCAGCGCCGCCAGCAGCCGATACGGGGCGGTCCGCTCGATCGACTCACCACCGGCGTAGTGCGTCCGGATCTCAGCCGATTCCAGCCACTCCGCGATGTATGGAACGAGCGCGTCGTCGGTGACGCCGATCGCGACCTCTTCGATTCCGGCCTCGCCGAGCTCCACAATGGCATGAAGCACCTCACCCGCCTGGTCGGAAGGTCGCTCCGTGACGACGATGTGCTCAGATTCGATCGGCACCTCCCGGTCCGCCCATGCCCCCGGCACCACACACCCGAATGCGTCGAACGCGGAAGCCTCGGTCTCGGGCGCGTGAATGACGGCGTAGACCGCACCCGGGTAGCGCGTCAGAAGTGAGGTGACCACCGCCGGCAGCTCGGCGACCCCGACGAGCCAGATCTCGGCGGTTGCCCGAGGAGCCGCATCGCCATGCAGGGCCGTGATCCGCGCGAGGTCACGGTCGGCCAGACGGAGCCGCGTCAGCCGCTGCTCGTATACCGCCTGAGCTGAACCGAGCAGCGCCCATCGCTCGCTGTCGTCGAACAGCATGTCCCCGGATGAAGCGCACACGTCGGCGACATCGTCGAACCGGTGCCCGCCTCCCGCGACTTCCCGATGGAGACGCGCCACGGTCGCCCCCATCAGATCCCACCCGCGGGTGTCCTCGTCCTCAGGTGCCCGGCCGAAGGTGCGTGCGAGCGCCTCCCGCGGCATCTCGCGAAGGGCGCTGGCCCACGTACGCCGCATCACCATCCCCGTCGCGTGCGGGAGCTCCGATTCGTAGACGAGCTCCGGGAGCGCGCCGATGGTGACGATCCTGGGTGGGACCAGCCGAAGCCCGCGCGCGGTCGCCTCGTCGAGTAGACATTCCTTCAGACGACGCCCCGCCCGCGCGCCCGCAACGGCGCACGCCACGGACCGCAGATCCAGGGCGCCGCCCACACCATGACGATCGGCGAGGTATCCAGCCACCATCGGCAGAATGGGCCGATCCCAACCGGAAAAGATGCGTTGTAACATGGACGTATGTCAGGAGGTACCGCGGCGTGCTGGTAACCGAAAGCTCGGCTCCGCCGCCGCCGAATGCAAGCGCCGAAACTGATGACGTCGGCATTGACTCTGGACCCTGCTGCGCCTACCCTTGCCCGCGGAGTTGCCGCTCAGACGCTCCTGCCCTACCCGCTGCCGTCAGCCTACCAGCGGTCAGCTTCCACATCCGATCCGGAGAGCCGCATACGCATGCCCAGCACGCATATCCGACTGCGTAGTTTCATCGACCGAATCCGGAAGCCGACCGCGCGCTCGGGCCCGGCCGCTCCGCTTCCGCGGATGGCCGGCTTCACGGCCGCTGGCCTCCTGCTGGTCGCGGGGTGCTCGACGGCCCCGGCGCCCGCCGGGCCCGAGCCGATCGAGCTGCCGCCGTTGGCGACCCAGGTCGAGATCCGCCGCACGACCTATGGCGTTCCCCAGATCCATGCGGAGAATCTGCGGGCGGCGGCGTTCGCCCTGGCTTACGTCCAGCTCGAGGACCACGGGCCGCGAATTATCGAGGGGATCCACTCGGCGCGGGGGCGGATGGCGCTCGTCGAGGGCCGGCAGCGCATCGACGCCGACGCTCGCAACCGACAGCGGCGTGCCCGTGCGGCCGAGACGTTTCCGCTGCTGCTGGAGGACACGCGCCACGTCTACGAGGGCTTCGCCGAAGGGATGAACCATTTCATCCGCGCGCGGCGCGACGAGCTTCCGCCGTGGATGGAGCCCGATTTCACCGCTGAGGACGTGCTCGCCCGCGACATCTCCTGGCCGAGCGATGGTGAGATGGAGGATTTCCGGGAGCTCCTGTTGGAGAACCCCGGCGACCCGGCCCTGCTCGTGGCGACGGAGACCGGCGGCTGGCGGCGAGCCGCCATGCGTCTCGATGCGCAGCCGCTGAGCATCGCGCGACGGCTTCCCGACGAGGAGGACCAGAACGTGGGGTCCAATGCGTGGGCGCTGGCGCCCGAACGTACCACGAGTGGCGCTGCGATCCTGCTCCGAAATCCTCACCTCTCCTGGACGGCCGGCTACTACGAGGCGCACGTCCGCGTCCCGGGAAAGCTCGACTTCTATGGTGACTTCCGGATCGGCGGTCCCTTCACCGTCATCGGCGGGTTCAACCCCTATCTCGGCTTCGCGACCACCAACAACTCGACGCGATCGCATGAATTCTATGCATTCCGCGCCGATCCCTCCCGGCCCGATCACATCGTGCTCGACGGTGAATCGCTCCCGCTCGAGCGCGAGGTGGTCACCGTGGAGTATCGCGACGCATCCGGCAGTGGCAGTGAGACGAGAGAGTTCTGGACGAGCGAGTTCGGACCTGTCGTCCATCGCGCGGACAGCCTCGTCTACGTCTTCCGCCCCGCCGCCAATGGCGAGTACCGTGCGGGTGAGCAGTGGCTGGAGATGATGCAGGCCAGCACGCTCGAGGAATGGCAGAACGCGATGCGGATCGGTGCCCGCACCACCTCGCACTTCACCTACGCCGATCGCGACGGGAACATCCACTACGTATCGATGTCCGGTGCGCCTCTGCTTCCGCACCCGTCCGGCGGCGACACACTCGCGATCTACGCCACCCGAGAGGACCAGGTCTGGAGCGAGGTTACACCGTTCGAGTCGCTGCCGCAGCTACTGAATCCACCGGGCGGCTATCTGCACAACGAGAACGATTCGCCCCATTACGCCAATCTCAACCAGGTTCTCGATCACTCCTTCGAATTCTGGGTCGAGCCGCCGCGACTCCGGCTGCGCAGCCAGCACTCGCTCGAGCTCCTGCACAACGAGCGCACCTTCAGCCTCGAAGACGTCGTCGCGGCCAAGCACAGCATGCGCATGTTGCTCGCGGATCGCGTCAAGGAAGATCTCCTCGCGGCGGTCCGCGAGGCTGAGCCCGACGCCGAGACCTCCCGCGCAGCCGCTCTCCTCGCGGCGTGGAACAACACCGTCGCCGCCGACAGCCGCGGCGGCCTGCTGTTCGAGACGTGGTGGAATCGTTACCGCTCACTCCTCGACGGAGAGGAGCCGCATGCTGTCCCGTGGAGCGCGAACGAACCCAGTGCCACGCCCAGTGGTCTCGCGGATCCGCGCCTCGCCGCCGAAGCCTTCGAGTGGGCGGTGCCGGAGGCCGGCCGCCGCTTCGGGAGCTGGGACGCACCGTGGGGAGAGGTTCACCGCGTTCGGCGTGGAAACGTGGACGCGCCGGTCGGCGGATGTGGCGGCGCCCTTGGATGCTTCCGCGTGCTCAACTTCACCAATGCCGAAGATGGAAAACGCGTCGTCAACGGAGGTGACGGATGGGTCCTCGCTGTCGAATTCGGCGAGCGCCCCCGGGCCTACACCGTGCTCGCATACGGTCAGAGCCCCGACTCGGGATCGCCCTATCACGCGAACCAGGCAGCACTCTTCGCCTCCAATGGCATGAAGCCGGTCCACTGGACGGAGGAAGAAATTCAGGCTGCGGTCGTCGAGAGCTATCGCCCCGGCGAAGCCCGCGAAGGCGCGCCGTAGGGATCTGCCCGAGGAGCGCAGCCCGACGGTATGCAGTTTGACATCAACCATCACGAGCCACAGGAACGTCATCCATGCGACGCCTGATCATCCTTCTTGCAGCCGCCCTCGTCGGCGGCTGCGCTCCCGCGGGGGACGAAGGCCCCTGGGACCTGCTCATCACGAACGCCTCGATCATCGACGGAACAGGCGCCCCTCGTTTCGACGGCGACGTCGCGGTCCGCGAAGGCAGGATCGTGCGGGTGGCCGAGGGTCGCCTTCCGCAGAATGCTGCGGCCCGGGTGATCGATGCGGGTGGTCAGGTCCTGGCCCCCGGCTTCATCGATCTCCACGTGCACCTCGGGCCCCTGCTTCGGCTGCCCGACGCAGAGAACCACGTTCGGCAGGGCGTCACCACCGCGGTCGGGAATCCGGATGGAGGCGGCTCCCTCCCGGTCGGCGAGCACCTCGCCGCCGTCGACAGCGTCACCGTCGGTTACAACGTCGCGTTTCTCGTGGGCCACAACTCGATCCGGCGCGAAGTGATGGGCAGCGAGGACCGTGCGCCTACCGCCGAGGAGCTCGAACAGATGCGCGCGCTGGTCGCCCAGGCCATGGAGCAAGGCGCCTTTGGCCTCTCGACGGGCCTCCGCTATACACCCGGATATTTTGCCGATACGGACGAGGTCGTCGCGCTCGCCGAGGTCGTCGCGCAGCACGGCGGGATCTACACGTCGCATCTGCGCGATGAAGGGATGGATCTCCTCTCCGGCGTCGGTGAGGCCATCGAGATCGGGGGGCGCGCCGACATCCCCGTGGTGCTGACGCACCACAAGGTCGTCGGCGCCCCGATGTGGGGCGCCAGCGTGCAGACCCTCGCAATGATCGACTCGGCGCGCGCGGAAGGCGTCGATGTAATGGCCGATCAGTATCCGTATCCCGCCTCGCTGAGCGGAATCACCATCCTGGTTCCACCATGGTCACTTGCGGGCGGGACGAGCGCCTTTCTCGAGCGCCTCGATGATCCGGTTCTGCGCGACAGCATCGTCGACGGACTCGTCTGGAACATCGTCAACGACCGAGGTGGGAACGACCTGCGCCGCGTGCAGCTCGCGGGCGTTTCGTGGGATCAGTCTCTCGAAGGCAAGACCCTGCACGACTGGGCCGTGCGCGACGGCCTGCCCTCGACCCCGGAGACGGGGGCGGCGCTGGTCATCGAGGCGATCCGGCGAGGGGGCGCACGCGCCATCTACCACGTCATGCACGAGGACGACATCGAGCGCATCATGAGTCACCCCTGGACCGCGATCGCTTCCGACGGGCAATTGGTCGAGCTCGGCGACGGTCACCCTCATCCCCGCTGGTACGGGACCTTTCCACGGGTTCTCGGCGAGTACACCCGCGAGCGTCAGATCCTCGGCTTAGAGGACGCGGTTCGCAAGATGACGTCTCTCCCAGCCGACCGCCTCGGGGTCACTGACCGCGGGCGAATCGCGCCGGGCGCATGGGCGGATCTGGTCGTCTTCGACCCGGAGACCGTGACGGACCGCGCAACCTTCGAAGACCCTCACCAGTATCCCGAGGGGATCCCCTATGTGATCGTAAACGGAATCGTCACTGTCGATGCTGGGGCGTTTCTTGGTGGGCGGCCAGGGATGGTTCTCCGTCATCAGCCCTGAGAACCTTCTCGAGCTCCTCGAGCAGCGGCTCGACACCGAATGGCTTGCGCAACGCGCCCTCGAAACCGAAACCTCGTAAGCGTTCGGCCTCCGAGCCGAGCCACGACGCAGTCACGGCGACGAGCGGGATATCCTCGGTTTCCTCGTCCCGTTTCAGCAGCGTCGCGGCATCGAACCCGTTCAGCCCAGGCAGCACGAGGTCCAGCAGAACGACGTGCGGTCGAAAGGCGCGGGCGAGCTCGATGCCAATGTGACCATCGGCCGCCACCTCCACTGAGAAGCCCTCTTTCTCGAGTAGGACCTGCAGGGTGGAGCGGCTCTGCTCGTCGTCTTCGATCAGCAGTACACGCGTGGTTGGGGCGCAGGGCCCCTCGTGCGGGCTCTTGCGTTGAATGGTTGCTACCTGTTGCTGGTGAATTGGTCCAGCGGGTTTGCCTATCGGCCGGTCCCGTCAGCCCCTGAGATGGGCAAGTTCTACACCACGTCATCGACTGGTCGGGACGTTGCATCGTGAAGGTGCCGGCATTGGCCGCCGACACCCGCGCCGCCCGTACTCCCGCCGCGAAAAAGGACGCATCGAGATGGAACTGAAAGGCATACACCACCTGACCGCAGTCTCGGCCCGGATCCGGGAAAATCACCGGTTCTATGTGCAGGTGATGGGGATGCGGCTGGTGAAGCGCAGCGTCAATCAGGATGACGTCAGTGCGTACCACCTGTTCTACGCGGACGCCGTCGGGTCGCCGGGAACGGACCTGACGTTCTTCGACTGGCCCGTACCCGCCGAGCAGCGTGGCACGCACAGCCTCACGCGGACGGGTTTGCGCGTGAGTGGAGCGGACTCGATCGAATGGTGGGCAAGGCGACTGGCGGATGAGGGACTCACCACGTACGACCCGACTGAGGTGGATGGTCGCCTCACGCTCGATTTCGAGGACCCCGAGGGACAGCGACTCTCACTCGTCGACGACGGCGGCCGCGGCGATACGCCCGTCACCTGGGAGGAAAGCCCCGTTCCCGCCGAGCACCAGATCCGCGGCCTGGGTCCCGTCCAGATGAGCGTGCCGAAGCTCGGCCTGACCGATACGGTTCTGCGGAAGGTCCTGGAGATGCGACCCGTGCGCCAGTATGAACACCCGCGCCTGAAGGGCCGCACGGTTCACGTCTACGAGATGGGCGCTGGTGGGGGTCCGCACGCGGAGCTTCACGTGGCGGTCGAGCCGGACCAGCCGATCGCCCGGCCCGGCGCCGGCGGCGTTCACCACGTGGCGTTCCGGATTCCGGACGACGCCTACGACACGTGGTCCGAACGGCTCAACACGATGCGCATCCGCAACAGTGGACCCGTCGACCGATACTACTTCCGCTCGCTCTACTTCCGCGAACCGAACGGCATTCTCTTCGAGCTTGCGACCGACGGCCCCGGCTTCGCCGTGGACGAGGATCCACGGACGCTCGGCGAAGACATCGCTCTACCGCCCTTCCTCGAACCCCGACGCGAGCAGATCGTAGCAGGGCTCAAGCCGATCGACTGAGCGCGGTCCTTCCTCGCCACCCCGACCGTTCGTCTTCCCAG
>JBBDRL010000036.1:0-14372 GCA_040905505.1 Gemmatimonadota bacterium | reverse complement strand
CGGGAATGACGGGCAAGTGGCGCCAGGAGTGGTCGAAACCGTACTGGATTCCCGCCTGCGCGGGAATTGACGACGCGCTAGAAATGCCGTAGCCGCCTCCGCGGTGCACTCCCTGCCCTACCATTCGGCGGCCTGTCCCCTGATGATCTCGAAGCTCCGCTCCAGGATCTCCCGGTCCTCCGCCGCGGTCTCGCCGGGCGCTATGGGGAGTGCCTCGAGGGGCTGGGCCGCGGACGCGGCATCCTCGCCGACCAGATCGAAGATCCCGAGAATCGCGTTCGTGTAGTGCTCGCGAACGGCCGGGAAGAGGTCGGCGGGAATGGTGACGCCCTCCTCGTCGAAGAAGTTCGGTATCCCGATCTGCGCGGCATCGTTGATGGGCGGATTGCCCGAATAGGCGGCGCTGAACCGGCCGGTATCACGGGCTCGGACGCGGGTGAAGCCGCCGCCCATCGCAGCCCGCGCTTCGGAATACTCCAGCCAACCCCCGTCGGTAAACACCTGCATGGCCGCGCGAAGCCGATTGTCGTAGACGCCCTCGGGGTGCAGATCGCGGAGGAAGAGCTCACGAAGGCGCTCGTGGAATCGTAATACGGGCGGAATGCGTTCCGCAGCGGCGGGATCGAGCTCCCCGGTATCCCACGTCGAGAGAATGGCCTCGATGAATGTCTGCGGGCTCAGCCATAGCTGCGCGTCCTGCCGGCTCGCCGACTCCTCCATCTGCTTGCGCTCACGCCCCTCCGTCCCTCCGGGGCGGACCTGATTGTCGTCGGGCAGCCGCTGCCGATCGGGATCGCCGCTATCGGGGGCGATGCGGATATGAATCATCTGGAGCGGCCGCTGTCCCTGCTCGGGCCCGAAGCTCTCTCCCTCGCCCGCGCTTCCGAGACCGCCCGTTCCGCCCCGCTGATGCTCGACCTCCTCCTGCATCTCGATCTGCTCGGCGGCGGTCGGCTCGTCGAGCACTTCCGGAGTTCTCTCGATGCCTTCCATGACCTGGCGATCGTGAATCGACGGGTCGCCAGATCGCTCGGCACTCCAGTCCACCTGGACTCGGGTCGGATCGCTCAGGATCTGGAGGAAGTCCAGCGAGGATCCGTCCGGATCAGCGGGAGCTGGCGCATCGGTCGCGCTGCCGTAACGCTGTTGCAGCGTGGCCCATCGCTCTGGCCAGTCCATCATCCCGCCGACGCGGTGGTAGAGATCGAAGAACCCGCGCCGGGCGAGCTCCGGCTGCGCATCGGCCCACGCGAGCGACTGCAATGGGTCCGACGCGAGGCGCTGATTGAGGCGATAGACGGCCTCCGCCATCGTCAGGAATAACGGCGCCTGGAGCACCTCGCGATGCATGTCGTAGTAGTAGCCCCGAATCTCCGATGGGCCGAGCTCGTTCATGCTCTGCACGAGCGCGGACTCGACGGCATTCTGGAAGACGAGCAGGTCCCCGGCGGCCTTGCCCATCGCGTAGATCTCTTCCTTCTCGTACTGCGGCAGCACGTTCGGATCCCGCAGGAAATCCTGTAGCCGCTGCACTTCCGGGCTGCGCTCGAAGCTCTCCAGACGCTGGACGGCGAGCCGCGACAGATACAGCGGCCGATCGGGTGCGCTCAGCTCGGCGTAACTCTCGGCGTCACTGCGATGGCGGAAGATGACCATCGCCTCGTCGTGGTCGCAGAAGACGTAGCGGAAACCGTCCGGTCCCGTGGAGGCGCCCCGGAACACGCGCAGCGGAGGGAGGTCCCTGGCGTCACAGCGCGTGTCTGCGGGATAGATCGGGAACGCGTCGGCCTCCAGCATCCGCCGCTGCGCCTCGACCTCGGCGGGCGAGAGGGTGATGAAGAGATCGTCGGCTCCGAATCGGCCGAGCGCCCGGTCGTTGTCGGCGTAGAGGACACGCGTCGACGAGCCCGTCATCATCCCCTCGTCCTCGCGAAGGCGCCATGGCATGACGCGGAGATCGCCCGCAGACTCGTACCTCGCGGTCATCCGGACCGTCTCCGCCCCGATCTCGGTCAGGTTAGGACCGGAAGGCAACGCGACGTTCCCGACGCCGTAGCCGCCGGAGCCGCCGCTACCCTGGCTCTCCGAAGGGCCGCCCGCGCCCGATTCTCCCGAACCACCGGCCGACTCGCCATCTGCCCCGGCCGCCGGGGCCGCCCCGGAATCGTCGGATGCACCGCCCTCTCCCGCGCCCTCAGCGCCGGCAGCCTCACCCTCGGCCGCTGTTCCTGTGCCCTCACCGGCCCCCTCGCCCTCAGTGCCCTCACCGCCGCCCTCGCCGCCGCCCTCGCCGCCTTCGCCGCCGCCGGGTTCGCCGGCCGTGGGCGACGAGGAGCCTTCCCCAGCGGCATCGGCAGGCGCGGCTCCCGCCAGCGGCTGTGAACCGCCTGAGCTCCCGCCACCCCCGGATCCGCCACCGGACGATCCGCCACTGCTCGGTTGCAGCGGATTGCGGGGCATCGGGATCGAGACGTTAGCGTCGATTCCGCCCTCCTGTTCCTCACTGCCCGCACGCTCGGCGCCGTCCCGAGCGCATTCCTGCGGCGAAAGGCGCCGAACGCCGATCATGGACCCGAGCCACCCGACCGCTCGGCTCAGCAGATCGTCGTCCCCCTCGCGGCATTCCTCGACCGCGACTTCCGCCGGCATCGGCCGATCAGGAAGGGCGATGAGCAGGTGTTCGTCGACGTCGATCTCCGGCGTGACGCCGTGCCCGAGGAGATAGCCGTAGTAAAAGGTCGCCGGGTGGAAGATCGGCGCGACGACCCCTTCCCGAGTGCTGCCTTTCGTCAGCGAGAAGACCTCGTTCCGCTCAGCCGAGTAGAGGACCGCTTCGAACCGCGCGTCGAATACCTGAACGCCGAGCTCCGTCCCCGCGGGCACGGAGAGACCCGCGTCGCGAAGCGCCGCGATCAGAATGATCGAAAGCGCGGTTTCATCGGTGCACGCGGCCAGGACGAGGTCCCCCGCCGCTCCGCCGGCTCGGCAATGCGTGACGAGCCGGCGCGCCAGGCGCTCCCTTAGCTCGTGGACGTCGGCGCTTCCGGCGAACAGCGTGCGGTCGTGCGTGTAGCGCCCCATCGCGCGCAGCAGGACTTCGCTCTGTCGCGTGGCCGGAAGGCTCTCGAGCTCGGCTCGGATGAAGAACGCGCCGAACCCGTCGGCCAGCCGCCGCCGATTCTCCCAGAGTTGCAGCGCCGTCGATGCCTCATCGACCATCGCCGCGAGAGAGACCGGCTTCATCGGCTCGTCGGTCTCGGCTTCCAGGGCCCATGCCGATGGATCGCTGAGCGCCAGGAACTCGTCCAGACGCTCCTGGAGCTCCGGCAGCGAAACGCTGCTCGAAGCGGTCAGTCTGGCCGCCTCCAGGAGAGGTGGGAGCTCCTGCAGCTCCTCGGGCACCTGCACCGGGAGAACGGGGGGGACGGTGTTCTGCCGTGCAGGCGAGTCCGTCGACTCTCCACTCTCCTCTTCGATACCCTCGCCGTGCAGGTCCTCACGCTCGTAGGCCTCGCCCAGATCCTCGAACCACTCCTCGTATTCGCCGCCTCCTTCGCCGGCGCTTCCGTCTTCGACGTCCGCCTCGCCACGCGGTCGCTCGAAGCGCTGCTCGGCGATCTCGTCGGGCAGCGTCGCGGTGCGCTCGGCACTGGCGACGGCCGTGGGGCCGAGACGCTCGGAGCGGGCGATCAGATAGGCTCCGAGCGTGGCCTCCACGGCAGCGGCGATCGTCACTCCGCCGATCAACGTCCCGGTAGCGCCCGTCGCGATCACGACGCCAGCCGCCCCCACCAGACCCGTCACGACGCCCGCTCCGGTGCGGATCCAACGGCGTCGGCTGAGCGCCACCGCCCGGCAACCCTGATTCACGGTCGCAGCGATCCCGACGCTCTCCTCCGCCATCCTGCCGAGGACGGGGTCCACGCCGAGGCGGCGATCGAGCACGCGCAGCCGCTCCACCATCCGCATCTCGTCCCGCTCGGCGGCCCGCCGCAGCTCCTCCGCGGCAGCGACTTCCGCATCGCCACCCCGCAACGTTGCAACGAACGTCCGGATGCTCCCGGTGCGCTGATTCTCCACGGCCGCGGATTCGAGATAGTCGAGCCGGGCGAGCTCCAGGCGGCGCAGTTCGGTGGCGACCCGAGCGGAATAGGCGACGCGCGGGACGACTATCGGATCCGTCAGGCTCTCCGACGGTTCCGAATCCCCGACCTCCGCCTGATGGTGAAGGTTGGGCACCACCACGCTCTCCCCGAGCGTGACGGCTCCGACGGCGGCATCCGCATCGCGCAATACGATCGCATCGAGCGCGTCGGCTCGCGTATTTCCGAACACCTGGCGGAAATCGGCGCGCAGGGATGCGTCCGACCCGAGCTGCTCCAGCACATCCGCGGCCCGCGAGGCGGCGATCCCCGATGGCCGCACCCCAGCTGCCCGTAGCCGCGCAACAGCGGCTCTATCCACGGGAGCCGGCTCTCGACCCAGCGTGGCGAGCACGCTCTCGTACACAGCCGACTCCGCTTCCCCCAGTTCCTCGTCGAATGCCTTCCGCGCCGCGAACCAGTCAGCCCGGAGCGCGGCCTGCCTGGCGGCCAGCTCCTCGAGGTCCTCGCGAACACCGGCACACGCCTCGAGCCGTCGCATCGCCTGGTCCAGATCGATCGTCCCATCGATGAGGTCGATGCGCGCGGACTGCAGGCAATCCGCCGCCTCGAATTCCTCACGCGCGGCCACCGTCGAACACCCCTCCAGCGCCAACTCCGCCATCGGACTGGCGCGTTGTGCGTACGCAGGGTGACCCTCGGGCATCCGCGCTTCGGGACGCACCGCGAGCGCGACGAGCAGGGTGAGCGCTATCGTGCCGACGATCCAGCCATTCGGGCGCAAATTGAAGCTCCTTGCAGCCTCTCCATCCGGGAAGCGGACCAGACTGCGGGCGGGGTAATGGACTACCGGAGAACGTCTTGCGGGATGTGGGCCGATCGGCCCCCTTTCATAATACCGGACGACGTCAGTTTACGCTACCGGCTGCTCACGATCCCGTCTCCCGCGGCCGCTGGCCGCCAGTTATCGACGGGAGCAGACCGGCGCGCCTCAGAGCGGGCACCAGACAACGGCGATCGTACCCGGCAATCCCTCACCGACCCCCTCGCTGGTGACGACCATGCTGCCGTCCACCGCGAAACCGACGGCCTCACCCTGCACCTCGCCGACCGATGAAAGATCGACGTTGAAGGACGGCGTTGTCTCCGAGCCCAGGAGATCCGCGGTCCGGAAGATCAGAATCGAGGTGTAGGTGCGGATCGCCGTCCACTCTCCCCCGATGCTGGCCGAAGCGCCCGTAACGCGATCCGGGAGAGGCGCGGGACGCGTACTGAGCGTCGCCAGGCGCTCGAGCTCCGCGGTCTCGTCCGCGCGCAGGGGACCTGGGTACCTGAACAGCTCGATCGGCGCGTTCTCGCCCTTGGTGACGACGAAGAGCTCGCCGGAGGGAAGAACGAAGAGCGCCTCGGCGTCGCGCGGCCCGGAGGGGTAACGCATCGGGAATGCCTCTACGGCGAGCGTCTCGCTATCAGTCGGATGCGGCTCGGGCACCCGATAGATCGTGACTTCGGAGCGCCGTGCCTGGTTGTCCCCGATATCGGCGATGTAGATGCAGTCGGCCGGATCACAGTCGGCGATAGCGATGTCCTCCCAATCCACCTGCTCTGCCCCCCGGACCAAGACCTGGCCGAGGAGCCGGCCCGCCGAGTTGACGGCGTAAAGCGTCGGCTCGGACCCCGAGTCGTTGTGCGTCCAGATGACCGATTCGTGGGTGCGACTGACGGCGACCCCACTCGACTCGGGGATCCGGTCGGGAAGCATGACGGGCGGTTGAGCCACCCGGCAGACCGGTGCATCGGATACAGCGGCTTGCCCACCGCGATCACACCCGCTGACGAGCAGAACGAGCATCAGCGGCAGTCCCGGGAAGAGCCTGGCGCGAGGCATCAGGAATCGGATCGCGTGGTGGGCTCGACCGCTTCGGCAGACAGCTCGCCTCGCCGGGTGTAGCTCCCATCGGGCTGCATGTCCCATGCGAGGGGATCGGCAAGGTCCTCTGCGAGGCCTTCGTCGATGCGAGCGGTGTGAGCCGGATCGAGGACGGGTGTGACCACCTCGACGCGGCGGCTCAGGTTGCGGCCGCGCCAGTCGGCGGACCCGATGAAGTGCTCGGGGTCGCCCGCGTTGTTGAAGCGAAATATCCGGGAGTGCTCCAGGTAGCGGCCCGCGAGGGCCACGACACGGATGTTGTCCGAGAGCCCGGGGACGCGCGGACGCAGGGCGTTGATTCCGCGCACGATCAGGTCGACCTGGACGCCAGCGGCCGATGCGCGGTAGAGCGCTGCGATCATCTCCCGATCGGCGAGGCCGTTGAGCTTGACCGTCATCGCGCCGCCCCGCCCGGCGGCCGCATGGTCGAGCTCCCGTTCGATCAGCTCCAGAAAGCGCCTGCGCATGTTGAACGGCGCCACCAGGAGCCTCTCGAAATGGGGGGCGGCCTGCGCACCGCCCATCGCGTCAAAGAGCTGCTCCAGCTCTGAACCGATCTCCTCGTTGGCCGTGAGGATACCCAGATCCGTGTAGCCCGCCGCCGTCGCTGCATTGAGATTCCCCGTGCCCACGTAGGAATACAGGCGGCGCCCGTCCCGCTCACGCCGTGCGACGCTGGCGATCTTCGCGTGCACCTTCAGCGAATGCGGCCCGTACAGAACCCGGATTCCCGCGGCTTCGAGGGCCCTGGCCCATTCGATGTTCCGCCTCTCATCGAAGGAAGCTTTGACCTCGATGAGGGCGATCACCCGCTTGCCGTTCCGGTGGGCGCGGCGTAGCAGCCGCACGATCTTGGATGCCCGATTGGTCCGGTAGAGTGTGATCCTGATCGATTCGACCTTCGGGTCGTGCGCAGCCTCGAAGACGAACCGCTCCACCGTCTTCTCGAAGGAGTGGGTCGGATACCTCACGAGGACCTCGGAACGCCGGATCTGTGCAAAGATCGACGGCCGCTTACGAAGCGGAGAGGTTCGCTTCTGCCGCGGGTAGCGCAGCTCGGGGATCGGGAGCACCGCGAGCTCATCCAAGCCCTTGAGGTCGAGCATTCCCGGGGCGACGTAGACGTCCTCACTCCGGAGATCGCTCAATCGGGTCCGCGCCTCGATACGCATCTCGTCGAGCAGCCAGTCGCGAGTCTCTTCCGGCATGCTCGCTTCGACTTCGAGGCGGACGACCGGCTGGAAGGGTCGCTTCGCGACGTTCTCGGCAACGATTCCGACCACGTCCTCCACCTCGTCGCCCTCGAGACTCAGATTCCCGCTGCGGGTGACCCGGAAGAGATGTGCACCGGTCGGGGGGGGGGCCTCGAAGAGACGATCGAGATTCGACCGGAGCACTTCTTCGAGCGGGATGAAGCGGCGGCCGCCCGGCAGGGGTATGAGGCGCGGCACGTCGCCCGGCAATTCGACGATGGTGGTGCCGGCGTTCCCCGCGGGCGACGGGTTCCCGACGAGCAGCGCGGGTCGCAGGTTCCGAACGTGCGGGAAGGCCGCCCCCGGCGCGATCGATACCGGCGTGATGACCGCGTCCAGCTCGCCGATGTAGTTGCGGAGGAGATATGCCGTTTCGGTCGGACTCAGGCCGCTCCAGCCGAGTATCTCGATCCCCTCCTCCGCGAGGTCACGCCGCAGGTCGGGTAGGGCTCTATCGTACACCGTCGCGATCAGCTCTCGACTGCCGACGGCGATCAGCCGCAACTGCTCGTCGGGCGTTCTGCCATCGAGCGTGGTCTTCTCATTGCCGAGCGCAACCTGCCGCTTGAAGCCGGCAACCCGCGTCATGAAGAACTCGTCCAGGTTGCCGCCCAGGATGGCCACGAAGCGAACACGTTCCAGCAGCGGAATTCGCGCGTCCATCGCGAGTTCGAGGACCCGCGCGTTGAACGAGAAATTGCTCAGTTCCATGTTCAGCAGGGCGTCGCCAGGTAGCGACACCTTGCCGGGCGCCGCGGACCGAGCCGCTTGCTCGAGCACCCCGGCTCCAGCCGCTCCATCTTCCGATCTCGACGCGGTCATGCGCGTGTCCAGCCGGGCCGCCGACACGGCATCATTTACTTGCATCCTTTCCGCCGTCGTCGTCGCCGTCGCCCTTCTCCTCGCTCCCATCGTCGCGTGCGCGGCTGCGCTGTCGGAAGGGCACGTATTCGGCGGCCATGATATGGGCCGACCATTCGTCCAATGCTCCGATCAGGTCGGCCGGCGTGAGCTTCTTCCTGAGGCGGACCAGGTATTCGGCGGTATGAACCTCGTCCCCACGCGAGCTGATGCCCAGCAGGCGCCAGTCGCGGGAGGTATCCGTGAGCGCGTCCTGAACCGTGTGCCGCGCTAGCTCCGGTTCGGTCGTATGGATGAGCAGGATCCCATCGGTCTTCATGTCGCCCACACGGCCGAGGAGCTGCCGTCTCAGGGATCGGCACGCCTGCGGCGTCTGAGCCACGAGCAGCGAGGAGTCGCCGATCGACAGAACGCCGGTGCGGCCGTAACGTCCGCCATAGATCGAGCCGACCTGGAATTTCCACAGGGCCAGCACCGCAATATTGAACGAGACGGACACCACCAGGGCGATGTCGAGCGCCTGGACGCCGGCCGAGATGCCGATCGCGATCGTCAGGAAGATGAATACGGCGTCACGGGGGTCCTTCAAGGTGTTGCGGAAGCGGACCGCTGCGACGATCCCGGCAAGGCTGAACGCCAGCGCCAAGCTGTTCTTGACGACCAGCAGAATACCGGCGACCGCAATCGGCAGGATCACCACGGACCGCACCAGACCCGGATCGTACCGGAGCTTCTTGGTCAGCATGTAGATCCACGCCACCGGGATCGCCAGGGTGACCGCTCCGATGATGATGAACAACGTCGTCAGAACGCGGTTCACCGTCGTCTCGAGCAGAGCGGAGGGCTGCGTCCAGCTGCTGGGTGCCGCTTCGCCGCTCAGCAGCGCCGCCCCCTCGCCCAGCACCGGCACGGCAGGCGTGACCAGGGCGTTTCGGGCCAGGGGCACCTCTCTGACCAGAATGGCCGCCACGGTGAGTACGACCAGATAGTAGATGCAAAGGCGGAACAGAGGTGACCGAACCAGCTGCTCCACCGACCCCCTCGGGGTCGGCGGCTGGGCAAGCGGGTACCGACCTTCCTCGGTGACACCGAACTGGTCTTCTCGCACCACCTTCTCCCCCGTTTCCGTCACGCGTAGCACCTCCCCGAGGCCTGACCAGCGAAGTTCGACGGCGTCACGCGCTCCGGATCCACGTGCGGCATCAGAACGGCATCCCCAGCCCGACCCTCACCTTGGTTCGTTCGCCCGCGACGGCCAGGATGTGTGCGGTGAACGCCATGTCGACCGGGCCGAACCACAGTCCCCCTCCATACCCCGTGTGCCAGGTGTCCGAATCCTCGCCTTCCACGAACACGCGCCCGGCATCGGCCAGCGCGATCGTCCCGAAGTCCCCGCGTGCCAGCAGCAGATTGATGCGGCCGAGGGTCGAGCGAAGCTCGGCGGACCCGAAGATGGCTGCGTCGCCGGCGAAGCGATCGGTTCGATACCCGCGCAGGGATGAGCCGCCGCCGAGGAATGCCGCGTATTGCAGAGGAGCGTCTCCCCAGAGCACCTCCCCCCCGCCGCGCAGCGCGAGGATCGTCTCGAGTGGCAGCGGCAGGGGTAGATAACCAGTTGCGATGACATTGCTCCGAATGAAGGCGCCCGGGGCATCCCCCGTCACCAGCGGGTACCACTCCGCACCCAGGTCGACCGCGGCACCGCGCCGGGTGAAGCCGGCAGAGTCGCGGAGATCGAATGATGCGGCACCCTGCAGGCCGGCCAGGGCGAATGAGCTATCGCCCGCGATCCCGGCCGCCGTCGCCGGCGACCCGGCCACGGCTTCCGGATCGAGATAAGTCACGATCGGGCCGACCCCCGCGCGGGTGCCTCGGCCGAAGTGCTCCACCCACTCGGCCGCCAGTGCATACCGTGTCGCCCACACCCGCTTGGAGTGCGGATCCGGACCGTCGGGCGTCTCGTTGCCGTATCCATGGAAGCGGGTGAGGTCGATCTGGGAAGCGAGCGCCCGCACCCGTGTCTGGCCGTCGCTCCCGGTCCTGACTCGCTCCGCTTCGGCCGCCACTTCGAAGCGGCCGTGCAAGGGAGCGTACAGCAGCTCGATGCCGGCGCGCGTCGCGAACGGGTAGCGCCGGAATCCGTAGCGCACCGCCTGCGGACCGCCGCCGATCACCGGCCCGACTTCGGAACGCCAGTCCGCCTCGGGTGCGAACCAGGTCGCGTCCGATCCCCAGTTGCGTTGCGCCGGGCTGTTGTTGCGCGTCAACGTATCCGCAGGTGGGGGTTCGAAGGCGCTACGATCGACCACCGTGTTGGGGCCCGGCACGAGCACATCGTCGTCTTCCCGGTCATCGTAGAGAACCGTTCGCCCGGATCCGGGTTCGGCCGCATCCTCCAGATGGTCATCGGCGCCGCCTCCCATGACGCGGACGAGCAGGCCGTCCTCCCCCGAGCCGGTCACCATCGCCCGGTCGTCACCACCGCGCAGGTCGAGGCGTATCTCGCGCGTCTCCGAGGGATGAAATACCCGCTCGTAATACGGCGACTCCCCGCCACTCTCCGCCTGCAGCGTCACTCGAACCGACCCGTCCGGCAGACGCTCGACTTCGGCGTCCTCGTCCTCGTCCGTCGCGTAGATCTCGGCCTCGCGGGCGACCTGCGCGTAGAACTCACGGGCAGCGACCGGCAGTGCGTCCCGCCGCGCACGCAGCGTTCGCTCCAGTTCGGGTCCGCTCACCGCAAAGTACTCCTCCGGCATCTGCCGGACCGCGTCGGCGATCACGTCATCGCTGAGCCGGCCCTGAAGATCGGTAGCGACGGAGTCCCACACCGCGAGCGGTAACTCCGTCAGAAACTGGCGATCCAGATGTTGGGCATTGTAGGTGAGCCCGTATACCGCGTCGTATTCATCCCCGTACTGGACGACGAAAGGCCGTACTGCACCGCCCAGCGCCCCGACCACGCCGTCGGTATAGAAGAGGGCATTGTCGCGATCACGCGGGATCGGCAGCCAGAAGCGCCGCCCGTTCCGGTCGTCCTGCGCCCAGCGCCACTGGTCGCTGTGGCGGTCCCAGTCGCCAACCAGCAGATCCATGAACCTGGCCTTGAGAAACACCCGTGAGTCGACCCGATCCTCCGCCGATTCCTCGACCCTCTCGAGCAGACGCTCCGTCCCGATCAGGCGCTCGTACGCACCGAAGCGCAGACGGTTGTCCTCCACCTCGGTGGGTCGCTCCTCGATCATGCCCAGCATGCCCGCGAACTGTTCCCGGAACTCCCCGAGTACCGGGTGGTCCGCCATCACCGCGAGCGTGGGTACCGCGTGCAGGACCCCGGCGGCTTCCATCAGGGGCGCGACCGCCACGGCCGCGCCCGGGTGCTTCGAACTGATCTGGTCCTGGACGATGTCGTCGATCCACGTCTCGCGAAGATCCTCGTGCAGACCCCCGCTCTGGTCCTTGTCGACCGAGCGGAATACCCACTCCCGCCCGTCGGAACTGCCGAACCGCAAGGAAAGCGTCTGATTGCCTCCGCCCTCCTGGAGGAGCTCGAGACCTCCCGCGAACGTGTCGGGCTCGAGGACCGGGACTCGGATCGGGGCGGTCCACAGCTCTCTGTACCGCGAGCCGAGAACGAATTTCTGGACGGAGTTCGCCTCGTAACGCGCTCCCGCCGCAACGGTCACGGAATCCGTCTGCGCGCCCGCCGGCACCGCGATCGACGCCAGCAACACGACGATCGTCGCCCCGAGCATGCTAATCGTCATCCCGGATTCTCGCCTGCTCGATGCCACCACGTTTTCCCCTGAATCGACTACCCCTTCTGCCGCGCCAATCGCCGCGGTTCTCACGCGCGACCGACTGACGCCGCGCTTTCGCGACGGCTTCTCTGCAACTGCGCTGCCAGAACGTCGGAGGGCCCCTTGAGGGAGCCGCGATACCGCTGAAGACCGGTCGCCGTGCGCCACCTCTGACCACTCGCCGAGCCGCGCCTTCGCCGACGCGCCCGTAGTCCGGTGCTATGTGCCGCCCGCCGCCGCTGGCGCTACTGGGTTTGCACGGTCTCGTTCGTGATCCGGTACTCGCCGTCCAACCAGGCGACGATCTCCCGAGCCGCCGGGTGCATGAGATCGCCATAGCGCTCCCGGAGCATCGACTCCTTCTCCCCGAGCCGGTCCAGTCCCAAATCCTGGAGAATCAGCAGGTCCTCCCGAATAAGCCGGGCAAGATCTTCCCCGGCGACCGCGATGGCCGCCCGGTGAAACGCTTCCCCGTACGCGTACTCCTCGCCTTCCGCGTAGCTCCGCGCCAGCGTCAGAGCGGGGATCCTCGTCAGCGTCGCCTGGAGCGCCGGGTTGATGCCGTGCCCCGAGATGTGCTCGGCAATTCTCGCCGGCCGCCCCGTGAACGCCCGCAGGTACAGGTACTGCGACATCCGCTGCCCGTCGTTCACCGGATAGTTGTCCCACAGAAACGGCTTCCGGCCCAGCTGCTCGCCCACCCGCGCGAGGTGCCCGGGTGAGAACTCGCGCGAGCAGACCTCCTCGCCCGTCCAGAACACCTCGATCGACCGGTCGAGCAAACTTCCCAGCCTCTCCAGATAGCCGGGCGGACGCGCGCCGAACGCTCGGTCGAGGATCGGATCGTCCGTGTAATAGCTCGGGCACACGATGATCCGGTCCGCCCCGGTCCGCTCTGCCGCCCAATCCACGATCTCAGCCTGTCGATCGGCGAGATCCGGCAGATCGCCTCGCATATCGTCGAACAGAATCCCCAGATCGTCCGCCCCGATCTCGTCCAGCCGCTCCAGCTTACCAGCCAGCGCTTCCCGGGCCGCCCCATCGAACCTCTGGTGTAGCTCGTACGGCGTCAGGCCGACTCCGAAGCGAACGCCCACTTCCCTGCACCGGGCCGAGAACCGCCGTAGCGCCGCATGCTCCGCTTCCGGATGCGGCTCCACCCACCGCCGTCTCAAATAGGCGTCCGCCTTCGGTGCGTACATGAAGAACCCGTAGCCGTGCGGTGCCAGAAACGTGACCGTCTCGTCCCGCGCCTCCCAGGTCCAAGGCCGACCGTAGTATCCTTCGATGATCCCGAGCTCTGGCGTCATTGTTCGTACACTTTTCCTATGCGGTGAATGTGGACTCCTCAAACCCTTCAGCACGCCGCAAGAAGCGCCCCGACCCGCGCCGTTCACCTGCGCGGAAGCCTCCGCTCGAGTTCGTCGCGCTTCGAGCCGGCGCTGCGGTACGGAGTCGCAGCGGGGCACCCGGCCCCCGTCTGCCGTTTTCTTGACGTCGAGGTGAGGCGTGCACTAGAATGATTGCTTGCCGGGATCTTTACGGTCAAGAACCCCGTCGTCTAGGAAATCGCAGGTCAAACGTATGAGAAGTTGAGGGAGCGGGAATCACGGGTGATTGATCTGTTCGACGTCTGGAAGCTGCGCATGGCGCAGTGCTGGAATCCGGATGCAGGAACATAGCCCTCAGGGCTCCTCACGTAGTCCCCCCTCACGAGAATGTCAGGCCTGCGATCGCATCCGTAAGGTGCATGCGGAGTTCATCGCGTATTTACCCATCGGATGGTTGCTGAGGACGCCCGCCCGACTCGCCGAACGGCCGGGCGGTCACATAAGCTTGTCGGCGCCGGTGGTTCCCCGCTGGGACGATGGATCCCAGCCCATTGCTCTGTCTTACAGGAGGTCCATATGAGCACACGTTGTCAAGGATATTTCTCACTCCTCGCTGCCCTGATCGTAGGGGTAACGGCGGCCGGAGTGGCTCAAGCCCAGACTGGCACGGTCACCGGACAGGTGGTCGATTCGCGCACACTGGAGCCGGTGAGCTCGGCCCAGGTCTTCAGCCAGCAGCTGGGCCTTGGGGTGCTGTCCGGTTCCGACGGCCGCTACACGCTGCTGAACGTGCCGGCGGGCACGCACGAGTTGAGCGTGCAGCGGATCGGCTTCCGGACGGAATCGCAGGAGGTGACCGTCACGGGGGATGCGACGACGACGGCCAACTTCGAGATCGCGCAGGACGCGTTGGCGCTGGACGCGGTGGTCGTGACGGGAACGCCTGGCGGCACGCAGCAGCGTGCGCTCGGTAACGTCGTCGGCCGCGTCGACGCGGGCGAGATCGCTCAGGTCTCGGCAGTGACCGGGGTTCAGGACATGCTCGGGGCTCGAGAGCCGGGGCTGAGCTTCACGCGAGGCTCGGGTAACGTCGG
>JBBDRL010000035.1:0-9226 GCA_040905505.1 Gemmatimonadota bacterium | reverse complement strand
AAGCCACGGACCCTGATCTTTACCCTGGTGCTCCTCGCGGTCGTTCTTTTCGCGATCGTGAACTGGCCGCTCTTCGCGCAGGCCACGCCGCTCAACCTCCTGGTCGGAACGGTCGTCGCACCGCTAGGGGTCGTCATGCTCGCGATCCTGGCGGGGGTGACGATCCTCTATCTGATCTTCCTCGCCAAGGCCGAGACCGAAGTGCTCATGGGGAGCCGGAAGGCGAACCGGGAGCTCGAGGAGGCCCGGAAGCTGGCGGACAGAGCGGAAGAGAGCCGGATCACGGCGCTGCGAGAGGAGGTCCAGACGGGGCTCGAGACACTCGATGCCAAGATCGAGGAGCTCCTGCGAAGGGTCGACTCGCAGGGCCGCGTGGTGGTCCGCGAGGAGACTGCGCTTGCGCCCGAAACGGACGCCGAGTCGAACCGTCAGATCGACTAGTTTCCGCTCGAGGCCGCTCGTATGCGAACTCTGGTGCCCCACGGATCGCTCGCGCTCCTGCCCGCACCCGCGGGGTCGGCCCCATAGCCTGCGATCGTGAGTGCACCGAGCGCCTCCTGGACGTCTGCTTCGGATGGAAGGACGAGCTCCCAATCCAGCAGACGCGCATCATCCTCACCTGCCGGATCGGCACCCCGCGCCCAGGTATTGACCCCCAGGTGGTGGTGGTAGCCGCCGGCTGAAAGGAAGAGGGCGCCGGGATAGCCCCAGACGACCTTGTCCAGCCCCAGCCCCCGGTGATAGAACGCCTCGGCCTCACCGATGTCACCGACGTGCAGATGGACGTGTCCGATCGTGGTGCCGGCGGGCATCCCCGTCCACCGCTCCCCATCCCCCGCGCGGGTCAGACTCTCCAGGTCGAGCGGCTCCGTCGCCATCGCAAGTTGGCGGTTCTCGTACCGCCATGAGGAGCGTGGACGGTCGGCGTAGACCTCGATTCCCAGGCCATCCGGGTCCTGGAGGTACAGCGCTTCACTGACCAGGTGGTCCGACGCCCCCGCTCGTATCCCGATCTCCCGGAGGTGTACCGTGAACCGGCCCAGCGCCGCGCGATCGGGCAGTAGAATCGCATAGTGGTACAGACCCAGCCGCCCTCCCGGCGGCACGGCGGCGGCGCTTCGCCGCTGGTGGAGCTCGACGAGCGGCTCGGCCCCGCCCTCGGCGCCCAGCACCGCGCGCGTGTCGTCGCGCTCCAGAACGGACATCCCGAGGACCCTCTCGTAATAGGCGACGGAACGGGTGAGCTCGGCGACCTGGAGCCGAACCCTCCCGACGCGCGTCGCGTCCGGGAGCCGATATCCGGGGGGGACGACACCGTACGGCAGCTCGGGTCTGTCCTGATTGCTCATATTCGTCTGCCCGTATTCGAACCCCGAGCGAGACTACCTGGGGGCGGCGCACTCACTCGCCGCTCCCGTACAGCCCGCGGTAGAGCGCGCGATTACGGGTGAGAATCTTGACGTAGTCGCGCGTCTCCCTGTAGGGGATGCGTTCGGTGAAGATCTCGTCCTCCCCGTATTCCTCGAATTCGCTCCACCATTCGACGCGATGTGGCCCGGCGTTGTAGGCGGAGAACACGGATGGGAGCGACCCATCGTAGTTCGTCATGTGCTGGGCGACGTAGCGCGTCCCCAGGTGGACGTTGATTTCCGGATGATACAGTGATTCCGGCTCCCACTCCGCGATGCCGGCAGCCTCAGCGACCTGCGCGCCCGTCGCGGGCATGATCTGCATCAACCCGCGTGCGCCGGCCGGCGAGGTGATGCGGGCCTCGAACATCGACTCCTGGCGGATGAGCGCGGCCGCGACGAACGGATCGAGGTCGCGGTCGCGAGCCTCCTCGGTGATGAGCGTCCTGTAGGGAAATGGGTAGAGGATGCGGAGGAGGCGGCGATCGACCGCGCCGGCGCCCTGGAGGCGGAGGCCGACCTGAATGGCGTTGCGACTGTAGCCGCGCGCTGCGAGGGCCTCTCCCAGGGCGTAGAGGGTCTGTCGGTCACTGCCTGCGGACGCGGTGATGCGGGCGGCCTCGGCAGCCGCCTCCTCGGCGAAGCCCGCGTTCCGGAGCAGGTCGACGCCCTGCATCCATCCGGCGACACGATCGGCGGCCACGGAGCTCGCCGCGGGCGCCGGGCGCATCGGCAATGGCCAGAAAGGCTCGTCGAGGCGCTGGCTCGCCAGCAGCGCGTAATACGAATCGCGCTGGCGCTGGAGCACCGAGCGGAAGAGAATCGTTGCGGCGTCCTCGTCCCCCATCTCCTGACGCGCCCGCCCCGCCCAGTAGGTCGCTTGAAGCGCCCGTGTACCGCCGGGATAGCGACTGCGGTAGGCGTCCCAGATGCGTGCTGCGGCGGCGTAGTCCTGCTGAAGGAAGGCGATGCCCGCCAGGCGCATCATGGCGAGCCCCATCTGGTCGCGCCCCGGATACTGGTCGACGACCCGCTGATAGAGCTCGCGAGCGCGGTCGAAGTCGTTCTCGTCGTGCCGCGTGCCCGCTGCCAGGAAGAGCGCGTGAACGCCCGTCCCGGTGCCGGGGAACCGCTGCGCCAGCCGGAGGTAGATCCGCACCGCCTCGTCTTCATTGCCGCGGTGGCTCTCCGCCCGCGCCATGAGCAGTTGAGCCGACGTCGACCCGGCGATGGGCTGGAGGGCCAGCTCCACCTGGTCGTAGCGCTCTGCGTAGAAGAGGGCGTTGGCGTGCTCCATGTGCCCCTCGGCGCGCTCGGTGGCGCTTCCGAGCCCGGCCTCGAGCCAGCGGCGGAAGCCGTCGACGGCCTGCTCATGCAGTCCCTGAGCGGCGTCCACCCGCGCGATCGCGAGGGCTTCGGCCGCTGTCGTATCTCCGCCGCGGAGCACATCGGCTGCCTGGCGCGCGTAGGCGCCGGAGTTCGTCAGGTCGATCGCTGCGCGCATCGCGTCGCGGCCGGCCTCGATATCGCCCATCTCGACGGCGATCCGGCCCGCTGCGACGAGGAACTCAGCCCGCGTCGTGTTCGTCCCCGCCCACGCCCTGGCGCGGTTCGCCAGCGCCCGCGCGCCGGGCAGATCGCCCGCATGCATCGCGGCCGCCACGCGGGCGCGCCACGCCCTGAGCCCCCGGGCTCCCGAGTCGAATGGCGCCACCGCCTGCCGAACGGCCGCCGTGTCACCCGTCTGCGCGATCGCATCCGCCTCGAGCAACTCGAGCCAGACGGCGGCGGCGCCCGCGCGCTGGGCGGATCGCTCGAGCTCCGGGCGCGCGCTGGCCGGTTCTCCAGCCCGAAGGAGCGCCAGTCCGAGCCGGAGCGTGGCTGCCGCTCGTTCTTCCTCCATCGTGCCGGCGGGCGGCGAGAGGGCGAGGAAGGCACGATACGCTTCTACCGCGTCGGTCACGTCCCCCTCCTGGTCACGCGCGCGGGCGAGAAGATAGAGGCCGATGCCATGCTCGTGAGTATCGAGCGCGGAAACACCCTCGAGTAGCGCCCGCGCCCGGGGCCAGGCACCCCAGGCGGCTTCGGCGCGGGCGGCGAGGACGCGCTCGTCGTCCGTCAGTTCCTCGCCGCGCTCCCCGTATTCTCGCATCACACGGGCCGCCCGCCACGGGCGGTCGGTGGCCAGGAAGGCTCTCGCCCGTGCAGGCATGTCGCCTTCGGCCATCGCGCCGACCTCCGCCTGGACGTCGCCCGGCACCGAGGTCTCGATGGCGCCATCACCGCGCCGGCCAAGGGCCGCGATGAGCAGTATCACGGCTCCGAGGACGGCGGCAATCAGGACCTGTCTCAGACGACGCTGCATCTCACCTCGCTCAAACTGCCGAGCTTTGCAGAATGGAGCTGGAATCGAACTCCTCCTTCCTCCCGACTGATTCGACCTCCAGCCCGACGCCGTCGGTTCGCTGGCGGCCCGGCTGGATTGGCGTGACCGCGTTAGCCCCGTAGCTCTGCGTCTCCGGCTTTCGCCGGGTTTGCTCTTGGCAGCGTCGTGTCTGTACGCCGTGAAGACCGGGAGTTCAGCGCAAACACGGGTCGTGGCGGAGGTCGCAAATCACGTTCCTGACTTCGACGCCCGCTCCTCGTTCGCCGCGGCGTTGAGCAGGGCGCGGGAAACGATCGAGTGGCGCTCCTCGACGTCGTTCTTGTCCTGATCGGCGTCCAGCGCCCGCAGCGCTGCATCGCGGACGAGATCGGCGTGTTTTCGAACCGCCGTGCGTTGCTCGACCGTCACGGCTCGGCTCGCTACGGTCGCCAGCGCCTCGAGAAGACGGATGTAAACGGCCGCCGAATGTCCTGCGCTCTGGCGGATCTGATTGAATGCGGAATCGACGAATCCCGCGAAGGAAGTCGTGTCGGCGATGACCCGCAGTTTCCCGTCGTGCGCATCGTCGTGCCGGTATCGCGCGGGGAAGGAGCGCCCCGTGAGCCAGGCGAGGGCGCTGGCGAGCCGGTCGATGCACGACATCGCCGTAAACGGATCGTTGATGCCCGTGGAGAGCGCACGGACGGCGATCTCGACGAGCTGGTGGATCCCGAACTCGGCGTCCTGCTGGAGGGTCCGGTGAGTTCCGACGACGATGGCCAGGCGCACCTGCCGATGGACCTCCTGCTCGTCAGCGCTCCGCGGCCAGACACTCGCCAGCGCGGCGCCTTCCTGGATGAAATCGCCCGGCCTGAAATGGAGCTCCACGATCAGATCGCGCTTGCGGGCGACCTCGAGCATCCGCTCGGTATCGATTGCCTGAAGCACATTCTCCTCCTCCGCCCGAACCGTGAACCGGTTCTCGGCGAAGTCGGCCGGCAGTTCCGCCTCGGGGGTGTCGATCTGGGGCGGTGGCGGGTCCCCCAGGGCCGCGGGGTACAGGCGTTCGATCGCTTTGCGCAACTCATAGGCGGTCGTCGCGATCAGTCGATCCGCCTGGATCGACTCCGCCACATGATGTATGAAGTAGATGAGGACGCCGACGCTCGCGAAGACCAGGAGGACTCCCGCGGTGATCGTCACCGGTGGGACGAATTCCCCGTCGTCCACGCTGCGGATGCTGCGTAGCGCGAGCAGCGCGTAGACGAACGTGGCGATGAACGTCCCGAGTGTGACCTGGTTCGACCGGTCGCGCATGAAGTTGCGCAGCAGTCGGGATCCGAACTGCCCGCTGGCCAGCGTCAGCGCGACGATCGTGATGGAGAAGACGATGCTCGTCGCCGAGATCATCGCCGTGACGATCGACGACATCAGCGCGCGCGCACCCTCCGGACCCCCGCCGAAGATGTACCATGCCCCCGGGGGAATGTCCGCGCCGATCTGGCGGTCGACCCTCAACAGAACGACCGAGAGGATGACGGCGCCGACGGACATCAGCGCCGGGATGAACCAGTAACTCGCCCGAAGGTCGTTCCAGGCACCGCTTATCTTCGTATACACTCGGCTGGCTTCCCGACTGACGCTGGCGAGGTGGGCATGATCGACGGCCCCTTCGGCGGTGTGCACGATCGGGGCCGATCGCGTGCTGGCGCACCCGCATCCGCCTGCTCGCCGCGGCGCCCAGTCGTGCTTGGGCGAGCCTCAGCCGCGCGGGCCCATCCCCTCGCCGGCGACCCCCACCTTGGAACCCGGCAGGATCTCGAAGCCGGTGCCCTTCATCGCCCTCGCGACTTCGCCGCCGAGCAGGATCAGCGCGATGAGATTCGGGATCGCCACAAGCGCGTTGAGCAGATCACCCCACGCCCAGATCACCTGGGCTCCGGCCGCCGCCCCACCCAGGATGGCCACGCAATAGAAGAACCGATACGGCTTTCGCACGCCGGGACCGAAGAGGTACGCCGCCGATTGTTCGCCGTAGAACGCCCACGCGATGAGGGTGGAGAGCCCGAAGAGCAGAGAGGCCACCAGCACGATCGGCCCTCCCGCGGCGCCGAGCCCGCTCGAGAACGCGCTGGCGGTGAGGGCTGTGGAGTCGAGACCCGTTGTCCAGGCACCCGTGACCAGAAGAACGAGGCCCGTCGCCGTACAGACGACCAGCGTGTCGAGGAAGACGCCCAACATCCCGATGAGTCCCTGCCGGACCGGATTGTCGGTACGGGCCGAAGCATGCGCGATCGGGACCGACCCCGTGCCTGCTTCGTTGGAATAGACGCCCCGCGCCACACCGAACCGGAACGCCTCGCGGACGCCCGCCCCCGCGAAGCCGCCCGCCGCCGAGATCGGCGTGAAGGCGTGTTCGATGACCAGGGCGACCGCTCCCGGGATCTCTCGCCAGAAGATCCCCAGCACGGCGAACGCCCCGAAGAGGTAGAGCGCGCCCATGAACGGCGCCAGCACCTCCGAAACGCGCGCGATCGTACGGACGCCGTGGATCACCGCCAGGCCTGTGACGAGTGCCACGCCGATGCAGGTCCAGAGCGGCGCCACCCCGGCCTCCGCCGAGACCACCGACGCGATCGAGTTGCTCTGTACCGTCGTCGTCGCCAGCAGCGTCTTGAGTGCCATGGCGAAGGCGAAGAAGCCCGCGATCCACTTCCAGCCCAGACGATCGCGCATGTAGTACATCGGCCCGCCGATCCACTGGCCGTTGGCGTCGCGGGTCCGGTAGCGCACACCCAGAACCGACTCGGCGAACATCGCACCCATTCCGACCACACCCGAGATCCACATCCAGAAGAGTGCCCCTGGTCCCCCGGCCGTGATCGCCGTCGCCACACCCGCGATGTTGCCGTTCCCGACGATCCCCGAAACCGCGGTCATCAGGGCGGCGAACGGGCTGATGTCTCCCTCGCCCGACTCCCCCCTCCGCAGCGCGCGCACGGCCTCGCCGAACCGACGCACCTGGACGGCGTTCAGCCGCCATAGCAGGTAAATCCCGGTGCCGAGAACGAGGATCAGCATCGGCGGTCCCCAGAGCCAATTGCTGACGGCCTGGACCCATGCGAAGAGCGGATTCGATTCCATGATCTTCAGTGGGTTCTGGTGCGGTTGGCGACGGTCTCCGGCCGTCGGGGGCGATAGGGCGGCCGCCGGAAAGGATACCTCCGGCGACTCCTTGCTGCAGAGACAGGGTACGCCAATGCGGCCGCCGGGTAAACCCGCGGCCTCATTCGAAGCCGCCATGTGCCACATCCGGCTCCACTCTGTGCCATTCCACGCCAACCCCTGTCGCCGCTCGCCCACCGCTTGCCGGGCATCGCCTGTAGCCCCGGCATGAAGTTCGCCTCTTCCGCATGCGGATGACACTCGAACACTTCGGCCTTCGGAGGCTCTGATGCAGACCAGAAGCACCCGATCCACCGCCCTGCTGCTCATGACCGTGCTGGCGACCGCCTGCGCCGAACGAGCCGCGGACCCGGCGGACGGGCTCGGCGACATCGCTTCCACCGACGCCGTTCCGGGGGCGCAGGGGGACTGCGTCCCTCTCGAGACCCGCGAGCCGAACGATCCCGACCAGGAGCCCGCGTCGCCCGCTCAGACGCGAGCGTGCGGGATCGAATCGAGCGTGGCATTCGATGTCGCGGTGGTCGCTAGCGGGCTCGAGAATCCCTGGGCTGTCGAACCGCTCCCCGACGGTGGCTTTCTCGTGACCGAAAAGCCGGGTCGAATGCGGATCGTCTCTGCCGGTGGCGACGTGGGCGAGCCCATCGCCGGCATTCCAGAGGTGGACAGCCGCGGCCAGGGCGGGCTCCTGGACGTCACTCTGAGCCCCTCCTTCGAGTCTGACCGGCTCATCTACTGGAGCTACGCGGAACCGCGGGGAGGGGGCAATGGAACGACCGTCGCTCGAGGCGTGCTCTCGACCGACCGCTCCAGCCTGGAAGAGGTCGAGATCCTCCTGCGAGCGATGCCGACTTACGATGGTCGGCTACACTACGGGTCGCGTCTCGCGTTCGGACCCGCTGGCCACCTCTACATCACGACGGGCGACCGCTCGGACGAACCGATGAGAGAGTATGCGCAGCGGCTCGATAGCCACCTGGGCAAGGTCCTGCGGATCAACGCCGACGGGTCGGTCCCCGACGACAACCCCTTCGTCGACGAGCCCGATGCCGCCCCGGCCGTCTGGAGCCTGGGACATCGCAACATCCAGGCGGCCTCCTTCGACCCGCAGGGCCGCCTCTGGACCGTCGAGCACGGGCCGCGCGGTGGCGACGAGCTGAACCTGATCCATGGCGCCGTCAACTACGGCTGGCCGATCGTGACCTACGGCATCGAATACTCGGGCGACCCCATAGCCGACGCCGTGACCCAGCGCGAAGGTTTTCAACAGCCGGTATACTACTGGGATCCGGTGATCGCCCCGTCCGGTGCACAGTGGTACACGGGCAATCTCTTCCCCGAGTGGCAGGGCAGCCTCTTCATCGGGGCGCTGCGGGAGATGCGACTGGTGCGGCTGGTCATCGAGGATGAGCAGGTGATCGGCGAGGAGCACCTGCTGACGGATCGTCAGCAGCGCATTCGCGACGTGCGACAGGGCCCGGACGGCGCCCTGTACCTCGTCACCGACCACGAGAACGGCGAGCTCCTGCGGATTGCTCCGCGATGACGCATCGTCCCCGAATGTAGCCGAGGGATGTAGCCGAGGGGTCCGCGCAGTTCGCGCGGACCCCTCGGCTACACTCGGAGTGGCGGCGGTGTCAGCTACCTGCGCCGCACGCCTCGTCGGTTCCACGCGCCAGGCACTCCGCTTCCGGAATCGGGAAGCGACTCTGACGTGTGTGCGTCGGAAGATCGAGCGGCAGAGTATCCAGGCGGCCGAAGCGCCGCAGGTCGACCCAGCGATGCCCCTCGAACAGCAGTGAGTATCGCCGCTCCCGCAGCAACGCGGTCTCGTACTCCGCGTCCGAATCCGGGATGGCGATCGGCTCCAGCCCGCCCGCCTCGGTCCGGATGAGGTTGAGGTCCTCGACTGCACCTTCTTCATCGCCGGTGAACCAGCGCGCCTCGGACCGTAGCAGGATCAACTCCTCGTTCGTGATGATCGGGACAGGTGAATCCGCGGCTGGGTAGATGGTGAACCCCAGGGCGGATTCCAGACCGAGCTGACTACGCGACGTGATCTCCTCCACCTTCGCCTGCACACGCAGGTCAGGCTCGCCGTTCGCCCGTTCCTGTGCATCCTCCACAATGGACGGATGGGCCCGGATGGTCGCTGAGCTGAGCGCATTCGCCGTCTCGCCCGACCCGGAGGCATAGTTGTGGTACGCTCCGGCGTCCAGAGGCGCGCTCGTATCCAGGAAGGAACCTGTCAGCGCGCCGAGCGCCTCGG
>JBBDRL010000034.1:0-9349 GCA_040905505.1 Gemmatimonadota bacterium | reverse complement strand
AGGATTCAGGATTCAGGATTCAGGATTCAGGATTCAGGATTCAGGATTCAGGGAGTACGCCGTCGTCATCCCCGCATGTGCGGGGATCCAGTTGGATGGCTCCTCACGAGGCAGGGGCGAGACACCAATGGGCCGTACTGTCACGGCGCCTACAATGTTTCCGCATTCTCGGGATCTACTGCGGGCCGTTCCCTGAATCCTGAATCCTGAATCCCGAATCCCGAATCCTGATTCCTGCTCCCCCCCAGGAACCCCTTCTCCCGCGGACCGGTATAACTCCCGTTCCCTCAATCATCTCCAGCGCCAGACATCATCATGGCTCGGAGCCGCGGACGGCGGAAGAGCAGCGGAAGCAAGAGAAAGCAGTCCAGCCGCGGAGGCCGCGCCGGCGCCATTCTCAAGGCTCTGGGCGGCACCGCCCTCGTCCTGCTGGTCGGCGGCGCGATCTGGCTGTGGCCGCGGTGCTCTGGCGACGGTTGTCCCGATGTCGGCTCGCTGCGTGACTATCGACCGCCGCAGGCGACCAGCGTATACGACGGCAGGGGTGAGCTGGTCACCCATCTCGCGCCGGAGCGGCGAATCGTCGTGCCCCTGGAGCGTGTCCCGGCGCACGTCGCGGGGGCCTTCCTGGCGGTCGAGGACCGTCGCTTCTTCGAGCATGCGGGCATCGACTATCGGCGGGTCGCGGGTGCGGCGATCCGCGACCTTCAGACGTTGAGCTTCGAGCAGGGGTTCAGCACCATCACCATGCAGCTCGCCCGGAACGTCTTCCCGGAGCACCTGACGCGCGCCAAGACGCTGCGTCGGAAGGTCTGGGAGATCGTCCTGGCGCGGCAGATGGAACGCGAGTTCGCGAAGGACGAGATCCTGGAGATGTACCTCAACCAGATCTACCTGGGCGATGGGCTGTACGGTGTGGAGGCGGCGGCCCAGGGGTACTTCGGGAAGACGGCGGGTCAGCTCGAGGTGTCCGAGGCGGCGATGCTGGCCGCGCTCCCGCGTGCGCCCAATACCTACAATCCGCGCCACAACCCCGTGGGAGCGCTGGAGCGACGAAATCTGGTGTTGCGCGTGATGCGGGACGCCGGTGCGATCGGGGCGAGGGAGGCAGAAGAGGCGTCGGCGGAGCCGCTGGCGTTGGCCGCTCCGATCGAGGGAAGGGGCGACGCTCCGTACTTCATCGCCGCCGTGCGCCGCGAGCTGCGCGACCGCTTCGGTGACGAGGCGGCGACCGCGGGGCTGCGGGTTCATACGGCCCTCGACCGCGACATGCAGCGCTCGGCGACGAGCCACCTGCAGCAGCAGCTCGCGGCGGTCGAGCGCGGTGAGCTCGGCACCTTCCGCGGACCGGTCTGCTCCGGTGGTGAGATCGAGGACCCGGGCGCGTGTCTCCAGGGGATGTTCGTCGCGATCGACAACCGCAACGGCGACGTCCTCGCGCTCGTCGGCGGGCGGGACTTCAGCATCAGCCAGTTCGACCGGGCGATGCAGGCAAGGCGGCAGGCCGGGTCGGCGTTCAAGCCGTTCCTCTTCGCCACCGCACTCGCCGCCGGCGTCCCCATCACCACGCCGCTCCTGGGTCCCGGTGCCGCGGCATACGACGGCAGTTACCGGCCGGCCGATCACGTGGCGGACAGCACCACCGTCGACCTCCGCGAGGCGATGCGTCTTTCGTCGAACCGGGCGGCAGTGGCCCTCGGCGATCGCGTCGGCGTGGGTAGCGTCGTCCGCACGGCCCGCGACCTGGGGCTATCGACGCCGATGCAGGAATACCCCTCGACGCTCCTCGGCGCCGCGGACGTCGTCCCGCTCGAGATGGTCGCCGCCTTCTCCGTCTTCGCCAATAACGGCAGGCTGGTGGCACCGCGCCTGATCCAGCGCGTGGAGGATGGGGAGGGGCGGATGCTGTGGGAGGCGCCTCTGCAGCGCCAGGTGGTGCTCTCGCCGGAAGTCGCCTTCCTCACGACCAACCTGATGCAGGACGTGGTCGATCGAGGGACCGGGTCCCGGGTGCGTGCGGTCGGACTACCCGGCAACGTTCCGGCCGCGGGTAAGACCGGCACCACGAACGATGCCGCGGACGCCTGGTTCGTCGGTTTCACGCCGGATGTTACCGCGGGTGTGTGGGTGGGCTTCGACGAACCCCGTCGGATAACCGTGGGCGGCGGCGGCGGGAGCATCGCGGCGCCGATCTGGGGCCGTGTGCTAGCCGAGTACTACGGCACTCGTCCGGTACCCGCTCCCTGGATCGCCCCCGTCGACCTCGTGACCGCCAGGGTCGACCGCGAATCGGGCCACCTCGCCACCTCGGCCTGTCCTGAAGAGAACATCGTTCAGGAGTGGTTCATCCCCGGAACCGAGCCGCGCGACGCCTGCCCCCTTCATCCTGAAGCGGGGATCGAGGGTTGGATTCGGCGCGGGATTAGAGGTTTGGGTGAGATTCTGGGGGTTCAATAAATTACTTGTCCGCCCTCCCCACCGAGCTTTCCGCAGTCTCCAGCACCGGCGATTCGCCTACATGGTCATGGTGGGCCAACCATCTTTCCGCTTCCAACGCCGCCATACAGCCGGTTCCCGCGGACGTGACCGCCTGACGATAGAAGTCGTCGATCACGTCGCCGGCCGCGAACACGCCTTCCACGTTCGTCTCCGTCCGCCAGGGCGTGGGTGTGACGATGTAACCGGCCGGCGTGGTGTCGAGTTGACCACCGAGGAAGGCCGTATTGGGGGTATGGCCGATAGCGACGAAGAGACCGCCGACGTCCATGAGGCGCTGCTCGCCGGTGACGGTGTCTTCCACGCGAATTCCCGTGATGGCGTCATCCCCTACGACATCCACGACCTGCGTGTTCCATGCGACCTGGATCTTGGGGTTTGTCAGGGCACGCTCGGCCATGATCTTCGAGGCGCGGAACGCGTCGCGACGATGGATGATGACGACCTTGCGCCCGTACTTGGTGAGGTAGGTCGCCTCCTCCATGGCCGAGTCGCCGCCCCCGACGACGGCGAGAACCTGGTCGCGGTAGAAGGGGAGCGCCCCATCGCAGACCGCGCACGCCGACACGCCGCCGCCGCTCTGCGCGAGCCGCTCCTCGTTCGGCAGCCCCAGCCAGTTCGCACGCGCGCCGGTCGCGACGATAACCGAGCGGGCGACGATCGGCTCGCTCCAGCTCGGCACCAGTTGGAAGGGACGGCCGGAGAGGTCCACCGACGCGATGTTCTCCCCGACGACGCGGGTGCCGAAGTGGACCGCCTGCTCCTTGAACCGGTCCATCAGGTCCTGCCCGCTCACGGCCTCGGGAAAGCCAGGGTAGTTCTCGATGTCGGTCGTCCACATGAGCTGCCCGCCAGGGATCATCTCCCGCGACGGTTCGCCCTCGTAGACGAGCGGCTCGAGGTTGGCCCGCGCGGCATAGATCGCTGCCGTCCACGCCGCCGGCCCGGAGCCGATGATCACCAGATTCTCTTCCCGCTGTGCCATTGGTACTCTCCCCCGATTCGCTGACGTGTTGCGGACCCGGATAATCTATGAAGTCGGCCCGCCGGGCGCATCCTTCTGGCTGCCCTGGCCGACACGCTCGAGGAGGCCCCGCAACGGAACCGCCATCGGGATGGCCGCGCGCACCTCGGTCCCCTTTCCCGGCTCGCTCCGGATTCGCACGTTCCCGCCGACGTACCCGGCGCGTTCCTGCATACCGAAGAGCCCGAGACCGCGCTCGTCGCTGTCGCGAACCTCCTCCATCGAGAAGCCCGCCCCGTCGTCCGTCACCGTGAGCACGACCGCCCGCGGCTCTCGCTTGATCCGGACCACGACACCCTCGGGCTCGCCGTGGCGCACCGCGTTCGAGAGGGCTTCCTGAGCGATCCGGTAGAGCGCCAGCTCGGCCTGATGGGTCAGCATCTCCTCGATCGGGTCGGCTTCCACGCGGATCGCGACGCCGACCGACTCCGAAAGCCCTCGCACGTGAGACTCCAGAGCCGGCACCAGCCCCAGCTCGTCGAGCGCAGGCGGCCGCAGGCCGCGTGCGAACCGGCGGATCCGCTCCAGCGCCTCCCCGATCTCGGTGCGGAAGTCGTCCAGCGTCGCCTCGCGGATCTCGGGGTCGTCGGCGCTGCGGATCAGCCGCAGCCGAATCAGCAGCGCGGCGAGGGATTGGGCGGTGTCGTCGTGCAGCTCCCGCGCGATCCGCTTCCGCTCCAGCTCCTCGGCGTTCAATGCCCGTGCCGCGACCCCGCTGAGGCGCTGCCTGAGCGACTCGAGGTTGTCGAGCATGCCGTTGAACGTGCCGGTGAGGCGCCCCATCTCCCGGTCCCGAAGCGGTGAGAACGGGACGCGCGCGCCGAGATCACCCGACTGCACGCGCGCGGCGGTGTCCTCGAGCAGCCTGAGCGGCCGCAGCGCCAGCTTCAGGATGATAGCGTTCACCAGAATCGTCACCGTCACACCCGCGAGCGCCATGAGCACGACCCAGACGAGTGGGAACTCCGAGCCCGCGCGAACGAAGGCCGCCATGAGCAGCGTGCCCGCGATCGTCCCGACCAGCACGATCGTGGCGTTGGCGATGAGGATCTTGTAGAAGAGCGGGATTCGCAGCAGGCGCTGCCAGGGACCGCCGGCTCGGGGACGGCCGTTCGTCGCAGCCGGCCTCTTCGTGTCGGGCTCTGAACTCAATGTCGGTCAGGCGGTTGCTGGCTTCATCACGACCTTGACGCACTCGTCTTCCTTCTCGGCGAACGTGCGGTATGCGTCCGAGGCCGAATCCAGGGACAGGCGATGCGTGATGATGAAGGACGGGTCGATCTCTCCGCGCTCCACATGCTCGAGCAGCGGCCGCATATAGCGATGGACGTGGGTCTGTCCGGTCTTGATCGTCAGCGACTTGTTCATGATCGCGCCCATCGGCAGCTTGTCCACCAGCCCACCGAAGACACCGGGGATGGAGACCGTCCCGCCCTTCCGGCACGACAGGATCGCCTGTCGCAATGCGATCGGACGGCCGGTCTCGGCTCGTACGGCCTGCTTGGCGCGATCGTACCACCACTCCAGCCCCACCCCGTGCGCTTCCAGCCCCACGGCGTCGATGCACGCGTCCGGCCCCCGCCCGGCCGTCATCTCCGTCAGCGCCTCCAGGATGCTCAAAGCCCCGCCGAGCCGCTCGTAGTCGAGGGTCTCGGCGCCCACGTGAGTCGCCGCCAGCCGGAGTCGCTCGGGGATCCGGTCGATCGCGATGATCCGCTCGGCTCCCAGAAGCCGCGCGCTTGCCAGGGTGAAGAGGCCGACGGGGCCGCAGCCCCAGACCGCCACGGTGTCCCCCGGCTGGATGTTGCACGCCTCCGCCGCCTGATATCCGGTCGGGAAGATATCGGAGAGGAAGAGCGCCTGATCATCCGTGAGCGCGTCCGGAACGGTGATGGGGCCGATGTCCGCGAACGGGACCCGAACGTATTCGGCCTGGCCGCCGGCGTACCCACCCATGAGATGCGAGTAGCCGAAGATCCCCGCGGGTGAATGGCCGAACAGCTCCTCGGCCATCCAGGCGTTCGGGTTCGTATTGTCACAGAGCGACCACTCCTGCCGCTTGCAGAAGTAACACCCGCCACAGGAGATGGGGAAGGGGACCACCACGCGGTCCCCGCGCCGCAGCTTCTTCACTTCCGAACCGACCTCCACGACCTCGCCCATGAACTCGTGGCCGAGGACGTCCCCCGACTGCATCGTGGGGATGTAGCCATTGTACAGGTGCAGGTCAGACCCGCAGATGGCGGTGCTGGTGACCCGGAGAATCGCGTCGCGCGGGTTGAGGATCGTCGGGTCCGGAACCGTGTCGACTCTCACATCCTGTTTGCCGTGCCAGCATACTGCCTTCATGGGTTGAGCTCCGTTGTACGTTATCCGTTGTCCGCGGGCGGGGGATGATGCGTCGTTCGGGCTCGGATGGGAGTCGCTCACATCCGTATCGGCAGGCGAGTTCATCCGCGCGGCCTGGCCTTGTCGTCTCCATCGCCGTTGTCGTTGTCGTCAACGGATACCGGACAACGGATAACGGATAACGGATAACCTTCACCCCCGCGGCTGCCCATCGGTCGTCGGAACCTCGCCGGCTTCGGCGAATTGCTTGAAGTGGCGGAGGTCCTCCTGGAGCAGGCGTTCCGGCGAGTTGCCGAGGAGCTTGGCCACCACGTCTCCAGCGGCCCCCGCCGGTGGCGCGTACTCCATCGAGACTCGGACCTCGGTGCCGCGCTCGCCGGGGGCCGGGTCGAAGCGAACCGACCCGCTGTTCGCGATCGACGAGCCTTCGATGGAGCGCCACGCCAGAGCTCGCCCCGGCTCTTCGGCGGTGATTTCCGCCTCCCACTCGAGCTTCCTGCCCAGCGGTCCGCTCGCCACCCAGCGTGAGCGCGTCGCGTCCAGCTCGGTCACCGACTCGAGGTGCTCCATGAACGAGGGCAGGTTCTCCAGGCGCCGCCAGAGGGCGAACAGCTCCTCGGGTGACCGCTCGATGGTGAACGACTTTCGGACGAGGACGAGCTTTCTGACGGGAATCGCAGCGGCGTCGCCCGCCGTCGCGGCAGTGCTCACGCCGAGCGAGTGGAAGACGGGACAGCGGCCGGTCGCGCCACGGCCCGCCAGGACCACGCCGACGAGGGCCTGCGCGGCGCCGGCGGTGTCCCGCCGCCCCATGCCGTTCAGCAGGAGCATACCGCCGAAGAGCAGCGATACGGCGCGTTCCACGGATCCGACATTCACCGCCGGTGACTGGCCTGCGAGTTCGGCGGCCGTGTGGCTGCGCAGGGGAAGCGGCATACGGGTCCTCCAGGACGGTGTACATCGATGGGATGGGGCCGGCTCGCGGCGGCCGACCGGCCGCTGGTTGGGTTGGAATAAGCATGCCAGGGGGGCACGATGAGGGTGGCGGAAGCGGGGCAGCCAAAGTTATACTCCGGGCGGGTGAACCGCGGGATCAGCCGCCATCGAACAGCTTTCGAATGTCCATTTCGGTACCGACCGTAGGCGTGCAACCGATCGGCGACGCGCCGGGGATGACCACGGCCACCGAGCGCGCCGGAATCGCCGCACAGGGGTCCTCGCGACGTGCGTTCTGGTCGCAGCGGCTGCGCGACTACGTCACGCTGACGAAGCCCCGCATCATCTCCCTGCTGCTGGTGACGACCCTCGCGCCGATGGTGCTCGCGGCCGGCGGCTGGCCCGGTACGGGCGTGGTCGCTCTGACCATGATCGGTGGGTACCTGATGGCGGGCGGTGCGAACGCGATCAACATGTTCATCGATCGCGACATCGACAGCCGCATGGGCCGTACGCGGCTCCGCCCCATACCGAGCGGCCGGATGACGCCCAGGCACGGGCTGCTGTTCGGCATCACCCTCGCCGTCGCCGCGTTCCTGCTCTTCGCCCTCGCGGTCAACGTCCTGAGCGCCCTGCTCGCCCTCGCGGGCCTCCTCTACTACGTCTTCGTCTACACCCGCTGGCTCAAGCGAACGTCGCCGCAGAACATCGTCATCGGCGGCGCTGCCGGCGCCTTCCCCCCGCTGGTGGGTTGGGCCGCGGCGACGGGCAGCCTCAGCCTGACGGCCATCTACCTCTTCCTCATCGTCTTCTTCTGGACGCCGCCGCATTTCTGGGCGCTCGCGCTGGTCAAGCAGAAGGACTACGGGCGGGTCGGCGTCCCGATGGCGCCGAACGTCTGGGGTGAGAAGCAGACGCTCCGGCAGATGCTGCTCTACACAGGAATCCTCCTCCCCCTGACCATCGTCCCGGCGGCGCTCGGCGAGCTCGGCTACGTCTACGGAATCTCGGCCGTGGTTCTGGGGCTCTGGTTCCTGCGCGGCGTCCTGCGGGTCGCCCGGGCGAGTGACTTCACCGCTCCGGCGTGGGCGCTGTACCGTACCTCGTTACTGTACCTGGCGCTCCTCTTCGCCGCAGTCCTCGTCGACGGCCTCGTTCCGAGCGGTGGCGCGCCGAGCCCGGCCGAGGCGCCGGTGCAACTCAGCGATCCCGACTTCATCGACGAACGGCTGGCGCCCGACTTCCCCTCCTGAGCGGCGCCTCCGACGTCTTTCCGATGAACCCGCGTCGGCGAGACCCCATCAGTACAGCGCGCGCCGGCGACCCTCCGGCTCCGGGCCCCGCCCGGGCCTTCCCGGCGGAGCTGCTGGCCGCACGTCGTGACCGCCTGCTCCAGCGCCTGGGTGACGGCATCGCGATCGTCCCCGCCGCCCCCGAGCTCCGCAAATCGCGCGATACGGAGGTCCTCTACCGTCAATCGAGCGATCTATATTATCTGACGGGGATGCTCGAGCCCGACGCGGTCGCCGTCCTGACGCCGCACGACCCCGACCATCGGTTCACGATCTTCGTTCGCCCGCGCGATCCGGGTCGCGAGGCGTGGAGTGGGCCGCGGATGGGGGTGGAGGGGGCAGCGGAGGCCCTGGGCGCCGACTCCGCCTACCCGATCGACGAGCTGCCCGACAGGCTGCCCGGACTGCTTCGCGAAGCGGATCGCATCCATTATCCAATCTCCGCCGTCCGACAGCTCGACACCTTCGTAGCGGAGTCTCTGGTCCGCGCGCGCTCGGATCGGCAGCGGTCGGGGGCGGGTCCCACCGGGCTTGTGGATCTCGAAGCCGTTACGGGTGAGCTGCGGGTCATCAAGGATGCCGAGGAGGTCGAGCGGATTCGCACCGCCGCCGACATCGCCGTCGCCGGACACCTCGCGGCGATGCAGCGCGCGCGCCCCGGCACGGGCGAGTGGGAGATCCAGGCGGTGCTCGAGTCTACGTTTCGGGCGCACGGCGCGACCGGTCCCGCATTCCCGTCCATCGTCGGCTCCGGCGCGAACGCGACGGTCCTGCACTACGTGGCCAATCAGAGCCGCGTCAGCGAAGGCGACCTGGTGCTGATCGACGCCGGCGCCGAATGGGGGATGTACTGCTCGGACATCACCCGTACCGTTCCCGCCTCGGGCCGATTCTCCGCGAGTCAACGGGATCTGTACGACATCGTTCTTGCCGCGGAAAACGCCGGCATCCATGCGGCCATCCCCGGCGCCGCCATCGCCGATGTTCACCACGCTGCCATCCGAACGCTGGCCGCCGGGCTGATCGACATGGGCGTCCTCGAGGACGCCTCACCCGACGATGCGATCGAGGCCGGCAGCATCAAGCGCTTCTACATGCACCAGACCTCCCACTGGCTCGGTCTCGATGTCCACGACGTGGGGCTCTACGAGCGCGCGGGCGAACCGGTCGAGCTCGAGCCGGGCATGGTGCTCACGGTCGAGCCCGGGCTCTACATCCCGGCCGATGCGGACGACGTGCCCGATGCCTTCCG
>JBBDRL010000033.1:0-9593 GCA_040905505.1 Gemmatimonadota bacterium | reverse complement strand
TCCTGAATCCTGAATCCTGAATCCTCCCGCCCCCTACATCGCGTGCGTGGGGATATTGGCGCAGGCCATGGGAGCGCCGCCCTCGCCGTGATACACGACGATGTGCTGGCCGTCCATGACGGTCATGGGGGCCACCTCGACCGTCGCGGTCATAGTGCCGGTGCCGGTGGCGTCCGTCGTGATCTCGTCGAGCGGCTGCACCACCCCGCCGATGTTGTCGCACCGGCCGCTGTGAATGTGGCCGGGATGCGCGCCGTCTCCGGGAGTGCCGGTAAGGCGTACCATGACCTGCGTCTGATCGCCCAGGTCGGTGATGGTCGCCTCGCCACCGGCGCCAGAGTCGCCGACCGGTTCGAGCATAGCGGTCTGCCCAGCCCCCATATCGTCCATTCCGCCGGGTTCCGTGGCGGGCATGCCCGTTTCGGCACCTGGCTCGGCCTCGATGGTATCGTCGAGAACCAGGTCGGTGTCGGCGGTATCACCTCCGCAAGCGGCGAGCGCGAGCACGAGCGGTAATCCAATCCAGCGATACGAGATTTTCATGGCGTCCTCTCCACGATGTGGTGAACGATGGAACAGCATGAACCGGCGGAGCGACTTCTCGACGCTGGACCGGCCGCCCCCGACCTCTTGCTGATCGGGGTGCACGGCTCAGCGGCGTGGCAATTCGTGTTCCACCTGGCCGTCGCGTCCCGCTGCCCGCCGGGTGTCAGGGACCTCCGTAGACGGGGAGCGCCGCCCCGTTGATGGGCGCCGATCGAGCGGAAGCGAGAAAGACGATGATCTCGGCAATCTCCTCGGGTCGAACCCACCTGGAGTAGTCCTCGTCCGGGTTTGCACGGCGATTGGCCTCCGTATCGATGGTGTCCGGGACGATGACGTTCGACCGGATCCCGCTGTCCGCGTACTCCTCCGCCAGCGCCTTCGCGAGCGCGACCACTCCCGCCTTCGCCGCCGAATAGGCCGCGCGGTTCTTCCGATCCTCGAACGCGGCACGAGAGGCGACGAAGACGAGGGAACCGCCACCGGCCTCGACCAGCCGCGGTACTGCAAACCGGCTCGCGAGGAAGGAGGACGTCATATTGAGATCGAGCATTCGGGTCCAGGCGTCGAGTGGTGTGTCCGCCAACGAGTAGCCACCGACGTAGCCTCCGACGAGATGCACCAGCGATCCGAGCTGCCCACCCCATTCGACGGTCTGACGAACTGCCTGCTCGGCACCGCGTTCGGTGGTCAGATCGAGCGCGAAGGTGTGGAGCCGATCGCCGAATTCGTTCGAGAGCGCGTCGAGCGCCGTCGGTTGGTCGGTCTTGTAGAACGGCACCGCCACCCGAGCGCCGGCCTCGAGGAACGCGCGCGTCACCGCACGACCCAGGTTCCCCGCCCCACCCGTTACGAGCACAACTCGATCGTTCATCGAAGATCCGCCTCTTTGCCGGTAGCTTGAGATGGGGGCGCGGCGACCGCGCACCTTTCGATTCGGTTGCAGGGGCTCATCGGTCTCGCGCCCGGCCGGTGCGCCTGGCGAGCTCGAGCAGCCTTCCTGCCACCTCCGTGCCTGGCTCGCCGGCTGGGATGCGCCATGACCAGTTGTCCTCGGTCCGACCCGGCGTGTTCATCCGAGCCTCACTGCCCAGCCCGAGCAGGTCCTGCATGGGCGCGATGGTTAGCCGGGCGGATGACGCGAAGACGGCTTCGATGAAGTCCCAGGCGACCGGGTCCTCGACGCCCATCGCCCGCCGCACCCGCTGACGCTCGGCCGCCGAGACCTCCGACCACCAACCCAGTATAGTATCGTTGTCATGCGTCCCGGTATACGCAACGGCCTCGGTCGTGTAATTCGCAGGTAGGTGCGGGTTGCTCGGGTCTCCGTCGAACGCGAACTGCAGCACGCGCATGCCGGGGAAGCCGAGCGCTTCCCGCAGTGCGTCGACCTCCGGAGTGATGAGGCCGAGGTCCTCGGCGATGAGCGGCAGCCGCCCGAGCTGCGCCTCGATGCGGTGAAAGAACTCGGCGCCAGGGCCAGCGACCCACCGTCCGTTGACGGCCGTTGCTTCGCTCGCCGGTATCTCCCAGTAAGCCTCGAAGCCGCGGAAATGATCGACGCGGATGATGTCGACCATTTCCAGAGTCCGGCGAAACCGCGCGACCCACCAGTCGTAGTCGCGGCGGCGGAGCACGTCCCAGCGATAGAGCGGGTTCCCCCAGCGCTGCCCCGTCGCGCTGAAGTAGTCGGGTGGGACGCCCGCGACCGATGTCGGGGCGCCGTCCGCGTCGAGCTCGAAAATGTCGGGGTTGGCCCAGACGTCCGCGCTGTCATGCGCAACGAAGATGGGGATGTCGCCGATGATGCGGATGCCGCGATCGCGCGCGTGGCGCCGAAGCGATTGGAGTTGTCGCGAGAAGAGGAATTGCTGGAACGCGAACCGCTCGACCTGATCCGCCAGCCGGCGGGCAGCCGCTTCGAGCGCCGGCGGTGTGCGGCGCATCAAGTCGTCCGGCCACTCCAGCCAGGAGGCGCCGCCGTGCTCGGCCCGAAGGGCGCGGAAGAGGGTATAGTCGCGGAGCCAGGATCCGTGGGCCGTTCGGAACGCCTCGAACGGATCCGCGAGCTGCGGCGCCGCACCCTCGCGGAACGCACGATAGGCGGAGTGCAGGAGCTCTTCCTTCCAGCGCAGAACCGATGGGAAGTCCACACGCTCCCGGCGGCAGTCGACCGGAGGCTCGGCGTCGGACCGACTGACGAGTCCCTGTTCCACGAGCAGGTCCGGTGAGACGAGAAGAGGGTTTCCCGCTAACGCCGAGAGGCCGTTGTAGGGGGAGCCCCCGGCATCCACCGGAACGAGCGGAAGGATCTGCCAAAACTGCTGACCGGCCGAAGCGAGCCAGTCGATGAACCGAGCTGCCGGCTGACCGAGATCACCGACCCCCGGCCCGGGCAGCGACGTCGGGTGCAGCAGGACACCCGCCGCCCGCTCCGGCAGCACGGGCGGCTCAGCCACGGACGCGCCCCTCCGGATCGGCGCTCGCTGGCACCTCAGCTCGGGAGGAGATAGACGACCTCTGCTGCCGCCAGCCGGAGCTTCGTCGGTACGGGTACGCCGCCTTCCGGCGCATCGTCACGGCAAACGCGCAGCAGCTCGAGGGCGTCGTTCCGTGCGCCGATCGACTCGAGGTCGACCTCCCGTTCCGCGCCGGCGTCTTTGTTGACCAGAATGAATCCGCGGCTGTTTCCATCGTCGGAGCGTCGTTCGAGTACGAGCACGTCACCCTCCAGCCCGAGCGCCGCGTTGAGGTGACCCTCGCCCTGGAGCAGGTGGTGGTTGGATTTCAGCCGATTCACGCGCCCCACGAAGGGCCGCAGGTCGAAGCTGGGCCGCTCCCAATCGGACGGCTTGGTGTGCACCACGTCGACCCGGTTTCTGAATCCGAATTCGTAGCCGATCGGCATCATCAGACCGGCGGAGAACGCGGCGGCGAAGGCATAGCGCTGGCGCTGGACCGGTTCGCTGCCGCCACTGTCCTCCGCAAGGCGCGTCGTATCGTGCGTTTCCGGGAAGCTGATCGAGGGCGCAATGCGCCCAAAGCTGGCATGCTGGTCGAGCGCCCACGACTCCCGGAAGTTCCACCACTTGCTGGAATTGAAGAAGTAATCGAATCCCGCCTCGCGCAGGGCGAGCACCGAGTCCACCGGCGCACCGAGGGTCTCGGCGAAGAAAGTCGCCTCCGGATCGTGCTCTCGCGCTACGGAGATCAGGCGGCGCCAGAGCCCGGCAGGCACCATGTACGCCGCGTCACAACGGAATCCCGCGAAGCCCATCTCCATCGCATCCGCGACCAAGGTGGCCCAGAAGCTCCAGAGATTCTCCCGGTCCGTGGATCCGGCGTTGTCGATTTCGGCGAGGTCGCCCCAGACCGTGCGCTTGCTGGCATCGTCGGGGTCCGTCACCGAGGGGCTGACCACTTCGCCTTCGGCATCGCGAACGTACCAGTCCGGATGCTCCGAGACGAGGGGCGCGTCTTTCGAGGTATGGTTCACCACGAGGTCCATCATGACCGGAATCCCAAGATCCCGCACGTCGTTCAGGAAGTCACGGAGCGGCTCGAGCGAGTAGGCGTCCGTGCCGGGCGGAAGGAATAGGGGGTTGATCCGATCGAATTCCTTGGGAGCATACAGGCTGCCCGAAAAGCCCGGATAGTGCCACGGGTTCACGTACAGCCAGTTGAAGCCCATCTCCGCCGCCGCCCGCGCATGTTCCGGCCACCGGGTGGTCGGGCCCACGAGCCGGGGGAAGAGATTGTAGATGAGCGGAGGGCTCACCGACTCCTCCCGCGGATCGCCAGAATGCTGTTGAGCGGGATCCACAGCCAGTCGGGACGGTTGTTCAACTCGTAGCCGAGCTCATAAAGCGCCTTCTCCAGCTCGAACACCGAGAGTACCTGTTCGAATTCCGCGGGCTCGGTCGGGATGAAAGCCGCGTCGCCGACCGCCTCGCGATAGGCCTCGATGAACTCGCGTCGGACCATGGCCTCCCACGCGTCGCCCCACATCCGGAGTGCGTTGCGGATCATGAAATCGTCGCTGTCGAATTTCCGGATCGCCACCTGAACGGCGTAGCTGAAGGAGCGGAGCATGCCGGCCACATCGCGCATCGGCGTATGCTTGCCCCGCCGCTCCAGGAGCGGACGGGCGGGCTCGCCCTCGAAGTCGAGGATGATCCACTCGCCACCGGCGGCGTCCGGATCCCGCGCCCGAATCACCTGACCGAGGTGGTAATCGCCATGGATGCGGGTTTTGACCAGACCCGCATTGGCCAGGGCACCGAGGTCCTCGAGCCGTCGCCACAGGTCGGGTGCCTCCCTGACCAGGGTCGCGAGATCGTTCTGGATGCCGGCCGGGAACGAGCCCGGGATGACGTCGAGACGGCGCCCGACGTCGTCCAGGACGGTACTGACCTCGCGCTGGTAACCCTCGATCCACCGCTCCGCGTCCTCCTCGGTGATGGGCTCGGGATTGAAGTCGGGGTGCTCGGGACCGGCCGAAGCAAGGGCCAGGTGGAGCTCGCCCGTGACCCGCCCGAGCGCGGCGGCGGTCGTGAAGAACTCTCCCGCCATGCGCTTCAGGGATGCCTCACCGGACCTCGAATGCGGGTCGGCCGCGCTCCGGCTGGCGGCATTCAAGAACCGCTCGAGCGAGGTGAGGGTGTAGCTCCATGCCTCACCGCGATTCGGAATGTACCGGTACAGGGCGGCCACGTTCGTGCGCAGATCGGCCTCCCCTTCGTACTCGATCCAGCCCACGAGGGCCGGTACCGCTTTGAAGTCGGTCTCCTCGACGATGAACCTGGAAATTTCGATGTCGGGATTGAGCCCCGCTTCCAGCTTGCGGAAGACCTTCAGGATGGCGCTCTCGTCGAACGCGATCGAAGTATTGCTCTGCTCGCCGTGCAGGCGCCGAACCGGCTCGAGGGGGCCACTCAGCGACCCCCACGCGGCGGTGCGATGCCCGCGGAACGTTCCCATGCCGCCGCGCAGTGCCCCTTCGCTGTCGATGATCTCCAGGGCGGCGCGCGCGGACGTCGGGTCGGTGAGCGCCTCGTAGAGCGAGACTTCCCGAGAAGCGATCGAGACGGTCAGAATCGGAGCCGTCTGCGTCTCCGCCAGCAATGGGGGCCGCAGTGTCAACGGAAGCAGATAATACTCGGGGTTTCCTTCGCTGTACCGAACCCTCACGATCGCGAGGAGCACCCGGGGGGCGCGGTCGGGGGCGAAGCTGGCGTAGTCGAAGTACTCGACCGCCGTGATTTCACGGGCCTTGCCGCGGAACCAGCGTTGCTGATGAAGCCAGTCCGACGAGAGCTCGCCGAGGAGTCCGGCCACCGTCTCGGAGGTCGCCAACAGGGCTGCGTCCTGCTCGCCCCATTCCTTGACCAGAGCCTTCATCTCCTCGTCGCCGAGGCCGCGTCGGACCTCAGGCGGCCGGATGGCGAACCAGAAGAAGCCGTAGGGGCCCAGTGTCAGCGTGTACGGGGCGTCTTCGATGGGCGTGAACTCCGTATGCCCGAGAAGCTCGATGGGCGCGCAACCGGCGAATCGGCCGAGGTCGAGCTTAACGGGTTGGGCGGTGCCCGAAAGATTGTTGACCACGAGGATCACGTCGCCCTCGTATTCGCGCAGGTAGGCGAGCACATGAGGGTTCTCGGGCGCCAGGAACTCGATGCTGCCGCGACTAAAGGCACGGTGCGCCTTACGCACCTGGATCAGCCGCTTCATCCAGTTCAGCAGGGAGAATGGCGATCGCTGCTGCGCCTCGACGTTCACTGCCTGGAACCCGTAAATGGAGTCGTTGAGGACGGGCAGGTAGAGCCGCTGCGGTTCCGCCCGTGAAAATCCTCCGTTGCGGTCCGGGGACCACTGCATCGGCGTCCGCACGCCGTCGCGGTCACCCAGATAGATGTTGTCGCCCATCCCGATCTCGTCGCCGTAGTAGATGATCGGCGTGCCGGGCATGGTGAAGAGAATGGAGTTGAGCAGTTCGATCTTCCGCCGATCGTTCTCCATCAGCGGCGCGAGGCGGCGGCGGATCCCGAGGTTCAGGCGCATGCGGGGATCCGCGGCGTATTCGCGATACATGTAGTCCCGTTCCTCGTCGGTCACCATCTCGAGCGTCAGCTCGTCGTGATTGCGCAGGAACATGCACCACTGCGTATCATCGGGGATGGGCGGGGTTCGCTCGATGATCTCCACGATCGGCGCACGCACTCCCTGCCGGACCGCCATGAAGATCCGCGGCATGAGTGGGAAGTGGAACGCCATGTGGAACTCGTCGCCGTCGCCGAAATACGGGCGTACATCGTCCGGCCACTGGTTGGCCTCGGCGAGCAGGATCCGACCCTCGTAGCGCGTGTCGAGGCGAGCCCGGAACTCCTTGAGGATCTCGTGCGTCTCGGGCAGGTTCTCGCAGACCGTCCCCTCACGCTCGATGAGGTAGGGGACGGCGTCGGCGCGGAAGCCATCGAGCCCCCTGTCCAGCCAGTATTCCATCACCTGGAACATCGTCTCCTTCACCTCCGGATTGTCCCAGTTCAGATCCGGCTGATGGGCGAAGAAGCGGTGGAAGTAGTACTGCTGCGCAACCGGGTCCCAGGTCCAGTTGGACGGCTCGGTGTCGGTGAAGATGATTCGGGCATCCTGATACCGATCGTCCGTATCGCTCCAAACGTACCAGTCTCGCTCGGTCGAGCCCTTCGGCGCGCGGCGCGCCCGCTGGAACCACGCGTTCTGGTCCGAGGTGTGGTTGAGGACGAGATCGGCGATGACGCGCATGCCGCGGCCGTGCGCCTCGTCCAGAAACGCCTGGAAATCCTCGGTGTTTCCATAGTGAGGATGAACCCCGTACGGGTCCGCAATGTCATAGCCGTCGTCGCGGAGTGGGGACGGGTAGAACGGCAGCAGCCAGATGCAGTCGACTCCGAGGTCCTGAAGGTAATCGAGGCGGGTGATCAGGCCTCGGAAATCACCGATTCCATCATTGTGGCCGTCCTGAAAGGCCTTGACGTGTAGTTCGTAGAAAACCGCGTCCTTGTACCAAAGCGTGTCGTCGCTCGGCATCGACTCCTCTCGACGTTCTCGTGGGGTGACTGGCGGGTGCAGTGGCGCCGGGACCGGGGTGCAGGAAGTGTTCCGGGTGTAGCTTACTATCGGCTATTAGCTATCAGCTATCAGCTATCGGCTTACGGCAAACCGGAGGGAAGCAGCGGTTGGCCAGCGCAGGCATGATACGAACCCCTCTCCCATCGTGGAGCTACCGGTCACCAGTCGTCCAACTGTTAGCCGATAGCCGATAGCCGATAGCTGTTTCCCGATACCCTCCCCTCACAACTGCTCCTCGAAGAGGCGGAAGAAGCGCTCGACCGCCCGGCGATGCAAGGGCCGCCCGCGCCAGCGATCGAGATCGAACTCCTCCGCGAGTTCCAGGTCAGCGAAAAAGGTGGCCTCCAGGTCCGCGGCGAAACCGCGGTCCAGGATGCCCAGGGCGTTCTCCTGATTCAATTCTTTCGAGCGCACGTCCATGTTGACGGAGCCGACGAGGGACCAGACGCCATCGGCGACGAATAGTTTTTGGTGGATCATGGTGGGCTGGTACTCGTAGATCCGCACGCCCGCCTCGAGCAGCTCCTCATAATAGCTCTGGCTCGCCCACCGGATGAGCGGCAGATCGGTGAACTTGTTCGGCACGAGCACGCGCACGTCAACACCCGCGCGCGCGCGTTCCTTCAGAGCCGCCGCGAGGATGTCGTCGGGTACGAAGTACGGATTCGTGATGTAGACACGCTCGCGGGCTGAGCGAATGGAGAACCAGAAGACATGGCGCATCGGGTGCGCCTCGCTGGACGGCGAGCTGATAATGTTGAGGTGTCTGCGGACCGCTTCGCCGTTCCCATCGCGCTCGGGCTCGTGGACATGCAGCGGGTAGAAGTCGGCACCCGAGATCAGCTCTCCCGTGGAATGCGCCCAGAGCTGCGTGAACGCCGATTGGAGGCTGAGTGCCAGGCGGCCACGCACCTCGATCATGCAATCACGCCAGTGGTCGGGGTCCTGCGCGTGCCCGAGCCACTTGTCCATCACCGCCGCACCGCCGGTGAACCCGATTCGGCCGTCGACGACCAAAGCGCGGCGGTGCGTTCGCTTGTGCATCCGGGTCAACTTACCGAAACGAGGGACGTTGAAGAACTCCCACCGCCCACCCGCCGCCCTGAAGGCATCGATCGACGCGCGCGGAGCCAGCGCCGCGCCGAACCCGTCGACGAGCACACGAACGCGCACACCGGCACGGGCTCGCTCCGTCAGCACCTCGAAGAAGGCCCGTGACATCTCGCCGCCCTGCCAGATGTAAGTCGTTAGATTGACCGACCGCTCCGCACCACGGATCGCCTCCAGCATCGCCGGTACGAACTCGTCGCCATTGTTGAGGAGACGGGCCGTGCCGCCACGATGAAGTGGCGAGTTGATGACGCCGGAGAGCGCGAGGAGGAAGTCGACCGAGTCCAATGCGCAGCTCTCGATCAGGCTCGCTGCAGACGGCCGATCCCCGATCGCCGAGAAGAGGTTGAGCACGAGCGTGCCCAGCGCGAGAATGCCCACCCCCATCAGGATGAGAGCCCACCAGGGGAGTTGTAGCAAGTCCAACATCCAGCCTCGGGACGGGCGAACAGGGGCCGCGCGCGGGCGGCGCTGTGGGCGGGGGCGTACGAGCAGCTAGCCCCGCCGCGGTGCACGCGGGGCAGTCAAGATTCAGGCCCGAATAGCCGCGGCGACTCCCAACAGCTTCCCGGCACGTTCACCAAACCGCCGGGATCTCCCATCCACCATCAGCGCCACTGCGACACCTCTGCCGCGCCAGCGGCTTGCCGAGTAGCCCTCCGGACTCACACGAGACGCGTTCTCCGTCACGATCGTCCGCGGCTCGGCACCAACCACCTGATCCGAGGGTATATACATTTGCTGTGCAATCGCTCGTTAACACCGGGTAAGACAATACTATAGAAGCGACTCGTCATCCGAGGAAGCGCCCCCTCTACCCCCGCCGCCCT
>JBBDRL010000032.1:0-9682 GCA_040905505.1 Gemmatimonadota bacterium | reverse complement strand
ATGCCCACGACCGGGCTGCTGATGCCGTCGGCTCCCTCAGTACAACCGGTATGGCGCCACCACTGCCGACCAATCCGCCAGCTCTGCTTCCCACCGCTCCCAGAAGTAGTCGGGCTCTTCGCCCCTGTCGAACGCCTCACGGGCCCATCGCGACCCGATCATCTGCGTGAATCCCTCGTTGGTCACCCGGAACTCCTGCGGATGGAGACGTTGAATCTCTGTCAGGAGGACCAGGGCGGCCCATACAGGACGATAAGCTTCGCGATCGGTGATGTTCAGGTGAAGGGCCCGGATCTCCTCGCCGAGGAAGGGAATCCATCCGTCGCCGTCGGGGGTGAGCCGCGTGGCGGCCAGTGAAACCCCATTCAGGTCGTACTCCGACAGACGTTCGAGCAACGCTTCGGTGTCCAGCCATGGCGCACCAATATACGAGAAGGGTGCGTCCGTTCCGCGGCCGACGGAAAGCGTCGTCGCCTCGAACAGGACCAGACCGGAGTAGTTGAGCGCTGCTTCCAGCGACCGGATGTTGGGGGATGGGTCCACCCACGGGAGGCCCGTTTCATCGAGCCATTGCCGGCCCTCCCAGCCCGACGTCGGGACTACCGTGAGGTCGGCGCCGATGCCGTATTCACCGTTGACGTATCGCGCGATCTCACCCACCGTGAGGCCGTGGCGCAGCGGCACCGGGAAGTAGCCCGTGATCGCCTGCGCCACGTCGCGCATCTCCCGGTCCATCAGGGGCCCCGCCATCTCGCTCGTGATCGGGTTCGGCCGGTCGAGGACGATGAATGCGATGTCCTCGGCTGTCGCGGCCTCCATCGCCATCACCATGGTCCAGACGAACGTGTAGGGCCGCGCACCGATGTCCTGCATGTCGAACAGGAGAACCTCGACTCCTTCGAGCATCTCCGGCGTAGGACGCTGGACGGAACCGTAGAGGGAGAATACAGGAAGACCGGTCGCCTCGTCGCGCCCGCTTTCGATCTTCACTCCCCCCTCCACGCCACCGCGCAGCCCGTGTTCCGGGCCGTAGAGGGCGACCAGGTTGACTCCCTGCGCCTCGTGCAGCAGGTCGATCCCGCTCCGGCCGTCGTGCGTTACGGCGGTCTGATTCGTCAGAAAGCCGACCCGGCGGCCCTGGACGAGATGAAGCGAGTCGCGAAGGAGGACCTCGAGGCCCGGCAGGACCTGAGCGTCGCCCCGATCCGAGTCGATGGCCGCTTCCCGAGCCGGCTCGGCCGACTCCGGCACCGGACCGCACGCCGCGGCTCCCTGCAGGAGCACGGACGCCAGCAGGAGTCCCGTTGTCCGCAACGGCGACGAATAGCGTAGTATCATGACCGTGCCTATCTTGAGTTCACCTGTCTGCCGCCGACAGGTACACGCCCCGACCTGGAAAGATCATTCGCCACACGGGAGGAGGCAAAGGTTGAGCCTCATCATTCGCGACGGTCGGACGGACGACGTGGAGCCCGCCGCCCGAATGGCCGCGCATGCGTTCGCCTGGGTCGGCTACAGCGCTGCGGCCTGGCAGCAGGCGCTGATCTCGTCACCTCATGGCGGTATCGAAACGCTCCGCATCGGCGAGGAAGGGCGGCGAGCAGTCGCGATGTGCCGGCTCTACGACTTTCAGCAATGGATCGGTGGGGAGGCGCTGCCGATCATGGGCCTCGGAATGGTCGCGGTCTCGCCTGCCGCCAGACGCCGCGGCCTGGCCGGTCGCATGGTGGAGGACGCGCTGCGGCAGGGGCGCGACCGCGGCGCCCTGGCGAGTGCCCTGTTTCCGTTCCGAACGTCGTTCTATTCGAGATTGGGATACGGAGTCGCGGGAGAAGCGCTGGAGTACCGCGTACCTCCGGCAGCTCTTCCCGACGACCCCGACCGGGTGCGTGTGCGGCTGGCGGACTCCGAAGCCGACCGTAGCGAGATCGCCAGCGTCTACGACCTCTGGGCGCGTGCTCAGGCCGGTCAGCTCCAGCGGTCGGCCAGAACCTGGGACCTGGTCTGGCGCGGGGAGAGGCGGCATGGGGTGCTCTACCGAGACGAAGCGGGCCGGCCCGCAGGATACGCAGTCTTCGATTATCCCGACCCCGAGGCGTACCGGCGGCCTGCGATCGCGATCGACGAGATCGCCTGGCTCTCCCGGGAAGCGCGGATGGCTCTTTACGGCTGGCTGGCCTCGCTCCGTGATCAGGTGGATCTGATCGTATACCGCGCACATCCCGACGAGGGGTTCGGAGAGCACCTCGTCGAGCAGCGTTTTCCAGCCGAGCCGCAACCCGGCTGGCACCTCTGGTTTCCAGCGGCCACCCTTTTGCTCGGTCCGATGTTCCGCCTTCTGGATGTCGAGCGAGCGTGGCAGGCGCGTAGCGTCGATGCCCGTACGGGCGGCGTGCTTTCCCTTCGGGTCGAGGATTCTCAGCTTCCGGAGAATGCCGGCGAGTGGACATTACGATTCGATTCCGGACAGGTCGACATCATCCGCGGGACCGACGACTCCGCTGATCTCCACTTGCACCTCGGAATCGGGACTCTGTCGCAGATCTTCATCGGCGCCCTGACGCCCTCCGAGGCACTCGCCCGGGGCCTGGCGACCAGCACGCGGTCCGAACGGCTCGATTCGTTCGACAGCCTTCTACGGATCCCCCGGCCGTGGACGTTCGACCGCTTCTGAACTGGACACACGGGTGACAGGACGAGGAATCATGGAAGACGGTCTTCAGCAGGCACTCCGCTCACGCGTACGGCGGATCATCGGGCTCGTCGCGGTCGTTGGCCTCGGGGCGTGTGGAGGGGACGCCGGAACGCCCGACACAGTCGCCACACCGACGGGCGATCATCCCACCTTCAGCGGCGGGCCGCCCGGCGGCGTCCTGGTGGCGCTCCTCGATGGCGAGCCGGGCGACCTGAACCCTCTCACCTACAGTAGCAATCCGGCGTATCAGGCCATCCGGCTGATGTTCCGGGCACTCGCTCGTCGCGATTCCACGCTCAGCAACTACCAACCCGATCTTGCGACTTCCTGGGAGGTTCGCGATGACTCCATCGTCGTCCTGCGGCTACGGGACGACGTATCCTGGCACGATGGCGCGCGGGTCACGGCGGAGGACGTGGCGTTCACGATCCGCCGGCAGATGGATCCTCTGGTGACCTCTCCGCGGCAAGCCGACGTGGCTGCAGTGCAGGGGGTGGAAATCGTGGACAGCGTAACGCTGGAAGTCCGGATGAACCGCATCGGTGAGTACGCGGTCAACGCACTGCTGGAGGTGGTCCCGGTCCCGATGCACCTTCTTTCGGACGTCGATGCGGCGGACATGAGGATGGCGCCTTTCGGCCGCAATCCGGTCGGAAACGGTTTCTTCCGCTTCGGCCGCTGGGAACGTGGGCAGCAACTTATACTGGAGGTGAATCCGGAGATGCCCGAGGGGCGGGCGGCATTGGACCGGGTCGTCATGCGCGTCGTCCCGGACATCAACGCTGCGCTCACCGAGCTCCTCGCGGGACAGGGAGACCTTCTCAAGGTTCCCCCCGAGCATGAGGCGCGCATCGAAAGCGTCGCGACCACCCAGCTCTACGCGGCGCCGCGGGTCCGACCCGCGTGGATCGCCTGGAACGTTGCGAGCCCGCCGCTCGACGACCGGAACGTCCGGCGGGCAGTCCTGATGGCGATCGACCGAGAAGCTCTCGCGGCAGGCCTCTTCGGGGACGTGGGCGAAGCGGCCGTGTCTCCCATTCCTCCCGCCCTCGCCGAGCATTCGCCCGATGTCCAACCGATTCCGCACGACCCCGTAGCAGCCCGCGAGCTACTGGAGCAGGCAGGCTGGACCGACGCGGACGGCGACGGGATTCGCGAGAGGGCAGGGACTCCACTCCGCATCGAAGTCGACTACATCTCCGCCGACCCGACCCGGGAAGATGTGCTCGTCGCGATCCAGAGCATGGTGCGCGGTGCTGGAATCGAGCTCGTGCCGCGGGCCTATGAGCGTACCGCGTGGGTCGAGCGATTGCGAGCGCGTGACTTCCAGGGGTCGTCGTGGGGCTGGGGCTGGGGCCCCGGTGTGGTCGGCCCTAACGCGGAGATGGTCTTTCACTCCCGTTCGATCCCCCCCGCCGGGGCCAATTTCGCCGGCTACTCCAATCCGCGGGTCGATCAGCTCATCGACGAGGCCCTCGTCACGCGTGAGAGCGCCGAGCTTGAAGAGATCTGGCGTGAGTTCGAGCAGATCGTCATCGACGACGCGGTGTACGCGCCGCTCTATCTGGACCCCGAGCTCTTCGGTGTCCACTCCCGCTTCGAGAACGTCCGCTTCCGAGGAATCGAATGGTGGGAAGACGTGCCCTACTGGTACATCCCGTTGGAGGCGAGGCTGCCGAGGGATAGAAGCGGGTGAGAAGAAGCTATCGGCTATCGGCTATCGGCTATCGGCTATCGGCTATCAGGTCACTGCCCCGATGAACGTGCCATGCGACGGATCCATTCTGATAGCGCGTAGCTGACAGCTGACAGCTGATAGCCGATAGCTTCCCTCCCCCTCACGCCGCCCGGCTCACCTGTTCGCGCGACCATGACGCAGCGTCCAGGTAGATCTCTGGGACGGTGAGCGGCGAAAGGCCGATCCGCGGAGCCACGTTCATCACTTCCTCCCAGTTTCCTGCCTCGTAGGCCTCGACCAGCCTCAGGAAATCCGCGTATGGGCCTTTGTGCTGAAGCAGCGCCAGCCGAGCGGACTCCGCGAGGTCGACCCGGGCGAGGACTTCCTGCATGGGCGTTCGCAGCAGTGCGTCCATCAGCGAGAACAGCCCGACGAGGAAGAGGGCGTCGGCGACCTCCTCGCGGCCGGCGTTTACGCCCAGAAGTTCGCAGAACCGCCCGCGGAGGACGGCGGTATGTACGAGCTCGACATCCGTGCCGCCGCCCGCCGCGAACGACGACGCCAGAAGTAACGAGAGCCACCGCTGCAGCGTGCCCCGACCCAGCAAGCGTATGGCGTATCGAATTGAATCGACTCCACGGCCACCCTGCGCGGCCGTGCTCAGCATCCGGAGGAGCTTGTACGAGAGTGACGCGTCTCGCCGGAACGCCTCCTCGATGTCCTGATCACTGGCCGCGTCGCTGCCGAGCAGGTTCAGAAGGTTGAACATCGCAGTCTGTTCGACCGAGACACCCCGGTTCGCCATGATCTCCGGGTGACTATAGAAGTAACCCTGAAATAGCTCGAACCCGAGATTGCTGCATTGGTCGTGAACGTGTGACGTCTCCACCTTCTCTGCAAGCAGCTTGAGACCGTTCCGGCGGAGCGGCTTGACCACACGTTCGAGGTTCTCCAGCGTGCGGTTGAGGACGTCCACCTTCACGATATCGGCGAGCCCCAGGAGCGGCTCGTGCGGTCCACCGGGCACGAAGTCATCGAGCGCCAGCCGGTAGCCAGAGTCGACGAGCCGCTTGCACGCCGCCCTGACCTCGTCGTCGGCCGGAACATCCTCCAGGAGTTCGATGACGATGGACGACGGATCCAGCAGCTCGTAGCAGCCCTCGAGCAGCATATCGCGCCCGAAGTTGATGAAGCCCGCTTTGCCGCGGGTGATCGCGTCCAGACCGATTTCGAGGAAGGATTGGATCACGACGTCGCGCGACATCTGCCCTGAGTCCGTCCCGTCCGCAAACTTGCTCTGCGCGCTTCGCCGGTAGAGGAGCTCGTATCCGGTCACCTCCCCCTTTACGTCGAAGATCGGCTGCCGGGCGACGAAGATGTCCACTAGGAGGCCTGTTGTCCCGAAGGTGAAGCACGACTGCCGCTCAGTCGCTCGATGAGGCGAACGGCTTCCATCATGTCGAACGGCTTCGTCAGGTGGGGTCGGCCCCTGCGGATCTCGTCGCGTACGCGCGTGGCGGTGTGATCCCCCGTCATCAGGACCGCGTGGCCGCTCCAGTCCGCGCTGCTCTCGAGTCGCTCGATGAGGACGAGCCCATCGCCGGGCATCCGGACATCGACGAGCGCCACATCGAACGACCGTGAGGTCGCCATCCGGTACGCTTCCGTCGCATCTTCCGCCTGCTCGACCTCGAAGCCGTGGCGGTCGAGAAACATCGTCAGAGCGAGGCGCAGGGTGGGTTCGTCGTCGGCTACGAGAACCCGGAAAGGCGTGGGAGCCTCGATCGGAACCTCTCTCGGCGGCGGCTCCGTGGGGGCCTCGCGTTCGCGCTTGGACCGGGGAAGACGCACCGTGAACGTCGCCCCGTTTCCTTCACCGCTCTCGACCCAGAGCATGCCGCGATGCTCGCGCGCGATCGCATCAGCGGAGCTCAGGCCGAGACCGGTCTCCGGATCCGCTTCGACATCGAGCAGGAAGGGGAGCCGGTGGCGCGGAAAGCCAGGCCCATTGTCGCTGATGTGAAGCACCACACCTTCGTTCGACTCGCGCGTCCTGACCGTGAGTCGACGATCGCCCTCCTTCCGCGTCAGCGAGCGCTCTGCATGCTGAAGCAGAATCAGGAGGAGTCGCTGGATCGCACCCCGCTCCGCCTCAACCGTCGAAAGCCGAGAATCCAGATCCAGGTCGAGCACGACACCGGATGTCTCCAGGCCGTACCTCTTGAGCGCCAGAATGCTGTCGGCCACTTCACTCAGATCGATCTGCTCGCGCGCAACGGTCTGCTGCTGGATCGCGAAACCCAGGAGGTTGTCGACGATGCCCGCGACCCGCGTGCACTCCTGACTGATGATCTCGAGCGCCTGCTGCTGGCCCCGGTCCAGTGTCTCGCGCGCCAGCAGCTGAGCGAATCCCTTGATCGAGGCCAGCGGGTTGTTGATCTCGTGCGCCGCGCCCGCCGCCAGCTCTCCCACTGCCGCGAGGCGCTCCGCACGCTGGCGGCGCGCCGCCTCCCCCTGAAGCGCGGACCGGTCCTCGATGAGCACAAGTCCCCATCGCTCCCCGGAAACCTCGTACGACCGGATCGCGATGCTGATCGCTCGTTCACCGCCCGCTACCGCAGCCGCCGTCGCCCGGCAGATCGACATCGGGTGCTCGCGCATCCCCGTCCGGTACTCCTTTCCCCAGCCCTCCTGCTCGAGCTGCGGAAGTAGCTCCCGGAAGAAGTCCCGGCCGAGCGCGTCCGCTCGAGTATGGTCGATGCGGCCTTCCGCGATCCGGTTCAGGAACACGACCCGTCCCGAGGCGTCCAGCAGAAGCACGGCACCCGGAAGCTCCTCGAGCAGCTTCGTAGCCTGCTCCAGCTCCGCGGGGACCCGTAGCTCTGGGGATGTCTGTATTTCCGACACGGCAACCGCTTCGGGGTGATCGGCCTTCATGCGCGGCTGCACATTGGCCTCGAGTCCTAAGCTGAACATCTGTGGTGAGTATCGACCTGACGGGGTGAAAAGGTGAGGAAGACTACCATCCGATCAGTTCGCTTCGCAATGCAAATATCCGATCTTCAGTCGCCCCCCTGGTTTGCGAGCTTCTCGATCAGATTGACGGCGTCGTTCATGTCGAAAGGTTTGACCAAATAGGGGCGGCCAGTGGGGATTCCCTGGGTCGTTCGGGCGCGGCCCAGGTCGCCGGTCATGAGCGCCGTGCGGCCCGCCAGCTTGGGCATAGCTTCGAGTTGCTCCAGGAGGGCGAGGCCATCGCCGGGCATGCGGGCGTCGACGAGGGCGGCGTCGAAGTCCTGGACCTTGGCGAGCTCGAGGGCCTCGTATGCGTCCGAGGCCTGCACGACTTCGTGCCCGCGACGGCTGAGGAACAGCGAGATTGCGAGGCGCAAGGTGGGCTCGTCGTCGGCGATGAGGACTCGGAGGGCGCGTGCGGGGGCGGGTGGTGGTGCGGGGGCAGCGTCGGGGGGCGCGCTTATCGGAGGCGCTCCGGCCCGTGGCAGTCTCACGAAGAAGGCCGAGCCGCGGCCGGGTTCGCTCTCGGCGATGACGTAACCCCCATGATCCCGAACGATGCGGGCGCTGGTCGCGAGCTCCAGACGGTGCGCTTCGTCACCGGCGGCGTCGAAGAGGTGGGGCAGGGCGTCGCGCGGGATCCCCGGACCGTTGTCGACAACGTACAAGACGACCCCTTCGGAGGACTCGCGCGTGCGCACGATGAGCATCCGGTCGGTCCGGAGGCGGGCGAGGTCGTGTTCGGCGCGTGTGACGAGATTCAGGATGACCTGCTGTAGTGCCCCCGACTCCCCCATCACGGCTGGAACGGAAGGATCGAGGTCCATGCGGATCTCGATGCCCGCGGTTTCGAGCGAATAGCGTCGCACGTCGATGACGCGCTCGACCAGGGTGCTGAGGTTCACTGGCACCCTGCCGCTGGCCCCCTGCTGGCGGGCAAAGGCCACCAGGGTCTGCACGGCGCGACCGATCCGGTCGACCTCCTGGATGATCAGCTCGAGGGCACGCGTCTGCTCGCCGGTTGCCGACTCACGCGCCAGCAGTTGCGCGAAGCTCTTGATCGATGCCAGGGGATTATTGACTTCGTGAGCCAGGCTCGCGGCGAGCTCGCCGACTGATGCCAGGTTCTCCGCGCGCTTGCGGCGTCGTGCCTCCTGGGCGAGGGACGTCCGATCCTCGACCAATGCGATCCCCGCCTTTGATCCATGATCACTGACCAGCCGAAGCACGATCTGGAGGTGGCGTTCACCCTCCGCGGCCTGCGTCTCGATCTCGATATCCTCTACTACTGCGTCGGCATTGTAGCCGCTTCGGTACCGTGGCCCGATGCCCTGCTCCTCCAGCTCCGGGAGCAACTCGCGAAACAGATCACGACCCACTAGGTCGGCCGCCGCGCGATCCAGACGTTCTGCCGCGAGACGGCTCGTCTGCTTCACGCTGCCCGTCCGGTCCAGGACCAGAAATGCTATGGGTAGATCAACGAGAAGACCGAAAAGCTCCTGAAGGGACCCGATACTCTTCTCCTCCGGCGCGTCGTCTGATCCGGTGTCCGCCATTCGGGGTTGCGTCGGGAGGGTAAGCCGTCCTTCTGAACGCCGGCAAAAGCGGCGTCAGAAGGCGGTTCTGAAGTAATCGGGACCGGCCCGCGAACGGTCTGGCAAAGAATGTAGCCGGCTGAGCAGCCTCGCTGCCGATCGGCGACGCCTACGACAATGCCGCTACACTCAGGGTCGTACGCTCAGGGGCGCTCCGCTAGATCCCGGTAATAGCGCTCGACGAGCTCGCGGTACTCCGGCGGGACCTCCCCGGATCCCGAGAGGAACAGCTCCCGTATCTCTTCGCCCCGGAGCTGCTGGTAGAGATCGAATTCGAATTGCTTGAGCCGGTCGAGCACCGCCTGCTGAAGGGCCGGGAGCCGACCCGAATCCTCAAAGGCGCGCTCGCTGTCGAGCGCCCGGAGATCGCGGATCGCCTCGTCAAGCTCACTCGTATCGATGCCTTCGGTCTGAAGCCTCTGTCGAAGCTCCTCGGCCTCCGTGACTCGCTCCCGCAATTCCGACCGGAGCTGGCGGATCTGATTGGGATCGCCGTCCCACGGCGTGCTCCGACCTCCATAGCCGTAGTTCGATCCGGAATATCCGCCGCCACCATCATTGATGTCGCCCTGGCCACCTGGCCCGCCGCCCTGCTGACCCTGGCCCTGCTGACCCTGGCCCTGCTGACCCTGGCCTTGCTGACCCTGGCCTTGCTGACCCTCGCCTTGCTGACCCTCGCCTTGCTGACCCTCGCCCTGC
>JBBDRL010000031.1:0-9825 GCA_040905505.1 Gemmatimonadota bacterium | reverse complement strand
TGGCACCGCTCGGCGTTATTGGGCGTACTTGGCGATCGCCTGGAAGTAGCGAGCGAACGCGCTACCATCTTTCCGCTGCCCCGCCTCGACGCCAATGCCTCCGAGGGGCTGCCACCCTTCTTTGATCATCGCCCCGACATCGTCCGCCATCTTGTCCCACCCTTTGTACTCGGCCGCCTCCGGGTCTAGCCCAACCACAATCTGGTACTCAGTGACTCTATTCACGATTATTCCCCACATTGAAGATTGAAGTATCCAGTCATCCGGCAGCAAGAACATTCTTCTTGACTCGGCGGAGTCCGCTAAGTAAATTTCGATCGGGTCTGAAACGGTGCTCCTGCGCCGTCAAGGACTTACCGGGACGGGCTCTCTTTGGTTTTGCCGAAGGGGGCTCGTTTCAATTAAGTCGGGAAGACCTTGATACCCACGGGTCCGCCACGAATCCGATTCACCGCCTCCAGCCGTCTCTCCCCCAGCATTTCCCAATACCTTCCGTCCATGTTTGTTGAGGGGTGGACGGTCCTGAGTGCCGCGTAAGCATTTAGATCGGCCAATTGGATGAAGTAGGAGTCGTGCGAAACCCGGTCTGACGGGTCTTCGACCAACCGGAGCGCGTCGGCTTCGAGGAACGTTCCCGGTTCGAAGGCTGACTCGACCCGATGGTGGCGACGCATCCGGCGAACCATGCGCTGTATGAAGTATCCATGCCCCGCGTCTGGAAAGAGCATTACGTTTTCGTCGGTCCCGGTGAAATTGTCAATTCGCTCGATCAACAGCTTCCATGCTTGCGCCCGGGGATCCACTGACTGCGGCTTGTTTATCTTTCCCTTGTCGATAAGCACGGCGAATGTGGTGAATCGGGTTTCTTTTTCCTGCATTCGCATGACGTACTCGTAAATTTTTAGCCGCTCCGTTGGGGAAAGGCCCATTGTCTTGAACGGCCCCTTCCGATGAATGAGATAATTCGCTTTCAGTTCAACTCGACGAGACACCCCAAACTTCTGGTGGAAGTATCCCCGCATGGTCTTTAGCCGGTCCAGCAAATCCGCCCATTCCGTATGCTGTAAGAGCACCGCCGAAAGGACGAACGCGGTCGAGGGGCTACCCTGAGCAGCATAGCCGGAGTCACCCGATTCATCGACATAGCAGAGGTACACGTCACATCTCCCTTCGTTTGGGGACACTTGTCCGGGCGGTCGCACGACCTTACTGCATACCTATGCCTAAACGCTCAAGCAAGGGCCGCGAGCCCGACGAAAACGAAAACGCCTTCCGAATCGTCCAGCAGGCCACAGCCGAGGACGACGAGGTTGAGGCGACGGAGAAGCCAGACCCGCCATCCGAGAAGAACCCCGCCGCAGTCGAGCTGGGCCGACTCGGGGGATTGAAGGGCGGGAAGGCGCGGGCCGAGAAGCTGTCGAAGAAGCGACGATCCGAGATCGCGAAGAAGGCAGCCGAGGCGCGGTGGAAGAAGGGCGAACCGTCAGATTCCGGGTAGTCGTAGCGGATCGTCCCACTTCGGCAGTGCAAGATTTAAGTTAGCCTCGACGGATTCCCAGTCCTTCGAAATCCGCATCAGAGCAATGGTTGAAGCTAGGTGCTCCCGCAGTCGATATGACCCACGTCCTCAGTGAGCCGCTGGAATACTTCTGCTTGTGCCTTCCCTTACCATCCTTCGGTGTCTGCCGCTTCAACTCATCCTTTACGCCGGGTGCCAATCCGTCATATACGATATTATTGGTTAAATGACCGATGTACGGCGGCATCTTGATGTTCGGTGGTGGGTAAGGTAGACCCCTAAGGCGGAAAAGCTGCTCGTAGAACTCTACCATCCGGGAGATCAGCGGTCGTTGACTCTGGACGGGATGCTTGGACTGTACGCGTGGCAGGGTGACCATCATTTAGCGCAGATCACGAGCCTTATGCAGCGTCAGGAGAGGAGCCATCCGGCTGTTCAGGGGTGCACGGCTACATTCGGAATTCGGCACAAAGCCGCGCACGGTGCGCGGCTCTTCCTTCGGGTGTTCGGAACGCATTACGCCGAGCCGCGGACCGCTCTCCCTGATGGCAGGTGTTACGCTGTCTTCAGACTCGCAATTCGCGCGGCCGCGCCGTGCAACATGCGGAGCGGCTGCTCGATTCGCTTCAGATCCGACTGGAGCTGCGGCGGCCAGGCGGCCGCGATGAGGGGCGGTGACATCGCCGGTGCCCGGCCTTCGGCGATCGCCATGGCGATGTCGTCCACGGCTACCTCGACATCGGCTATGAATTGGCGGACCTCGCTCGGCTGTGGCCCCGCGGGGGGCGGCAACGCGGCCAGCGAGACCGAGGCCGACGCCAGGCGCCGAAGGTAGACCAGAAGTTCGGCCTCCGCCTCCGCCTGCCCCTCGATGCGCCCCCCCTCGATCTCGAGTCGGTGCAGGGACTCGCCCGCATCGATGATCTCGAGACCCAGCTTGCGCCGCAGTGCCGTCACCTCCGGGACCAGCAACGGAGGGTGCGGTGCCTCCATCACTGCGTGGAGGAACGCACCCGCCATACGCACTGCAGCCGCTGCTTGATACGGAAAGAGCTGCCGCTCCGGCCGAGGCCAGATCAGGCGCGATCCGGCGATCGCGATCACGCCACCGATGAGGGTGTTCGCGACACGGGTCAGCTCGAGATCGTCCACCCCGATCTGGCGCTCGGTCAGGAGGACGAAGGTCGGGGTCACGAAGAATGCGAACAGCGTGTAGTTGATCGGCAGGGTCACTACCGCCGCCGCTGCCAGGACGGCGAGCACCGGTAGGAGCACAGCGGGTTCGTTCAGCAGGCCCGCGATTGCCGTCGCCGCGAGTGCCCCGAGCGCAGTCCCCAGGACGCGCTGAACCCCCTTCACCAGCGTCGTCCCGACGTACGGCTGTAGAACGAAGATCACGGTCAGCGGTATCCACTGACCGAGTTGCAGGTCGAACAGCCGCGACACGGCGACCGCGAGCCCCGCGCAGATTCCCACCCGGAAGGCGTGACGCCACGTGAGCGAATCCGTCGTCAGATTCGCACGGATGGGGGCGAGCCAGCCTCGTCCCGGCGAAGAATCGTCGCTCCCCGGGATGCGCTCCCCTCCGCGGCCTGGTTGTCCGCGCGTCAGAAACCCGTCGGCCGTCCCCGATAATTCCCGAAGCACTTCGAGGATGGCCTCGGCGTGTCGCATGGAGACCGCGTCTTGCGAAGCGGCGGGAAGGTCGGGCGCTGGCGTGGTCCCCCGCCGCGTCGGCCGCGGAAGGCCCGCCCCCTTGTGATCCAGGGCACTGGCGAGGGACAGGGCATGCTCCTCCAACTGCCGTAACTCCCGACGTACCCGTTCACGACCGGACCTATTCGGAAGCCGCTCAGTTACATCCGACAGCGCCACGAGCATGCCCAGCATCTGGTCGGCGACGTCCAGCATCGACAGCAGATAGTCATGACGGGAGCTCTGCCGCGGCACCCCCGACCAATGGCCGCCGACCGCGCTCCAAGCCTCTTCCAGCGAACGGCGAACGTCGTCGAACGTTCGCCCCTGCGAACCGTGCTCCCCGCTGCCGCGCCCTGCCAGATCCTCGATTTCGCGCAGGTAAGCCGCCAACGCCCGGTAGCACCCTCCCACGGCGAGCCGCGCCGGCAGGTCCGGGAGGAGGGGCCAGGTTACGAGCGCCAGAACGATCGCCCAAGCGCCTCCCGCGAAGAGCCAGCCGCCGCGCTCCAGAGTCGCCGCTGCACCGATGGGTGCACCCAGCGACACGGCAAAGATCGCAGAGCTGGTCAGCCCGACATTGACGCCCATCGCGCCGTATACGCGCAGGAACGAAGTAGCCCCACCCCAGGCCAGCATGCCGAGCACCGCGGCGATCCCGCCGGCCCCGAGCAAGCCGCCCAGAGCTCCCGCGACCGCTATCGTTACCGCGACCGCCGCAAGATTGGTCGTTCGCGCTCGATAACTGCCTCCCCGGTCGATCAGCGTCACCAGGAAGCCGCCGGTAGCCGCCCAGATCAGATCCGGTTCGTTCGTCAGCTGCCCCAGCAGCAGCGGCGCCCCGGTCGCAACCGCGGCCCGCCCTACCGTCCACGCCGAGAACTCCACCGGCGCCATGCGCCAGAGCTCGCGCAACCTGGCGGATCTCAGAACTCTCGACCTCATTCGCATCTATGCCGATCTCGTGATCAACCTGGGAGCCAATGTCGACTGACTGCCCCGACGATCGAGATGAACCCCGTCCCGCTTCTGTGCCGGCGACTCGACGACCCGGTCCCGCCGCTGGGGACAACTCGGGGCGATCGCCCGTGACCCTCTGCGGACATAACGTAACCGTCACCCGCTGGGACATGCAGTAGCGGTTGACCGGCGACAACCTCGGTTATATCGTACTTCTACGAAATTCGAACCTACCTGGAGCGTGAATGAGTCCAAAGTGCTGTCCGGCCCCGCCGCCGATCGATCCGAACGTCGACCCCGACGAGGAGCTGGCGCGGTATGCGAAAGCCCTGGGGCACCCCGCCCGTGTGAAGATCCTCCGGTTTCTACTGGAGCGGGAGGACTGCATGGCGGGCGCCATCAGCGGGGAGCTGCCGCTCGCGCAGTCGACCGTTTCACAGCACCTGAAGGTACTGCGCGAATCGGGACTGATTCACGGCGAGGTGGACGGCACCCGCATCTGCTACTGTGCGGATGCCGATCGGATCGAGCGCCTGCAGGGCCTGCTGGACGGCCTTACCTCCTTCGTACAGGCATGATCATGGCTGATCTGAACGTCTTCGATCCCGCGCTTTGTTGCTCGACCGGTGCCTGCGGCGCCGAGGTGGACGCCTCTCTCGTGCGGTTCGCCGCCGATGTGGATTGGCAGAAGGGGCCAGGGCGCCGAGCGTCTTCGGGAGCTCACGTATCGATCTTCCGCAAGCCACGCGGCATGAAGCCGCTGGCATTCGCACACCAGAATACGCCCTCACCGCAGCGATAGATGACTTCGAAGGACGTTCAGGAGCGCTCGACGGGGCGCGGCCCGCACAATCCTCTCGCCGATGCACCGCGAGCACCGGATGAGCAGAAGGCCAGCGCCCGGGAGCTGGGGCTCTTCGGCCGCTATCTCACCCTCTGGGTGGCCCTCTGCATCGTTGCCGGGGTCGCCATCGGCCAGTTCCTGCCCGCCGTGCCCGAGACCCTCGCACGCTTCACCTACGCGCAGGTCTCGATCCCGGTCGCCATCCTCATCTGGCTGATGATCTACCCGATGATGGTGCAGATCGACTTCGCGAGCATCATCGGGGTGCGCCGGCAGCCGAAGGGCCTCACGATCACACTGGTCGTGAACTGGCTGATCAAGCCGTTTACGATGTTCCTCTTCGCCTGGCTCTTCCTCCAGGTGCTGTTCGCCCCGCTGATCGAGGCGGGACTGGCGCGAGAATACGTGGCGGGCGCGATCCTGCTGGGGGCCGCGCCCTGCACCGCCATGGTGTTCGTCTGGAGCTACCTGACACGCGGAGACCCCGCCTACACGCTGGTCCAGGTCGCGATCAACGACCTGATCATGCTCTTCGCCTTCGCGCCGATCGTGATCTTCCTGCTCGGCATCAGCGACATCGCCGTTCCCTATGACACGGTGCTCCTCTCGGTGGTCCTCTACATCGTGATCCCTCTGGTCGCCGGCTACCTGTCGCGGGCCTGGCTGATCCGCACACGGGGGATGGACTGGTTCGAGAACGTCTTCCTCAAGGCGCTCGGGCCCGTCACGATGATCGGCCTGCTGCTGACGCTGGTGCTCCTCTTCTCCTTCCAGGGAGAGGTGATCCTGAACAACCCCCTGCACATCCTCCTGATCGCGGTGCCGCTGATCGTGCAGACCTTCTTCATATTCGCCATCGCCTACGGATGGGCGAAGGCGTGGAAGGTCCAGCACGATGTCGCGGCGCCAGCGGCTCTCATCGGGGCGAGCAATTTCTTCGAGCTCGCCGTCGCCGCGGCGATCGTGCTGTTCGGGCTGAACTCGGGGGCGGCGCTCGCGACCGTGGTGGGGGTGCTGGTCGAGGTGCCCGTGATGCTCATGCTGGTGCGCTTCGCCAACGCCACGCGTGGCAGGTTTCCCCCAGCGGCCGGAACGCTGGCGGCGCAGCCGAATGGATAGAAGGCCAGCGGGGCGAAGGGACCCACGATGATCCGCATCCAGCCGGACGCTCGTGAGCACATCCAGCGGAACGGCGGCACGGTCACGCTCCGCGGCTCCAGGCGACATGGCTGCTGTGGGGGAACCGCGTTCGTCCCGGTGGCCGAACCGGGCCGGCCGAACGAGCTCGAAGACTACCGCTCCATCGAAGTCGATGGAATCACCGTCTTCCTGCAGAGGGACGTGGAGACCGGCTCCGAGCCGCTCGTGATCGGGCTCGACGAGCTCTGGCGGCTCAAGCGTCTGCGGGTCGAGGGGACTGCGATCTGGATGTAGCGACCGCCATTGCGCGGCTTCACCATACGATGAAGATCATGTTCGAGCACGTCTTGGTAGGGCTGGACTTTTCCCCGGCGACGGAGCGGTCGTGATCTTCGGCACCCGAACCGGTCCCCGGCATCTCGCGGTTGCCGGCCAGCGGAAAGGCTGCGCCCGATCCGCCCCTCGATGCCCCGAAGCGTATCGACATGCCCGCTGCTGAAACGTCGCCGCTCCGCGTGCTCTTTCTCTGCACCCACAACTCGGCGCGGAGCCAGATCGCCGAGGCGCTTCTCGAGCGAAAGAGCCGGGGCAGGTTCGAGGTCGCGAGCGCCGGGACCGAACCGGCTTCAGGTGTTCATCCCCTCGCGGTCCGCGTCCTTCGGGAGGCGGGAATCGATTGGAGCGCCCGGCGGCCCCGCTCGGTCGACGCGGTGAAGGAAGAGGAGTGGGACTTCGTAATCACGGTCTGCGATCGGGCGAAGGAGAGGTGTCCGACGATGCCCGGTCAGCCGATCTACGCGCACTGGGGCATCGAAGACCCTGCCGGAGTGGAAGGAGATGAAGAGGAACAGCACCGCGCCTTTCACGAAGCGCTCACCTATCTGAACCGCCGGCTCGACCTGATGCTCGCCATTCCGTTCGAGAAGCTGGCGCGCCGGGCGGCCGAGGAGCGGATGAAGGCGACCGAGCCAGCACGGCGTCCTACAACTCACCCGACTCTATCGGCCTGGGCTCAACCCTCCGGAATGTCCCTCAACTCGCCAACTCGAGGTAGACCCATGCGCATCGCGCTCATCTCCGACATCCATGCGAACGTCCTCGCGCTACAGGCGGTGCTCGACAACATCAACGTTCAGGACGGGATCGCCGCCACCTATCACCTTGGGGATCTGGTCGGCTATGCGCCCTGGCCCAACGAGACGGTGTCGCTCCTGAAGGCATTCCGAATCGATGGGATCGCGGGGAACTACGACTCCACCGTAGCCACCGACTACAAGCATTGCGGCTGCAAGTACGAGGATGCCCGGCAGGAAGAGCTTTCCCACCTCTCCTACGAGTGGACGCGGAAGCATTGCTCGGCGGAGACGAAGCAGTTCCTCGGCCGACTTCCATTCCGGATGGACTTGCGACCGAACGGGGGGCACATATCCGGCCCGACGATCATCCTCGTCCACGGCGCTCCGTCGCTCAACACCCTCTACTGGACCGAAGATCGGCCGGATTCCTTCTGCGTGAAAATGGCGGAGATGGCCGGAGCGAAGGAGGGCGACGTGCTCTGCTTCGGGCATACGCACAAGCCCTGGCACCGGGAGGTGGAGGGCATCCACTTCATCAACACCGGATCCGTGGGGCGCCCGAAGGACGGCGACTGGCGCGCCGGGTACGTGATCCTCGACATGGGCGGCGAGATCCCGAAGGTCGAGTTCGTACGTGTGGAGTACGATCTGGAGCAGGCGATGGCGGGGATCAGAACGAGTGATCTGCCGGACGACTTCGCCGAGTACCTGGCTACAGGCGGTATGCCGCGGCCCGTCGAGAACGCGGCCGACGCCGGCTGATCGTCCTCGAATCCCATGACGCTGTGACGAAATCGAGCGAATCCGCCCGGAAGAAAGCCGTTCATCCCGCCGTCCGCGGCGTGCTCGTCGTCGTCCTGCTGTACGTGTTCCTCGTGGGGGTCGGTTTCCTGGAGGCGGGGATCGCCGCCATGGGCGCGGGTTTCCAGGAGGGGCTGCTGAGGGAGGTAGCGCATCCGCTGTCCGGATTGTGCGCCGGGATCCTCGCGACCGTGCTCGTGCAGTCGTCGTCGGTTTCGACCGCTACGATCGTGGGGCTGGTGGGAGCGGGAACGCTCCCGGTCTCCCTCGCGGTTCCGATGATCATGGGCGCGAATCTCGGTACCACGGTCACGAATACACTGGTCTCGCTGGGGAGCATTCGTCGGGGAGACGAGTTCCGTCGCGCATTCGCAGCGGCGACGGTGCACGATTTCTTCAACATCTTCGCCGTCGCGCTCTTCTTTCCGCTCGAGCTCGCGACGGGCGTTCTGAGCCGGGCGGCGGGAGTCCTGACGGAGCTTCTGCGCGGTACCGACTTCGACGCGAGTGAGCCTAGTCCGAGCCCCATCCGGGCGGCCGTCAAGCTGCCGATCGATTTTGCGGAGGGGCTCGTCGATCCGCGGCCCATGATCGGCCTGCTCTTCCTGGTGGGCGGGCTCGGTCTGATCTTCCTGGCGCTCACTTTCGTCACGAAGAACATGCGAAAGCTCGTCGGCCACGGCGTCGAGCGAGTCATGAACCGGGCCATCGGCCGGGGTGGTGGGCTCGTCGGCATTCTGGTCGGGATCGGCGTTACCGTCGCGGTCCAGACTTCAACGATTACGACCTCCATCCTCGTCCCACTCGTTGCCGCTGGAATCCTGACCCTTCCGAATGCCTACCCGATCACCGTGGGCGCCAACATCGGCACCACTCTAACCGCGTTACTGGCGTCTCTCGCGGTGCTCCTTCCGGAAGGCCTCACGATCGCCCTGGTCCACCTGCTGTTCAACCTGTCCGCGACGGCCGTCATCTTCCCGGTCCGGCAGATCCGCGATATCCCGATGCGCTTCGCAGAGGCGATCGCGGACGTGGCGGTTCGGCGGCACGAGGTGGTCTTCCTGTACGGCGCTACACTCTTCATCGTGCTACCGCTCCTGGGCGTTTTCCTGATTCGGTAGGAGGCGAACTATGATCTTCGACCTGTTCCGTAATAGAGGAGGCGAGAGCCTCGACCGCGTTGCCACGAAGATCGAGGCGATGCTCCGCAATGATCGGCACGCGTTCGATCTCGCGATGGCCGCGCTCATGGCGGAGAAGCCGGCCGCCGAAGTGAACGATGAGGTTCGCGCCACCGACCAGGCCGTAAATCGTCTGGAACGTGAGATCCGGCGTGAGCTGCTGGTGCATACGAGCGTCTACGGTGCTTTCGATACGCCCGCAGTGCTCGTCCACATGTCGATCGTGAAGGACGTCGAGCGGGTCGGCGACTACGCGAAGAACCTGCTCGACCTGGCGCGGGACGGCTCGAATTTCAGCGAGGTCGACGACGCGGTAGGGTGGGGACGATTGGCCACCGAGATCTCCGCACTGATCTCAGACGCGGGGGAGGCGTTTCTGGCTCACGATCGGGACCGCAGCCTGGATGTACGCTCTCGTGGCGAGATCCTTTTGCGTAGCTTTGATGAGCAGGTTACAGCTCTGGTCAGCGGCCAAGACCGCGCGCCCCAGGGTATCGCACGCGCTCTCGCCTACCGTTACTTGAAGCGTATCGTGGCCCACCTCATGAATCTCGTCTCCGCCGTGATCATGCCCCTCGATCAGCTCGATCACTTCGACGAAGACCCGGA
>JBBDRL010000030.1:43696-51120 GCA_040905505.1 Gemmatimonadota bacterium | reverse complement strand
TATGGCCCCGGCAGGACTCGAACCTGCTACCTCATGATTAGGAATCATGCGCTCTATCCTGATGAGCTACGAGGCCGACCGCCGACGCATCCGAGTCCTACCGACCCGTCGCCTGAAAGCTTGTAAACATATACACGCGAACGGCTTCGGATCAACGATCCGTCGGCCGGTCCCCGCCGCTCCGCGACTCGCCCAGACCCAGCAGATACCCTGCGATCAGAGCGCCCAGCGGATCGTTCCGGTGCTCGGCCAGGGAAGCTTCCGGGCCTGCAGTACGCAACGTCCGGGCGATGCGCTCGAGCCGAGCGGCGATATCATCGACTGGAAGCTCACGGTCGAAGAGCCTCCGTGCCGGGTCGCTGGGCCCGGCAGCGCTCGGATGAGTCGGCGCCACGGATTCAGTCGCGGCATCCGCCGGCGCAGCCGACGTCTCGAGATCCACGAGTGCCAGTTCGTCCTCGGTCTCGGTCTCCCCGAGCAGCAACGTCTCGCCTTCCTCGTACCAGCCACCGGTGTCGTCCCACCCCTCGCTGACCGCGGCGGATGCTGCATCCGTCAGGGCGTGTCCGGCATCCGAGGCATCGGGCTCCTCGCCATCGTCCGCTGCCGGGAGGCCCGGAGTCTCGGGGCCGGGGCCGGGGCCGGAATCCAACTCGTCCGGGGACCGGCGCATTTGCGCTGTCGTGAGCGGGCCGACCAGCGCAGGACCGCGGGGCGGCTCGGCAAGCGTCGGCTCACCACGGGTCACGAGTGGCGGAATCGGATGTGCGGGCCTGTCCGACCTGTCCTGGGGGTGAAGCGCGCCTGTCGTCATCGGCTGACTCCTTCGGGTTCGCCGAGCTGCACGAACCACGCGGGGAAACGGCACTTACGCAACGGCAGAAGCTAGACCTGGCTCTCGGGAGTGTCAACGTCCGGCGCTGTCTGCCGCCGCCGCTGCTCGTCCATCGTGAGTCCGAACCGAACCAGCGCCACGACGAGAACGAACCCGATCGCGGCCAGTGCCAGCGAGCTGAGGAGCGCCTCACCGGATGGGGGCGGCAAGAGCCGGCGGGCCTCGTCCTGGTATGGCCAGAGGGCCCGTAATGACCCGATCATCAGACCCACCAGAGCAGCCATCGTGGCGTCGTGGTAGTTCCGGAGCAGATGATTCAGCAGCTTGGAAAAGATCCCCAGTCCGATCGCGGCGCCCAGGATGAAGACGCCGATGAAGCGGAGGTCCAGGCCATTGAGGGCGGCCAGCGTCGGCTCGTAGAGTCCCATGACGAGAAGGAGGAACGAGCCGCTGACACCCGGCAGGATCATGGCGCAGATCGCGACGGATGCCGCCAGGAAGATCACCAGCATTCCCGGGTCGCTTACGACCTGGGGCGGAAGCCCGACGATCACGAAGGCGACGAGCGCCGCTACGGCGGCGATCCAGTAGCTGCGAGGGATTCGTTGCCCGATCCGCTTCCACGGAACCGCCACGGACGCGGCGATCAGGCCGAAGAAGAGAGATCTGAACGGAACGGGATAGGCCTCGAGAAGGGGTTCGAGCAGTCTCGCTCCGACGAGCAGCGCCGTGACGATACCGAATCCCAGAGGCAGCACGAAGCCCCACTCCGCTTCCCTCGTGTGTCGCCGCGCTTCGCCCCGCTGGCCCCGGGCGAGGCTCGCAGCGGCCGATGCTACGGCGCGAATCGAGGCGATCAGCCGCTCGTAGATCCCCACGATCAGGGCGATGGTCCCGCCGCTGACACCTGGTACGATGTCGGCGGTTCCCATCATCAGCCCGTAGAGCAGGTTGATCGGTTCGAACCGGGACCGGCGAGCGCTCAACCCTCCACCTTCCCGTCACTCTCCCACCCGAAGCGGCCCAGGAGAGGCACGAACGTGCACTCGAGCAACTCCTCCGTGTCGTACCCATCGTCCGACCGGGTGACGAGCAGGAGGGACTGGCTATCGCGTGCGCCGACCGGAACGAGCATCCGGCCGCCCACCCGGAGTTGCTCGACGAGTGGCTCCGGCACGCTCGGCGAAGCGGCGGCGACGAGAATCGCGTCATAGGGTGCGTAGCGGCTCCAGCCGATCGTGCCATCACCCACGAGGATCGCCACGTTCGAGATTCGCAGGCGGTCGAGCACTTCGCGCGCCCGGATGGCGAGCGGCCGCAGCCGTTCGATCGAGTAGACGTTCTCGACCAGCTGCGCGAGCACGGCCGTCTGAAAACCGCACCCGGTCCCGATCTCGAGAACGCGGTCGCTCGGCTCCAACCTAAGGAGCTGCATGTAGAGCGCCTGGAGCGATGGCTGCGAGGCGGTCTGGCCGAAGCCGATCGGGACGGCGGAATCCTCGTAGGAACGGTGGGCGACGCCTGCAGGAATGAACTCGTGACGCGCCACCAGATCGAAAGCGCGCAGGACCTCCAGATCTCGGATGCCCTTCTCCCGCAGCTTCTCGATCAGAGCCCGGCGCTGAGAAGCGAATCGGTCCGTCACGGGTTCAGATCCCATCCCTCGACGTCCGCGAGCAGCTTGTAGTTCGTGAGATCCAGATGGAGTGGGGTGATGGAGATGTACCCCTGGTCGACGGCCCAGAAGTCGGTCCCCTCCTCACCCGTCCACTCGATGCCGCCCCCGCCGATCCAGAAGTATTCGCGGCCGCCCGGATCGGTCGCTCGCGTCAACGAATCGCTGTAGACCCGCCGGCCCAGCCGCGTGACACGGACGCCACGCACCTCCGAGGGTTCGATCGGCGGAAGGTTCACGTTGAGCAGCGTCTCCCGCGGAAAATCCGAGCGGTCCACCAGCCTGGGGATCAGGTCGGCAAGGAGCGGCCCGAACCCCTCGATTGCCGAGGGTTCCTTGCCTGTATAGGAGAAGGCGATGGCGGGTATGCCGAGAATCGTCGCCTCCATAGCGCCGGCCACGGTCCCCGAGTAGAGCACGTCCTCACCCATGTTCGGGCCGTGATTGACGCCGGAGAGCACCACGTCTGGACGCCCCTCGAGGAGCGCCCCCACAGCGAGCGCGACGCAATCGGTCGGCGTGCCATCGACGGAATGGGTCCGTTCATCCAGCCGCTGCGCTCGCAGAGGACTGTGCATCGTCAGCGAGTGGCTGCACGCACTCTGTTCTCGGTCCGGCGCCACCACCGCCACGTCGCCGTGCGTCGCGGCCGCTTCGACCAGTACCTGCAGCCCGCGGGCGAAATATCCGTCGTCGTTCGTACAGAGAATCTTCATCGAACCTCGTATCACCGAACTTCTGGATCCAGCAGGTCGTGCACCTGCCGGAGCTCGTCTTCAAGACTGCGCAGGAAGACGTGCCTGAGCGCGTCGGACGACGCCTCGGCCGACCCGCCTTCCGCCCGCAACTCCGCGATCCGCCGCCGCGCTCCCTTCACCGTGTACTTCTCATCGTGGACGAGGCGATGGATCAGCGCGATGAATTCGATGTCCCCCGCCCGGTAGACGCGGTTTCCCGAACGGTTCTTCGAAGGCGAGAGATCCTTGAACTGCGTCTCCCAGTAACGGAGAACATGCGGCTTGACGCCCACCATCGCACAGACCTCGCCGATCGAATAGTAGGTGCGCCGACGCTTTGGCCGCGTCCGCCCCGCTCCCGCATCGTTTCGCTCGACGGCCGCGGCCGTCTTCGCCTTCCTGCTGTCTTCCGCCATGCTACCAGCGCTCCGATTTGGGCTCGCGCAGCATCAGATTCTCGACGGCCTCGCGTGCTGGGCGGCCGTCGAAGAGCATTGCGTGGACCTCCTCGACGATCGGCATCTCCACGTCGTGCTTGATCGCGAGACGCCGCGCCGACCGGGTCGTGCGCACGCCCTCGGCGACCATCGTCATCTCTTCGAGGATCTCGTCCAGGCCGCGGCCCTCGCCGAGCGCGACGCCCACCGAGCGGTTCCGACTCAGCCCACCCGTACACGTGAGGATGAGATCGCCCATACCTGCAAGCCCGGCGAGCGTCAGCGGATCGGCACCGAGCGCCTCCCCCAACCGTGTCATCTCAGCCAGCCCGCGCGTGATCAGTGCCGCCATCGTGTTGTGGCCGAAGCCGAGTCCCGCGACCACGCCCGAGGCGATTGCGATCACGTTCTTCAGCGAGCCGCCGAGCTCCACCCCCGGCACGTCATCGTTCGTGTAGACCCGGAAATAGTCCGTCTGAAACAGCTCCTGTGCGGCCGCCGCTGCTGCCGGGTCGCGCGATGCCATGGTCACGGCGGTAGGCATCTCGCGCGCCACCTCCAGCGCGAAGCTCGGACCCGACAGGAACGCCAGCCGCGCCGCTGCCGCCGGCGGCCGCACGTCCGCGAGCACCTGGTCCATCATCTTCAACGAGTCGACCTCGATCCCCTTCGACGCACTGACGACCAGCGCCTCCTCTTCCAGGAACGGAGCGACCGACGACATCACGCCGCGAACCACATGGGACGGGCTCACCGACAGCACCGCCGCTGCGCCAGCGACCGCCTCCTCGATGGAATCGGTCGCCCGGAGCCGGGAGTCCAACTCCGCCTCGGAGAGGTAGCGCGGATTCTGATGCCGCTCGTTGATCGCCTGCGCCACGTCGCTCTCGTACGACCAGACGACCGTCTCCTCCCCCTTCTTCGCAAGCAGGTTGGCCAGGGCCGTACCCCAGCTTCCGGCTCCGATGACCGCGGTGTGCCCTTTCACGTTCCGTCCTCCTTCCCGTTCGTATCGCGCCCTCGCTCGATCACCTTCTGGAACCGATGCTCCTCGCCCCTGAGGATGCGGCCGATGTTCGAGCGGTGCGCGTAGATGACGAAGGCCGCGACCGCGATGCCGAGGCTCATGACTTCCGGCCGGCTCTCGGTCAGGATCAGCGCAACGACCAGGATCGCCGCGGCGACCACCGACGCCAGCGAAACCATGCGCGAGCTCCAGAGAACCAGCAGCCAGGCGCCGAGGGCGAACCCGACGGCGACCGGTGAGAGGGCCAGGAACACCCCGGCGGCGGTCGCCACGCCCTTGCCGCCCCGAAAGCGCATGTAGACGGAGAAGACGTGCCCGAGGATCGCCGCCGCCCCATAAGCCAGCGCCCACGCCCAGGCATCGCTCCCGTCCCAGTGTGCGAAGATACCCGCGGGCGCAAAGCCTTTGAACATGTCGGAGACCATCACCGGCGCGGCGACCCGCGCGCCGAGTACCCGAAAGGTGTTCGTCGCGCCGAGGTTCCCGCTACCGTGCTCCCGAAGATCGATGCCTCTGACCAGACGCCCGGCGATATAACTGCTCGGAACCGATCCGAGCAGATAGCTTGCGATCAGCCAGAGCCATGGGATCACTCCGCGCGCTCCTCGTGTCGGCGGCGCAGGAAGATCCGAACCGGCGAGCCGACGAACCCCCACCGGTCGCGAAATCCGTTGTGAAGGTATCGAACGTAACTCTCCGGGATCGACTCCGGCAGGTTACACCAGAGCACGAACGTCGGAGGCTCGGTAGCGGCCTGCGTGGCATACAGGACCTTGACCGGGCGGCCCTGGGAATGCGGCGGGCGAGCCCGCGCAAACAGCTCCCTGACCACTTCGTTCACCTCGTGCGTGGCGATCCGCTTCTCCCGGGCGGCCTGCGCCTCCAGCACCATCGGGAGTACGCGCTGGACCCGCTGACCCGTCCCGGCACTGACGAATACGACGGGGACCCACTTGAGAAAGGGCGCCTTCTCGTGGAGCGATTTCTCGAAGAGAGGCGCCGTCATCGTCTCCTTCTCCACGAGGTCCCACTTGTTCACGAGGATGACCAGCCCCGCCCCCGCGTCCCACGCCTTCTGCGCAATCTTCAGGTCCTGGTTGTGGATGGGTTCCGTCCCGTCCAGCAACAGCAGACACACGTCCGCCGTCTCGACTGCCCTTTCCGTGCGGATCGCGCTGTAATACTCGATGTTCTCGTGAATGCGCGCCTGGCGCCGCAGGCCCGCCGTGTCGACGAAGATCAGCCGGCGGCCGTGGTAGACGACCGGCGTGTCGATCGAGTCACGCGTGGTTCCCGCGACTTCCGATACCACCAGCCGCTCCTCGCCCAGCAGCCGGTTCACCAGACTCGACTTGCCGACGTTCGGCTTGCCGATCACCGCGACCCTCAACCCGGCATCCTCGTCGCCACTGCCTGCCGGCGGAAGGCGCTCGACTACGGCGTCCAGAACATCGCCGCTCCCCTTGCCGCTCAAGCTGCTGACCGGATGCGGCTCACCCAGCCCGAGATCCCAGAACTCATGGTGCGCCAGGGCCGCCGGACTCCCCAGGTCGTCCACCTTGTTGACCAGCAGGATGACCGGCCTCGCCACCCGCCTGAGGTACTCGGCAATGCTATAGTCCAGCGGGTGCGGGCCGGTTCTTCCGTCGACCATGTGCACGACCACGTCCGCCTCGTCCACCGCGGCGATCACCTGCTGGCGGATCAACCGGTCCATCGGCTCCTTCGAGCCTTCATCCACCATACCGCCGGTGTCGACGATGAAGAAGCTCCGGCCGTTCCAGTCGGCACGCGCGAAATTGCGGTCGCGGGTGACGCCGGGGCGGTCCTCCACGATCGCGAGCCGCTTACCCAGGATGCGGTTGAAAAAGGTTGACTTGCCGACGTTCGGGCGGCCGACGACGGCTACGACAGGTAGCTTCACGTTTTTTCTGAAATCTCTGGAGACCGACGGGAGGGGAGAACTTCGGCGGCCGACACCGGCGTGTCAATCGGGCACGCCGGACTCCAAGGCGGTGCCGCATGAGGCACACCGAGGCGCCCCTGGCTCGTAAGCTTCCCCGCAGCCGGGGCAGGCGAAGGCGACTTCACCCTCTGTGTCCATGTGCGCACGGATCACCTGGAGCGCCTGCTCGTATTCCCACACGGGAACGAGCAGCCGAACGATGCTCAGCTCACCAAGATCGACCGAGAGCATATTGTCCTTCTGGGAGAAGATCTGCGCGTCGACTCCCTCAGACTGAAGATTTTCCCGGAGAAGCTGCGCCTGGAACTCGCCCGTCGTGCTGTAGACCTGCGCCCAACCCTGGATGATGGTCGTGCCGCGATGCTCGTCGCACAGGTACGCCTTACCCTCGTCCCGACGGCAGGCGCGACACAGCGCCCGCCCGCAGATCACGCAGCGCCCCACAGCCGGCTGCTCCGCATGAGCATCGCATGCAAACTCGCTCACGGCCTCACCGCACGCCGGACATGCGTCGCCCGTCTCGAATTCCTCCTCGCAGCGTGGGCAGCGGGAAGGAGTCGGTTGAGTTCCGCACTGCGGACATGCCGACAGGTCCGCCGAATACTCGGTCGTGCAGCTCGTACAGCGGGGCATGGTTCGGTTTGCTTTCACACGTGAACTGTTGAGGCCGCGCAAGTGCAAGAAGCGTGCGTCGCTCCGTATGAGCGCGGGGGGGGGGGGGGGGGGGGGGGGGGGGGGGGGGGGGGC
>JBBDRL010000030.1:19449-43686 GCA_040905505.1 Gemmatimonadota bacterium | reverse complement strand
CCCCCCCCCCCCCCCCCCCCCCCCCCCCCCCCCCCCGCGACGAAGAACTCCCCCAGAGATCCCGCGGTGAGCGACTACAGAACGTCGTAGCTGTACGCCATCGCGGTCTCCGGGAAGACGACCTCGAACTCGGTCGTCTGTTCGGGCGCCGGTGCGGTGATCGTCACGGTCTCCGAGCCGAGCTCACCCGAATCGTCGTAGAACGTGAATTCGAGGCGAATCGAATCGCCCGCGCTCGCAGCATTACCGATCACCGTTCCCAAGACGACACTGCGATCCGACTGCGGCTGCAGCTGAAGCTCGTCGATCAGGACCGGCAGTGCTTCCAGCCGCTCGAGCGAAGTGAGCGCATCCTGATTCTGTTCCAACTCCCGGTACGCCCGGGCGAGGATCAGTGCGACCGTCTCGTTCAACGGGTCCGCCGCGACGATCTCATCGCCGATCTCCGTCAGCGCCCCCCACTCCTCGGCCGCGTACAGCGCGTTCGCACGGTTGAACCACGCGTCACGGTTCCGGGGCTGAACTTCGACGACCTGGCCGAAGGCGTCCGCGGCTCGCACGTGCTGCCCGGCCTGGAAGAGAGAAATGCCAATGTTCGTGAGCTGCGAAGGCGGCATTCCGGGGGTCTCGAGCAGCGACGTGTAGATCTCTGCCGCCTCGGCCTCACGGCCCTGTCGGCTCAGTGCGTTCGCCAGGTTCGCTTGAAGATCGATGTCGTCCGGATTGGCCTCCAATTGCTGACGGAAGAGCGCCTCGGCCTCGGCGAACTGCTCCGTGAACAACAGAAGCTCGGCCAGGCTCCCTTCCATCTCCGCACGCGCTTGGTCCCGCTCCTCCAGCTCAACCTCTTCGAGTACGCGAGCGGACGGCAACGAATTCAGCGCGTTCAGCCCGGCACGGTAGACCTCGACGGCCTCCTCGTAATCGCCTTGCTGCGTAAGCAGAACACCGAGGTTCTGGGCCGCCTCCGGCCGGTAGCCGTAGATCATGTCGGCCGAGCGCCAGGCTTCCGCCGCGGCCGCCATATCACCCGCGTTGTACGCCTCGACACCCGCGTTGAACGCTTCGGCCCACGCTCCCTCGCGAGCCGGCTCGATGTCCAGCTCGTACGCCGGGTAGAGGCGCTCCGCCTCCGCCCACACCGAATCGGCCAACTCGTAATCACTCAGGCCGGCCGCCGCCTCGCCCGCCAGGTAAAAGTGCTCGGCGTTCGTCGAATCCGCCGCGATTCCCTCGCGCGCAGCTTCCAAAGCCTGCTCGAACTCTCCCTGGGCGAGGGCGAGCGTCGCCTGTGCCGTGTACTCGGTCTGCGACGGCTCGATGCCCGGCGGGTACTCCTTGCCCGTTGGAGACGTCAACGGACCCCCTCCTCCGGCGGCCCCGGCGGCGCAACCAGCCAGCGCGAGTCCTGCCGACAGAGCGAAGATCATCCCACTCCGAACTCTCATCTCTTTCCTCCAGCGATAGTGTCATGCTGCGTCACCGCCGGGACGCAGACCACGACCACATTCGGATCGTGGGCCCGACGCTTCGATTTCCTCACCGACCTGATGCGCACCGGCAAGAATCTCGAGAAACCGGCGCAAATGGTACACGTCGCGAGCATTGAGGGTCCATAACTACATGAGGCCCCCGCACTTCGGAGGCTCGGCAGCCGGACTCCTACCGCTACCACCGCGCTCGCAAGAGCCTACAAAGTAGATGGAGCGGGCAGATGCGTCAAACAGAGGAAAACGGCGGAATCGTTATCCGTTCTCCGTGGACGAGCGTCAGGCCCAATGTCACGGCGTCGGTGCGCAGACGCGACTGCGAGACCCGGGGAGCCGCGATCTGACGGCCCACGAGAGCGGAACTAGCGTCCGAATGCCGCCCCCTCGCCGCATCCTGCCGAACGATCAACCGCCGACGGATCGGGGCTTGGCGTCACGGCGCCGCCTAGTGCCGGAACGAGCGGCGTCCGGTAAGAACCATCGCGACATCATGATCGTTCGCGGCTGCGATGACCTCTTCGTCGCGAACGGAGCCGCCGGGCTGAATGATCGCTCGTACGCCAGCCTCGGCGGCGGTATCGACACCGTCGCGGAACGGGAAGAACGCGTCGGAAGCCAGGACGGCGCCTTTCAGGTCGAACCCGTTGTCGGCTGCCTTCATGACGGCGATGCGCGAGGAATCGACACGGCTCATCTGCCCGGCACCGATCCCCAGCGTAGCGCCGCCACGCGCGATGAGGATCGCATTCGATTTGACCGGCGCGACCGCCCGCCACGCAAATCGCAGATCCGAACGCTCTTCGTCCGATGGAGGGCGCTCGGTCACGACCTTCCATGACTGCTCATCGAGTGCGATACGCAGACGCTCCTGGACGAGGAACCCGCCGCGGACGCGCTTGTAGTCGAGATCGGCAGCCGGCTCGGTATTCGGTAGCGTCAGCAGGCGCAGATTCTTCTTCTGCTTCAGGGTGCTCAACGCGGCATCACTGAAGGCGGGGGCGACGACGGCCTCGACGAAGTGGGCGCGGAGGTGCATTGCACACTCTTCCGTCACCTCGCGGTTGAATGCCACCACGGACCCGAAAGCGCTGACGGGATCCGTCGAGAGGGCCTTGTGGTACGCATCGGCCACCGAACCGGATATGGCGAGTCCACATGGCGTCGTGTGCTTGATGATGGCGCAGGCGGCGGATTCGTGGGGCGGCCACGCCGAGATCGCCAGAAGTGCGCCGTCCACGTCGAGCAGATTATTGAATGATAGTTCCTTTCCGTGCAACTGAGTCAGCGCGGCGAGTCCGCCCGAGCCGCCCGCTTCGCGATAGAATCCGGCGAGCTGGTCCGGATTTTCACCGTAGCGTAACGTCTGAACACGGGTCAGATCGAGGGAGATCGCCGACGGCAGCGGCGCCCGCGTTTCGTCCGTCCCGCTGCCCCGGAGGTGCGCCGCGACCGCCGCGTCGTACGCGGAGGTGTGGGCGAAGACCTTCGCCGCGAGCTCCCGCCGCAGCGATGAGGGCTCGCCTTCTCTACGATCGAGCTCCGCTAGGACACGGGCGTAATCGGACGGTTCCACGACCACCCACACGCCCGCGTGATTCTTCGCGGCCGCCCGGAGCATCGCAGGCCCCCCGATATCGATCTGCTCCAGAGCCTCGGCGTCGGTGGTGGCGGGACGGGCGACGGTCTCTCGGAAAGGGTACAGGTTCACCGCCAGGAGGTCGATCGGCTCGTAGCCGAGGCTCGCGAGTTGCGCGTCGTCCGCTGCATGATCGCGTCGCGCCAGCAGTCCGGCGTGGACTGCCGGGTGCAGCGTCTTCACCCGCCCGTCCATGATCTCGGGATGACCGGTGATTTCGCTCACTTCCGTCACGGCGAGCCCGCATGCCCGAAGTGTGCGCGCCGTACCCCCGGTAGACAAAATCGTCCACCCCCGGCCCGCCAGTTCGGACGCGAATTCCTCGATTCCCGCCTTATCCGAGACGCTGAGTAGTGCGCGTGGCATCGTAATTACCGGAATGCATTTGACCTACGCCAGCAATTGACGCAGCGACTCGATGGTTGGTGCGTTTTCGGAGCTGAGCTCGAATGCCCGCTCCGCCTCCGGCCGCCCCGCGGCTTCACCCCGGACCACCATTTCGATCCCCAGCGGATAGAGCAGATGCTCCACTCGGAGCACCCTCGACGCCAGGCGCCCTGGTGTATCCCCGGGAAGCACCGGAACCGGCCACTGCGCGACGATCCCGCCCTCATCATAACGTTCGTCGACATGGTGCACCGTCGCGCCGCTCACCCGGGCGCCGGAGTCGAGGACCGCCTCGTGAACGCGGGCGCCATACATTCCCCATCCCCCGAATGCTGGTAGCAATGCGGGGTGGATGTTGAGGATCGAGCCGCGGAAGCGCTCGACGACATTCGTCGGGACCAGCTTCAGGTAGCCCGCCAGTGCGACGAGGTCGATATCGTGTTCGTCGAGTGCGTCCATGATCGAGGCACCGACCGCCTCCGGCGCGCGCCCGCCCGCCTCGATGACCAGATTCGGCACCCCGGCGGCAGCGGCCCGCGACGATGCTCCGATTCCATGGCGACTCGCCACCACGAGCTCGACCCGCGCGAGCGATTCCGCGGCCCCGTTGAAATGATCCAGTAGAGCCTGGAGATTCGTTCCGCCGCCCGAGGCGAATACCGCGACGCGTACTGGCCGGTTCAATGGGCCCTGAAGTAGAGGCGATGGGTGGCTAGACGAGGAGCGATGAAAGCTATCGGCTATCGCCTATCGGCTATCAGCCACTGCTGCGGCGGAACAGCGACCCCGAGGCAACTGGTTTCCAACTGATAGCTGATAGCTGATAGCTGATAGCCGATAGCTGATAACTGTCGCACCCGCTCCCCGCGGCCGGCGAACTTAGGAAGAGGCTCCTGGCGCGTCAACGGCTACGCGAAACTGCTACCGCCGAGATGCGGAGCGAGGAACGGATTCGCGATCCGTTCGTGACCCACTGTGGTTTCGGGGCCGTGGCCCGAGTACAGCACCGTCTCGTCCGGAAGAGAAAGGATGTGGCGCCTGATGGAAGCCATCAGCGTCTGGTAGTCGCCGCCGGGAAGGTCCGTCCTACCGATGGATCCGGAGAAGACGCAGTCGCCCACCAGGGCGACCCCGCTCCCGATCAGGATCACGTGTCCCGGTGCGTGCCCGGGTGTATGCCGAACCTCGAGCTCGCATTCGCCGAACCGCACGGGCTCGCCTTCGCGCAGGTATTCATCCAGCGGCGGCGGGGGTTCGACTTCGACCCCGAACATCTGCGCCTGCTCGGCGACGTGGCGGTACAGCGGTTCGTCGTCCGGATGGAGGTGAATCGGAGCGCCAGTCGCCTGCTTGGCCTGAGCCACCCCGTCGACGTGGTCGAGGTGCGCGTGGGTCAGGACGATTCCCCGCACTTCGATGTTCTCGGCCTCCACCTCCTCGAGCATCTGCGGCACGGCGGCTCCCGGGTCCACGAGGATCCCTTGGCGCGTGGCCGGGCAGCTGACCACATAGCCGTTCTCGCCGAAAGCTCCGGCCGTGAAGCCGCGGATTCGCGGGGTCGTTCCAGCGCTCATCACCATACCTCCGAAAAAAAAGGCGGCCAGTTTGGCCGCCCATCACAAGGTTGTCTTCCGGTCAGCCGCAGCCGCAGCCCGGCGGGCGTACGCCGGCATCTTCCAGAGCCTCTTCCTCCTCGGTGGGCGCCCGCCACCCGCCGGAGAGCTCCAACATGCCACGAAGAGCGGCCTCGGCCCGTACCCGCACATCCTCGGCCAGCACGATCTCGTGCTTCATGTGGTCGAGCGACCAGGCCAGCTTCGCCAGCGTGTTCATCTTCATGTTGCCACAAATGGCCGCCCCCGAAAGCGGGATCAGCGTCTTCTCGGGGAAACGCTGCTTCAGCCGGTCTACCAGGCCCCGCTCCGTCCCGATGATCAGCTCCTCGTGGGTCTCGGCGATCTGCACCATCTTCGCCGTCGAGCTCACGAAGTCCGCCTGCTCCAGGAGCTCGCGACGCGCCTCGGGATGGATCACGACCTTCGCGCCCGGGTGCCGCGACCTGGCTTCTGCCAGCTCATCCAGCACCAGGTCGTCGTGAACGTAGCAGTACCCGTCCCACGCGACGATCGACCCGGGCTCTACCGCCGCGGGATCCGTCACCGCACTCGTCGTCAGGAAGGGTCGACCCGTCCGCTCCGCTGCATACTGTGCCAGGTTTCGGTCCGGCACGAAGAGCAACGTCTGGTCCGCAGGAAACGACTCGACGACCTGCACGGCGTTCGAAGACGTGCAGCATATCTCCGACTCCGCCTTCACTTCCGCCGTCGAATTCACGTAGCTGACGACCGGCGATCCAGGGAATTGCGCCTTCAGCCGTCGCAGGCTCTCGCCCGTCACGAAGTCGGCCATCGGGCAGCCCGCCCGAAGATCGGGCATCAGCACCACCTTCTCCGGCGACAGGATCTTCGCCGTCTCGGCCATGAAGTGGACGCCGCAGAAGACGATGACGTCCGCCTCGGTCGCCGCCGCTTCCTGCGACAGTCCGAGCGAGTCGCCCAGGTAATCGCTGACCGATTGGATTTCGCCGCGCTGGTAATTATGGCCGAGGATGACCGCGTTTACTTCCTGCTTCCGCGATGCGATCCGTTCGCCCAGCTCGTCGTCCGAGAATCGGCTGTATTCGAGTGCGCTCTTCGGCGCGTCTACTACCCTGATCAACGGTTACCTCCCATTCGGGGAGCGAATCCGGCGTCTCTGTGCCAACGAGCCCGCGAAGGAACTACGACACCCTCGCGAGCCCTGAAATCCTGCCTGCGTTGGGACTGCTCAGGCGTTGAACGAACTGCCGCAGCCGCAGCCGCCCGAGGCGTTCGGGTTGTTGAAGGTGAAGCCCGATCCCTGGAAGGTCGTCACATAATCGATCTCGACCCCACCCAGGTACTGCATGCTGAACGGATCGACGAAGAGCCTCAGGCCGTTCGCGTCGACGACCAGATCGTCATCGGCGGGCTCGTCCTCGATGTTCAGGCCGTACTGGAACCCGGAACAGCCGCCCGGCAGCACTCCGACCCGCAGGCCGGCGCTCTCGGTGGTTCCGTTCTCCTCCATATACTTCCGCACCTCAGCGACCGCCGTGGTGGTCACCGTGATGCCTGCTACTGTGTTCTGCGTCTCCATTCGACCCCCGCGGTAGCGTGCGCCATGTGTCACGTAACGATCCAGCCGGCCGCCGCGACACACGCATCTGTTACCCGCCCGGTCACGTCTTGGTTCGCTCACCGGGTCGCGAAACCCTTGAAAATGTAGCTAAAATCTAACGAATACGCGCCCCTCGGTCAATCGCGACGTTCCGCGTTCAGCAGGCGATCGACGGCCTCATCGAGGCTTGCGACGCGTGTCAGGCGCCCGGAGCCGTCGCTAGCGATCGGCTCGTCCTCGCCGGGGAGGAGGAAGCCCGTTCCTCCCAGGATCACTCCTGGGACCACATCACGCAACCGATCGCCGATGAAATAAGACCGCCCCAGATCAAGCCCGTGCTCACGCGCGGCGCGTTCGAACAGCCCGCTGGCAGGCTTCCGGCACGGGCAGGGTGGCGATGTATCGGGCCCATGGGGGCAATGATACGAAGCATCGAGCCGGGCCCCATGCTCTTGCAAGAGCTCGTCCAGCCGGCCGGCGACCGCGTGATAGGCGGCCTCATCGAAGAATCCCCGCGCGAGCCCTGACTGGTTCGTGACGACCACGACCGGAAGGCCCGCGCGGTTCAGCCTGGCTACCGCTGCGGCGGCGCCGGGAAGGAGGCTGACCTCGTCCGGATCACTGAGGTAGTGCCGATCCTCGATGAGTGTTCCGTCCCGGTCCACGAACACCGCGGGCCGCCCACCGGCGGTCATCGGATCAGCCGGCGGTCACGTGGAAGCCGGCGTCCACGTAGATCGTCTCGCCGGTGACGCCGGAGCCGAGGTCGGATGCGAGGAATACCGTCATATTGGCGACTTCGTCCACTTCGATGGCCCGGCCCAGGGGCGCCCTTTCGGCCGTAACCTTGAGCAGGTCCCGGAAATGTGCGACGCCCCGCGCAGCCAGGGTATTCAGTGCGCCGGCAGACACGGCATTGATCCGGATGCCCTGGCGACCGAGGTCGACCGCCAGATAACGCACGCTAGCCTCCAGTGCCGCCTTCGCCACGCCCATCACGTTGTAGCCGGGCACGGCCTTTTCCGCGCCATAGTACGTCATCGTGGCGATGCTGCCGCCGGAGGGCATGATGGCCGCCGCCGCTCGCGAGAGGCTGACGAGGGAATATGCGCTCACGTCCATCGCCACCCCGAAATCGTCCCGGGTCGTCTCGAGGAACGGATTCGCCATCGCCGCCTTCGGAGCGTACGCGACTGAATGCAGAAGAAAATCAAGCTGTCCCCAGCGCTCCCGCAAGGTGCTGAAGACCTCCTCGATCTGTTCGTCTCGCCGAACGTCCATCTCCAGACGAAGCACGTCCTCAATCTCGGCGGTCGTGCGCTCCACGCGTTCCCGCATGACCTCGCCCTGATAGGTGAAGGCCAGCTCCATGCCAGCCTCGGCCAACGCCCGAGCGCAGCCCCACGCGATCGAGTTCTGGTTCGCCACGCCCACGATCAGACCCTTCTTTCCCTCGAGCAAACCGGCTATCGAGCTACGTTCTCCCATTATTCCGCGATCGAGGTTCAGGTAGGGTGTACGATCGACTCGGCCTGGCCAATGTAGTGCGATTGCCGTAACGCTCGCCATAAGACGTTCTGGTCGGGACTCCCGGCGAACTACATGGCGATCAGGGCGCTGGACCCGGTTCAACGTCGGCGCCGGGCTCAGGCTCGGTTCCATCGGCCGGACCAGGCACAGCGGGGTCGCCTGGCTCAGCATCGTCCGGTGCGGCATCGTCCGGATCCGGCTCGGGGCCGTCGATCGTGATCTGGTCCGACCCCGCGAGTCCCGCCAGGTTGAGAATGTCCGTCACTTCGACCGTGTACTCGGTACCCGCCTCCAGGGTCTCACCCTCGGTCAACTCGACGACGAGCGTCTGCGCCGGCAGCTGCTGCGCCGCGGCGGCATCCGATACCGGTGTGTCGAGCGTGTCCGCCGGCACAGCCGCCCCGGGAAGCGTGTCCGCCGGTGCCTGCGTCGTCGTATCGGGTTCGCTCGGTGGTAGCTCGCCCACCCCCACCCGCCCGATCCCGATCGCGGTGCCATCCAGGGCGACGACCCGGACCTGCGCCGGCTGGAGGGGCTGCTCCGGGTCGAGGTAATCGTCGAATTCCAGTTCGATTCGGCCGTCGACGACGTCCGCCGCCGCGATCAGTGGAGCCGTAGAATCTGGCGGGATGACCCGGAGGGCGGCGGTGGCGGGCGCGTTCTCGACGATCGTGATGTTGGCCGAATCCCGCGGCTCGAAGACGTCGAGTGCGCGATTGCTGTTCATGTCCCTGAAGGCGCGAAGTTGGTAGTCCCCCGGCGGGATCCTGTCCAGCACGAACATGCCGATGCTGTCGCTCACGGTGGCATAGACCAGAGAGTCCGCTCGGATCGCTTCGACGCGGATGCCGACTTCCGGCTCACCCGTGATACGGTCGATGACCGATCCCCCGGCGGCCGTGGCCGGTATATCAGGTCCCGTCGAGAAGACGAGCCGCACCGGTTCCAATAGCCGGTTGCTGAACAGGTCGCTGACTTCGCTGCCGATCGTGACGTGATAGATCACGCCGTCCTCCCACCCCTCTCGGAGCGACACCCGCACTTCCGTGCGGCCGGCGCTGACCGAAACGGGACTCGTCCGCGGCGAAACGATGACCGCATCTTCGACCCCGGTGCGTGAGATGCGCTCATCGAAGGAGACGACGACGGGTCCGGAAAAGTCGGGGACGACAGCGTCTGCGGGCGGTGTCGTCGACGCAACCGAGGGGGAAACGAGATCCTCAGGGCCACCGGGTGGCGGCTCGACGTGCGCGCATCCGGCCGCGAGCAAGGGAATCAGGCTCAGCCCGCTCCGTACACTGCCGAGCGTCAACTGCTGCCCTCCAGCACCTGCACACTGCGGGTCAGCTTGTCTCGCTGCTCGGCGAAGCTCGCGAGCTTCTCACGTTCGCGCTGAACAACCTCGGCCGGCGCGCGCGACACGAACGCCTCGTTCGCCAGGCGCTTTTCCGTCGCCTCCACCTGCCCTGCGATCCGGTCCAGCTCAGCACGCAGTCGCGCGACCTCCTTCTCGAGATCGATCACGCCCGCCAGCGGGATGAACACCTCGGTTCCCGATGTCAGGACCGCGCTGGCGCCGATCTCACCGGCCACCCTGCCGAACGACACTTCCTCGATCCTGGCGAGATCGGCGAGCGTCCGCTCGGAGGCGTTCAAAAGGTCACGAAGCAGCTCGCTCTCACCCGAGACGCGGAGCACCACGGCCTGGGCGGATTGAACGCCGTACTCCGCCCGCAGATTGCGTGTAGCCCCGATCAGCTCCTGCAGCTCACCGACCACCGCCTCCACCCCTGCGTCCTCCCACGCGGTCTCCGGCTCAGGCCAATCCGACACGATGAGCGACGGGGCGGTTCCCTCGCGCCATGGCAACCGCTGCCAGACGGCCTCCGTAATGAACGGCACGATGGGGTGCAGCAGGCGCATCGTCCGATCGAGCACCGTCACGAGCGTTGCCTGCGCCGCCCGGCGGCTCTCGTCACCGAGGTCACCCCGAAGCCGCGGCTTCGCAATCTCCAGGTACCAGTCCGCCACTTCTCCCCAGAAGAAACCGTGCCCCTCGGTGGCGGCCTCGTTCAGGCGGAACCGCTCGAGCGAGCGCGTCATCCCCCGCGTCGTGCGAGACAGCCGGGAGAGAATCCATCGGTCCGCCGGCTCCAGGAATTTCGAAACCTCCTCCAGCCGGGGCGCGTCGGTTTCCGGGAGATTCATCAGCGCGAAACGGCCTGCGTTCCAGAGCTTGTTCGCGAAGTTCCGACCCGGCCCGAACGACTCCTCCAGGTTCTCGTAGTTGAGCTGCTGATCGGTGCCGGGACCGGCGCCGGCGATCACGGTATACCGCAGGGCGTCCGCCCCGTAGAGCTGGACGACCTCCAGCGGGTCGATCCCATTGCCGAGGGACTTGGACTGTTTGCGCCCGAGGTGATCCCGCACGATCCCGTTCAGGTACACGTCCCGGAACGGCACCTCGCCCATGAACTCGAGCCCGGCCATGATCATCCGCGCGACCCAGAAGAAGATGATATCAGGCCCGGTCACCAGCGTGTTACCCGGATAGAACTTCTTCAACGACTCCGTCTCCTCCGGCCAGCCGAGCGTCGAGAAGGGCCAGAGCCAGGAAGAGAACCAGGTGTCCAGCACATCCGGATCCTGCTCCAACTCGGTCCCGCCGCACCGCGGGCACTCCGTGGGGTCCTCTCGCGCGACGATGATCTCTTCGCAAGCGGCGGCGCGGCAGTACCACGCGGGGATCCGGTGTCCCCACCAGAGCTGCCGCGAGATGCACCAGTCCCGGATGTTCTCCATCCAGTTCTCGTAGACCTTCGTGTACCGCTCCGGCGTGAACCGCACCCGCCCATCGCGTGACGCGGCCAGTGCCGGCTCGGCGAGCGGCTTCATCCTCACGAACCACTGCAGCGACAGCCGCGGCTCGACGACCGTATTGCAGCGATAGCAATGGGGAATGGCCGTCGTGTAATCCTCGACCTTCTCGAGAAGCCCGGCATCCCGGAACGCCTGAACCACCCGCTCCCGCGCCTCGAAACGATCGAGGCCTCGGAAGTCTGGCGGGACGGTGTCCGCCATCCGCGCTTCCGGGGTCATGACGTTCAACGCGGGCAGTTCGTGACGGGCGGCCAGATCGAAGTCGTTCGGATCGTGGGCCGGGGTGATCTTCACGGCACCGGACCCGAACTCCGGATCGACGTAGTCGTCCGCGACCAGCGGGATCCGGCGGTCGGTCAGCGGCAATTCGATCTCCGCACGCAGCGCCTCGGCATACCGCTCGTCCTCCGGATGCACTGCGACCGCGACGTCCCCGAGCATCGTCTCTGGGCGGGTAGTCGCCACCACCAGGTAGGCGCGCCCGTCCTCCAACCGCGGCAGTCCGGGCGGGGCGGACCCGACGATCGGATATCGTAGATGATAGAGCTTCCCCTGCGTCTCCTCGGGCTCCGCCTCCTCGTCGGAGAGCGCCGTCAGGCATCGGGGGCACCAGTTGATGATGTAGTTCCCGCGATAGATCAGCCCCCGCTCGTGGAGACGCACGAAGACCTCGCGGACAGCCTCGGAGAGCCCCTCGTCGAGCGTGAACCGCGTCCGCTCCCAATCACAGGAGCAGCCGATCGCGCGAAGCTGCTCCAGGATCGACGAGCCGGTCTCGTCCACGTACCTCCACACCTCCTCCACGAAGGCCTCCCGGCCCACGTCGAACCGGGTCTTGCCCTCCTGCGCGAGCCGCCGTTCAACCACGTTCTGCGTGGCGATGCCGGCGTGATCGGTGCCCGGCTGCCAGAGCGTCTCCCGCGACCGCATCCGCTGCCAGCGGATGAGAACGTCCTGCGTCGCGTTGTTCAGACCATGGCCCATGTGCAGAACCGCCGTCACGTTGGGCGGTGGAATCACGATCGTATACGGCTCGCGGTCCGACTCCGCGTCCGCCCGGAAGAAGCCCTGCTCCTCCCACCATCGATAGAGCCGCCCTTCGTTCTGCGCCGGATCGTACTGCGGCGGCAACGCCTCGGCCATCGTCCCCTCCCGGTAAAACAAAACGGAGCGTCGGCGCCCCGTCGATTGGCGGATATTTGCCTGGTTATGATACTTACAGCCGGGGGGGTGGTCAACGAGGGGGGAGGGCAGGGGCCGGGGGCCAGCGGTCAGTGGCCAGGGAACCGCATGTTACGACCGGAGGTATTGCCCAAATCGACTCGCCCCGGCTTGGACGCGCCCGCGAATTGCAGGTTCGCTAGAACACGTCATCCCTTGCCGGCACTGACCCCTGATCACCGACCCCTGGCCCCTCTTCCGCCATGCACCACCTCATCCTCGTCCGCGAGATCGACCAGCAGATGTCAGGCTCGGGCTGCTGTGGGCGCATCGAGGGGGATGCCGCGATGTGGGACAGCTCCGGCTGCACCTTTCCGGAGCGCCGTGAGAAGATGGAGCGGGTCGGTGAGATCTACCGTGCGGTGCGTGCGGAATTCCGTGACTCGGTCGAGATTACGATCCTGGATCCCCGCAACCTCATCTCCTTCATTCCACTCGTCGCGCGTGACGCGCTTCGCTTCGGCGTGCCGATTGGCACCGCCGTGCGGGCGATGTTCTCGACGAGTCTCTCCACTGGCGTCCTCGACGGGCAGCTCATCTACAGCGGTCGAATCCCCGCCCCGCGGGAAGTGATCGACATGATCTACGGACGGCTCGACATCGATCGAGTTGGCGCCGTCCGGCGGTAGGCCCGCCTGGCCGAACCATTCAGCCGATCATCGCACCGGTGATCGCGAATGCGATGGCGGCCACACTGCCAGCGGCGAGGGCGTACGGGAGCTGCGTCCGCACGTGGTCGATGTGGTCGACCGCGGCGGCCATGGAGGAGATGATCGACGTGTCGCTGATCGGAGAGGAGTGATCCCCGAATATCCCCCCACTCAAGGTCGCCGCGAGGAACGGCGCTAGCGGCAGGCCCATCACCGAGGCCGTGGGAACCGCGATCGGGATCATGATCGCGAAAGTCCCCCAGCTCGTCCCGGTCGAGAAGGCGATCCCCGCCGAAACGACGAAGACCAGCGGTAGTAGGATCCACGGCGGGAACACACCCTCGGCGACACTGGCCACATAGGGACCCGTGCCGAGTTCACCCGTCACGTTTCCGAGCGCCAGCGCCAGCGCCATGATGGTGGTCAGGCCGATCAGCCCGCCGGCGCCGCGCAGACCGATCCGGGTGAGCTGGTCGACCGTGGCGCCGGCGAACAGCAGGAGGGCCCACGCCACCCCCAGAGCCGACAGCACAGCCCAGAGAACCGCGATCGAACCCGTCCCGGCGGTCAGGTCACCATCCCCCGTGATGTACAGGCCCACCGGCATCATGAGGATCATCGTCAGGATCGGGAGGATCATCGTGCTGGCCCGCGGCCGACCCTTCATATCGGGGTCCGCGGCGAAAATCTCCGTATCCAGCGCCGGAACCGACCCCTCCCGAAGCAGCTCGCCGCCCTGCACCCGGCGCTCCGCCCGGTCCATCCCCACCCACGCCATTCCGGTAACGGCCACGAAGCCAGAGAGGAGCCACGCGAAGATCGCGTAGAAGTTCAGCGGGATCGATTCGATGAAGACGTTCAGTCCGTTCGCGACGCCCAGCGTCCCGAGAATCGCCAGGACGTAGGCGCCCCATGCGTTCAACGGGATCAGCACGCAGATGGGCGCGGAGGTCGAATCGATCAGATAGGCGAGCTTCTCGCGCGAGACCCTGAAGCGGTCGAATAGCGGCCGCGACAGCGAGCCCGCCACCAGAACCGTGATGTTGGATTCGATGAAGATGATCGAGCCGACGATCCACGCCATCAGGCGCGCCCGCCGCGGCGTCCCGACCCACTGACGCTCCTCGACCCAGTTCACGAACCCGGCCACCCCGCCGGACGCCTCCAGCGTTCCGATCAGCGACCCGATCACCAGCGTGAAGAGGAGCACCCGTGCGCTGCCCGGGTCACCCATGACCGCGATGATTCCCTCGATGGCACCGCCGATCCCACTCAGCGGGTTGCCGCCGGCCAGGATCGTCCAGCCCAGCCAGACACCGGCAGAAAGTGAGAGATAGACTTGGCGGGTGGCGATGGCGAGACCGATCGCCAGGAGTGGCGGGAGCAGTGAAATCGCGGACGGCTCGATGGGTCACCTCCAGGCGAGAGGGGAGGAGATCGGCGGTGAGCGCGGGCGAATGCCTCCGCCAGAACCCGAGCCGGTCGGTCAGCCGCGGAGCTTGCGAATCTCCTCGGTCAAGCGCGGCACCACTTCGAAGAGATCCCCGACGATGCCGTAATCCGCGACCTTGAAGATCGGCGCTTCCGGGTCCTTGTTGATCGCGACGATATAGCGCGCCGTCCGCATTCCCGCCAGGTGTTGGATCGCCCCCGAGATCCCGATGGCGAAATACAACTGCGGTGAAACGGTCTTCCCGGTCTGCCCCACCTGCTCCGCGTGCGGCCGCCAACCGGCGTCGACGACTGCCCGCGACGCACCGACGGCTGCGCCCAATGCGTCCGCCAGCTCTTCCAGCAGCTTGAAGTTCTCGGGCTCACGCAACCCGCGCCCTCCGGAGACGACGACGGATGCCTCGGAAACGTCCAGCTTCTCGCCGGCCGCAGCCCGGATCTCACGGACGATCGATCCGAAATCGGCTGCGTCCAGCGACGACGTCAGTGGTTCGACTGCGCCTCCACCCTCAACTTCGCGAGGCGTGAAGACGTTCGCCCGGACCGAGACCACCATCGGTTCCGATTCGAAGCTTTCGCGCGCGAATACCTTGCCCGCGTACCGCGGCCGGGTCACGACGAGCTGCCCATCCTCGACCTCCAGCGCGGTACATTCCGCCGCGTACCCGCCGCCGAGGCGCGCTGCTACCCGCGGCGCCAGGTCCCTACCCATCGCCGACGACGGGAAGATCGCTACCCGACAGCCGTGCTCGCGGATGAAGTCGGTGATCACGGCGGTGTACCCGTCCGTGCTGTAACGGGCCAGCGCCTCACTCTCGGCGACGAAGATCTTGTCCGCCCCGTACTTCCCGAGTTGGGCGGCTTCGGCTCCCACGCCAGCAGCTCCAGGAAGGACGGCGTGGACCTCCTCCCCCAACCCGTCCGCGACCGTACGGGCCGCCGTCACCACCTCGTGCGATACCCCACGGATCTCACCGTCGCGCGACTCGATGAATGCGAATACGCCTGGCATTGGTTGATTGGGCTAAATGGGAAGCACAGACCGTATATTGAGGATAACGGGTTGCCAGTTGCCAGTCGCCAGTTCGTTCTGACCGGGTCGGCCGAACACCGCGTAGCGGACCTCGCGCTAGTCCGCGGATCGAATCCGCTCCACGTTTGCTCTCCCGGCCGATCCTACCGGCAACTGGCAACTGGCAACCGGCAACCGTCTTCAAACGACTTTCGCCTCTTCCCGGAGCAGCCTCAGCAGCTCCGGGACCGCGTCGGGACCTTCCCCGACAATCCGGCCCGCCTTCCGTTCCGGCGGATACGCGAGCGACTCGCTCCGGATACCGCTGGACCCGAGCTCGGCGTCCTTCTCCTCGAGCGGCTTCTTCTTCGCCGCCATGATTCCCTTAAGCGACGCATACCGGGGTTCGTACGCGCCCTTTGTGATCGTCAAAACACACGGCAGGGTCATCTCCACGACCTCCATACCGCCCTCGATCTCTCGCTGCGCCGTGACCTTGTCGCCCTCCACACTGAACTCCGTGACCACCGTGGCGGAGGGGAGCTCCAGGAGCTCCGCCACCATCGGTCCGACGGCCTGGAGATCGTCGTCGATCGCCTTCATCCCGAAGAGGGCGAGGTCGAACTCCCGTCCGCGCAGCTCGCTGGCTATCGCGCTGGCGACAGCCAGGCCTTCGGGGCTGCCGTCGGCACGCAGCAGTACGGCACCATCGGCACCCATCGCCAGCGCGGTACGCAGTACTTCGATCGATTCCTCGGTTCCGACCGACAGCACCGTCACCTCTCCCTCCCCGGCCGCCTCCCTGTGCTTCAGCGCCGCCTCTACGGCGAACTCGTCATAGGGATTGAGGACGAACTTGACCCCACCCGGATCGACCGTCTTCGCGTCCTCCGAGATCCGGATCCGAGCTTCCGTATCCGGCACCCTTTTCACGCACACCACCGCTCTCAAGCGCCCTCCTGGGAAAGAGGCATCTTCTTGGACCTCCTGATCCGCACTCCTGTCCACGCCCACTCGCCGCCGACCACAGCCACACCCTTCCTCGCCACCTCTGCTCACGCTGTCGTCTGTTGCCTGTCGACTTCCCCCTCAGGGGATCACCGCCGTGTCCAGCGGAATCACACTATCCGGGTTCATGGGCGGCTGAAGGCGAATCGTCGTGTCGACGATCCCGAGACTCTCGGCCTCCTCCAGGCTCATCGGCTCCGCCTGCATCTCGATCTGCTCAGGACTCAGACCTTCGTAGACCTCCGCATCCTCCTCAGACTCGCTCGGCTGATCCGTGGCCACACCATCACACGCGGCGGCGGCCGGAAGCAGGACGATCATCAGCAGCAGCCTCGAGAACCTGGCGGTCCTCAAGGGGGCGACACGTCGTCTGACCCGCTCATCAGGCCTTCTGCGAGACCAATCGATCGGCTTGCTGGTAGAATTCATTGATCCTTTCCATGACGACGCCCGGCCGCTCCCAGTGCGGCAGCGCTCCAGTGGGCAGCGGCACGACGGTCGTGCCATGGCGACCCGCGAGTTCGGGAAGCTCGGTGTACGATTCCATCCTCCGGTCGGTGACGGTCCCGTGTACGATCAGCAACGGCTGCGGCAGATGCAGAATGGCATCGCCGCCCTCGCTCGTGAACAGGCGGCCGCCGAGAAAATCGTCTAGGGGTCGGGATGCACCTTCCATCCGCGCGGTTTCGGCGCCGTACTCGACGTACTCGTCCGGAACGCCGAATTCCGGGCTGAAGAGATTGTCCCTGGCGAACTCGTAGAGGGCATCCGGCGTGGTGAGCCGATCGTAGAAGGCGCGCTGGACGCCGGGCAACGTGAAGAGCAGCCGAGACCAGGCCTGTCCGATCTCCTGCGGCTCCTCGCCGAGCCCCGTCGGCTCGATCGCCACGAGTGTTCGTACCAGCTCCGGCCGCCGACGCGCGACCTCGGCCGCATACGTCGCGCCGAGCGACAGCCCGATGACATCCACCCCTTCCCTGGAACGCACGACGCTGGCGAGGAAATGCTCCAGCTGCGTCTCCAGCAATGCTGGTGTATACGAGGTCTCGGGCCGGTCGCTATGCCCGAATCCCAGCCATTCGAGCACGTATACCGGACGCGTGGTGCTTCGCTGTAGCTGCTGGACCAGCGGCCGCATCTCGTGCGCCGACCCCACGGCATTGATCGAATGCAGCAGGACGATCGGGCGGCCGATGCCTGAACGTGAATAGTGCGCATAATGGACCGCTCGCCAGGGCACGTACTGCAGCCGCATGTTCAGCGCGAGTCCCAGCTCCGTCACCGGCCGGCGCCGAGCGCTCGGGGTGCCCCAGAGGTAGACACCGTACGCGGCAGCCGCTGCGGCGGTCAGGCCGACAGCAGCCTTGCCGGCCTTGCCCAGCAGCGTCTTCCTCTCACGACCCTTCATATCCGTCCCTCCCGTTGTTCCGCTCTCGAGCAGTTCTCATCTACAATTCTGCAAGCCCTATGCGCACGAGGGCCCGATGATGATGCATCGGGCCCCCGCATACAATCCCACCCGCCGCCCCTGGCACCGGCTCAGGGAGTCAGTCCGAAGAACATCCCCGGCACGGTGAACAGCGTGGCGACGCTCCGCTGAGCGGCGTCCAGTACCCAGCCCGGAAGAAAGAACAACGCCAGAACGGCGAGCGCCGAGGCGGTCACGGCGAAGCGGGCCGGGGCATTCAGCCCCACGTGGCTGTGAGCGTCGTCGGAGGCGGCCGGACGCATGTACATGACGACGACGACCCGCAGATAGTAGAAGTAGGAGATCACCGAGGCCAGCACGAGGGCGACGGCGGCGACCACGTGCCCTGCCTCCAGCGAGGCCCGGAGGATGTAGAGCTTTCCGATGAACCCACCCGTCAGCGGGAATCCGGCGAGTGAGAGCAGAAGGATGGAGAAGATCGCCCCCAGAAGTGGCTGCTGCCAACCGAAACCCGCATAGTCGTCGAGCGTGTTCAGTTCTCTCCGCCCGCGCGTATTTGCGATGACGACGCCGAAAGCCCCCGCTGTCATCAGCGTGTAGACGAGCAGATAAAAGAGGAATGCGGCTGCGCCGTATGCATTGGCGGCGAGTACGGCCACCAGCAGGTATCCAGCGTGCGCGATCGATGAGTACGCCAGCATCCGCTTCACGCTACCCTGCGTGAGCGCGACCAGGTTGGCACCGAACATGGTCAGGATGGCCAGCCATTCGACCACTACGCTCCACTCCTGGTAGATCCCCGCAAAGGCGACGGCGAAGACTCTGATGAAGGCGGCGAACGCCGCCGCTTTCACGCCCGTCGCCATCAATGCGGTGACGGGGGTGGGCGCACCGTCGTACGCGTCCGGCGTCCACATATGGAACGGAACAGCGGCGACCTTGAAGGCCAGCCCGACCAGTACGAGGGCCGCGCCGATCATGAACATCGGACTGTCCTGCAGGACCGGGAGCAACGGAACGATGTCGGCGAGATTGGTCGATGCCGCACTCCCGAAGATCAATGCGATGCCGTACAGCAGGAAACCGCTCGAGAAGGCGCCCAGAAGGAAGTACTTCAGCGCGCCCTCGGAGGAACGCGGATCCCTGCGGTCGAAACCTACGAGAACGTAGATCGAGACCGACATCAACTCGAGCGCGAGGAAGAGCAGAATCAGGTCCCGCGCGGCGCCCAGCACCATCATGCCGACCGTCGCGAACATCATCAGCACGTAGTACTCACCGCGATTCATGTCGCGCCGATCCAGGTACTCGCTCGAGATGAGCACCGCGAGCGCCGCCGCCAGCAGGAAGATGAAGTTGGCGAAGACGCGGAACGAATCCACCGCGACGAGGCCGATCGCGGCCGCCTCACCGACCGTCAACAGCCAACCGTTCGCGATCGCAGTGGCGCCCAACCCCGCCAGCGCCAGCCACCCGATGATCGGGCGCGACGGTTCCGAGCGGTTCCCCTTCTGGAACACGTCCACCAGGAGAACCATCATCGCCCACAACGTGAGCACGATCTCCGGCAGGAGCGCGATCAGGTAATCCGACTGCGAGACGAAATCGAGCATCATCGCGCGCCCTCCACGCTGGAAGTCTCGAGTGACGCGGCGATTGCGTCAGCCGGCGATGGGGCGTTCACGAACTGCGACGCCTCCACGTGCTGAATCAGTCGTGTGACCGAGGGCTCCATGCGATCGAGGAACGGTCGCGGATAGACGCCCAGCCAGAGGATGATGGCGACCAGCGGCAGGAGCAGCCCGATCTCGCGGCCACTCAAGTCCGGAATCAGCCGATTCGCCGGCTTCGTCAGTGCGTTGAAGACGGTCTTCTGAACCATCGGCAACATGTAGAACGCGGCGAAGATCACTCCGCTCGCCGCGATCACCGCGATCCAGGGTTGAACGCGGAAGGTACCGATCAGGACGAGGAACTCGGAGACGAATCCGCCCGTCCCCGGAAGTCCGATCGACGCCAGGGCCGCTATCACGAGCATCAGCGCGAAGACCGGTACCGAAGCCGCCAGACCGCCGAAATCCTCGATCTCGTAGCTGTGCGTCCGCTCGTAGAGCATGCCGAGCAGAAAGAAGAGCATCGGTGTCGAGACGCCGTGCGCGATCATCAGGATCAGCGCGCCCTGAATCCCCTGGAGGTTGAGCGCGAAGATGCCGAGGACCGCGAATCCAAGGTGGGCGACGGACGTGTAGGCGACGAGTCGCTTCGCGTTCGGCTGTACGGCGGCGACCAGAGCGGTGTAGATGATGCCGATCAGCCCCAGGATCATGAAGAGGAGCACGGTCACTTCCGCCGAAGCCGCGCCGGGAAAGAGCGGCAAGGCGAAACGTAGAAAACCGTAGGTGCCCATCTTCAGGAGCACACCGGCCAGGATCACCGAACCCGCGGTCGGCGCCTGGACGTGGGCGGCGGGTAGCCAGGTATGCAGCGGGAAGACCGGCACCTTGATGGCGAATGCGAGGGCGAAGGCGGCGAACAGCCACCCCTGCTCACCGTTCGTCAGCGGAAGCTGGAGGAAATCCGCGTATGCGAAGCTCGCGATTCCGGTCAGCGCCTGATAGCGGAAGAAGAGATACAGGATCGCCACCAGCATCAGCAGCGAGCCGGCCGCGGTGAAGAGAAAGAACTTCACCGCCGCGTAGATCCGCTCCTTCCCTCCCCAGATCCCGATCAGGAAATACATCGGGATCAACATCATCTCCCAGAACACGTAGAACAGGAACATGTCCAGGGCCAGAAAGACGCCCATCACGCCGGTGGTGAGCGCCATCAGCATGGCGTAGAAGACCTGTTCGCGATCCTTGATGTACGTCCAGGAACCAAGCACCATCAGCGGCAGGAGAAGAGCCGTGAGCAGCACCATGAAGAGCGAGATCCCGTCCAGGCCGAGGCGATAGTAGATCCCCCAATCCGCAATCCAGGGGGCAGCCACCTCGTTCTGCATGGCGGGGCCGACCGGGTTGTACGTCCAGAACAGCGGGATCGCGATCACCAGCTCCACCACACCCGTGACCAGCGCGACCCATCGCGCCCGCGCAGCCGGCAGCGTGAGCGCGACGACCGTCCCCACCAGGGGAACGAAGATCAAGAATGTCAGAATCCAGTGGCTATCGTAAAAGCCCATCAAGTGACTCCAGTAGTGTCATTACGATCGGTCCGAGCGCGGCGAGCGACCTGCACTCCATGCTCGCACCGCCTGCGCTGACCCGTCCTCACAACGCGATGAACGCCCCCAGCACCAGGATCACGCCCACGACGATCGCGAAGGCATACGTGTTGAGTTGCCCCGTCTGAATTCGCCCGGCGGCCATCCCCACCAGCAGCGAACCACGCCCGAGCACGCCATCTACGATCCCGTCGATGGTGGCGCGGTCGACCACCGAGTAGAAGGCCCGCGACAACCACCAGACCGGCCGTACGATGATTGTCTGATACAGCTCGTCGACGTACCACTTGTTGTAGAGCGCCTTCTCCAGCTCGCCCTCGTATGCCGGTGTCTCACGCGGGGTACCCAGCGTCTCCGGCTTGAGAATCACCCAGGCGAGGGCGAGCCCTCCGATCCCGATCAGGATCGCCAGAAGGATCGGCCAGGCGGCATGATGCACTTCGGGGATCGCCGCGGTATTGGCCGCCCAGACTTCCTCCGCCCCCGTAATCACCGGATGCAGCCAGTGATGCAGCGCGGCGTCCCCACCGATCGCGGCCGGGGCGAACAGGTTCACGATCGGCACACTCTCGTCGACGTTGAAGAACCCACCGACCACCGAGAGGATCGCCAGGGCGATCAGCGGGATCGACATCGATGGACCCGCCTCGTGGAGATGGCGGCGCTCCTCGTCTCCGGTCCGGTTGGGACCGAAGAAGGTGTAGAGCATCAGCCGGCCCATGTAGAACGCGGTCAGCAGGGCGGCCAGGCTGAGGAGGATCGCGATGATCCACATCCACGAGGCGCCCGAGATGCCCAGCAGCGAGGCCTGCGAGAGCGGCAGCTCGCCTGCGGCGCCGATCCATGCGGCACCGACGATCTCATCCTTCGAGAAGAAGCCCGCGAACGGCGGCACGCCTGCGATCGCGAGCGTCGCCACCGCCATCGTGCCGAAAGTGATCGGCATGTAGCGGCGCAGCCCCCCCATGTTGCGCATGTCCTGCGCATCGGCTTCCGAATGGGTCGCGTGCAGCGCTTCGTGCATCGCGTGAATGACCGCCCCCGAACCGAGGAAGAGGCACGCCTTGAAGAAGGCGTGCGTCATCAGGTGGAAGACGCCCGCCACGTAGGCGCCCATGCCGACCGCGGCGAACATGAAGCCCAGCTGCGAAACGGTCGAGTATGCCAGAACCTTCTTGATGTCCCACTGCTTGACCCCGATCGTCGCCGCGAAGATCGCCGTCAGCGCACCGATCAGCGCGACGGCCAGCGAGGCCGAAGGCGCCATCGCGAAGAGCGTGGAGGAGCGGACCACCAGGTAGACACCTGCCGTGACCATCGTCGCCGCGTGGATCAGCGCCGAAACGGGCGTGGGGCCCGCCATCGCGTCCGGCAACCACACGTAGAGCGGAATCTGCGCGCTCTTGCCGGCCGCGCCCAGCAGCAGGAAAAGGCAGATCGCGGTCACGACCGGGCCCGCGAACTCGAGCTGCGGCGCGGCCGCGAAGACCTCAGTGTACGCCAGCGTGTTGAGGTTCACGAAGATCAGGAACATTGCGATCAGAAAGCCGAAATCGCCGATCCTGTTGACGATGAAGGCCTTCTTGCCCGCGTCCGCATTCGCCTCCTCCGCGAACCAGAAACCGATCAGCAGATACGAACAGAGCCCGACACCCTCCCACCCAACGAACATCAACGGGAAGGAGGCGCCGAGCACCAGCACCAGCATGAAGAAGACGAAGAGGTTCAGGTACGCCATGTACCGGGGATAACCCGGATCGTGGCTCATGTACCCGACCGAGAACAGGTGGATCAGCGCCCCGACGCCCGTGATGATCAGCGTCATCAGGATCGATAACTGGTCGAGCTGGAGCGCGGCGTCCACCTGGAGGTCGCCGACCGGAATCCAGCTCCAGTAGCGCTCCACGATCGGATCGTGCAGATCGGCCCCGAGCATCCCGAAGAAGTTCACCAGCGCCAGCACGAACGCGAGGCCAACTACGCCCGGCGCCACGAACGACGGCAGGCGGTGCGTCCAGGGAACCGCGGCATGCTCGTGAGCCCCCGCTTCCACCTCGCTCGGCTCGTGGTGCGTGCCAAGTGGGGCCCGCCCAACCGTGGCCTTCCGGGCCGCCACGAGCGACGCGATCCCGTTGATCACGAAGCCGATCAGCGGCAGTAGTACGATCAGACCCAAAAGCGTCGGCTCGAACTCCGCCGCCACCGCTCCCTCGCCCAGTCCCTGTACCGTCTCCTGAATAGCCAGCGTCACGACAACCTACCAGCGGAGGAGGCTGAAATTCCGGATGTCCACCGACTCGGCGTGCCGGAATACAGAAATGATGATGGCCAGACCCACGGCTGCTTCCGCCGCGGCCACGGCGATCACGAAGAATACGATCACCTGCCCGTCGATCCCGGCATACGGTGATAGCGCTACGAACGCGAGGTTCGCTGCGTTCAACATCAACTCGACGCACATGAACAGGACGATCGCGTTCCTGCGTACGATCACACCCGCCGTCCCGATGGCGAACAGGATGGCGCTGAGGAAGAGTGCCGCGTTCAGTGGTAACACTCTCGTCTCCTTAGATATTCCGCTTCGCGAGAATCACGGCCCCGACTACGGCAACGAGCAGCAGAACGCCCGTGACCTGCAGCTGGACGACATACTCCAGAAACATCGGTACCCCGATGGCCCCCACCGGCCCGAACTCGGCCACCTGAGCGGCCGCCAGGTCCGGCATCCCGGCAGCCTCGGACGGCAACGGTGCGCCGCCCACGATCCGCGTCAGCAGCGCCAGTAGCACCAGCGACGACCCGGCGGCGGTGACCTTCCAGACCGTTCCCCTGAAGTCCGGCTCGAAGTCGTTCCCGAGATTCAGCAGCATGATCACGAACAGGAAGAGCACCATGATCGCGCCCGCGTACACCAGGATCTGGATGATCCCGATGAAGAACGCTCCCAGCAGCGTGTAGATCGCCGCGAGCGCGAAGAAGGTCCCGACCAGCCACAACGCGCTGGCGACGGGACTCTTCCTCGAGATCGTCATCAGCGCACCGAGTATCGCGATGCCGGCGAAGAAGTAGAAGAGTATCTGACTGAGCATCCTTAGCTCCCTAGTGTGTCATCCCGAGCGCC
>JBBDRL010000030.1:7145-19349 GCA_040905505.1 Gemmatimonadota bacterium | reverse complement strand
TAGAAGAGTATCTGACTGAGCATCCTTAGCTCCCTAGTGTGTCATCCCGAGCGCCGCCTCTGTCATCCCGAGCGCCGCCTCTGTCATCCCGAGCGCCAGCGAGGGATCCGCACTTGTCGTTCGCTGGAAGGTGCAGATCCCTCGCTGCGTTCGGGGTGACGGAACGAGCGCTCACTCGCTCGCCGGATCCGACGGATCCCAGAGCAGGGTCGAAGGGTGCTCCTGGCTCATCAGGCGGTCCAGGTCGTAAACGAAGTTGTCACGCGAGTACTCCGAGTTCTCGTAGTGCTGGCCGACGTGGATCGCCTCGACCGGACACACCTCCTGACACATGCCGCAAAAGATGCAGCGGAACTCGTCGATCTCGTAGACGACGGGATAACGGTTGCCCTGATCGTCCTCGCCCGGGACCAGCCGGATGCAGTTCGCCGGACAGACCGTCGGGCAGAGGCCGCAGGCCACGCACTTGGGACGCCCATCGTCATGCTGTTCCATGACGTGGGTCCCCCGCCACCGCGGCGAGAGCGCCCATTTCTCCTCCGGGTACTGCATGGTCACCTTGTGCGGATTGACCATGTGTCGGAAAGTCAGCGCCATCCCCTTCAGCGTCGCCCTGACATAGGAGGACTGGCCTTCCGGGCGCTTCATCAGTCGTACGTTGGCTGCCATCGATCTATTGCTTTCGCTCAGGTGCGGCTGACTTCGAATTCTTCCTTGTGGAAGCGCGCGACCGCCCGCGCATGGGCGCGCTTCTCCTGGATCGAGTACCCGCCGGCCAGAATTCGACCCCGGTCTACCAGGAGCAGGAAGGCGCCCAGCATGATCGCGTTGACGACGGTCAGCACGAGGCCGTAGACCAGCCCGTAGGCGACCCCGGCCGCATCGAGTGCCAGAATCGTCCCCGCCGTCACGGTGATCACGACCAGGGCCGAGGGAAGCATCAGCTTCCAGCCGAGGTCCATGACCTGGTCGTAGCGGAAACGTGGAACCGTCCAGCGGACGAGCATGAAGACCATGACGAAGAACCCAGTCTTCAGCACGAACGCAAGGAGCGTCAGCACCGTCTTCCAGACCGCCGGAGCCGCGCCTACGACGGTGCCATCGTCCAGGGCAAGCATGTTGTCGCCGGCCCAGCCAGGAATGTCCCACCCACCAAGGAACAGCGTGGCCATCAGCATGCTCACCGTCAGCACGTGCGAGTACTCGGCGATGAAGAACATCGAGAACTTCATCGAGGAGTACTCGGTGTGATAGCCGGTGACCAGTTCCGACTCGGCCTCAGGCAGGTCGAACGGCAGGCGGTTCGTCTCGGCGAACGCCGATATCCAGAAGAAGAGGAAGGAGATCGAGAGCGGCAGAGCGAACCAGAGCCCGAGCTGCTGCTGGCTCCAGACGACCTCCGGCAGCCGAACGTTGCCGACCAGGAAAAAGACGCTCAGCAGGCTCATTCCAAGCGCGATCTCATACGAGATCATCTGGGCACCCGCGCGCAGGCCGCCCAGCAGAGCGTACTTGTTCGAGCTGGCCCAGCCGGCGATCACGATCCCGTATACGCCCAACGAGGAGAAGGCCAGAAGGAAGAGGACGCCCACGGGGACATCGGCGATCAGCATCGGAACCAGGCCCCACGGCGTCGGGAGCGGCGCCGCGATGGGGATGACCGCGAAGGTCACCATCGCGGGCGTGATCGCGAGCATCGGCGCCAGGACGAAGAACCACCCGTGCGCCTGCCCCGGGTTCGTCTCCTCCTTCAGGATGTTCTTCAGCCCGTCCGCGATCGGCTGCAGGAGGCCGCCCGGACCCACGCGGTTGGGGCCCAGTCGGTCCTGCATCCATGCACTGATCTTTCGCTCGAGCAGCGTCAGCATGGCCACCGTGACGAGCACGACGACGAAGATGACGAGCACCTTGATCACCGAGCTGATCAGAAAGCCCGTTTCCGACAGCTGCCCGACCTGATATACCGGCTCCACTATGAAGTCATCCGTTATCCGTTATCCGTTGTCCGCCCCGGATTCGAAGCGGCACCGCGTCAGCCGCTGCCTTTCGTCCCTGCTTCCTGCCTGCCGGCCCGTGCCTCCTGCTCGTTCAGTTCCCGCCCTTCACCGCCCAACTCGTCGAAACCCAGGCCAGCGAAAGCGGGGCTCAGACTGCCCAGGGCCTCGAAGGCGTCGCCCGGCTTCGCGGGCGCGGCGGCCTCCTGCAGACCGGCGAGCAGGACCCCGATGATCTGCCAGGCCGGCCGTGACATCCCGGGGACATGGAGCGCCGGCCAGAACCGCTGAGCCCGGCTGTTCAGGTTGGTGAAGCTGCCCTCCATCTCCGCGAAGGTCGTGCACGGCAGCACGAAGTCGGCGTTGCGCGCCGCCTCCCCCATCACGTGCCCGATGTAGACGAACAGCTCGGCTCCGGTGCCGAAGTCTGCCGGCGCGTCGTCGAGGTCGTCGCCCAGCACGAGAAGCACGCCGTCCTGGCGCGCCGCGTCTTCGAGGCCACCCTCCCCCCGCTCGTCACCCGCCCGGCTGAAGCCGAGGAGCTCGGCCCCGCGAACGTTGGCCGCTCGATCCTCACGCAGCGCGAGCTGCGAAAACCCGGGAAGCACGACCTCTTCGCCACGCTCGACACGGAACACGCCGTCCCCGCCCCCGAGCGCGTCCGCGAGACGGCGGATGGCCCCCAGATCCTCGTTCGAGGAGAATGGCGAGACGACGGAGCGTACACCGCCTCGAGCCCCGCGGGCCGCTTCTACCAGCCGAAGCAACGCGTCCGACCACGACATCGGCACCAGACGATCGCCTTCGCGGACCAGCGGCGCCTCGATCCGGCCCGTTCGATTGATCCACTGGTAGTTCAGCCGCCCATAATCGCACATCCAGTGGCCGTTCACCTCGGCGTTCGGCCGCGGCTTGAGCCGCATCACCTGATTGTCGCGAACCTCTAGGGAGATGTTGCATCCCTGCGAGCAGTTCGGGCAGACCGAGGGGGTCCGGTCCAGGTCCCACGCCCGCGCCTTGTGCAGGAAATCCTTCGATACGAGCGCTCCGACCGGGCAGATGTCCACCACGTTGTCGGCCCAGATGTTCCCCTCCAGACCCTCGTCGAAGAAGGTGTCGATCACGGCCTTGTGCCCCCGCTGCACTACCGTGAGCCGCTCGTCCTGGGCGACCTCGCGCATGAACCGGACGCACCGTGTGCACATCACGCAGCGGTCACCATGGAAGAGCACGTCGCCCCCGAAGTCGTCGACTCCGATGATCCGCTTGGGCTCCGCGAGGCGCCCCATCGCGGGGCCCTCGGACGCCACGTAATCCTGCAGCTTGCACTCGCCGGACTGATCGCAGACCGGACAGTCCAGCGGATGATTCACCAACAGGAACTCCAGGACCGCCTCGCGCGCCTTCAAGGCGTTCGGGCTATTGGTCCGGATCTCGTTCCCCTCCTGGGCGATCGAAACGCAGGCAGGAAGCAGCTTGGGCACGCCTTCCACCTCGACCAGGCACATCCGGCACTGCGCCGGCGCGCTGAGGCCCGCGTGATAGCAGTAATGCGGCACATCCGCACCCACCCGTGCCGCGGCGTCTATCATCCGCGTCCCCTTCGGCACTTCGACGGCCATCCCGTCGACGGTACAGGAGATGGTTTCTGTGGGTTCTTCTCGAGACATTGGCACTAGTTGTGAAGCTATCGGCTATCAGCGATCGGCTATCAGCTCAGGCCTTCGGGATCGTTCACCATGGCGGAAAACCGATAGCCGATCGCTGATAGCCGATAACTATTTTTCACGCACTCCGAACGGTCATTCCCTCCGCCTGCCCCATCAGCGCGATGTAGTCTTCGCGGAACTTGGCGATCGACGACGTGATCGGGGCGGCCGCGGCATCGGACAGGACGCAGATTGTCTTGCCCGTCATGTTGTCGGAGATGTCGAGCAGCGTGTCGAGATCTTCCTCGGTGCCCCACCCACTCTCCACCCGCCGGAGAATCCTGGCTGCCCATGCGGTACCCTCGCGGCACTGCGTGCACTGCCCGCACGACTCGTGGGCGTAGAAGTCGACCATCCGTCGCACCTGCTTCACGATGTTGGTCGTCTCGTCCATGACGATCACCGAGCCGCAGCCGAGCATCGTCCCCACCGAAGCCATGGCCTCGTAGTCCATGCCGACGTCGAGCTCGTCCGCCGACATGATCGGCACCGAGCTACCGCCGGGGATCACCGCCTTGATCTCACGTCCAACTGGCGGGCCGCCGCACATGTCGAAGATGAACTCGCGGAAGTTGAAGCCGAGCGGAACCTCGTAATTCCCCGGCTTCTGCACATGCCCGGAGACGCAGAAGAGCTTCGTCCCGGTCGACTTCTCCGTCCCCCACTGCTTGTACCACTCACCGCCGTTGTTCACGATGTGCGGCACCGCACACAGCGTCTCGACATTGTTGATGGTCGACGGCTTGCCGAACGCGCCGGCGACGGCTGGAAATGGTGGCTTGATGCGGGGCTCGCCACGCCGGCCCTCCAGCGAGTTCATCATTCCTGTCTCCTCGCCGCAGATATACGCCCCCGCGCCGAGGTGCAGCGTCAGATCGAGGGTGTGACCGCTGCCCATTGCGTCCTTTCCCGCATAGCCCGCCTCATAGGCCTCCTCGATCGCACGCGCCAGAATCTGGGCCGCCTCGAAGAACTCCCCCCGGATATAGATGTAGCAGTGACTCGCCTGAATCGCGTACGCGCCGATCAGGCAGCCCTCGATCAACTGGTGCGGCGTCCATCGCATCAGCTCCCGGTCCTTGAACGTGCCCGGCTCCGATTCGTCCGCGTTGCACAGCAGATAGTGCTGCTTCCCGGAATCCACCGGCATGAACGACCACTTCACGCCCGTGGGAAAGCCGGCTCCCCCACGCCCCCGGAGCCCCGACGCCTTCACCTGGTCCACCACTGCTTTCGGCGACATCCCCAGCGCCTTCCGCAGCGCAGCGTAACCCCCGCGTGCCTCCCATCCCTTCAGCGTGCGAGCTTCCGGATCGCCAAAGTGCTCGGAGAGCATCCGAACCTCGGACGCATGTCTGAATGGGTATGACATAATCCTTTCAAATTTTGAATTTTGAATATTGAACTCTGAATTGAGCTGCGTCGGGCGACCCATTCGGACGGATCCAGACCAGTGTCAATTCGAAATTCCAAATTCACAATTCACAATTGCTTCGCTTCGTTCTCGAGCCGCTCGAGAACCAGAGGAACGTCGTCCGGTGTGATGCTCTCGAAGAACCGCTCGTTGATCTGGACGACGGTGGGGAAGCCGCAAGCGCCGAGGCATTCGACTTCGATAACCGTCCAGAGGCTATTGGCCGACACCTCACCGACCTCGGTCCCGGTGTGCTCGAGAAAGGCGTTCAACACGTCTTCGCCGCCGCAGAGATTGCACGAAATGTTCGTGCAGACCTGAATCAGGTAGCGGCCCAGCGGCTGAAGGTTGTACATGGTGTAGAACGTCGCCACACCGCGGACGTAGGCCGGCGGGAGACCCAGCTTATCGGCCACCTGGTCCATACTGTCGGCCGATAGGTAGCCACGGATCTCGTGCGCGACGTGCAGCGCCGGGAGGAGCGCGGCCTGCCGATCCTCGTACCGGCTGAGAATCTTCTCGAGACGATCCGCATACGCGCCCTCGAACAGCGGCTTCTCCGCGTCGCGCGGCGCGATCTGAAACGGAAGCGTACCCGCCACGGATGCATGGCCGCCGTCCAGCGCCCGACGCCCCACGTAGTCGCTCCCGCGAATCTCCGCTTCCGTCAGCTCGAAGTCCCCCGTGATTCCGGCAAATCCCGGGTTCGTCGGCCGGATCTCGCGGATGTCGGTGTCGTCTGTGCTCATCGTGAACTACGGTTGCCAGTTGCCAGTTGCCAGTTGCCAGTTCGGTCACCGCGGACGCCAGACTGGAGGTGAAAGTACTCGGGGCGAAAGACCGGAAGCTGCCAACGCGACCGTCTGTCGACCCTTGGTCCGGACTGGCAACTGGTAACCGGAAACTGGAAACCCGTCGACTTCATCGATCTATCTCCGCCAGGACGATATCCAGGCTCGCGTGACGCCGCACGGCTGCGCCGCGCACCGACGCCCGGCGATCGTCGACCGCCGGTGCTACTCGACTCATCGATCTATTTCACCAAGGACGATATCCAGGCTCGCGTTCACCGCGATCACGTCCGAAAGCAGCGCCCCTTCGATCATGTGCGGCAGCGCGGCGATGTTGACGAACGACGGGCCGCGCACACGCCAGCGGACCGGCTTCGCGCCGCCATCGGATACGACGTACATCCCCAGTTCGCCCTTCGAGCTCTCGACGGAGAACCACGATTCGCCGACCGGCGCCCGCACGCCTTCCATGACGAGCTTGAAATGGTGGATCATCGACTCCATGTCGTTCATCGCCGCCGTCTTGGTCGGCAGGATGACACGTGGGTCGTCCACGTTGATCGAGCCGCCAGGGAGCCGCTCCATCGCTTGCTCGAGCAGCCGGAGGCTCTGGCGCATCTCCTCCATGCGGCAGAGATACCGGTCGTAGATGTCGCCGTGCTCACCCACCGGCACGTCGAAGTCGTACGTCTCGTAGTCGTAGTACGGCCGATCTTTCCGGATGTCGTAGTCGACCCCTGAAGCGCGCAGATTGGCGCCGGAAAGGCCGAAGTTGACGGCGTCCTCCGCGGAGATGACTCCCACGTCCTGCGTCCGCCCGATCCAGATAGAGTTATTGGTAAGGAGCGTCTCCACCTCGTCCAGCGTCCGGGGGAACGTATCGACGAACTCCTGTAGTCCCTCGATCCACCCTGGCGGCAGGTCGGCCATCATTCCGCCGATGCGTGTCGCGGAGGTGGTGATGCGGGCGCCGGTGTACGCCTCGTGCAGATTGTAGATCCGCTCGCGTTCCTGGAACGTGTAGAGGAAGACGGTGAACGCCCCGAGGTCGATCGCCGTCGTTCCGAGCCAGAGCAGGTGCGAGAATATCCGGTCCATCTCCATGATGATCACGCGGACCACCTTACAGCGTTCCGTGACCTCGACCCCCATCAGCTTCTCGACCGCCATGGCGTAAGCGCAGTTATAGATCAGCGGCGCCAGGTAGTCCATCCGGTCGGTGAGCGGCACGATCTGGTTCCAATCGCGATACTCGCCGAGCTTCTCGAAGGAGGAGTGAAGATAGCCGATGTGTGGCGTGCAATTCACGACCGTCTCACCATCCAACTCGAGGACGAGGCGGAGCACGCCGTGGGTCGCGGGGTGCTGCGGCCCGATGTTGATCAGCATGTGCTCGCCACCGATGTCTCCCTCTGCCTCTCCGTATACCTCCCCCTCCACCGGCACGATGGGCGCGTGCACCAGCCCGCCGCCGGCGCCGAGCTCGGCCCCGCGGCTGACATTGTAGACGACCGTTTTCTTGTCCGTCCGAGCCATATCAGCCTCCTCCCATTCCAGCACCCGGATTCAGCCCCTGATTCGGCACACCCGGCCCGCCTTCGACCATAACGTCCGGAAGCTTCTGCCCGAGCCGGTGCGCTAACTCGAGCTCACGCGGCGAGTAGTGATCTTCCGTCTTCATCGACAGGGCGCGACGCGTTTGTTCGGCGCGTGTGAACCGACCCCGTAGTGGGAAATCCTTCCGCAGCGGATGCCCCTCGGCGTAGTTGTAGGGCATCAGAATCCGCCTCAGGTCCGGGTGACCCCGGAACACGATGCCGAACATGTCGTAGACCTCCCGCTCCAACCAGTCGGACGCACGCCAGAGGTAGTAGACCGAGTCGATCTCGAGCGAATTTAGCGCAAGCTCCGCCTTCAGCCGGATATTTCGCTTGTGCGGGATCGACCAGAGCTGATAGACGACCTGGAGCGACGCCCCGTTCCCGTAATCGACCGCGGTCAGGTCCTGCAGAAAGTCATAGCGCTGCTCGGAATCGTCCCGCAGCCACTGAAGAACCTCGAACGCCTCCTCCGGATCGATGTACACGATGTGCTCGTCGCCAGCGACGACCTCGTGCCGACCGATCGTCTCCCCAAAACGCCCACGGAGGGCCTCCACCGTCGGATGCGGCGGCAGGTCCTCCGATGCTGAGGGGACTTCCGGCGCCTCCTTTGGAGTCTCCGCCGCCCCCTGGTCCAGCGCGTCCAGGCCCTTCTTGAAGTCGTCTTTACTCATGATGACGGCAGGGAATAGGGAATAGGGAATAGGGAATAGCCGGCAACAGCATGGAAGTCCCTTTCCCCTCGGATCCCCTACTCCACATATGATTTCACTCGTTCTTGATGAACACTCGCAGCGACCCCTTAACCCGCTCCGCGCCCGAAGGCTATTCCCTATTCCCTATTCCCTGCCGTTCAAGGCTGCCGATCATTGGGCCGCATCACCGCCCCCGTCGAGATCAACCCGCTCGACCGGTTCTGGTTCGTCGAGTTGCCGAAAGGAGCGGTGATCAGGTCGACCGTCTCAGCCGAAAGCGTTGGCAGCCCTTCCACCAGATCTTCTTCGGCGATCCAATCCTGCGTCGGGCTCGATCGACGGATCTTCTCCTGGATCATCAGGATTCCGTAGATCAGCCCCTCGGGTCGTGGCGGGCAGCCCGGCACGTATACGTCCACCGGGATGACCGTGTCGATCCCCTGGACCATGCTGTAGACGTCGAACACACCGCCAGACGAGGCGCACGCACCCATCGAGATCGACCACTTCGGCTGCGGCATCTGCTCCCAGATCCGCCGCAGCACCGGCGCCATCTTGTACGATACGCGGCCGGCGCAGATCAGCATATCCGCCTGCCGCGGCGAGAAGCTCATGCGCTCCATCCCGAACCGAGCCAGATCGTAGCGCGACGCCGCAGTCGCCATCATCTCGATCGCGCAGCACGCCGTTCCAAACGGCATCGGCCACAGCGAATTCTCTCGGGCCCAGTTCACGACTGCGTCCACACGCGTCGTCAGGAAACCGGGCGCCCCGGAAAAGATTCCGCCCTGCTGCGCGACCGGCAACACCTCGCCCTCGCTCGTCTCGTCCGAGCCGCGAAGCGGATCCGTCGGCCGGATTCCTTCGTCACGCACCGGATCACTCAATCCCATTCCAGTGCTCCCTTCTTCCATTCGTAAATAAGACCGATCGTCAGAATGAAGATGAAGATCCCCGCGGCCGCGAAGCCCGCGAGCCCCACCTCACGCATCACCACCGCCCATGGCACGAGGAACACGGTCTCCACGTCGAATACGATGAACAGGATCGCCACGACGTAGAACTTCACGGAGAACCGCTCTCGGGTGCCTCCCAGGGGGTCGATGCCCGACTCGTACGGCGCTGACTTCACCGCCGTCAGCTTCGTCGGGCTCAACACCTGCGAGATCACGACCATACCCACTGCCTGTGCGGCCGAGATGCCGAGTAGGATCAGAAGTGGCAGATAGGTCTCGAGCATTGCGGGCGTCGCACCGGTCCAGAGTTTGTGAAATCATTCACTTACGGCATCCGCCCATAATATCCGCTGGGCGGGCGGAGTGTCAACCCGACCTGGGGCGGCCGCAAGTCCTTGCCGGCAGCGGGCGGCGGCGCCTAACTTGCCCGCCCGCACCCCCGGTCCGCGCCGCGCTCGGGTAGAGTTCGGATCGCGGGAGGAACCGATCGGCAACCCGGACCGGACCGGCGCCGGAACCGGCATGAAACCTTCAAGCTTCGTTCCACGATGAGCATCAAGCCCGATCATTGGATCCGGACCATGGCCCGCGAGCACGGAATGATCGAGCCGTACGAGAACGCCCAGGTCCGACAGGGGACGATCTCGTATGGAGTTTCCTCGTACGGCTACGACATGCGGGTGGCGAACGAATTCAAGATCTTCACCAATGTCAACAACGCGATCGTGGATCCGAAGCGGTTCGACGAGAAGTCGTTCGTGAACTTCGAGGGGGACGTCTGCATCGTTCCGCCGAACTCGTTCGCGCTGGCTCGCTCGGTCGAATACTTCCGGATTCCGCGCAGCGTGATGACGCTCTGTGTCGGCAAGTCGACGTATGCGCGTTGCGGGATCATCACGAACGTGACGCCCTTCGAGCCGGAATGGGAAGGCTACGTCACCCTGGAGATTTCGAATACGACACCGCTCCCGGCGAAGGTGTATGCGAACGAGGGGATCGCCCAGGTCATCTTTTTCGAGTCCGAGGTGCCATGCGAGACGAGCTATGCGGACCGAAAGGGCAAGTACCAGGGCCAGGTCGGGGTGACGACGCCGAAGCTGTGAGCGGGGTGTGATGCAGGCTGAGTTTTCGGCGGGCGGCCGGGAGGAGCAGTGGGGCGCGTTGGGACGGGCGACGTTCGACCTCCTGGTCATCGGAGCCGGGATCACCGGCTCCGGAATCGCGCGCGACGCGGCCGGCCGCGGGTTGAACGTTGCGGTCGTGGATGCTTACGACGTCGGGGGCGGCACCAGCAGCCGTTCGTCACGTCTGGTCCATGGCGGACTGCGGTACCTGGAGACTTTCGACTTCGATCTCGTATTCGAGGCCCTGAGGGAACGGCGCCGGCTTCTCGAGCTCGCGCCCCATCTCGTTCATCCTCTGGCGTTTCTCTTTCCGGTCTACGACGGCGATCCCACCAGCCTGCTGAAGCTCACTGCCGGCATGTGGTTGTACGAGACCCTCTCCCTCTTCCGGTCTCCGCGCCGACACCGGATCATGCGCCGCGGCGGCCTCCTGTCCGAGGAGCCACTTCTACGGTCCGCCGGTCTCAACGGCGGGGCTCTGTACTACGACGCGCAGGTCGACGACGCACGCCTGACGCTGGCGGTCGCCCGTGCCGCCCATGACTCGGGCAGCACGATCGTCACTCATGCGGGGGTCACGGAGCTGTCGTTCCCCGCGACGGGGCCGGCGACCGCCGTCGTGGAGGATCGATTGGAGGGGCGGAAGACCGCCGTGCGCGCGCGCGTTGTCCTCAATGCTACCGGGCCGTGGAGCGATCGGGTTCGCGCAATCGCCGATCCTGCGGCGACCTCGCGGCTGCGGACCACCAAGGGCGTCCACGTCATCGTGGAGCGGGACAGGCTCGCCAATCGTAACGCGATCATCTTCCGATCTCCGGTTGATGGCCGCGTCATGTTCGTCCTTCCCTGGGGCGACTTCACCTACGTCGGCACGACGGACACGGAGTTCGCCGGAGACCCCGGCGACGCGCACGCCGATCCCGCAGACGTCGAATATCTGTTGAAGTCGGCCAATGCGATCTTCCCTACGGCGAACCTCGAGATTCCCGACGTCGTCGCGACCTGGGCAGGAGTGCGCCCCCTGCTCGCCCCGGCTTCCGCGGAGCAACTTTCCGAGAGCGCAACCTCCCGAGAGCACGAGATCTGGCGTGATCAGTCCGGACTGATGAACATCGCCGGCGGTAAGCTGACGACATATCGCAGCATGGCCGCCGAGGCGGTGGATCGCGTCGCCGAGTTCCTGCGCACGGAGTACCGGGAAACTACCGGGGAATGCTTCACGGAGCTGCTGCCCTTGCCCGGGGCCGACGATTTCGACGAGGGCGTGCTTCGGCAGCGTGCGCAGCGTCTCGGCCTGAGCACCGCGTCCCTGGAACACCTCAGCGGGCGTTACGGCTCGGATACCGGTACCGTGCTCGACCTCGTCGAATCCGATCCCGATCTCGGCAGCGTGGTCCTCGCCGGGCGACCCTACCTGCGGGCGGAAGTCGTCCACGCAGTCCGGCACGAGATGGCGCTGACACTGGAAGATGTGCTCCGACGCCGCCTGCAGCTCTTCTACGAAGCATCGGATGGCGGCCTGGCGGCCGCCCGTCAGATGGCGGAGCTGATCGCCGGGGAGGAGGGGCTGGGATGGGACGCGGCGATGATCGACCGGCAGGTGGAGGCGTATCGCGAGGCGGTTCGTCAGACGCGGCCGGAGCGCTTACTCTGACCGGAGCCCGACCGATCACCTCCCAAGGTCAGCCCCAGATCCGAAGCTAACCGAACGGGACGGCGAACCAGAGGACCGCCGCCAGAATGGCGAGTACGGCGATGATGAGCACAGCCATCTGCGCGGCCGTCCGGCCGCCGCTCGGCACTTCCGGGCGCTGCTCGCGAACGGGCTGCGCGCCCCCTTCGAATGGTGGTTCGTCGATCGGTTTATCTGCCACGAATTCCTTCCTCGCCTCTGCGGTTCACAATTTCACTTTCAGTCGA
>JBBDRL010000030.1:0-7045 GCA_040905505.1 Gemmatimonadota bacterium | reverse complement strand
GCCAGCCCTTCGCCAGCCCTTCGCCAGCCGAGAGAATGGAGTATGTGGTGCTCAGTCCAGAGGGTCGACCGGTTCGCCCAGCAGGCGCGGCCCCTCCTGCTCCGCCTCGGGTTCGGGCTGCGGCTCAGGCTCGGGCTGCGCATCCGGCTCGGGCTCGGGCTCGGGCTGCGCCTGTGCAGGAGGCTCGGACGGCGGGGCTTGTTCCGGGGTCGGCTGCGGAGACGGTTGAGTCGAGGGCGCCGGCTGGGGCGTGGGCCCGGAGGGCTGCGGCTGTGACGGCTGCTCCGTGGGCCCTGGCTGAGTCCCGGAAGCTGGCGGCTGTGGGGCGGTGGGCTGCGGTTCCGGCGTCAGTGGACCGCTCGGGTCGACTGATTCGGCGCTGTCGACCGGGACCTCGGGCTCGAGGTCGCCCGGACGAGCGCCTCGCAGCCACGCGATCGGCTCGAGCACGGGTGATCGGACGAAGGCTGCGCGCGCGTCCCGGGGCCATTCATCTGCGGCAAGCACCGAGGTGAGCTCGAGCCATAAGGTATCACGCTGCACCCGTCCGGCGATGAAGCTACCTGGGGTCCCCTCCACATAGGTCACGATGGCGACCTCGCCGTCCCGCCGAACCTCACCGACGACCGGGACCCGCGACCCGCCGAGCACGAACGTCCCGGCGATGGAGTCGAGACGCTGCGTGGAGAGGGCGAGCTCACCGAAGCTGGGGAACGTCCGCTCCAGCGCGGCGCTGTCACCCCTGATCACTTCCCAACCAGCGAAACGCCACATCCCAGCCAGCTCGGGCAGCCCCAGGCGGGCTTCGGGTGTGGGGCGGTCCAGCGACGGCAGAGGCAATATGGCCACCTCCTCGCCGCCATCGCATGCGGAGACGGCAGCCAGTAGTGCCAGTACGGCGAGAGGCGGGTTCGATCTCATCGGCTTCGGTGTGTTGAGGGGTGCACCCCCTCGAGTGCAGGTCTCGCGCCGGCCGCGGCGCGGGTGCCGACACCAGGAAACCGGCGTGGTTGCAACGATCCGCCGGTTGACATGCCCCGGCGGCTCAGATAAAGTGATAGCATATGGAGACACTCGCGAACGTACCGCTCGAACCGGTCGATGTGACGCTTCGTAGCGTACTCGAATCCAACGGCCAGCGCTTCACGGAACAGCGCGCGGCCGTCTATCGGTTCCTGTGTGCCAGCCTCGACCATCCGACGGCCGACGAGGTCTTCACGTCCGTCAGAGCCCAGATCTCGGACATCTCGCTCGCGACGGTCTACAAGGCGCTGGAGACGCTGGTGAGCTGCGACCTGGCCACCAAGCTGACCTACGGCGACGGCTCGGCCCGCTACGACGCGCGCACCGACGAGCACTTCCACGCACGTTGCCTCGACTGTGGGTCGGTTCGTGATGTGGAGAGCTCGAATATCTCTGGTCATTTGCCCGACATCCAGCCGGCCGACGGGTTCCGGGTGGAAGGCTACCGACTCGAGGTTGTCGGCTACTGTACCCAATGCGCGCCCTGAGCCCGTCCCGATCCAACCGTCCCGATCCAACCGTCCCGTCCTCCGCCGCCCTCAGCGCCCCACCGCAGCCCCGTCTACCGCCGTCTCCAGCCCGAGAGTTAGCCGCACCTGTGCCTCGAGCTCGCTCGCGGCGAAGCGGGTATTCCGACACGGGCCGTCCCCCAGCTGGAGCGTCGTTCCGAGCACGGGCAGGTGCGGAGCGGCGTCGTGCACCCCGCTGACGAGGTCCCGCTCGCAGGCGACCGCCACTACCGCCTTCGGATGGCGCATCGCGATCATCTGACGCGCATAGCGGCCGCGTGCCGCAACGAACAACGGCACGCCGTACCTTTTCGAGATACCCATCGCCGTCTGCATTGCGTCTTTCGCCAGGCAGCGCGGGAGCAGGATGAGAAGCTCGTCGGGAGAGATCCCTTGCGATCCGCGCGCCACGGCGAGCCGATTGTGAACACGCAGTGCCGCGTTGCCGACCCGGTCGCGGGAGAGGCCGGCGACCCGCGCCGACCACTCGAGCTTCGGCATCAGCCACGGAAGCAGCCCTCGCTCGGCCATCCTGCCGGGCAGCCAGTTTCGGCCCGTTTTGAGCACGGCGGCGATCGCCGCCAGCCACAGGATGGCCAGCACCGCGATCGTCGCGATCCCCAGACCCGCATAGCGGGGCAGTGGCTGCCAGAGCTCGGCCAGCCGCGGCCCGATCAGCCATAGGCCGCCCGCCCCGGCAGCCGCCGTGACGAGCACCGACGCCAGTGTCAGCTGGAAGAACACGGTCTCGCGCTCCTGGAAGACGCCGCCGTCGGGCAGGGGCTCGCCATCCCAGTCGTCCCACTCGTGGCCGAGCCGACGATCCGAGCGGATCTGGAGGAGCAGCGGGTTACTCGACGTGCCTTCCGTCGGTCGACTTTCCGGTGTTGCGGTGATAGCGGGCTGGTCGGTGTTCATGATTCGAATCGTACGCTACCTTTCGATCCCGCGTCAACCGGGGGCTGGCGGATGCCGCCCGTGGTGTTCTCTGCTCCTTCCTCAGCCCGCGGCCACCAATCACCATGATGAGCCCGGCACCGGCTGATTTCGGCTTCTCCGGCAGGTTCCTTCTGGAGCCCGAGCAAAAGGCGCCCTACGCCTCCGCCAGCGGCATCCTCGCCGCCATGCCCGCGGCCGCCGCCATCCCGAACGATGCCCAAGACGTCGCGGCCCTCATGCGGTGGGCCTCGGAGTCCGGCGCCACCCTCGTCCCGCGCGGTGCTGCAACGGGGATGCCGGGGGGAAACGTGGGCCCGCATGTGATCGTCGACATGGTCACGAATTTCCGGGCTCCGCCAGCCGTCGATCGCGTGGCGGCCACTGCCCTCGTGCAGCCCGGGTCCACCCTGGCCGAGCTCAACAGCGCGGCCGCTGAGTTCGACCTGTATCTTCCGGTCGACCCCTCCAGCGCCGCTCGATGCACACTCGGCGGCATGATCGCCAACAACGCTGCGGGCGCGCATTCCCTCCGATACGGAGCCACTCGCCCCTGGGTCCGGTCGGTCGACCTCGTCCTCGCCGATGGGACCCGCTCGTCTCTCACCCGCGGCGCCGCTCCTGACGCTCGCCTGCTGCACCTGAAAAGTACCCTCGACGCCGCGCTTGCGCCGTCGCGCACGAACATCGCCGATCGCTGGCCGAACGTACGGAAGAATTCATCCGGCTACGCTCTACGCGAGTACCTCGACTCCGGCGACCTCCTCGACCTCGTCATCGGCAGCGAGGGGACACTCGGCATCGTGACCGGCGCCACCCTCGATCTCGCTGTCCCCCCTCGCTTCGTCGGCCTCCTCGTACTTGAATTCGATAGCCTCGATTCCGCCACGCAGACCGTTCTGCGGCTCCTTCCGTTCACTCCCGATACCTGCGAGCTACTGGATCGTACCTTCATCGACCTCGTCCGGCGGGGCGGCGGCAGCACGGGCTACCCGCTCCACTCCGGCATCGAGGCGCTCCTTCTCGTCGAATTCGCCGCTGATTCACCAGCTGCGCTCGCTGCGAAGATCAGGGAGGTCCGCCGCGCGGTCGCGTCACTCGCCTCTCGAATCACCGAGGCGGTCGATCCGGTCAGCGTGGCCCGCCTCTGGGAGGTCAGACACGCCGCCAGCCCGATCATCGCGCGCGAGGCGGGAACTCGCGTATCCATGCAGTTCATCGAAGACTCCGTCGTCCCGCTCGAGCGCCTGACGGACTACATTCGCGGCCTTCGCGCGATCCTCGACCACCACCGCTTGCCGGCCGTCATCTTCGGGCACGCCGGCGACGGCAACATCCACGTCAACCCGCTGGTCGACGTGACCGACCCCGAGTGGCGCGGTACACTCCATGAAGTCCTGCACCAGACCACCCAGCTCGTCGTGCAGCTCGGTGGCACCCTCGCCGGTGAGCATGGCGATGGGAGGTTGCGCGCTCCCCTCCTACAGCAGGTCTGGGGTGACCAGATCCTCACCTGCTTCCACATCGTCAAGGACGCCTTCGATCCCCAGGGCCTCCTCAACCCTGGCGTCATTCTCCCGCTCCGGGGCCAGCGGCCGTTCGACCTGCTACGCGACCCTAGCTGACGCTCCTCCCCCGCTCCTCCCCCGCCCTTGCCAACCCGGAGGCGTTGCGTTTACATTCTTAGGCTAATTTCCCAGTTTACCCACTTTTATAAAGCCGGCGTGAGTCACCCAATGGATGCGACCGATATTCGGCTGGTTTCGCTGCTACAGGAGTCCGGTCGGATCCCGCAGAACGAGCTGGCCCAGGCGGTGGGGCTATCGGCCCCCGCCGTGGGGGACCGAATCCGCAAGTTGGAAGAGCGGGGGGTCATCAGGCAGTACACGGCGATCGTGGAGCCGCGAGCGATCGGGTTGGAGGTAGCGGCTTTCATCTCGGTGGTGATCAACGGATCGAAGCATTACGGGGGCTTCTCGCAGCGTGTGGCGGAGCTCCCGGAGATCCTGGAGTGCCATTCGGTAACCGGGCAGGGGTCGCATTTGTTGAAGGTCCGGACGGCGAGCACGGTCGCGTTGGAGAGTCTGCTCGCGGAGGTTCAGTCGTGGCCGGGCGTGCAGAGCACGACCACAAGTGTGGTATTGTCGACGGCGAAGGAGGTCGTCGGGGCACCTTTGCAGGATATTTCGCGTCAATTCGTCGAAAGGGACGGGAGTGATGAGGTCGGGACACCGGCCGCATGGCTGCACGTGCCTTTTCGTCACAACCCCTGACCTGAGGAAGGAACATGCAGAAGACATCCCCCCGATTCGACATCCTGGCAGCCGCCAAGGGGTGGACACCGGTGAATTCTGGACCCGCGGCGGACAGCACGGCTCGGAAGCCGAGCATGGACGTCGAGAAGATTTTCGGCCAGAACACGTTCGGGCTGGCGGAGATGCGGTCGAGACTTCCGAAGCCTGTGTTCAAGGCACTGATGGGCACGATCGAACAGGGGACGGAACTGGACCCGACGGTGACGGACGCGGTGGCGCTTGCGATGAAGGAATGGGCGCTCGAGAAGGGTGCCACGCACTTCACGCACTGGTTCCAGCCGCTGACGGGATACACGGCGGAGAAGCACGACTCGTTCATCACGCCGAATCAGGGTGGGGGTGCGGTCATCGAGTTCTCCGGGAGCGAGCTCGTCCAGGGTGAGCCGGACGCGTCATCATTCCCATCGGGCGGATTACGGACGACGTTCGAAGCCCGCGGGTATACGGCCTGGGATCCCACGTCACCCGCGTTCATCGTCGAGGGCGAAGGATCGTCCTATCTGGCGATTCCGACGGCCTACGCCTCGTGGGCGGGCCATGCGCTGGACCAGAAGACGCCGCTGCTTCGCTCCATGCATGCCCTCGATGCGCAGGCCCGCCGAGCGCTGAATCTGTTCAAGACGCCGGGGCGGCGGGTTCTTGCCACGCTCGGGCCGGAGCAGGAGTTCTTCCTGATCGATCAGGAGTTTTACTTTCGCCGCCCGGACCTGCTCGCGACCGGGCGAACGCTGTTCGGGGCAAGGCCGCCGAAGGGGCAGGAGCTCGAGGACCACTACTTCGGAAGCATTCCGCAGCGGGTGCTGGCATGCATGATCGAGGTCGAGCGCGAGCTCTACCGGCTGGGCGTACCGGTCAAGACTCGGCACAACGAGGTCGCGCCAGCACAGTACGAGATGGCGCCGGTTTACGAGAACGCGAACGTTGCGGCGGACCATCAGCACCTGACGATGCTGGAGCTACGGAACACCGCCCGGAAGTACGGGCTCGTGTGCCTGCTGCACGAGAAGCCGTTCTCGGGCATCAACGGTAGCGGCAAGCACGTGAACTGGTCGTTCGGAACCGAGAGTGCGAATCTGCTGGAGCCGGGCGGCACGCCGCACGACAACATGCAGTTCCTTTTCTTTTGCACTGCGGTGCTACGCGCGGTCGAACGCCACCAGGACCTTTTGCGCGCCAGCATTGCGAACCCCGGCAACGAGCATCGGCTCGGCGCGAACGAGGCGCCGCCTGCCATAATCTCGGTTTTCCTCGGCGAGGAGCTCACGGAGATCTTCGAGCACCTCGAGCGAGGCGGGCAGGCGAAGGCGAAGAATGGCGGCTTGCTCGGCCTCGGAACGCCGGTCCTGCCGCAGCTTCCGAAGCATTCTGGCGATCGCAACCGCACCTCGCCGTTCGCCTTTACGGGGAACAAGTTCGAGTTTCGCGCGGTCGGCTCGTCTCAGTCGATCTCCTTCCCGGCGACCGTGCTGAATACGATCGTGGCCGAATCCATCGACGAGATGGTCACGGCGCTCGAGGAGCAGATCGCCGACGGCAAGGAGTTCGAGCAGGCCCTTCGCGTCCTGCTGGGCAAGGAGATCGCGGCATGCAAGCGCATCATCTTCAATGGCGACGGCTACAGCGAGGAGTGGCAGAAGGAAGCTGAGGAGCGCGGGCTGTTGAACCTTCCGACCACGCTCGACGCCCTGGAGAAGCTCAAGGATTCGAAGAATTCCGATCTCTTCAACAAGTATGGCGTTCTGTCGCCGGAGGAGCTGTCATCGCGCCTCGAGATCTGGACCGAGCAGTACTTCAAGACGATCAACATCGAGGGTGAGACCACCGCCGACATCGCACGGACGATGATCCTGCCCTCGGCCGTCCGATACCTCAACGACCTCCTCGCTGTGGCCGATCGGGCCAAGACGGTTGGTGTGGACGTCAAGGGCGTTCGGCAGGCACTGGAGCATGTCAGTGCGCTGGTCAACGAGCTCGAGGATGCGGTCGAGAAGCTCGCCCAGGTGAACGCGGATCTGGGCGGCGAGGAAGTCGAAGAGAAGGCGTTCCACATGCGCGATCACATCATTCCGGCAGCACGTGCCGTTCGCGACGTGGCGGACCGTCTGGAGAAGGTGATTCCGGATGACGTATGGCCGCTGCCGACTTATCGAGACATGCTGTTCATCAAGTAGCTCTTAAACGTCATCCCCGCGAATGCGGGTCCAGTGCGAGCCTCGCCAGTCGCGCGAGGGCGCCACTCTACTGGATCCCCGCATTCGCGGG
>JBBDRL010000029.1:0-9961 GCA_040905505.1 Gemmatimonadota bacterium | reverse complement strand
TTGGATGTGGCGGGGATGACTTGGATGTGGCGGGGATGACTTGGATGTGGCGGGGGTGACTTGGGTGTGACGAGACGGCTTCGTGTAGCGCCGCGGAGTACTGGTGGCCATCGATCGGATGACCACTGCGAGGATACAGTCGGTAGGGAGAAACCGGAATGAGTGAGACGAACGAGTTCGACCTGGTCGTTCTCGGCGCTGGGCCGGGTGGCTACGTCGGGGCGATCCGAGGGGCCCAACTCGGCATGCGGGTCGCCTGCGTGGAGAAGGAGGACGCCCTCGGGGGCACCTGTTTGCGAGTCGGGTGCATCCCCTCGAAGGCGCTGCTCGACTCGTCGGAGCTGTACGACCAGATGGTACACAAGGCGGGGCTGCATGGCTTCGAGGCCGAGGGCGTTTCCGTTGACGTCGGCACCATGCTGCGCCGGAAAGACGACGTGGTCACCGGGCTGACCCGGGGAGTGGCCGGCCTGTTCAAGAAGAACAAGATCGAGTGGGTCCGCGGCTTCGGGCGCCTGACTTCGGCGAACACGGTCGAGGTGGAGGGCAGCGACGGCGCCCGCACGATCCGCGCGAAAAGCGTGCTCCTCGCCCCGGGCTCCGTACCCATCGAACTACCGTTTCTCCCGTTCGATGGCGAGCGGATCATCGATTCGACAGGTGCCCTCTCCATTCCGGAAGTGCCGAAGCATCTGGTGGTGGTGGGTGGCGGGGTGATCGGTCTGGAGCTGGGAAGCGTGTGGCTGCGCCTCGGCGCAAAGGTCACGGTCCTCGAGGCGATGCCCTCCATTCTGCCCGGAATGGACGGCGAGGTGGTCAAGCAGGCGGCGCGCACCTTCGCCAAGCAGGGTTTCGACATTCGTACGGGAACGAAGGTGACCGGTGCCGATCGAAAGGGCGACAAGGTGACGGTCTCGATGGAAGGCGCCGACCCCATCGAGGCGGACTACCTCCTCGTCGCGGTCGGTCGCCGAGCTTACACGGAGGGCATGGGTTTCGAGGACGTCGGCATCTCGCTCGAGCGTGGGGTGGTTCAGGTCGACGAGCGATACCATACGGGCGTGGGCAATGTCTACGCGGTCGGCGACGCGATCGGCGGCCGCATGCTGGCCCACAAGGCGGAGGAGGAAGGAATCGCTGCCGTCGAGTTCATGGCCGGCAAGCACGGACATGTCAACTACGACGCCGTCGCCAACGTCGTCTACACCTGGCCGGAGATCGCCTCTGTCGGGCGCTCGGAGGAGGAGCTACGGGAAGCGGGGCTCGAGGCCCGGGTCGGCAAGTTCCCGTGGGCGGCGAACGGGCGGGCCAAGGCGATGGGAGAAGCCGACGGGTTCGTGAAGATCATCGCCGACGCCGTTACCGACCGGGTGCTCGGTGTCCACATCTTCGGCCCGCGCGCTTCCGACCTCATCGCAGAGGCCGCTCTCGCCATGGAGTTCGAAGCTTCAGCCGAGGACATCGCGCGCTCCGTTCACGCACACCCGACGCTCCCCGAGGCGATCAAGGAAGCGGCCCTCGCGGTCGGCGGGCGCGCGATCCACTTCTGATCGCGCCCCCGCGGTTCCCCGGCACGCCGCAATAACGTAGAGCCTGGCGCCAGCTGTAGACTGTCGACTCTCACGCCAGAACCGTCAGTCGCCCCGGCAACACCTCGATCTCCAGCTCACGGACCCACTCCGCGACGATCTCACCATCGGCGTGGATCGGAAGCCGCGCATCGCTGCGAACCACGACCTTCGCTCCGCGATGCAGTTGGACGCCCCACTGTCCGAGGTGCTTCCCGAACACGACACGCGGCAGAAGGTTGAGGACTGCGGGAAGGCTGCGAGCCTTCGCGGTCAACACGTCCAGCATACCGTCATCGAGACTGGCGCCGGGACATAACCAGAAGCTTCCCCCATGACACGGGCCGTTGCTGACGGTCGTCAGCAGGAGACGTTCGTGGGCGACCTCACGGCCATCGACGATGATCTGGATGCTCGGTGAGCGCAGTTCCTTGAGCGTCTTCACGATCGCCCAGCCGTAGATCGCCGCGCCTCTCAGGTGCTGAACGCGGCGCGCGTGCGCAGCGACCTGCGCATCGAAGCCCACTCCCACCCCGTTTGTGAAGTACCAGACGCCCTCGGGTCCCCCCCCGCTATCGTGGGCCGTCACCCGGCCGATGTCGATACCTCGCGGATCCGCCGCAACGATTCGCCGGACCGCTGCTTCGGGCTGGTGAACGGGCGTGCCCAGCATCTTGACGAAGTCGTTGCCGCTACCGACGGCGATGATTCCAAGAGGAACCGTGGGCGCGTCAGCCCCGCTGACGCCGCGCATGAGACCGTTGGCAACCTCGTGGACAATCCCGTCTCCGCCGACAGCGACGACTGCGGGCCAGCCGTCGCGAACCGCTGCGTAAGCCAACTCCTCGGCGTGTCCACGCCCGTCCGTGGCAACGAGCTCGCATTCCACGCCCGCCGCCTGGAAGGCCTGCTCGACCTTCGTCTGCGACCTCGCGGCCCGACCGCGACCGGCCGTGCCGTTGAAGATGACGAAGTACGAGCGCATGGGCCGCGTGGCGTGATCTATGTCAGCCGTCTCGCCTGCCCGGTATCCCCGGCTCCGTCATCTCCCGGACATTCAGCACCTCATCGAGCTGCTCGTCGGACAGCAGACCGCGCCGCTTCACCACATCCCGTACGGACTCGAAGTTCTTCGCCGCTTCCTTGGCCACCGAGGATGCCTCGTCGTAACCGATGTATGCATTCAGGGCTGTGGCGATGGACGGGTTCTTCTCGAGGAGCTCCCGACAGCGGTCGCGGTTGGCCGTGATCCCCTCTACGGCGCGGGTACGGAACGCGTCGCAGCCGCGGGAGAGAATGTCGACGGATTGGAGAAAGTTGCTGGCCATCACCGGCATCATCACGTTCAGCTCGAAATTGCCATGCTGGCCGCCGACCGTGACGGTCACATGGTTTCCCATGACCTGAGCACAGACCATCATCAGCGCCTCGCTCATGACCGGATTCACCTTTCCCGGCATGATCGAACTACCCGGCTGAATCGCCGGAAGGTTGATCTCCGCCAGGCCCGAAGTCGGACCACTGGAGAGCCATCGGATGTCGTTCGAGATCTTCAGGAGGGCGACCGCCAGCGCGTTCAGTGCCCCCGAAGCGAAGACGAGCGCGTCCTTGGCGCCCTGAGCCTCGAAATGATTCGCGGCTTCCCGGAACTCGAGAGCGGTCATCTCGTTGATGCGGGCGATGGCGCGGTTCGGGAAATCCGGGAGCCGATTGGTCCCGGTTCCGACTGCCGTACCGCCCAGCGCGAGCTCCGAGAGCTCGTCGCCCGCGGTCCCGAGCCGGCGCACGCATCCGGCCATCTGGGCGGCATAGCCGCCGAATTCCTGCCCGAGCCGCACGGGCGTGGCATCCATCAGGTGCGTCCGCCCACTCTTGACGACATCGTCGAACTCGGCGGACTTCGCGTTCAGCGCGTCCTCCAACCGTTTGAGTGAGGGCACGAGGTCTTCCTGAATGGCGATGCGGGCCGAGAGGTGAATCGCCGTCGGAATCACATCGTTCGAGGACTGGGCCATGTTGACGTGATCGTTGGGATGGACCTGCCCTTCCCCGCCGCCCTCTCGCAGGAGCTGCCCCGCCCTGCTCGCGATCACCTCGTTCGCGTTCATGTTGCTGGACGTGCCACTGCCCGTCTGAAATACGTCGAGTACGAATTGATCGTCCCAACGGCCCTCGATCACCTCGTCGGCGGCGCGCGCGATCGCCTCGCCGATGGTGGCGTCGAGCTGCTCCAGCTCCACGTTCGCCTGCGCGGCGGCCTTCTTGATGTAGCCCAGGGCCGCGATGAAGCGGCGCGGGAAACGAACTCCGCTGATCGGAAAGTTCTCGACTGCGCGCTGGGTCTGCGCCGCATAGAGCGCATCCGCCGGAACGCGCATCTCGCCGAGTGAATCCTTCTCTATCCTGAATGCTCGCTCGCTCTGCATGAGCCTACCTCGTGTGGACTACACTGAAACCGCGGAATGATGAGGACGCAATCTGGGGGGGACCTGCGGAGATGGCAAATGGGCTCAACCGCCGGACCGGAAGCGTTCGGGCGTGCTATTCACCTTCGACCTCATCCGGCTCCAGATCGAGGATCTCCACCGCCTCGGCGGCCGCCTCCGCACCCGCGCCGTACAGGAACACGGGAGTCCCGTCGAGCCGAAGGTGATCCGCGACGTCGAGGCGGTCCTCGAACGCACAGACGAGCTCGTAATGCTCGCGGAGCTCGCGAACCGCATCCACCTTGAACTCGCCGGCGACGCGACGCTCGTCATTGGGCCGCATGACGAGTCGATCGTACTCGTCCAGGCCATTCACCTTCAGCCAGCGTTCGGTCTGCGGTCGGGTGTACTCGGGCCGGCCAGTCAGGTACAGCACGCCGATCCCATCGTGCCTCAGCGCCTGAAGAATCGCGATCGATGCCGCGATCGGCGGGTCATCCTCGATGGCGTCGAAGTACGACTTCCAATCCCGCTTCTTCCCCTCCTCGACCTCGACGTAATGGGCTCGGGCCCGATCGTCGGCGAGTGTTCCATCGAGGTCCCAGATCACCGCGCGAGGTTTGGACATCGGTAGAAGCACTGCCTCGTCGCTATTTCTTCGGTGGCTGGCTCGGACGCATCTCGATGCGGGAGGGTAGAGCGCGCGAGTCGAAGGCGAGCAGATCCAGGACCATCTCGGCGATGTCCTCCGGCTGTAGCTTCCAGTCGGCCGCGCTCGCGCTCTTGCCGCCGTGGGAGCCCGGACCGCTGAAATGGGTCGCCACGCTCCCCGGCATGACGCAGCTCACCCGGATCCCGTCATGACGGACGTCGAGCATCATGGCCTCGGTAAAGCCTAACAGGCCGAACTTGGAAGCATTGTACGCCGCGCCCCCTGCGAAAGGGTTCTTGCCAGCCAGCGACCCGATGTTGATGATCCAGCCGCTCCCCCGCCGCCGCATGTGCGGAATCGACTCGCGGCAAGCGTAGAAGACGCCGTTGAGGTTGGTCTCGATCACTTGACGCCACGTCTCCACGTCGATGTCGTCCACCGGCGCGAAAGCCCCGACGCCCGCGTTGTTCACGAGAATGTCTACGCGATCGAAGTGCTCGATCGTGAAGTCGACGAGCCGGCGAACCTCATCGTACTCGCGTAGATCGCACGGGCGGCCGAGAACGGTCCCGGACGCCAGGGCATCGAGACGTGCTGCAGCTTCCTCGAGCTCCGAGGCGTTGCGTGCGCACATCACGACGTTGGCGCCTGAACGAGCGATCGAGGCCGCGATCGCGAAGCCGATGCCCTTGCTCGCTCCCGTCACAATTGCCGTCTTTCCACTCAGATCCAGGTCAGGCATTCTCTCTGTTGCTCATTTTGCGGCCGGGAGGTCCACGCTCCGATCCATCCCGGCCTGAGGGTAAGCGAGTCGACGCGGCTCACACGCTCTGCGTCAATTCCGCGGTCGGCGGCACCGCTCCGCTGATGATTCCATCCGTCGTCACGCGGCTCGCACCGCGGCGCTCCCAACTCGATATCAGTGACTCCGGGTCCTCGAGGCCGAGCCCGCAGGTCGCGTCGGCGACCACGAACACGTTCCAGCCCCGTTCGAGCATCCCCTCGACGGCCGCCTTCACGCAGACATCGAGGGCTACACCGTAGACCACGATGGCCTTGGGGTTCAGCGCCTCCAGGAGCGCGCCGGTCGCAGGGTTCCCCAGGAAGCAGCTGAACTCCTCCTTCTGGACGAAGATATCCCTGCCCTCTCGTACGGCGCGCCGCGCGACATCCCACGCGACCGCCGGGTCCGCGCGCAGCGGCAGGACGAGCGTGTCTCGCAACTTCGTCTCCGGGACCTTCGTCGATCCGACTTCCCCCGCCAGGCAGTGGGGTGGAAACGTGGTCCGGAAGTCCGGGGTCTCGGTGTCGATCTCGCGATGGTCCAGCCTGTGCCAGTCGCCCGTCGCGACCCTGAGCACGTCATTCCGCGTGGCGAATCGGGAGAGCTCGGACAGGGCGGGGATCAGCTTGACCGCGCCCTCGTCACCGGCATCGGCCGGGTCTCTGACGTACAGCTTGCCGCCGCGTTCGGCCGGCGTCATGAAGTCGAACTGCGTATCGACGTCCCAGAAGATCAGGTCGCTGGAGTGTTGTTGCGGGTTCATGGCTTCACGGGGATAGTCGCGGTCCAGAACTAGTTTGTGCCTTAGCGGCAGCCTCTTGCGTGGCCGCGGAGGGCTGAATAAAATCCCCGCGCTTTCCGAATCGCGCTACCGGGTACGGCCGGCCAGGCGAGGCGGGGTCGTATACTGAACAACCGGAGCCGATCTATGAAACTCATGCTGCTCGCCGGGGCGATGATCACGTTGCCCGCGATCGTCATCGTCGCCGTCTTTTTCGGCCGGTCGGCGATGATACCGGCACTCGCGAGTCTGCTCATCAATTTCATTCCCTTCATCGTCGCCGGAATGCTGCTGCGAGGGAAGACCGACGTCACAACTCACTGAGGCGGCGTAGCTCGTCGCGGGCGAGCAGATAGACCTCGTCGGTGGCACCGAAGCCGACGTCGAGGGCCGCTTCGCGAAGCCGCTCGACCGTTCTGCCGGTCTCCACGTCCAGCACGTGGAGGCCGGCTTCGCTTTCGCGGGCGAGAATTGCAAGTAGCCGACCAGAAGGTGAGAGCGCGGCCCGAACGGGCCCACTGAGCCCGAGATCGGCAAACGTCCGCCTCCAGGACACATCGAGGTCTCCGTCCCGCCAGTGGAAGGCGGCGACACTCCCGCGAGGCGCGCCACCCCAGCTAACCCCCAGGAGTGGCCCGTCGGCCGGCATCAACAACAGTTGCAGCGGATCGGCCAGCGCCAGGCGGTCCAGTATCCGACCGGTCTGCAGGTCCCGCACGAGGAGCGCCGACTCGGTACCATCCGACCCCGCGACCGCCTGGTACATTCGGTCACCGTGGCTGGTGACGGCCAGCGCCGTCGCCTGCCCGCCGACTGCCGGCCAACCCCATACCGCCTCCAGCGATAGGGGGTCATGGGCCACCACGGCACCGCTCTCGTCGGCGCGATAGACGAACCGGCCGAGCGGGTCCGTGATGAAAGACCGGCCGACGATGTCCTCGCGTGCAGTGACGGCACTGTCGGCAACGGCGTCCACGCGCACCGTGGACGGCCCTGCGCGGAAATAGGACATCCCACCGAACGTCCCGATGTGCTCCGGGACGGCCGGCGCGCCGAGAGGAATGTGGCGGAGCTCGCGCCCACCGGCGTCGATTCGAACGAGCGCTCCGGGCGCGCCCAGCCAGATCGTGTCGTCGGCCGCCATGTAGAGTGACGAGAATGCCGAATCGGGCAGTGCGATGCGCTCGGCGATGGCCAGGGTGTCCGGCGGCCCCGCCCGGCAGGACACGGCGAGGGCGCCGAACAGGAGCCCCAGAGAGTAGCGCCTCACGAGTCGCCTCGGCACTTGCGGCCTGAATGCCGTTCTATTACCTGCCATAGACACCTCCACCCCGGCCGAAGCCATGCCAATTTTCCATCTTCTCCTGCTGCTGGCGAGCGCCGCACCTCTGATGGCCCAGGCACCCGCTGCCAACGAACGGCCGAGAGCCCGCGAGGTCGGCATCGCGCCCGGCGTACTGCCGACAGGACCGCTGAACGCGATCACGGATGTCGCCGGCGTCCTGGTCGGTCAGGTGACGCTACACGAGGGCGACTCAATCCATACTGGCGTCACGGCGGTCATCCCGCACGGCGGAAACGTGTTCACCGACAAGGTACCCGCGGCGATCCACGTCGGGAACGGCTTCGGCAAGCTCATGGGCGTCACACAGGTGCGGGAGCTCGGCGAGATCGAGACGCCCGTGGTGCTGACCTGTACGCTCTGCGTGCCGCGAGTGGCGGACGCAGTGCTCGATTACTCGCTCGAGCAGAACCCGTCGGCGCGAAGCGTCAACGCGATCGTGGGCGAAACGAACGATGGATCGCTCAATGACATCCGCTCGCGGCCGGTCCGGGCCGAGCACGTGCTGGAGGCCATCACTACCGCAACCTCAGGGCCGGTGGCGGAAGGCGCCGTGGGTGCCGGATCCGGCACCTCCGCTTTCGGGTGGAAGGGCGGGATCGGCACGTCGTCGCGTCGGCTCCCCAGCGACCTCGGCGGCTACACCGTGGGGGTGCTGGTGCAGACGAACTTCGGGGGTATCCTGCGAATCGATGGCGTTCCGGTCGGTGAGGAGCTCGGACAGTATTACCTGCGCAATCAGATCGACGGTGCCGACGCCGACGGGTCCGTCATGATCGTGATCGCCACGGACGCGCCACTCGAGTCACGGAACCTGGAGCGGCTCGCCACCCGCGCGATTCTCGGACTCGCCCGCACCGGTTCACCGATGACGAACGGCTCGGGAGACTATGTCATCGCCTTTTCGACGGCCGAGCCGGTTCGCCGTACGCCGGAGCGGCGACGTCAGCTATCCGCCATCGAGGTGCTGCCCAACGATCGTGTGTCGCCGCTTTTCGAGGCGGCCCTCGAGGCGACCGAGGAGGCGATTCTGAACTCGCTCTTCCGGGCGACGACCATCGTCGGGCATCGGAGCACGGCGGAAGCCCTGCCGATCGACGAGGTCCTCGAGATCATGCGCCGGTACGGCCGTTTGCAATGAGGCGCCCGCCATGGAGTTGAACGATGACGACGCGCTCGAGCAGATAGACGCGGCCCTCGTCGCGTCCGCTCGCGTCAAGGAGGAGCTGAGGCAGCAGAGCGATCAGCTCCTGCGCGTTGCCAGGCGCATTGCTGAGACGTTCCGCGCGGGCGGCCGGCTCTACGCCTGCGGCAATGGCGGCTCTGCCTGCGATGCCATGCATCTCGTCGAGGAGCTGGTCGCTCGCTACAAGCGAGACCGGCCGGGACTCCCCGCGCACCACCTGCTGGATGCCCCGACGCTCACCTGCTGGAGCAACGACTACGAGTTCGCGACGGTTTTCCGCCGACAGGTCGAGGCGTTCGTCCGGCCCGGCGACGTGCTCGTGGCGATCAGCACGAGCGGGAACTCCGAGAACGTCCTCCTGGCCGCCGAGGCCGCACGGGATGCCGGTGCTTGGTGCCTGGCACTCACGGGCGCCGAGGGCGGACGTCTGCGCAACCTCGCCGCCGAGACCCTGGCCGTTCCATCCAGCGCGACCGAACGCGTCCAGGAAGGCCACATCACGATCATCCACCTGCTCTGCGATCTCGTCGAGCAGATGCTCTTTCAGGTCGGTGAAGATGGATAGAGGCCCTGAATCCTGGATACGGCGCGTGGTCCCGATCCCGAGGACCCCGCTGGCAATCTCGATGCTGTGCCTGCTCCTCGCGGGCTGCGGCGACGACGCAAGCTCCGCCCCCTCAGCCGAGCTGGTGGTGCTTCGGGAGGCGGCTTTCCGACAGGCGTGTGCGGCCCGCGAACTCGAAGCGACTGCAGAGGAAAACCTCGCAACGATCGAGGGGAGCTTCGAGGTTTCGGATTCCTCCGATCCGATGGCCGCCATTCAGCGCCAGGCGGCCGTCGCGGTCGCCGATTTCGCCCGTGCTTTCCACCGCCACGCAGAGTTCCGAGCCGGTGCCTACGCCAACCTCGATTCCGCCGTGAACCACGCCGTCAGCCCGGCCGATTCGGCCCGCTTCGTCGAGCGGGCCAGCGCCTACTCGATCCGGATCCCGGAGCAAGGGACCGTCGAAGCCAACGTCCTGGAGAACTACCAGCAGCAGCTCGCCGGCATCCTGGAAGACGACGATCATCGCTGCAACTGGGATATACCGGTGTGAGAGAAGCTATCGGCTATCGGTCGTCAGCTTACGGCATGGTCGATACACGGCACGGGTCTTCCGGTGCACGGCCGATAGCCGATAGCCGATAGCCGATAGCCGATAGCCGATAGCCGATAGCCGAT
>JBBDRL010000028.1:7045-10155 GCA_040905505.1 Gemmatimonadota bacterium | reverse complement strand
ACGACCCGGAACTCGTCGGCCGGCTCATCGTCGGGCGCGCCGCAGGCGGCGAGAAGAAGCAGGGTGACCAGCGCGAAGGCGGCGTACGGCGGCGGGAAGCCGCGAACCCTCGGCCGGCGCGCGAGTCGTCCACGTGGCGTGCTCGCCTGGCGAATCATCATCTACAAACTCCTCGTGTGGGACGTGACATTGGCGATCCGTCCGACCGGTGGGCTCACGCGACGACATCGGCTACGTCGCGTTCGGCGGTCGCCTTCAAGGTCGCCAGGCCGGATTCGAAGTCCTTCCCGACCATGCGATCCATGCTGACGAATACCTGCATCAACTTGGAGATGTATGAGCTCTCCCCCTGCATCACCCACGTCGCCTCGGTGGTGTAGTCGGCGAGAGGATGGAGGATGAAGCTGACCACGTTGTGCGCCTTGAAAGGCCGGGTGAAATCGAGGTTCATGACGAGGTGCGACGGGGGTGACGACTCGACGATCTCCATCCGCCCCGCGCCCGCCTTCTTCCCCTCCCATTGGTAGGCTGCGCCCAGCCCCGAAGCGGCTCCGCTGTGGGTTCTCTCCATCGCCGGGTCGAGCTTCTCCTAGGGTGACCATTCCGTCCACCTCCGGAAATCGACGATGAGCGGGTAGATCTTCTCCGGCGGGGCTTTGATGATGGTGGCGCGTTCGACTCGGAACGTGCCGGGCTTCGTAGCGGCGTAGCCGAGGAGCCCGACGACGAGAACGATGATGCCCACTCCGATTGCCATGCCCATCTGTCCCTCCTGGTTCCAGGGTGGTGTGAACATGCGAGCCGGGGCCAAATGGCGGGCCCGGCCGTGACCGTCGGATCAGGCGCCGACGCCCTCCAGGGCGCGACGAAGGTCGCCGATCAGGTCCTCCACATTCTCGATACCGACCGAATAGCGGATGAGGTTCTCAGGGATCCCCGCCGCGGCGCGCTCCGCAGAGGTGAGCTCGACGTGGCTCGTGGTCCGGGGCGGGCCGACGAGGGTGCCGACGGACCCCAGGCTGGCCGCTCTGTGCGCGAATCGCAGGCGCCGCAGGAACCCGTCGAGCTGGTCGGCAGCTCCCCGCAGCTCGAAGCTGAGGACGCCGCCATAGCCGCCGGGCATCTGCGCCCGGGCGATATCATGCCCGGGATGGGTCAGCAATCCCGGATAGAAAACGTCGGCCACGGCGTCGTGCGCCGCAAGGAAGTCCGCGATCTTGCGGGCATTCTCGTTCTGGCGCAGCACGCGGAGCTCCAGTGTCTTGAGCCCCCGCAGGAGCATGTAGGCCGACATCGCCGACAGGCTCGCGCCGGTGATCTCGCGATACTGGAAGATGCGGCGCACGAGCGCCGCGGAGCCGCAGACCACGCCGCCCATCGCGTCAGAATGGCCGCCGATGAACTTGGTCGCGCTGTGCACGACGAGGTCCGCGCCCAGCGCCAGCGGGTGCTGGTTGATCGGCGTCGCGAAGGTATTGTCGACCACGACCGTAGCGCCGACGGCGTGCGCGGCGCGACTCAGGCGGGGGATGTCGACGACCTTCAGCGTCGGGTTCGTCGGTGTCTCGAGGTAGAGGACCTGGCACCCCTTCCCGACCTCCCTCTCGATCGCCTCGAAGTCGGTCGTATCGCAGAGCGCGACATCGACGTTCAGCCGGGGGAGGAACTCGATGAAGATGCGGTTCGCGCCGCCGTACGTATCGCGGATGGTGACGACCCGGTCGCCCGGCTTCAGGAGCGTGAAGAGCGTGTTGCTGATCGCCGCCATCCCCGTCGCGAAGCTTGTTGCCGCCTCGGAGCGCTCCAGCGCCCGCATCTTCTCCTCGAAGACGGCGACGGTGGGGTTCGTATTGCGCGAGTAGACGTGCCCCGGCGCTCGTCCGAGTGAGACGCGCTCCCACTCGTCCAGGTCGTCGTAGGCGAAGGTGACGCCGTGCACGACAGGCACCGCGGTGGTCCCTTCGTAGAAGCGCTGCAGCTCGCCGGCCCACACCGAAGTGGTGCCGTCGCCGGCGTCCGTCAGTTCGGGGCGGTCGTCGTTCATGCGTTCACGGGCGTTCAGGTTCGCTACTCGGTTCCCGGGGAAAGGATTATCGGGGAACCGGGCGCGCAGCATCGACCGACCTGTATCTACTCGTTCGGACTGAACAGGTCGACGGAATTGCCGTCAGGGTCACGGAGGAGGGCGTATCGCTGGCCCCAGAAGGCGTCCCAGGGTGCCTTGTGGCCCTGATAGCCGAGATCGACCAGCCGCTCGTAGGCAGCGTCGACTTCCGCCGGTCTGTCGCACCGGAACGCGAGCCCGATCCTGGCGCTGCCAACCGGTGGGCTCCACGTGGGGTCGAACGACTGTACGGTGTCGACCGTGTCCCAGGCGAGTCGTGCCCCGCCCGGCAGGGGCAACTCGACGTGGGGCTGCTGATCCGCCTCTTCCGGAATCTCGAGCCCGAGATGGCGATAGAATTGGAGCGATCGGGCCATGTCCTGAACGACCAGCCCTATCAGGTCCAGCTTTGGCTTCATGGCGTCTCTCCTCAGGAGCGGGGCCCTCAGGTGCGATTCATTGGTCGGCGGGGCGGAAGTCGTCGCCGGCCAGTGCCCTGCCGATCTCGAGTGCAAGTTCGGCATAGCGCAGCAGGCCCGCGAAGGGAAAGTCCGGATGCCATTCGTCAGCAGGGGTATGCGGGCTGAGCCATCGTTCGTTCAAGTCGGTCGCGGCTTCGCTGGACATCCCCTCGAAGGTGGTGCGGGGGAACAGCATGAGCGCCGGCACGCCGGCGAGGTGGAACGGCCAGTGATCCGATTGCGGGCCGAATGCGACATGGTCGGCGCGCCACCCGTGCGACTCCACGACCTGGCGCGCGAGGGCGCCCGCAGCCGAAGCATCGGCACCGACGATTCCCCAGCTCGTCGGTGGGGCGGGCGGCGCTCCCCCGTCGATATTCAGAACGGCCCGGACCTGCTCCAACGCCAGCGGCGGTTCGTGAACGAACCAGTTCGACCCAAGCAGCCCCTGCTCCTCGGCCGTGACGAAGAGAAAGGCGACGGACCGGGCCGGCGGATCGGCCGACATCGAACGCGCGACCTCCAGCAGGATTGCGGTGCCCGCG
>JBBDRL010000028.1:4903-6945 GCA_040905505.1 Gemmatimonadota bacterium | reverse complement strand
CGGCGGATCGGCCGACATCGAACGCGCGACCTCCAGCAGGATTGCGGTGCCCGCGGCATTGTCGACGAATCCGTTCCAGATCGAATCGCCAGCCGTCGGCTCACCGAACCCGACGTGATCGTAATGAGCGACATAGACCACCCACTCGGCCCGGAGTGCCGGGTCCGACCCTTCAACGTAGCCCAAGACATTGTAGCCGATCCGCGCCTCGGTGACGAGAGGGACGTCGATCGCGACAGACAATTCGCTCGGAGGACCGCCAGTATCGTCAAGCCCGAGGGCGCGGACGAGCTCGGCCCCCCCGACCACCGTCGGCAATGGCGTCTGATTCGCCGGATCCGCGACGCCGTCCGGCAGATGGTAACGCGTGGGTCCCCGCACGATCCGGAGCCGGCCGTAGAAGGTGCTGTCCGGCACCAGCGCGATGGCACCGGAGGCGCCACCGGCGAGGAGATCCTGGTAGACACCGTAGGCGCCGCCGAGCGGTGGCTCGAGCACGACCACCTTCCCCGCCAATGCCCCGGAACGCGCCAAGGCGGTGACCTGATCGCTCGCTGTGCCCGGAAAGACCGCCTCGCCGGCAAAGCCGGTGAACGACGCGCGACCACCGCCGGGATGATAGAAGGCGGGCGGCCGCAGGACCCGGGTCTCGCCCGACGTGATCAGCCGCATCGAGGAGGCCGCTTCGTCGATGTCGACCGCGGTCAGCGGGACGGCAAGACGGTACCCGGCGCCCGCGACCGGCCGGACGCCCATCGCGGCGGGCCGTGTCTCGAGATAGAGCGCCGCGAGCCGCTCTCCACGGGAAGCGGGTCCCCGGCCCTCCAGCAGATCGTGCGCGAGAAAGCGCGCGTGGCTCTCGAGAAACAGCGAATCGAGTGTCGGCTCGCTGGTCGTCGACGCCTGCGAATGCGCATTGGTGACGGTCGTCAGGAGGAGTACGACTCCCGTGGCGGCACGGAGACGCGACCAGCCGCATCCACGCGCGGCACCAGCCATTTCCGCGTTGCGCGATCGGATTCCGCCCTCTGCGCCTGCCCCGCGCTCCGCATCGCTGCCGAGATGCCTCCGCAGAGCGTGGAATGACAGCAGGGCTTTCGATTCCAAGCCGTTCATCGGCGCTGCTCGGTTGAAGTCTCCAAGAAATCCCTCGTGGCGATTCCATTGCATGACAATCCCCTTGACGCGAATTCCTTCGCGCTTAGGTTAGAGGGTAAGGTTCAGGCGGTCCAGCCGTCAACGGTGTTCGCGTCTCACATTGAATGGCAGATCAGCATGGCACGTCCGACGACACCGACGCTGACAGAGGCGGAGTTGCGGCTCATGAAGGTCCTCTGGGACCGGGGGGCGTGCAGCACGAGCGATGTGACCGAGACGCTTTCCGAACAGGATGTCGAGCTCACCGGCAGCAGCGTCCGGACGATGCTGCGCATACTCGAGCAGAAGGGGTACGTGCGGTCGACGCGGCAGGGCCGAGCGCGGGAGTATCGGCCGATCGTCACGCGCGTGGAGGCGCGGCGGCGGGCGCTGCAGTACTTCCTGAGCCGGTTCTTCGATGGTTCACGCGAGGCGTTGCTGCTGAACCTGCTGGAGGACGACGAGGTGGAGGAAGCGGAGCTCGAGAGGCTGAAGGAGCTTCTTTCGGCGGGGGGCGGCGATGCAGAGTGAGCCCCTGGTCTGGCTGATCGCGGTCGCCGTTCTGAATGCCGGGTGGCAGGGGCTAGTCGTGGCCGGCGCCGCGGAGATGGCTGGTCGCTTGTTGCGGGGCGGGAGCGCCCGATCGCGGTACGCTGTGTGGGGCATCGCGATCCTGCTGATGGCAGTGTTGCCCGCCGCGAACTTCGTTGCCGCTCATCGGGACTCGTCGGGTGCCGGTTTCTGGCGTGTTACGGGCGCGGGCGGGGATCCAACGATCACAGGAGCCGGCGGGGCGGCGCAGCCGAACATACCGGCAGGAGGTCCCCGCGGAGCGGGCGAGGGTGCACCGGTTGGCATGGCCGCAGCCGGGTCCGGGTCCGGGTCCGGGTCCGGGTCCGGGTCCG
>JBBDRL010000028.1:0-4803 GCA_040905505.1 Gemmatimonadota bacterium | reverse complement strand
GTCCGAGTCCAGGCAAGGTAGCGATGGCGCGCGTCGGGCTGCGGGTGGGATCGTCGCCGGCGGCGCTGGCGGCGTCTCAGCGGTCCAGAAGTGGGAGCCGATGAGCGCCTCGCTCGAAATTCCGCGACGGGCGATCCCTTTGCTGGCGGCAGGTGTCTTCGGGCTGATACTACTGGGGGCCATCCGAGCGATCGCCCTGCTCGGGTCGCTCGCCGGACTCAGACGCCTCCGCCGGTGCTCGACGCCCCTGCCGCCGCGGTTCGCGGGCGCGATCGGTGAGGTCGTTCGGAAGTACGGATGCCGGGGGGTGGTCGTACGTGCGTCGTCGGAGGCGGCGACGCCCGCGACGCTCGGGTTCACAGCGCCCGTCATCCTCTTCCCGATCGCGATGCTCGACGAGCTGAGCGAGGCCGACTGGCGGCACATCGCGCTCCACGAGATCGCCCACGTGCGCCGTTACGACGACTGGTCGACGCTCGCGCAGCGACTGCTGGAGCGGCTCTTCACCGTGCTCCCGGGGGTGGCCTGGGCGGGGCGGCGGTTGGACCTGGAGCGCGAGAAGGCCTGTGACGAGTTCGCGGCGCAGCTCACCGGAAAGCCACGAGAGTATGCCGCGGCCCTGCTGAAGGTGGCGGAAGCGGCGGTGCGGCCCGCCCCCGCGCTCGCGCCGAGCGCGACAGCCCGGACGCGTCGGCTCGGGGACCGCATCGAGTCGTTGCTCGTGGAGCGGGATGTTTCGCTGCGAGGGCATCGCCTGCGCGTCACGACGGCGACATCGCTGGTTCTCGCTTCGGCCGCATTCCTGATCGTAGCGCCGGGGATCGGCATCGGAGGGGCGGCCCAGGCGTTGCCGACATCGCTCAGCGCGATCGCGGCAGCACCGCCGCCCGGATCGGCAGCCGGTCGTGCAGTCTCTAGCGAGCGCCCCCGTCCTGCAGCACTCCCGAGAGGCGTCACCTCCGCGTCCAATGTCTCAGGCGATGACACGGGGAGCGATGCCACGGCCGAGGGCGGCGAGAGGATCGCCGGCGATTCGAAGCCTGGCGATACACCACGGCCGAGTCTCGCGCTCACCTGCGTCGGATGCCCGGGCAGCCCGCCACGCCTCCAGAGGATCGAGATCGACCGTCCCGCGGCGACGGCCGATCGGGGCACAATCAGGCGACCGGAAGTATCGTCTCGCGACTCGTACGAGGCACGGAGCCCCGCCCTACAGCTCACCATCCGGTACGGACCTGGTCTCCGCCTGACGCCCGGCGCGCCCGCCCGCATCGCGCGGAGCATCCGGGGCCAGCTCGACTGGAACGGCGGGAGCGGACGGCTGCAGGTGAGCGGTACGAGCGGGTGGCGCACGGGATCGCTGAGCATCCCGCGGTGACCGAAAGGGCCGCCAACGAGCAGAATGGCTGCCGAAGCCCGGCGCACAGCAGTCGGATTGGTGGAAACGAAACCGGAGACCCTACACAAGGAGCGAACGATGATCAGGACCACACGCAGACTGGCCGCCGTAACGACCGTCGCCGTAGCCCTCACGCTCGGAGGCTGCGGGATGACGCTCTCCGGCCCCGGAAGCATGGGGGTGCTGGGCCCGCGGGGAATCGACAACGCCCTGCGCTTCAACGCCGGGTGCGTCCTCACCGGCACCGGGATCGGCGCGACCAACCTGACCGCAGCGGCCGCCGCCGGGCAGCGCCTGCGCCAGGTCTATCAGCTCCAGTCCCGCTTCATGCTCGGCTCGAGTGACGTCCGCGCCGCCCGCGCCGGCTGGAAGTCGATCGCGGAAGGGTGTTAGTAGGATTCAGGATTCAGGATTCAGGATTCAGGGAACGGCACGGACGGTGGTTAGCCGACCCCCCGAATCCTGAATCCCGAATCCTGAATCCTAAATCCTGAATCCTGACCCCTACCCGATCCCCTCCTTCCGGATCATCGCCCGATCGAAGAAATCGTCGGTCGCGTTGAAGGCGCGGAGCCAGCGCTCGTAGAGGAGGAAGTCGTGGACCTCGTCGGGGAACACGATGAGCTCGAAGGGGACGTCGTGGCCGCGGAGGAGCTGAACGAGTCCGACGGTCTGGGAGAAATCGACGTTGCGGTCGTCGTCACCGTGGATGAGCAGGACCGGGGAGCGCCAGTTGGCGATCTCGGAGGCGGACGAGGCGGCGTACATCCCGCCCTCGAGGTCCAGCGGGTCGCCCCAGAGGTGCACGCCGGCGATGTCGACCCCGGCGGCGAACAGGTCGGAATCGCGAGCGAGGCCCTGGGCGGTGAGAATCCCGCCGTAGGAGAGACCCCAGAGACCGATCCTTCCCGCGTCCACGTCGGCGCGGTCCCGCAGGTAGACCCCCGCAGCATAGATGTCCAGATATTCCTCCATCCCATTCCGCCCGACGTTCGGGGCGGTGCGGAAGGACCGCCCGTAGCCGATGCCGGCGCGGTAATTCACGGCCATCACGATGTAGCCCTTGTTCGCGAAGTACTGGTTCATCGCGTAGGCGGTGTGATAGAAGCGACCGTAGTTGTACCCGAGCAGCATCTGCCGGCGCGGACCACCGTGAATGAATATCAATGCCGGCCGACGCTCGCCGGGCCGCAGGTCCGGCGGGAGGAAGAGCTGGCTGTGGAAGACCACGCCGTCCTCTGCCGTGAGCACCACACTCTCCGGAAGGACGTGTGCGTCACGAGGGAAGCGGCTCGGCGGGTCCTTCAGCACGCGCGTTCCAGTGCCGCCCTCGATATCCAGCATCGCGACCGACTGGGGTTGCCGAGGTCCCGCGAACAGCGTCGCCACCCGGTCGCCGGAAGCCAGCGCGGCCGGAAAAGTATACAGGTTCTCCCCGGTAGTTAGGCGGGTCGGCTCGCCTCCGCCGGTCGGGACCCGCCACAGGTGCCGGCGGTCCAGGTCGCCGATGTTGGCGGCGTAATACAGCCAACGGCCGTCGGGGGAGAGCGACGTCTGCTCCACGAACCCCTCGCCGGGCGTGAGGTCGATCGGCTGGCCGATTGCCCCGGCCGCCGGCACCGCGAACCAGTGCTCCCACTCCTCCGGCTCCGCCTCGAACACGAGGTGCGAACCCGCCCACTCGATCCGGTTCACGTTGCGGAACCGCTCGTCGTCCGGCGAATTGCGCCAGACCTCCCGCGCGGCGCCGCTCGCAACGTCGGCGACCCAGAGGGTGAAGTCCGAGCCACCGGGAAAGCGCGCCTCCAGGAGGCCGGGCGGAAGGAGCGAATCCGGAACTTCCCCGCGCATCTCGGACCGAGCGCCGAAGGGCGTGCCGGGACGGCGGATGAAGGCGAGCTGTGAACCGTCCGGCGACCAGGTCGGGCTGTCGTCACGATCGACGCCCGGCGCCATGTACGTCACACGGTCACTCCGGAAATCGTAGACACCGATGAAATCGTGATCGTCGCGCTCACTCACGAACGCGATCCGCGTCCCATCCGGGGACCAGACGGGCCCGGTATTCTCGCCGAAAACACGGAACAGCGACCCCGACTCAACCCCGCCCTGCGGCCGCGCACCGCCCTCGTCCGCGGTGACCCCGGCGGCATGGATCTGGCCATCCCAAACAAAAGCGATCCGGCTTCCATCCGGTGATAGCGTGAAGCTCCGCGCCGCCTCGATTCGCCAGGGCTCGCCGCCTCCCGTGTGCATCGCCCATACGGCCCGCTCCGCGCCTCCCGGGTCCGTCCTGGGATTGGCAACCCAGCCGTCACCGTTGGGCGTGTGCCCCCGGATGAACGCCACGATGGATCCGTCATCGGAGATCTGAAGCCCGCTGAGGTCGACCCCGTCGTCCTCCGTCCACCCGGTCAGCGCGACCGGCTCAAAGTCCGGACCCTCCGCCGTGTAGACGTTCCGGATGCCGCGCTCGTATTCCAGCCACGCGATCCGGTCGGCGGCGCTCGCCGCCACCAGGTCGTAGGGAAACGCGGGACTCAGAACGTCCTCGATCGTGAACCGCTGCGCGGCTCCGTCCAGGGGGCCGAGCGCGAGGCCGAACAACGCGCCCGCCAGCGCGAGAAATGCCTTCGTATACATGGATTTCTCCAGGGAGGATGGAGCCGGGGGTGGGTGTGGAAGCGTCCACTATAGCCGCCGGGCAGCCGTCCCGGCAAGGCTCACGGCCGCACCTCCCGGCGACAGCGAGCAGCAGCCGACGCACGGCTGTCGGAGCACAGAACTTGCTCGCTTATTTCCGGCCACTATTTGTGACATGGTCCTGATGTACCCCCGCCCTGAACGGTGTAGCATGAGCATCCTCCCCGACCTCCACAGTGATCTGACTCGCCGAACCGACGCCATCGTGATCGCCTTCAATCTGGCCACCGAGCGAGACCCTTGGCGCAGGCTTCCCGAGCCGGAGCGCATCAACTTCCTGAGGAACCTGATCCGGCCGCTGGCGGAGGTGGCAGCTTCCGACCCGGTGGACGCGGCGGTATGCCGGAGGGTGTTGCACATTGCGGCGCGGCACGGCGAGCGGCGGCGGCAGCTGGAGCTTCCGGTCCAGATCCTGTTCGACGACGTGTATTACTTTCGCTACGCCGTCTGTTCACAGATCGACTACGACGGCTCTGCCGACGCTTACACGGCCGCGGTGACGCGGGTGGATCAGGTTCTATCGGTGGTCACATTGGCGACACTACGCGGTTACTACCGCGACGAGTTCGAGGCGCGGGGGGAGTGGCCGGATACGTTGGAGGCGCTTGTGCGGGAGATGTCGGGAGTGGAGAGGCGGGGCGAGGCAACCTCCGGGCTGTTCCAGGAACGCGGGCGCTGACCGAGAAGCAAGCGCACGGGCC
>JBBDRL010000027.1:39705-52032 GCA_040905505.1 Gemmatimonadota bacterium | reverse complement strand
TGCAGTGCCGCGTGAGACGAGGTGCGGGCGCGTCGCTACAGAACGGGCCGGATCTCCGCGTTCTCGCGGCTCAGGTCGATGTAGGTGCTGTCACCCGTGACCTCGATCGGGACGTTCCAGTACAGCTCCTCATAAGGAAGAGTGTAGCGAGTGTAGACCCACCACTGGCCGGTCGGGACGCGGAATTCGGCGACGCCCTGGGCATTGGTGGTGTCGGCGTGCTCGTCGAGGCCGCTCTCCGTGAGCTTCTGCGCGATCACGGTGTTGAAGTCCGCGAACGCCTCGTCCGCCCACACGTCTCGCACCACGCGGATGGAATCGGCGTCGGCGAGTGTCTGCTGCTGGAGCGCGTCGAATTCGGCGAACGCCTGCTGCATCTGCTGGTTGACCTGCTGTTCCTCCGACTCTAATGTACCGAACTGTTGGAACGCCTGGGAGTACTGCGGCGTCCCGCGGAGGCCCTGGTTCTGCATCTGGGTGAGCCGATCGGACAGGGTCCGGAGCGAATCCCGCACGGTCGCCCACCGCTCTTCCGCCGCCCGCCACTCACTCTGGGCCTCCTGAACCTGTTGCTGCTGCTCGAGAATCTCCGGTGGAATCGGCGGCTCCGGGTCTGGATGCGCGGCCTCGAGCGAGTCGAAGATGGCGTCCCTGTCGTACGGCAGGAGTCTGATCGGCAGGTCGCCCAATGCGAGTCGCTCACCGGTGGCCTCGTCCATGATTGCGGCTTCAGCGACCACCTGTGGGTCGCTGCACGCGGTCGCTACCAGCGGGCCGAGGACGGCAACAAGCACAAGGAAACGCTTCATCTGCAGCTCCAGCGTAGGTGTAGGTTGAGAGAAACTTGGCAGCAAGGTATGCGCGGTCTTCCGTATTATCAAGTCTGGCGGTCGTTCTTCGGGTGGGCGGGGATTGGCCTGGCCTGGGCACTCTCGGTCGGTCTGACCGATGCCGAGGCGCAGCTGCAGCTCCCGTCGCCCGTCGGCTACGTGAATGATTTCGCGGGCGTGATCCCGGATGCGGATGCGCAGCGGATGGAGCGTCTCATTGACGAGGTCCGCGCGAAGTCGGGCGGCGAGATCGTCGTCGTCACGTTGCCGTCGCTGGAGGGCCGGACCCGCGATGAGGTGGCCCTCCAGATCGGCCGCGAGTGGGCGATCGGGCGCGAAGGTGAGCCGGGTGACGCTGCGCGCAATACCGGCGCGGTGATTCTGGTGGCACCCACGGAGCGCCAGTGGAAGATCGAGACGGGTCTCGGCACGATGACCTTCATCACGGCCGGAGAGGCGGGGCGAATCGGACGCGATCTGATGGTCCCGTCCTTTCAGCAGAATGACTATGGGACCGGCCTGCTGCTGGCTACCACCGCTCTGGCGCAGGAGTATGCGGATCAGTTCGGGTTCGAGCTCACGGGCGAGGTGCCGGACCTTCCGGAGCCTGCGCAGAGTCGTGAGGGCCGCCCCAACTTCGTTCTGCTCCTCGTCATCATGATATTTCTCTTCTTCATGTTCGCGAACCGCGGCGGCGGCGGACGCGGCGGAGGAGGGCGGGGGCTGCGCGGTCGGGGCGGCTTCCGAGGGCGTGGGGTTCCGATCATCATCCCCTTCCCGATGGGCGGTCGTGGAGGCTTCGGAGGAGGCGGCTTCGGTGGAGGTGGCGGTGGATTCGGCGGCGGTGGCTTCGGCGGTTTCGGCGGTGGTGGTGGTTTCGGCGGCGGCGGCGCCGGAGGTGGCTGGTGAACACGTATCAGAGGGCTCGATGAGCGAAGAGAGGAAATCGGCAGAGGAGTTCGCGTCGCGACTGAGCGAGATCTATGGGCGCTCGCTCGTCTCGGTGGTCCTGTACGGCTCGGCGGCGCGCGGCGAATACCGGCCGGGCCTTTCGGACATCAACCTTCTCGTCATCCTGGACGATCTGAGATTGGCTCACCTTCAGAGGGGCGCGCACGCGACGCGCGAATGGGTCGCTTCGGGCAATCCGCCGCCTATGATGTTGAGCGCCGAGGAGTGGTGGAATTCGGCTGACGTGTTCCCTCTCGAGTACAGCGACATCCGCGATGCGCACGTGGTCCTCGTGGGGCGCGACCCGTTCAACCGAACGCGGATCGGCCGCGAGCATCTCAGGCTCCAGGTCGAGCACGAGCTCCGCTCCAAGAAGATCCAGCTTCGGGAAGGTTATCTCGTTGCCGGCGAGAGTCCCGAAGAAATCGGCCAGCTCCTGATTCGCTCGCTCCCGACCTTTCTCACTCTCTTCCGTGCGATCCTCCGGCTCGATGGGAAGCCGATTCCCCGTGACCGGCGGGACCTGATCGATGCCGCCGGATCCCTGGCAGGCTTCCGGCCGGCGCCCGTCGTCGATGTGCTGCACGCGCGTTCCGCCGAGGAGCCTTTCGTCGCGCCGCTCGATGGCCCGGTCGCAGCCGGCTATCTCGAGGCGGTCGAACGGTGTGCGGTCTGGCTGGACAGCGGGGAAGTGGGAACCGGTCTCGGGGCGGAGGTCTGAGCCGCCCACCGCAGGATCGCCCCGGGCGTGTCCTCCTCATATTCGTCGACGGTGTGGGGATCGGACCCGGCGATGAGGGGATCAACCCGCTCGCAGCGGCCGACCTGCCGACCCTCGACGCGGTCCTGAGGGGCGCCCGCCCCATCGCGGAGGATATTCCTCCCCGCGGCCTCGAAGCGCCCGGCGTGCGCCTCACAGGCATCGACGCAAACCTCGGCGTCGAAGGCCGGCCGCAGAGCGGAACCGGTCAAACGGCGCTCCTGACGGGGACGAACGCTCCAAAGATCCTCGGCCGACATTTCGGACCGTGGGTACCCACGGCGCTCCGCGACCTGCTCCTGCAGCGCAACCTCTTCCGCACCGCCGCGGAGGCGGGCCACACCGTTGCCTTCGCCAACGCATATCCGAGCGGCTTCCTCGAGCCCGGCGGCCGGGGTGCACGCTGGCCGGGCGCAATGCCACTGGCAGCCCACCTTGCGGGTGTACTGGTGCGGAACGAGCGCTCCGTGCGGGAGTCCGACGGGCTCGTTTCCTCGATCACGACCGAGAGGTGGCGGCGGCATGTGGACCCGCGGGCGCCCGACCTCACACCGCCCCTCGCCGGAGAGATCCTGGCCCGAATCGCCGGTCGATACCGCCTCACCGTATTCGCGCACTTCGACACCGACCACGTCGGACACGAGGGGGATCTCGCCGAGGGCGTTGCGGCGATCGAGCGCGTGGATGCGTTCCTCGGGGGCGTCCTGGCGCAGATGAGCGATGACCTTCTCGTGCTGCTCACGAGCGACCATGGCAATCTCGAAGACACCACGTTGGGACACACGCGCAATCCCGTGCCGCTCCTTGCGATCGGCCCGGGCGCGGACTCGCTGTCGGAGAGGGTCCGCTCGACCGCGGACGTGGCACCCTTCATCCTCGGCCTTCTCGCAGAATGAGCCGGATGAGCGTGGTGGAGGGTGCCTCCCGAGTTCCATTCGTGGCACATCCCCGCCATGGAAGAAGGGAAGCGACTCAGGTCTATATTCGGGGGAGGGGGTCGGTCGGCAGCGCGCTACTTGAAGCGGTAGGTTATCCGGCCGCGGCTCAGATCGTAGGGGGATAGCTCGACCGTCACCCGGTCGCCTTCGAGAATGCGGATGTAATTCTTCCGCATACGACCGGAAATGTATGCCAGCACGTCGTGGCCGTTCTCGAGCTCGACGCGGAAGTTGGTGTCTGGCAGCACTTCGGTGACGGTGCCCTCCATCTCGATCACGTCCTTCGCCAAGCAGCGCTCCTTCCTTTAGGTAGACGGGGCGGGCGAGGGTTGCTGCGTGTGGGCAGGGCGGCAATATATCGGCCATCCCCGCCGCCGCAAAGTAGGATGGACCGGAAGCGCAAGCCCCAGCCGGCGATCGCGAAGCGGTCGACGTGACGCGGCGGGAAGCTTGCGGAACGCGATCGGCTTTCTGCCGACAGGTTCGGGCGGCGAGCCTCTCTTCATTCAAACAGGAGCAGATCGATACATGCGAATGCTGGTGCTCGGCGCGGGCCAACAAGGAAGCGCCTGTGCGTACGACCTGCTGGAGCGAACGCCCCATGACGTGGTTCTGGCGGACATCGACGTCGGCAGCCCCGCCGACTTCCTGGAACCCCACCTGGGCGGCCGGCTCCAGCTGCTGGCCCTCGACGCTGGAGACAAGGCGGCCGTGCGTGCGGCTATGGAGGGCGCTAGCGCCGTCATGAGCGCATTTCCGTATTACTTCAACGATTCCCTCGCGGAAGTCGCGGTAGACGCGGGCGCGCACTTCTGTGACCTGGGCGGCAATATGGAGATCGTGCTCGCCCAGAAGGCTCTTGCAGCCCGCGCGCGCGCCGCCGGGGTCAGCATCGTGCCCGATTGCGGCCTGGCCCCGGGGATGGTCAACATTCTCGCAGCCCAGGGCATTCGGCGTCTGGATGAGGCGACCGAAGTCTACATCAAGGTCGGCGGCCTGCCGCAGAATCCGGAGCCGCCGCTGAACTATCAGGTCGTCTACAGCCTCGAGGGCGTCATCGACTACTATACGACGCTCTCCTGGATCATCCGTGACCAGGAACCGGTCCAGGTCGAAGCGCTCTCCGAGGTCGAGGCAGTGGAGTTCGCCGGGATCGGCGAGCTGGAGGCGTTCCATACCGCCGGCGGACTCTCACTGATGGCGCAGACCTACGCGGGGCGGCTCGATCGGATGGAGTACAAGACGCTCCGATATCCCGGGCACGCCAAGGCGGTCTGGACGCTTCGCGAGCTCGGGCTGTTCTCGACAGACCCGATTGACGTCAAGGGGGCACAGGTCGCGCCGCGGGACGCTTTCATCGCCACCGTCGGTCCAAAACTGCGGCGGGATCCGGCGGAGAGTCCGGATCTGGTGGCTCTGCGCGTGGAGGTGAGCGGCCGCCGAGCCGGCAGGAACGCGACGCTCCAGTGGGACCTCACCGACCGATACGACCCAAGCACGGGAATCACGGCCATGATGCGCGCGACCGGCTTCTCACTTGCCATCACGGGGCTGATGCAGGCGGAGGGCCGAATCCAGCCCGGGGCCTGGACCCCGGACGAGGTTGTCCCGGCCGACGAGTACGTCGAGGCGCTCGGGAAGCGCGGTGTTCGGATCCGCGCGAGCGAACGATAACCGGGAGAGTCCGTGCGGCATGAGGATGAGCGTGGAAGCAGGGCGTACGACGCAGACCTGACCCGGCGGCTGCTCCGGTACGTCGGTCCCTACCGGAAGCAGGTCGCGGCCGCGATCCTCCTGCTGATGGCGGGCGCGGCCGTCGAGATGGTCGGACCCTACCTGACGAAGGTCGCGATCGATGACGCGATCCCGAACGGGGACCTGCGCCAGCTCACCATGCTCGTCCTCCTCTTCGTCGGCTCGATCCTCCTCGCCTTCGTCTTCGAATATCTCCAGGTGCTCCTGACCACCTGGATCGGACAGCGGGTGATGCACGACCTGCGGATGGAGCTCTTCACCCACCTCCAGCGTCTCAGTCTGCGGTTCTTCGACCGGAACCCGGTGGGCCGCTTGATGACCCGTGTCACGAACGATGTCGAGACGCTCAACGAGCTCTTCAGCTCGGGTGTCGTCAGCGTCTTCGGGGATCTCTTCACGGTGATCTTCATCATCGGCGCGATGTTCCTTCTGGACTGGCGCCTGGCACTCGTGACGCTGGTCGTCCTCCCCTTCGTATTCGTCGCCGCATTCGTCTTTCGCGGCCTGATCCGAAAGATTTCGTGGGTGATTCGAATCCGGCTCGCGCGAATCAACGCCTACCTGCAAGAGCGCTTGACGGGCATCCGGGTTGTGCAGCTATTCGGGCGCGAGCGGGAAGCGGAACGCCGTTTCCACTCCATCAACCGCGATCACCTCGACGCCAACCTGCAGGCGATCAACTACTATGCGCTCTTCTTCCCGATCGTCGAGGTGCTCACGGCGGTCGCCTTCGCGCTCATCCTGTGGTACGGCGGGATGAACATCCTCGGGGAAACGATGACCGTGGGCGTCGTCGCCGCCTTCCTCCAGTACGCCAGGCGTTTCTTCCGCCCCATTCAGGACCTATCGGAGAAGTACAACCTCCTTCAGGGTGCCGTGGCCTCTTCGGAACGTGTGTTCAATATCCTGGACACGGAGCCGGACGTCTCCGACGTTGCGGAGCCTGCGATGCTTCCGTCGCCAGGCCGCGGCGATATCGAGTTCCGCGACGTGTGGTTCCACTACGGAGCGCCTGCGGAGGGACGTCAGGGCCTGCCGCCCGGCGACGCACCGCCGGAGCGCCCGGTGGAAGGCGCCGCGAGCACGGAGGTGGGCGAGCCCGAGTGGGTTCTCAGGGGGGTGAGCTTTCGCATTCGGCCCGGTGAGCGCGTGGCGGTCGTCGGCGCGACCGGTTCCGGCAAGTCGACCATCATCAATCTACTCATGCGCTTCTACGAGCCGCAGAGGGGTGAGATCCTGTTCGACGGCGTGCCGATCTCGCAGGTGCGGACAAGTGAGCTACGCCACCGCATCGGGCTGGTGCTTCAGGACGTATTCCTCTTCAGTGAGGACGTCCGGGGCAACATCGCCCTCGGGCGCGGGGACATCGACGAGACACGTGTGGAAGAGGCGGCGCGACGCGTGGGTGCCGACCGGTTCATCCGCCGCCTGCCGGAGGGCTATGAGCAGCCGCTCGGGGAACGCGGCGGATCGATCTCCGTGGGCGAGCGGCAGCTGATCTCGTTCGCCCGTGCCCTCGCCTTCGACCCTCTCGTGCTCGTCCTCGACGAGGCGACGAGCTCCGTGGATAGTGAGCTCGAAGCGCGGATCGACGAGGCGCTGAACGTTCTGATGCGGGGCCGAACCACCCTCGTCGTCGCGCATCGCCTGTCGACCGTACAGGGCGCCGATCAGATCCTCGTGCTCCACAGAGGGGAGATCCGCGAGCGCGGCACACACGCCGAACTGCTCCGGATCGGGGGGCTCTACAGTCGTCTACACGAGTTGCAGTTCGTCGCCGGCCCCGGGGGCGAATCGCCCGACGACTCGGAGCGCCACTCAGCGGCGTGACGCTGCTGGCCGGCGCGCAGCGGTAGCCGGTGGGTCGGGATCAGTGGCGGATCGTGCATAACGTTGTTTCCCACAGACAGTTGCGCGACCTGCCACTGGCTTGCTTCTTGCCCCTACCAGCAGTTGGGAGGTCGCATGCCGAACGCGGCCTCGGAACTCTCGCCGCCCGGGAGGCTCGATTGGACAAGCAGGCAAGCATACTGGTCGTCGACGACAATCGCGACAACGTGGAGATAATGAGCGCCTTCCTCGAATCACGCGGTTACCGCGTGAGCTCCGCCGAGGACGGCAAGACGGCGCTGGCGAAGCTCGAAGAGGTCCAGCCCGCGCTGATCCTTCTAGACGTGATGATGCCGGGCATGGACGGGTGGCAGGTCTGCCGCACCATCAAGCAGCACCCCGAATTTGGAGCGACGCGCGTCGTCATGGTGACGGCGAAGGGCGGATTCGAAGACAAGTTCGAGGGGATGCGCTCGGGTGCTGACGATTATGTCGTCAAGCCGGTAGATCTGGAGGAGCTGGCACGGAAGGTCGAAAGGAACCTGGCCGCTGGGGACCGTAGCCTGTGAAGATCGTTGCGCGTGTCCAGGACGCCGCGTTGCAGGAAGCCGTCACGGAGGCGGCGGAGGAGCTGGAAGCTGAGGTGATCCTGATCGGCGGCAGCGAGGGGACCAACGGTGGGCAGCTTACGGACGCGCTGCGAACCCATCCCGACCTGCTGATCGTCGAAGCTACGCTCCTCTCCTCCCTGGCCGATCTGCGGGTCGAGAGCCGCGCCCGCGGCGTGGCGCTGGTCGTCGCGTGCCAGGACGCCGCCCAAGCGATCGAGGCGGCCGGCTTACAGGTAGAGGAGTGGCTTCTGCTGCCCACCAGCACCCCGGAGATGCTGGGGCGGATCCGCGCTGCCGGCACGAGAGCGAGCTCTTCCGGATCGCCCCGGAGCGCCGAGTACCTGCGTTACGAGGAACTCCTCTACGACCGGTTCACCGGCTTCCCGACCCTGCCCGTCATGATGGAAAGGGGCCGGGAGATGCTCGAGCGAACGGGTCGCATCACGATCCTCTACATCGAGTTCGTCCGGTACTCGAAGCTGGAGGAGATCTACGGCTGGCAGAAGCTCGACGAAGTGCTGCAGACCACGGCCAACGCAGTGCGCGAGTTCTACGACCGGCAGCGTAGTGGGGAGGAGAATCTCCTCATGGTCTCTCATGCCGGGGACGACGACTTCATCTTTTTCACGGACCTTCGGGGATCGCCTGAGATCGCGGAGCAGCGGATCAACGAGATCACGCGCGAGCTGGAAGGCGAAGCGCGTGGCCGGCTGGAGGAGGAACACGGTGAGGACGTGGCGGGGCTCTTCGGGATCTATGTCGGCGCGGCCACGATCTTCCGCAACCCGAAGATCCGGACAGAGCGCAACATCTACCGCGGGATTCGTGAGGCGGCGCAGGCTGCGAGGAGCGTCGAGAATCGTGAGCGGACTCGAAAGATCTCGGACCTCAAGACGACATTGCGTGAAGGTGCGGTCTACATCGAATATCACCCGATCGTCGTCACCTCCACGGCCGAAGTGTACGGGTACGAGGCGCTCGCACGGGGTTCGCTTCGCGGTCTACGCTCTCCGGAGGTGATGTTCGGCGTGGCCGATGAAGCCAACCTGATCTGGGAGCTGTCACGCCTCTGTCGCCGGCGGGCCATCGAGGGAATCGATTCGAACCTCGAGCCGGACCAGCTGCTTTTCCTCAACATCGATCCGCACGACTTTCGGGATCCGACGTTCCGCTATCTCGACATCGACGAGCTGGGCATCGAGCATCCGGAGCGCATCGTGCTGGAGATCACGGAGCGGACCGCGATCACCGACTACCCGGCTTTCCAGAAGTATCTGAGCTCGTTCAGGAAGCAGGGCTTCCGCTTCGCTGTCGACGACGCGGGGTCAGGCTACGCGGGGCTCGGCAGCATCGCCAATCTCTCGCCGGACTACATCAAGCTGGACATCTCGCTGATCTCCGGAATCGACACCAACTTCATGAAGCAGAATCTGGTCGAGACGATGGTGGCGTTCGCAAACGACCACGGCATCAAGGTGATCGCGGAGGGCGTGGAGCGAGAGGAAGAGTACGAGACGGTGAAGGAGCTCGGCGTCCACCTGACGCAGGGCTTCCTCTTTCACCAGCCGCGGTACCTCGGCAAGCGCAAGGTCGAGCAGCTCAGTGGTGTCAGTGGCACGAGCTTGGCGGCAAGCGATGAGCGTAAGGGAAAGCCGGCATGACACGCTCGCTCTGAACGCGACAAAGCAACCCATGGCTCAATCAAGCGGGATCGATGAGGCGCGCAGCAGCGAGCCGAGCGGCTCCGTGGCCGAGCATCTCTCGCTCCGGGAGCCCTCTGCTGACCGGGCGGCGGAGCTGCGCGAGCTTCTCGAGGTCCGCGCCGGGGAACACCACGTGGTCGCCATCCAGGACTTCCCCGACCCCGACGCGATCTCGTCTGCGATGGCGTACGAAGCGATCGCAAAGACGTTCGGTATCGACGTCGACATCCTCTACGAAGGGCTGATCAGCCATCCTGAAAACCTCGCGCTGGTCAACCTTCTCGAAATCGATCTGCTCCCCTACTCGGACGACGTCACGCTGGAGAGCTATGACGCCGCCGTATTCGTGGACAACCAGGGGACCACTACCCGCCTGACGGGCCGCCTCCGGGACGCCGGAGTCCCTACGTTCGCCGTGGTCGACCACCATGACGCTCAGGACGTCCTCGACCCCATCTTCCGGGACGTTCGCCCGGTGGGTGCTGCCGCGAGCCAGTTCGCGGAGTACCTCGCATCCGGCGCCTTCCTGGAAATGGACCAGTCTAACGTGGAGCATGTCCAGCTGGCGACGGCGCTCTTGCACGGGCTTCACAGCGAAACGTCCGGGTTCATCTATGCCGGCCGGCCGGAGTACGGCGCCGCGGCGTATCTGAGCCGCTTTGCCGACCGTGGACTGCTCGAGCGGGTGCTGTGCGTCCAGAAGTCGCGCGCGACGATGGAGACGATCCACGCGGCACTCGGCCGACGGATCATTCGCGGAGGGTTGTCCCTGGCAGGGGTGGGTTACCTGAGGTGGTCGGATCGAGATGCGATCCCGCAGGCCGCCGACTTCCTGATCAAGGAGGAGAACGTCAAGACGGCGGTCGTCTACGGGATCGTCACGGACCACCGCGGACACGAGTCGATCTCCGGCAGCCTCAGGACGAGCGATGCGACGCTCACCGTCGACAAATTCCTCAAGCAGGCGCTCGGAAAGGACGCGACGGGCCGTTACTACGGCGGTGGCCGCTCCCGCGCGGGCGGCTTCGAGATCGAGTTGGGCTTTCTGGCGGACGACAGCGCTGAAAGCGACGAGCGAGAATCCAAGTGGGCACTCTACGATCGCCAGATCCGCAGGAAGCTCTTTGCTGCGGCCGGACTGGATCGGGCCAAGGCGGGGCGGGAAGAGGGCGATGAACCGGCTACTGCGCGCGGTTCGCAGCCAGTCCCCGAAGACGGTTGAGCACGCCGGCCATCTCGAAGATCCGGAACGCCGTGTAGTCTCCCGTCGCTCGGTCGTCCACCAGGTCGAGTCCCTCCTCCGCGATGCTTCGAAGCACACATGCGAGTGCATCGTCCATCGTCCGACTCCCGTCGATGCATTCGCCTCGTGCCCACGCCAGAGCCCGCGCGATCGCCCGGGTCTGGCCGCTCTCCACGAGCTGCTCCAGCGCGCTCAGGTCGATCTCCTGCTCGCCGAACGCGAGGCGGTGAGGTCCGAAGGCGCGCACCCTCACCGGGCGGTTCCCTCGCCGCGGGTCGATGGAGCCGGGCTGCGGCACACGACCGGCTGAATCGGTCCAGGCGCGACCTTCCTCGGCCCGCCTGGTCGGCAGGGTCCTGGTTAGCTCTCGGGCCTCGCCAGTCACCTCGCGTGGCTCGTAGGCGCGAAGGGCGATCACGGTGTCCGCCGCTTCGAAGTAGTCTCCCGACCCTCCCACCACCACGACGGCCGAGACGCCCCGGTTCCGCAGGTCGTCCAATCGGTCGATGAAGGGTGTGATCGGCTCGTCCCGGCCGCCGATCAGGGCCTGCATGCGCGCGTCTCGGATCATGAAATTGGTGGCGCTCGTATCCTCATCGAGGAGCAGGCACCGAGCGCCGACTTCGAGCGCCTCGGCGATCGCCGAGGCTTGGGAGGTCGAGCCTGACGCGTTGCCGGTCTGGAAGAAGCGCGTGTCCTCGCCGCCCGGCAGGTCGGCGATGAAATTGGAGATGTCGGTTCCAACGATAGAACGACCATCCTCCGCGCGTACCTTCACCGCGTCGGGCCGTGTCACCACCCGTTCTCGGCCGTCGCCCGGGATGTGATCGTAGACTCCGCGTTCGATCGCACGCAGCAGGGTCGACTTGCCATGGAACCCGCCGCCGACGAGCAGCGTCACACCTTCCGGGACGCCGAGGCCGGCGATCGGCCCGCCGTGCGGTGAGTCGAGGGTGACGCGCAGGCCCTCCGGCGACTTGAAGGGGACGACCTTGTCACCGGAGAGCGGCCGATCGTCGATGCCACTCTGCCGCGGCAGGACCGCCCCATCGGCGACGAAAGCGACGAGCCGGCGGGCGGCCAACTGGTCGCGCATCGCCTGAGCGTCCTCGACGACCCGTACCTGCGCCAGGAGGGCGTCCACGTCCAAGCTCTCGCAGAACAGCCCGGCCTCCACCGCTGCGGGTACATCCTCGCAGAGGAGTTCCGCCCCCGCCGGCCCGAGGACGGTCCGACCTTTGGCGGGCAAACCGGCTCGGAAACGCGCCTCGATCGATCCGTCCGCGTGCAAGATCACCGAGGTGCGGTGCAGGACTTCCTGTGCGGGGGCCATGATCTTCAGCTCGCCGCTCCGCCCGCTTCCGCGGTCTCGCGAGCGGTGAGCGAGCTCCCGGTGAAACGTCCGATTGAGGAAGTCCGCTGCCGATATCCGTCTGGCGGGCGTCTGGAGAATCTCGGCCGGCAGTCCCGCGTTGCGCGGCGGAACCAGGGCACGCATCCGCGAGGGGTCCGCAAAAGGGTCGCCCTGCACGTGGTCGATCCGGAGAGTGAAGCGATCGATTGCGTATTCTCCGGCCAACGTCTTGTACGATCGATAGCCCTGTCCGTCCAGGCTGATGATCTCCCGCCTCAGGTCCGCTCTGTCCTGCACCGGTTGGTATGCTGGGGTTCGTGGGTTCTGGACGGAGGCGGCCTGGTGATCGAAC
>JBBDRL010000027.1:10651-39605 GCA_040905505.1 Gemmatimonadota bacterium | reverse complement strand
CCGAAGTCTGTTCCGAGGCGAATGAGGGCGTATATTCCCGCCCAAACCAGGCCCTCCCCATCGATCGGGGAGCCGACCCTATCAGCCGTGTACTCGTCGTTACCAGATGGAAGCTATCCTGGGCTCCGCGTGGGGGCCGCTCGTAATCTTCTTTCTGCGGATCATCGACGTCTCGCTCGCGACGCTGCGAATGCTGCTCGCCGTGCGGGGCGTCAAGTCCGTCGCGCCGATCATCGGCTTCTTCGAAGTGCTCGTCTGGATCCTGGCGGTGGGGACGGTAATCCAGCACCTCGATTCGCCGCTGCACCTCATCGGCTACGCCGGCGGCTTCGCGATCGGTACCTACGTGGGGCTGCTGGTCGAAGAGCGCATGGCGTTCGGCATGGCCACCATCCGCGTGGTCTCACGATATGGTGGCGTCGAGTTGGCCGAAGCCCTTCGCGAGCGGGGGTTCGGTGTCACCGAGTTCGCGGGGCAGGGGAAGGAGGGGAAGGTCGAGGTCGTCGACGCGGTCCTGCGCCGCCGCGACCTCCCCGCCGTGATGCGCGAGGTCGACTTCTGGGACCCCGAAGCATTCGTCACCGTGCAGGAGCCGCGGACGATCCGCAGGGGCTGGCTGTTCCAGAAGAGGAGGAAATGAGAGAGCGATCAGCTATCGACTATCAGATATCAGCTTGCAACCGCCAAGCAGGTCCATTGTGGCCGTGGCCCTGGCCGTCAGCTGATAGCTGATAGCTGATAGCTGATAGCTTCTTCCTCACCCCGCTATTTCCACCGACCACTCACATGGACCACCCGGTGTACGGCACGCACAGGCGGGGTGCAGTATGCGATAGCGGCGGCCAGTGTAGAGTTCCAGGAGGGCACCGAAAGCGCCGCCGTAGAACGCGCAGGCGGCCCCGCCGGGATCGGCTCGGGCGGTCAGGGAGGTGTCGATTCGCAGGCGCACGGGCTTGCGGCTGATACGGAAGGGGGAGGGGCCTACGAGGTCGGCGAACATCCGCCGCCCGGCGCGCTGGGCGGCGATCAGGGCAAGGGGCCTGGGCAGAAAGCGCACCAGAGTCCGCGGTACGCCCGAGCGCTGGTTCCAGTATCGCTCGGCCATGCGCCGCCCCGCGGCGGCAAAGATATCCTCGCAGTCGGGCCGGCGTATGACCAGGCGGAAGAGATCTTCGACCTGAGAGGGGATCTGCGGCCGCCGATGGCGGACCTCCTGCTCGAACCGCCGGATCTGCAGCCGCACGACTTCGCTGAGCCCCAGACGACGAGGGAGGCTGGTCGTGATGTCCTCGTCTTCCAGGACCTCCGGCGGGCGATCCAGATCGCGCATCGTCTCAAGGAGCAGGAGAGGCAGCACCGGTGAGACCGATGGCTTCTCCACTCCGGTGCCGGACGCGCTGGTTCGGGGACTGGGCGACGTGCCGCTCGATTCCATGCAGCTCGCAAAGCAGGTGGTGATTGTCGGGCGCGGCAATCTCGTATGCGAGGGGTGGGCGAGGCAAGCCTTGCGCGGGCTGCCGGCGGGGCGCATCTCTTGCACGCGGTGCGCGTCCCCGCAGAGCTCTCGCGATCGGAGGCCGAATGGAAGACCCTTATCAGAACCCCAACTGCATTTTCTGCCGGATCATCGGCGGCGATGAAACCGTGAGCGTCATCTACGAGGGGGACCAGGTGATCGCATTCCTGGACGTGCAGCCGCTGCATCGCGGCCACGTCCTCGTCCTGCCGAAGCGGCACTACAAGAACCTCTTCTACGTTCCCGAGGACCTCGCCGCCCGAACCTTCGCCACCGCCCGCAGAATCCTCCCGGGACTTCGTAAAGCGACCGGTTCGCGGGCGATCAACCTGTTCTCGCCGAACGGGTCACACGGGGGCCAGGACGTGTTCCACTTCCACCTGCACCTCATTCCCGTGCCCGCGGGTACACCCTTCCCGCTGCAGTTGCCGGATCCCTCGGCCCCGGTGCCGTCGCGCTCCGAGCTCGATGTGATGGCCGCTCGGATCAACCAGTGCATTCACGAAGAGACGGACGGTGAGATCAGGGACAGGAGCCAGGGGCCGGGAGTGAGGATGTAGGCGGGCAGTGCGGGCGGATGATTCCTGCTAAGAGAGGCTCTTCTTCTTCTGGTCTCGCTGGATATCGAAGACGACCTGCGTCATCTCCTTCCTGATCCCCTCGTCGATCCCGACGAACTCCACCGCGACCCAGATTCCGATCACCTTCTGGCCGCGCTTCCCTCTGATCTCTCCGGATCTGACTACCCGGCCGTGGAGCGTCCGATCGTGCAGCGGTCCGGCGTCGATATCGATCTGGATCCAGGTCTCGTCGGGAATCGCCTCGTCCAGGTGGAGGCGAACGCCGCCCGCGCTCAGATCCATCGTGCTACCGGTGAGTTTCCGGAGGCCACCTTCCTCGGGATCTTCAAACCGCACGACGACAGGATAGCCGACGTCGACACGAACGAAGTCACGGCGCTGGATCCGAGTTCCTTCGGTCGGCCAGTCAATCCGAAGCGACCCGCCGAAGTTCAGGTCGATCTTGCGTACGACGGATTCGAACCGCCGGATCCCGTCCTGGAAGGAGATCTCGACGGCGATCTTGGTGCCGCTGTTGAAGAGGGCGCTGAGATCGTCTACGAACTCATCGTCGTCCTCATGCTCGCCGTCCTGATCGGCCGGAGCGGGGGACGAATCCTCGGCCTGCGACACCGGTTGTTCCGACGTTCCTGTCGGGGGCGGGTCTCCCGGTGTAGCTTCGGCTGCCTCAGCGATCACCTCGGGCTCGTCACCATCGCCCAGACGGTCCTGACGCTGCGGCATAACGACGATCAGTTCCTTGTCGGGCGTGAAGTCCACGATAACGCTGCGGTACCACGCGTCCTCATCCGAAGCCTCGGGTTTGATGAGGACCGCCTGCATCGATTGGATCGGTAGCCGCATTGTGAAATTGCCGGACTTTCGGCGAGCAGGAGGCGATCTCGGATTGGTCAATCTGAGAGAAGGATCATATCACCTGCCGAATTGAAGCGTCAAGCCAACAGGGGGCGCGGGCGAGGGGTGCGACGAATGTTCATTTTCATGGAAGGTCGTTATTCTCCCCCCCTCTTTTTCATCTCGAGACACCTAACCGACGATCCGTGCAAAATCCTGGCGGCCCATTCGACGCGATCGTCATCGGCAGTGGCTTCGGCGGCTGCCTTGCCGCGCAGCCGCTCGTCGACGCGGGCGCGCGGGTGCTGATGTTGGAGCGGGGCGGATGGGTCGAGCGGGGCGCGCAGAACTGGGGTGAAGAGGGGGCCTTCGTCCTGACCCCACATTACACGACCGATAGCGAGTACAAGCTGCGTACGCGTTTCGGCTGGCGGCCGCAGGGGCTGTGTAGCTGTGTCGGCGGGCCCTCGGTCTTCTACGGAGGTGCCTCGTTTCGCTTCCGCGAACGTGACTTCGAGGTGGCGCCGGAGGTGGTCGGGGATTCCGGCGCCGAGTGGCCGCTGACTTACTCGGACCTGGAGAAACATTACGACCACGTCGAAGAGCTGCTCGGAATCGCGGGCGAAACCGGGCGCGATCCGACCGAACCGCCCCGGGCAGGGGAATATCCGCAGCGGCCGCCACCGCTTGCGAAGACGGCGCATCGAATCCATGATGCGGCGTCGGCGATCGGCCTGCGGCCTTTCCGGATCCCGATGGCAATCCACGGGGGGCGCTGCCAATCGTGTACGACCTGCGACGCCTTCGCCTGTGCGGTAGAGGCAAAGAACGACCTTGCGACGGTGCTTCTGCCCCGTCTGGTGGAAAAGGGTCTGACGCTCCGGCCGCGCACCGTCGTGACCCGGCTGGATGGGACGAGTGGATGGATCCGGGCCGTCGAGGGGATGGATGCCGAAACGGGCGAGCGCCTCCGGTTCGAAGCGCCGCGTGTGATACTGGCAGCGGGTGCGCTGGCGACTCCGCACCTCCTGTTCGCGTCCGGACTCGACGCGCTCAGTCCGGCTGGAGACGCGGTGATCGGGCGATACCTCATGCGGCACTGCAACGCAATGATGTACGGCTACTTCCGCACGCCTCCGAACCCGGACGACGAGCACCACAAGCAGGTCGCGATTCACGACTACTACTTCGGTGACCCGGCACGCCCGAGTCTGGGCAAGCTGGGCAATATTCAGCAGGTGATGGGCCCCCCGAGGTCGCTCATTCGCTCGCTCCTGCCGCGGCCGCTGGGTGCGGCGGTGGGAAAGCTCGCGGGCAATCTCACCGGTCTGCTCGTAATCGCCGAGGACCAGCCGCGAGCGGGGAATCGGGTGGAGCTCGACACAGGAGTTCGCGATCGCTTCGGACTGCCCGGTGCCCGCATCACCCACAGCTACAGCCGTCGCGACCGTCTGGCGAGGCGCGCGCTCCTGCGGCGGGCGCGAGAGATACTCCGCCAGGCCGGCGCTCTTTTCACGGCGACCTGGAACGTGAACACCTTCTCGCACGCACTCGGTACGGCGCGGATGGGCCCGGACCCACGGACTTCGGCGGTCGACGACACTTGCCGGTTCAGAGGGGTCGAGAATCTGTGGATTACCGACGGGAGCGTGTTGCCGACCAGCGCAGGAGTGAATCCCAGTCTGACCATCGCCGCGAACGCCCACCGCGTGGGTGCTCTGCTGGCGGAGCAGGGTTGAAGCGATGAGGATCGCCCTTCTCGGTTGCGGTTTCGCCACACGCCTTCATAGCCGGACGCTCCGCCGCTTTCCTCGACTCGATCGGTACTATGCAAGCCGGGACGGCGCGCGGGCGGAGGACTACTCCCGGCGGTTCGGTGGCGCGGGCACCTTCGCATCGTACGACGCCGCGATCGAGGATCCTCGGGTCGAGGTGGTGCTGGTCGCGACCCCCCCCGCCAGCCACCTGGACCTGACGCTGAAGGCCCTCCGCGCCGGCAAGCACGTGATCGTCGAGAAGCCTCCGTTCCTGCGGTCCGCGGACTTCGACCAGGTTGCCGAACTGGCGGACGAGACGGGCCGCCGCGCGTTCGTCGCCGAGAATTACTTCTACAAGCCGCTCCTCGGCGAGCTGCGCACACTCATCGCCGACGGCGCGATTGGCGACATCCGCATCATCTCGATCAATGCGCTCAAACAGCAGCAGACGGGTGACTGGCGCGACCGCGTCGAGCTCGCCGGGGGCGGAGCGCTTTTCGAGGGCGGAATCCACTGGGTGAACTTCATGGCGAACCTCGGGCTCACCGTCACCGACGCCCACGGCTTCCGGCCGGGTGACCGCGAAGGTCCGGAGAAGACGATGGTCGCCGTCTTCGAGTATGCCGAGGGGGCGGTCGGGACGCTCCTCTATTCGTGGGAGATCGGCTCGCCTGCCAAGGGCCTGCGCCTCTCGAGCATCTACGGCTCCGAGGGGGTGATCACGTTCGAGTCGAATGGGCTCGCGCTCGCCGTGCGCGGGCGGAAGAAGCGTCTCGGCGTGCCGAATCCCCGCGACCTGCTCGGCTATCGAACAATGTTCGAGGACTTCTTCGAATCGATCCGAACCGGTCGGCCGGCTCGCTTCGAGCTCGACGCGGCGCGTCGGGACCTGGAGCTCGTCGAGCGCATCTACGCCACGAGTCATGATCCCCACTGAGCTCGCGTCACCGTATACGGGGCTGCCGGGCACTATCCTGGAGCAGCTCGCATCTTTTCAGAACCTACACCAGTCATCGTCTTGAATCTCACGATCGCAATCCTGATCGGCGTCATCGCCGGGACCCATATCTCCACCTGGGGGATGTACAAGGACTCCATGCACGAGGGGTTCACGTGGCCCAAGTACCTCCGCAGCGTCGTCGTCGGCTCGATTCTCGGCGGAATCCTGGGCGTCGTTACCGGAATGGACCTCTCACGACCGGCCGGGATGGTGGTCTTCTTCGGGCTGGTCTACGCCTTCGAGCGTGTCACGCTTGAATTGTGGAAGGGGTTCATCCGGGAGGAGGACCAGTCGAAGTACTTCATTCCGATGCAGTTCGGCGTCGGTGGCAAGCCGATCAAGGACCGCCGTATCCGTTGGTCGGCGGGTGTAGCGGTCGTGGCGCTTCTGGTGGTATCCGTTCTCGGGGTCGCGGTCCTCCAGCGTGCCTATCCGGATCTCCCGGCTTGGCTGGTGCTGATCACCATCGGCAGCTTCGGAGGCTGGCTGACGGCCTTCGGCGGGGCCTGGAAGGACGCGCCCGTGGAGGGCTTCGAGACGTTCAAGTTCTTCCGCAGCCCCGGTGTATCGCTCTTCTGGGCGATCATCCTGGCGTTCTTCACCGAGAACTGGCTCTATCTGGGAATCGGCGCGGCGGGCTACAGCGTGGCGACGATCGAGACCTACAAGACCTTCTTCTTTCCCAGCAAGCCACGCGGAAAGTTCGCTGGCAAACCCATCCTCTATCCCAAGATGATGCGGGCGAGGCACTACTTCGTGCCGGTCTATGTCACGATCTGGCTGCTGATCCTGGGGACCTACGCACTTGCCTTCCAGCAGCCGCACGGCGGGCTGCTGGGTGACCCGCCGCAGGAATCCGTCAGCCGGTCAGACCTTCTCGTGTTCTGACTCGACGACCTCCGTTCCGTCGGGCTGGACGATCACCCGTAGGTCGCCGAAGATGCTGGGGGCTTCTTCCTGTAGAACCCTCAGGACCGCGACGGCAAGACGCCTGATCTCTACGTCGGCCGAGCCGCTTCCACGCATCTCGACGAAGTGCCGCCAGGCACGTGCGTTTCCGGTCACCACGATCTTGGTCTCGGCCGAGTTCGGCAGGACGGAGCGTGCCGCCTGTCGGGCGCGCTTCTTCCGCATCGTCGCCGTTCCCTCCTCACCGATCTGGTCCGCCATCTCCGCGAGGATCTCCCGATACGCGCTGAGCGACGCCTCGCAGGCGCGCTTCCAAGTCTCGTACGCGCCCCCGCCCTCCTCGATCTCCGGCGGCGGCACGAACCCGATCTCGGACTCGTCCACGTATCGCTGACTGAGCTGTGAGAAACCAAAACCCGCCCGGTGCCTCACCAACTCGTGTGTGAGCGCCCGGCTGACGCCCTCCAGCAAGAAGCTCCAGACCGCGTGTTCCAGCACGCTCCCGTGTTTGACCCGGAGGATGTTCGCCAGGTACGATTCATTCGTCGTCCGCCCGCCGATTGACCTGTGGCCCCCCTCGAGTCCGGCATCTTTGCCGAAAGAGAGGTAGCACAGGCGGCCGGAGAACTCCGTCAGAACCTGCGCAGGAACTTCCGAGTCACTCTCCCACTGGATGTGCTCGGGGTAGATGAACTCCTGTCGGGAGACGAGGGTGACTCGTGGACTGCGGATGATCTGCACGTGCATGCCTCCGGGCGGGGGAATCGAGAGCGCGAAAAATACCGGCCCTGGCAGAGCCCGACAAGGCGCCGCTGAGCGATCGGCGGAGTCACCGCCACGGACGCCGCGCCCAGGTCTGCCGACACTCCAGATGCCCACCGACCATGACGAGAGGATGAATACGATGAGGATCGTGTCACTACTGGGAAGCGCGACCGAGATCGTCCATGCTCTGGGCCTCGAGGAGCATCTGGTGGGGATCTCGCACGAATGCGACTATCCCCCAGAAGCCCTTGCCTTGCCGCGCCTCAGCCGGACGCGCTTCGACCCGGCGGGGCTGACCAGTGGCGCGGTGGATGCCGCCGTACGCCAGGCGATGGTGGAACACGGCAGCGTTTACGAGGTCGATGCCGAAGCGCTGGCCGACCTGCGCCCCACCCTCGTATTGACCCAAGCCCTCTGCGAAGTCTGCGCTGTTCCTACAGGTTCTGTCGAAGCCGCCGTGGCGCGGCTGCCCGAGCCCCCCCGGGTCGTATCCCTCGACGCGCATAGCATCCCGGAGATCCTCGATAGCATTCAGCAGGTCGCCGATGCCGCCGGCGAGCCGAATGCGGGAGATAGATTGAGGGAGCACCTCCAGGCACGCCTCGACGGCGTAGCGGCCTCCGTTTCGAAGGCGGACCGGCCGCGTAGCCTCCTCCTCGAATGGCTCGACCCCCCTTTCTCACCCGGCCACTGGGTTCCGGAGATGATCGAAGCCGCGGGGGGAGAGGTCGTGCTCGGATCCGCCGGGAAACGCTCCCGCGAGGTCGATTGGGAATCCCTGGACGAGCTCGACCCTGACGTCCTCCTCATCGAGCCCTGCGGCTATGGGCTTACCGAGGCGGAACGCGACGCCGAGCGGCACCGGGAGCGCCTCACGGAAGTCGCCGCGCGGCCGTTTCGCGACGGCAGGGCATGGGTGCTGCACAGCGCGTTCTTCAGCCGTTCAGGCCCGAGAATCGTCGATGGCGTCGAGGCGCTGGCCCGCGTGCTCCACCCTGAGAGATTCGCGGAGCCGCCTTCTCGAACCGTCGCCCGGCTCTGGCACTGAGCCGCCGCGTCCGCCCGCACCCGGCCCCAGGAGGGACTGAGTTCATGCGACTGTCGACCCGCACTCATGGTAGACTGGATCTCGCGCTCGGGGGCCTCCTGATCCTGCTTCCCTGGCTCAGCGGGGTCGGTCCGCGTGGAGCGGCCGGCCTCGTGCCGCTGGCCATCGCCGTGGCCTTGATCGCCAATACCCTCCTCACCGACTTCGAGCTCGGCAGAATCCGCCGTCTGCAGATCCCCTACCATCTCTGGCTCGACGGACTGCTCGGCCTCCTGCTCGCCGTCTCCCCGTGGTTTCTCGGCTTCGATCCGGTCGTCTGGCTGCCCCACCTGGGGCTCGGCATCGCTCTCGCCCTCGCTGCATTCCTGACCGATACCGTGCCGGGCTACGAACGTCGTTCGGATGGACGGGCGGTGGTGTGAGGATTGTTCGCAGATGGCCGGCGGGCCGCATTTCGCCAGTCGCGCAAAGCAGCGGTACACATGGATTTACCTCACATTGCGCCTCGCGCGGAAAACGAGAACGGTTGTTGCAATGAATCAGAGGCGAGAGAGACGGACAACCTTTTGTGAGATAAACGGATAGGGGACTTTCCCGGCTACGGGGCCCCATTCAGATAAGGAGGGGCGGATGAACCGCATAGCACACCTGATGACCGGCACCGAACTGCCGCAGCCGAGCGGCCCCTTCACAGATGCGGAGGCGCTCGAGCTGTTGATGGCCTATAGGAGGGATCCGTCCAGCGTCCCCTGCCCGACGTGCGGACCCGAGCAGATCGAAGTCCTGGCCTTCATTGAACCTGAGATCGATCCGAACGGTTTCGCATCGATGACGGAGCCAGAGGGCGACTACGCCGCGGCACTCTACTGCCACCGTTGCGAGCGGGCGATTGGAATCCTGGCGGGAGCGGTCTACGGCGACTGATGCCTGGTCCGCCCCCGACGGTGAGAGGCGAGGCGGCCGGAGGGTACGGCCGCCTCTTCTGCATGGATCGCATGATGCGGGTAATGGCTAGCGGCGGGCCTGGACCGAACCCTGGAGGAGTGTCATCGGCCCGAACGTGGGCTGTCCCAGCATGCCGGCATCGACGCTCGCGGAGCCGCGGAGCGCGTAGCCGACCTCGCCGCTGGAGACCGCGGTACCGACGACGTCGGCGAGACCCGGGAGGTTCGCGAAGCTGATGGACAGGTCGAGCGGGACGACGGACGCTTCGCCCGCTTCGAGCGGGAGTCCGAGCGGGAAGTCCGCATCGGCAGCATCGTAACCTTCGAGTTGGAGGGTGCCGGCGAGGCGTGACAGCGTGATCCCGATCGGATTGGGATTCGTCACTCGGGCATAGAGGCGAATCGATGCCCCGCCCAGCGGCCGCTGAACCGACGGTGGCAGGAGCCGAAGCTCCGCGTCCTGTTCCGAGGCCGCCTCGAAGTGGGGCGCCTGAATTCCCAGACCACCCAGGCTGGCGCATCCCGCAAGGAGAAGGAGCACCAGCAACGAGGCCGTTCGTATGATTCTGCGCATGCTCATTCTGCTCATGAAGTCGATGCGGGTTTACGCAGATCTCCCACGGGCAAGCGGCATGCCTCATCGTCAGCCGAACTGCCTCATCCAGTCGTCCGCCTGGAAGCGCTGACCCGTGACCCGGGCCGCCGCATCGCTCGCCAACCACAGGAAGAGGGGACCGATGGTGTCGGGTCTCTTGAGCGTGTCCGGATCTTCCGAGGGATAGGCCGCGGCCCGCATCCCCGTCCGCATGGCGCCGGGATCCACGATGTTGACACGAACCCCCGACCCCTCCAGTTCGCTCGCCAGATTGATCGACAGCCCCTCCAGGGCGTCCTTCGAAACCGCGTAGGCCCCCCATTCCTTTCGGGGCGGTATGGCGGCACCCGACGAGACATTGATGATGGACCCCTGCCTTGCCTCGCGCATCGGGCGCAGCACGGCACGCGAGACGACCAGCGTCCCCGTCAGATTCACCTCCAGCACCTCCCTCCAGCTATCCAGCGGAAAGTCCGCCAGTGGGGAGCGGGGGCCGAGCAGAGAGGCGTTGTTGATCAGGACGGTCGGCGTTCCGAGTGCCTCTACCGTCTCCGTGACCCAGGCATTGACGGCCTGCTCGTCCCGGACGTCCACGGAGCGGGCCAGACAGCGCCCGCCGGCCGCTGTGATTTCGGCACAAATGGATTCGAGAGATGAAGGGGACCGTGCGCACAGGGATACGGTGGCACCCGCCCGGCTGAACGCGGTCGCCAGCGCCTTGCCCAGCCCCCGGGACGCGCCCGTGATCATGACGACCGCCCCGTCGAAACGATATTCGGACTCGTGATCTGCTTGCGGCATTGCACCTTCCTGGCTCGGAGCACATGATGATCGGGCGGCCGTCGCGCCGACCCGTGGGTACGCTCGATGATGGCGGATCGAGGATCCGTGCGTGGAATGGATACTGCATTCCCGGTTCCGGCGCAGCGGCACGACGTCGCGACCGTTCCGGCAACGGGATCAGCCGAACCCAGGAGAGAACGTGGCCAACGAACCTGCGGACCGAGGAGCGGCAGGGGCGATCGTCGAAAGCTCCGAAATCATCGACGGGCTCAACGACCTCATCCGCCTGGATCACGATGCGATCGGGGCCTACGAGATCGCCATCGATCGTCTGGAAGACCGTGACACCGCCCTGCAGATCGAGGGCTTCAAACGAGATCACGAGCGCCATATCCGTGACCTGAACGAGCTCGTTCTGGGCCTCGGGGGCACGCCGGCCAACGAACCGCACGCGACGGCACCGCTGAAGCAGGCGATTCAGCAGGTCGCGGCCGCCGCGGGCGACGGCGCTCTGCTGATGGCCTGGCGAGCCAACGAGTTGCAGGTGATGTCGAAGTACGACCGGTATGCCCAGCGCGCGGTTGGATGGCCTTCCGACGTCAAGCGCACGATCGATCAGAACGCGCTGGACGAGGAGCGACATTATCAATGGGCCGCGGAGCTTACCGGCGATGGGGATACCCCGGAAGTGGACCTGGCCGCACGGATGCGCGAGGGTATGACTCGCGCCAGACTGCTGACGGATGAGATGCAGCGCAGGATCGGTGATGGTACGGAAGGTGACATCCGTGGCGCGATCGAGAATGAGATCCGGGCGAATCCCGCACGGAGTCTCATCGCCACCCTGGTAGTCGGTTTCATACTCGGTCGGGTCCTGAGATAGCAGGGTCGCAGAAAGTTACTCTTCGCTGCCGAAGTCCCGGCAGCATTCAGCGCATCGCCCGATCGGGGTGTGCATCAGGCATAAGGAAAACGGCAAATGGCACAGGAGATCCGTGTTCAACCGCAGGATCCGGCGGCCGCGCGCGCGGAGCTCGAGAAGACGCGCGCCCGGATGTCCGACACGCTCGATGACATCGAGGGCGTGCTGTTGCGGAAGCGGGCACATCTGCAGGAGCAGTTGGACGTAGGCGCTCGCGTCCGCGAAAAGCCGCTGCACGCGGCCGGCATCGCCCTCGGAGTCGGCCTCGTTCTCGGGCTCCTCACCGGCGGCGGCCGGCGAGGCGATGATGAGGACGAGCGGGCTCGCGAGATCGCGGACCAGAAGGCGGAGCTGTGGGAGAGCCGAGCGCGTCGGCTGCTGGAAATCGCTCGCGTCCAGGAGCAGGATCTGGAAGACCTCGAGGACGAGATATCCGACTACGAGGAGCACCTGGCGCGGGTCCAGCGGGTCGAGAGGATTCCCCGCGACGGTGCGTACGACGAGGCACCCTCTCGCTGGGCCGAGGTCAGGGGACGCCTCGCCGATAGCCTCGGCGGGTACGTCTCCGACGCGAGCCATAGCCTGGCCGAGAGTCTTCGCCGACGCTTCTGAACCCACCGATCGGGATCGGGCGGGCGCGTCGGCAATCTGCCCGGCGCGCCCGCTTTTCGTTGGCGACTTCATGCTCCTGGCGATATTTTCCCTGGCGACATCTTCACGCAGCGGTCTCAACCGTTCATCCGCTCGAGAAACGCGCAATGCTCTGGATCCTGATGGCGCTGATCGTCATCGCCGGCGGCATCATGATGATGCGGCGCCGACGCCGCTACGAGTCGGTGGAGGACGAGCCCTGGCGCGCCTCGCTGGTCGAGGCGGAGGAGGAGCTGGACGTGGAGGAGATCCGCAGGGCCGAGGAGGAGTGGATGTCCGAAGAGGATTGGAGCGGATCGTCCGACGAAGAAGAATGGAGCTGATCCCGACGCTTCCTCTTCGCGCCGGCCGGGCCGGGTGAATGTCACACGCGGCGGAATCGCCGCTGCGGTAGCGGTGGTGATCGTTGCAGCCGTATGCGTCCGACTCGGCTTCTGGCAGCTGGACAGGCTCGAGCAGCGCAGGGCGATCAACGTGGAGGTCAGAGCCGCTATCTCCGAGCCGCCACTCGACCTGGATTCCGCGACGTTCGTCGAGATCGCCCCTCGCCCCGGGGACTTCATCTACCGCCGAGCCACGGCTCGTGGCCGCTTCCATCCCGAGGCCTCACTGCTCCTGCGCGGGCGCGCCCATCAGGGTCGTCCTGGGGTTCATCTCGTCACCCCTCTCGAACTGGACAGCGGAGCGGGCATCGTGCTCGTCAATCGTGGATGGCTCCCCTCCCCCGACGCGGCGACCGCCGATCCCCGGCCATACGTCGAATCCGAAACACAGACGGTGACGGGGACGCTCCGGATGATCCCCCACGCCGGTGCCGGAGCCATGCCAGCACCCATCGACATCGAGGATACCACCGTTACCACCTTCCGGCGCCTCGATTTCCCAACCCTCGCGTCCCGCTTCGACCTGCCCCTCGCTCCAGTTTATCTCGAACGGACGGGTGAGCCCGACGGTCTTCCGGCCGCCGTGCCGCCGCCCTCGCTGGACGAGGGACCCCACCTGGGTTACGCACTCCAGTGGTTCGGGTTCGCCGCTGTCGCTATCGTCGGCTTCCTCATCGTGATCATTCGCCGAAACACCGGGCCTGCCGACCCTCCCGTCGCCTGAATCTGCAGCTTCAGACCGTGACCCGTGAGGGCCCTTCCCGGGTGTACAATTTGCAGTTGTAGAGGTGATGGACGCGGATGGATCGACTGTCCGGGACGACGTTTCGGTGCCTCAAGAACAGGAGGAAGCTCTATGGCACGGCATGAGAGGGATTACGGGCGCGACTATGGGCGTTGGGATCGGTCCGGCGCAAACTCTGGCGGCATGCGCTCCGACGGCTGGGAAAACGATTGGCGGAGCTTCCCCGGTGAGGAGGGATGGTACGGCGAAGGTTACGCGGGTATGCCCGGCAACGGCTTCGAGCAGTCCGGGCGTCGGGGGCCGGGAGCCTGGGGCGGCAGCCCGTCCGGCCCATCCGGACAGGGGGGCTACGGCGGTGATTTCCGGGGCGGCTACGGCGGCGAGTTCTGGGGCCGCGCCGGCTACGCGGGACCCCAGCGAGGCTACGCCGAACGCGACATGGGATACGCCCAGGGTTGGGAAGACCAGCGCGGCTGGCAGCCTCGTGGGCAGCAGCGTGGGGGCGGGCGTCGCTCGCGCATGCGTGCCGCCGAACTCATGACCGCGGATCCGAAGGTCACGACGCCCGATGCCACCATCCAGGATGTCGCTCGCATGATGCGCGAGCTCGACGTCGGGATCATTCCGGTAGTCGACAGTGACGAGGACCGGCGACTGAAGGGCGTCATCACCGACCGCGACATCGCCGTTCGGGCCGTCGCAGAAGGGAAGGAGCCCGACACGAAGGTGAGTGACTGCATGACCGAGTCGGTGCGCACCGTCAACAAGAACGACTCGGTGCAGGACGTCATGCGCGTCATGCGATCGGAACAGGTCAGGCGGGTACCCGTCACGGATCGGGAAGGTCGGTTGGTCGGAATCATCGCCCAGGCGGATCTGAGCGTCGATTACGCCATCGAGGATCCCGATCGGGAGCTCGAGGTCGAGTCGACCATCGAGCGGATCAGTGAGCCCGCGCGGCCGGACTGGCGGTAGGTGGACTGCGGAGCTGACGGCCGGGAGCTGGAGCCGGGGCGATCCCGTCTCCAGCTCGTCTCATATGCCCGCCAGAATCAGCGCCGTATTCGATCCGCCGAACCCGAATGAGTTCGACATGAGGATCCGGACCGCTACCTCGCGCGCTTCGTTGGGAACGTAGTCGAGGTCGCAGAGCGGGTCGGGGTCGCTCAGGTTGATCGTGGGGGGCACGAGCCCATCGTGGAGCGACCGGATGCACGCGACAGCCTCGATCGCGGCCGACGCGCCGAGGGCATGCCCCACCATCGACTTGATCGAAGAAACGGGAATCCGATCGGCGTGCCTGCCGAAGACGGTTCTTATCGCGCGCGTCTCAGCGATGTCTCCCGCTGGCGTCGAGGTTCCGTGCGCGCTGATGTAGTCGATTTCGCCGGCGTCCAGTCCGGCGCTACGTAGGGCGCGTGACATGGCCAGTGCCGCCCCGCCGCCATCGTCGGGCGGCGCGGTGATGTGGTGTGCGTCACTGCTCATGCCGATCCCCCGGACTTCCGCGAGCATCTCGGCCCCGCGCTCCTGCGCGCTTTCCATCGATTCCAGCACCAGAATCGCGGCGCCCTCGGCGTGCACGAACCCGCTCCGCCCTCGATCGAAGGGCCGCGAAGCGGTCTGGGGGGTGTCGTACCGTGTGGCGAGTGCGCGGGCCGCATGATATCCGGCGAAGGAGAGCCGATTGATGGCCGCCTCCGCACCACCGGTGATCATCATGCGCGCGTCGCCACGCCGGATGATGTGATAGGCGTCGCCGAAGGCGTGATTGCTCGTCGCGCACGCCGACACCGTCGCATAGTTCGGTCCTCGGGCCCCGATCCGCATCGCGAGCTGCCCGGCCGCCAGGTTGATGATGCTGGCCGGCACGAAGAACGGCGACACTCGGCCGGTCCCCCGCGATGCGACCATTGCGGCCGTGTCCAGGATGGTGCCGATGCCGCCGATACCGGACCCGACGATGACGCCGGTTTCGTCCGGATCGGGCACCGTCGCCAACCCCCCGAGCCCCGCTTCCCGCATCGCTTCATCCGCCGCTACGAGCGTGTACTGGATGAAGAGATCCATGCGCTTGGCCTCCTTCACCCGGAGCACGGGCTCGACCTGGAAATCCTTCACTTCCCCAGCGATGCAGACCGACGCCGGCAGATCCCCCGGTTCGAAGCGTGTCAGGGGACCGATACCCGACGCCCCGGCGAGGAGACCCCGCCAAGTATTCTCGACATCGTTTCCGAGCGGCGTGACCGCTCCCATCCCGGTGACGACGACGCGATGACCCAATGCGCCCCTCAATCCGCCTTCAGTAGACCCTGCTGAAGCGCGAAGCGGACCAGCTCGCTCCGGTGATGCAGCCCCAGCTTCTCCATGATCCTGGATCGGTACGTGTCGACGGTCTTCGGTGAGATGAACAACTTCTTCCCGATCTCGGCCGAGCTGAAACCCTCTGCCGTGTAGCCCAGGACCTCCCGCTCACGCTCCGTCAGTTTCTCCACCGGGTCCTCCTCGCCCCGTTCACCCTTTCCGCGGAACCCCTGAAGCAGGAGCTTCGCCGCGCTCGGATAGAGAAATACGTCGCCCCGGGCAACCGTTCGGATCGCCTCGATCAACTCCTCGTCCGCACTGCGCTTGTTCACGTAGCCGGAGCCGCCCGCTTCGAGAACGGGCACCAGATGCTCCTCCTCTCCGTGCATCGTCAGCACCAGAACACGCATCCCCTCACTCATCGCCGCGATCCGCCGCGTCGCCTCCAGCCCTCCCATTCCCGGCATCGAGAGATCCATGACCACAACCTCCGGGCGCATCCGCTCCGCCATCTCGATCCCCTCCTCCCCGGTGCCGGCCTCGCCCACGACTTCGAGGCCCGGCTCGGCCTCCAAAAGCGACCGGAGCCCCGCGCGGAGCACCGCGTGATCATCAACCAGAAGGATCCGGATCGTTTCGCCGCTCATTGCTTCATCCTCTCCCAGTACACTCCCATTCCTCGACTCGTAAACTTCCACCGCCGCGCTACCGCTGGCAAGTCGCTATGCCGCGGTGGCGTGAATCGCGTTCCGGCCGCATTATCCGGAAGCACCGTCGGTAGTGCGCTGCGGGGCTGGCCGGCATGGCTCCGGCTGCCATTCCTGATTCCCGGCCATAGAACTTGCAGATCGACCGGTTCTCGTGTAAGGTCTAGCCGCAAGCGGCACAAGGACTAAGGACCCTTCGCCAAAAAAATTATGACCGCAAAGGAGCGGAACATGGCGATTGGGGTGTGGGTGTGGGAAACGGGTGACGCTATTTTGTTCAGGAGGTCTCGATCCCTATCTCCTTTTCATCAAGACGCCATGAAAATCGTCCGGATGCTCCTTGCTGCCGTAGTCCTCGTCGCCGCCGCGGCGGGCTGCGACTCGCACCCGACGGGACCGGGTCCGGATCAGTCGACGCCCGTGATCGGATCGGGAACGGGAACCTAGGCGGGCGGCTGGCGGTTGGCCGCTGGCGATTGAAGGGTTGGGGGTAACCAGCGGGTGCGGCTCAATCGGCCGCGCCCGCGATTGTCTGGAGAGTTCTGACGAAGTCGGCGGCGAGTTGATCGCCGACTTCATCGCTGGGCGCGAGTGAGGGTGGCGTGGGAGCGGGGGTCGAGCCGATGGATTCGAGCAACGCTTCTGCGGCGAAGCGGACCTTGCTCTCCCGGTATTCGGCGGCGGAGGTGAGCGCATGTTGCGCGGCCTCGGCCGCCTTTTTCGTATCGGAAAGGCTGAGGTAGCCGCGGGCGACCTCGAGGAGTGCGCGGCCGGCGCCGTGTTCGAGATCGGGTTCGGAGGCGAGTAGCCAGACCTGGGTGGCTGTGTCGCTGGCGGTCTCGACATCGCCGACGCCGCCAGCGGCGCGGGCGATATCGGCGAGGACGAACAGTCGTTCGATGGGGCGCTCGATGAGGGGCAGGACTGCCTGGAAGACGGGGAGGGCGCGATCGAAGCTACCCTGCTCCATCCAGTAGTAGGCGACGTCGTGCGCCAGCACATGAACCCTGCGGTTGCGTGTGCCGTAGGACTCGAGCGCCAGTCGCGCGAGGCGTTCGGCTTCGGCGCCGCTGCCCGACTCCACGGCGACGGCGAAGAGGTCGTGGAGTGCCGCGGCCTGCTCGCGCCGCATTCCCCCGCGCTTGGCGCCGCGGAGGGCGCGGGTGTGGAGGCGCCGAGCGGCCGGCAGGTTGCCACGTCGGATGTAGAGGTTGCCGAGCCCGCCGAAGGCGCGGGAGTACATCCGCCAGTTGCGGCTCTGGCGGGCGAGGCCGATGGCGCGGCGGAACCAGACCTCGGCACGCGCATGATCGTTGAGGCGAACGGCGATGGTGGCGACCCAGAACGCGGCTGCGGCGTCGCCACCGGAAGCCAGTGCGGCATTCTGGGCGAAGGCGAGCGCTGTGGCGAGCTTGCCCTGGTCGTCGGCCCACTCCGAAAGGGCGCGGCAGGCGCGGGCGACGTCTTCTTCCCGAGTGCCTGCCGGCTGCTCCGCAATCTGCCGGAGGGTTTCCAGGCTCGAGAGGAGCCGCGGGTCCGCGTAGAGGCCGAGGACGGGCTCGACGCGTATGCGGCGGACGTCCTCGGGGGGATCGGAGAAGATGCTGTCGCGGTTCTCGGCCGGCGTCGTCGCCCAGAGCATGACGTCGCGGAACGCCTGCCAGAGGACTACGCCGAGCTCGTTTCCCCAGTCCTGGAGTACGCCACCGCCCTCCAGCGTTTCGGGACCGTGGATGAGGGGCGGAGGAATATGCCAGCGGCGGGAAGGCGAGCTGCGCTGATTGTTTTGTGAACGGCGTCTCTTCATCGGGCGCTCGGCACCAAGGGAAAGTGCGGATGATTCTAGAGTATCGGCCCGAAGGTCCGTTCGCCAGAGTCTTACGCGCCCCGGCCGCCGCCCGGATGCGGATCGGCCGCGGGGGTATCAGCCGGTCGCCGCAGCCTCGAGGAGCTGCTCATCGGCAGTAGCTTCGCGGAGCCCGGACATCAGGTAATCGATGACGTCGTCTGCGCCGTATTCGAGTCGGCCCTGGGTGAATTCGCCGATGTTGGCGAGTTCGTCTCCGCTCGTCAGGAGGGGGGACTCCACGCGTCCATCGTCGCGGACCTGGCCGTGCCCGACGTCGGCGAGGAGGGCATTGCAGAGGCACTTGCGGCCGACGGTATCGGCGATGTCCCCGCCCTTCTTCACGAACGTATCTACCGGTTCTGCGGGGCAGCGGTAGTCGAGCCGCCCGTTCGACTTGCGATACGCCGTCCGCAGGTAGCCGAGATCACAGACCCGTTCCCTGGCCTGGTAGTTATCGCGATCGGCCATTGTGTCGCCGATCTGGACCACCTTGAAGGGGAATCCGGTCGGCGACGCCCGTCCGTCCGTGAGAACGTCGACTGGTCCTTCGGCCGCCTGCTCCAGCACCGTGCGCTTCAGATCGGAGCGGATGCCCGATTCCCGACTGAAGGCGAATAGGGTACCGACCTGAATGCCGGTGGCCCCGCGATCGAGGGCGTCCACGAGCTTTTCAGGCGCGCCAGTCCCACCGGCAAGCCAGAAGGGGAGCCCCAGCTCGGCGAGTTTGTGCAGATCGACTTCGTCGCGGTCCGTGTAGATCGGCTCGCCACGCTCGTTGACCTGGCGCTCGCCGCGAGGGGGCGCGTTATGCCCCCCGGCCGTCGGCCCCTCGACGACGAATCCGTCGACGCGGCCGGTGGCCTTGCGGGCCAGCATGGTGGCGAGGCTGTTGGAGGCGATGATCGGGAAGAAGAACGGCCGACGGAGCTTCGGCGGCCGGGCATCGTCCCAGTGATCACGAGGGTCGAATAGCAGGTGCTCCGCCTCCGCGCGCCCCGCTCCCTCGACGTCGAGCTTGAGCGTGGCCAAATCATGCTGGGCGAGGCAGTCCAGAGCACCCGGGATCTCCTTGGGAATTCCGGCGCCCATCAGTACGTAATCGACTCCGGCGAGCATGGCGCCGTAGAGCGAGCCGAGGTTGGGCATCTGCACCTTCGTGAGAAGGTTGATGCCCACCGTTCCATCATGGCCTTCCTTCGCGAGCCAGACCTCGCAGAAGTTGGCCATCATCGTGAGTTGGTGACGCACGCGGCTCACCACCTGACGGTACATCGGGACCGGTTTGTATGGCGCCCCCGAAGGGAGGCCATCGGCAACGAAGTATCGCTTCATGACGTCGGTCGCCACGCCTGGGATGGGGAAATGCTCCATCGCCCTTCGCAGGTCGCCGCTGGCGTCACCATCCTGCAGGCGGCGGACGAAGAGGCTGTCCAGGGCCGTGCCGGACACGACGCCGAGTTGCCCGCGCATCGAGACGGTCCTGGCGAGTACCCAATCCGAGACGCCGACGCCCATCCCGCCCTGGATGATCATCGGGTGTGCGAGCGATGCAGTCATTGGCCTCGTGGACTAGCAGAAAAAAAGAAGTTTTTCGAGCGACCGCGGTTCAGGCCAGGGGAGTGGCAAATCGTTCCCGTGGCACGGCTTGTCGCCACCATGGCGTTAGCTTTGCCAGGGGGCGGGTCGGATGGTTGCCCCGTCGAAGTCGAAGGCGCTATCTTCGCGTGGGGAAAGGCCGCCGTGAAACGCGGCTCAACGTGATACACGAAACGATCGGTACGGTTCATGTCCGCACTGCCGCCGGCCACGCTCGAGGGGTGGTATTCGCTCCATCAAGCGTTCGACATCGACTATGCAGCGCTGGGCTCGCGAAGCGCGAGCGAGCGCGAGGATATCGCCACTCAGGCCCGGGAGATCTTCCACCGAATCGCGGCTCCGTCCGACGGTGAAGGATGGAGCGCCACCTATCGAATCGTCGGTGGTGGCGCCGACGTGATGCTCGTGCACTTTCGCCCCTCGCTGGACGACCTGGCCGAAGTGGAGCTCCGTATCCGGCGCTCCGTGCTCGGTCCCTATCTGCAGCTCCGTTACGACTACGTCGCCGTGACGGAGACCGGATTGTACCACGCGACGGCCGACGTCGCCAAGGAGCACGAGCCGAATACGCCGGGCTTCGACGAAGCGATCGCCGAGCAGGCCGAGGCGGAGGCCGCGAGTCCGCACATCCGATCGCGGCTGTACCCTCGCCCGCCCGAGGACATGCGCTACCTGAGCTTCTATCCGATGAGCAAACGGCGTACCCGCGATGAGAACTGGTACGCGCTCGACGTCGAGGAGCGCAATCGACTGATGAGGGAGCACGGGATGACGGGCCGCCGATACTCCGGCCGGGTGTTTCAGGTCATCACCGGTTCCGTCGGGCTGGACGATTGGGAATGGGGCGTGAGCCTGTTCGCGCGCGACCCACTCGAGTTCAAGCGCATCGTCACGGAAATGCGCTATGACGAAGCGAGCGCCCGGTACGGTGAGTTCGGGCGCTTTTTCACCGGCGTCAAGCTGGCCCCGGACGAGTGGCGCGATCTGCTGGCGGCGGGATGACCACGCGCGTCCCCACCTGGGAACGGCCGTTCGCCGCGGTTGGCCGGGTCTCGGGGCGGTTTTTCGCTGCATTCGGCCGCTCCGGCGCCTTCCTGGTCGAGACAGTGCGATCGGTGAAGGATGCCGGCACGTGGGCGCCGCTCTTGATTCCGCAGATGCGGCGCCTGGGCGTCGATTCGATCCCGATCGCGCTGTTTCTCGCATCGTTCACCGGCATCGTTCTCGCCCTTCAGGCCTCTTATACGTTCACCGGCGCGATTCCGCTGTACTTCGTGGGAACGCTGGTGGGCAAGACGATGATCCTCGAACTGGGCCCCGTTCTGACCGGGCTGGCGTTGGCAGGGCGTGTCGGCGCGAACATCGCCGCACAGCTCGGTACGATGCGCGTCTCGGAACAGATCGACGCCCTGGAGACTCTGGCGTACAATCCGGTCGCGTACCTCGTCGTGCCGCGTGTTCTGGCGGGAATCCTCATGTTCCCCATCATCGTGATCTTCGCCAATACCGTGGGCGTCTTTTCGGGCTGGATCACGGCGATCAATCTGCTGGACATGTCCACGGAAGAGTTCGTGCGGGGACTGCGGTTGTTCTACGAGCCATTCGACCTGACCTATTCCCTGATCAAGACCACATCGTTCGGATTGATCATCACGCTGGTCGGCTCATTCGAGGGCTTCAACACCCAGGGCGGCGCCGAGGGCGTGGGTGTCGCGACGACCCGCGCGGTGGTGGTAAGCAGCATGCTCATCCTCGTCTTCGATGCGTTCTGGGCGGTGGTGCTGCTGCAATGATCGAGTTGATCGATGTACACAAGTCGTTCGGCCCCAAGGAGGTGCTCAAGGGGTTCAGCCTGCGCGTCGAAGAGGGCGACACGCTCTCGCTCGTGGGCTTCTCGGGTTCCGGCAAGTCGGTGATGCTGAAGCACGTCGTCGGGCTCCTGGAGCCCGATTCGGGTGTTGTTCGGGTGGACGGCCAGGATGTCCCGGCGCTCACGCGGAGCCAGCTCTACGAGTTGCGGCGGCAGGTGGGATACGTCTTCCAGTTCGCGGCGCTGTTCGATTCCATGACGATCTCCGAGAACCTGGCGATGGGTCTCGTCAAGCATGGGGGGTACAGCGCCGACCAGATCGAGGAGCGGATCGCCGAAGCGCTGCGCATGGTGGAGCTGGAGGGTTTCGAGGCGCGTCTGCCGGCGGAGCTTTCGGGCGGGCAACGAAAGCGGGCGGGCCTGGCGCGCGCGATCGCGTTCCGGCCGAAGTATCTGCTCTACGATGAACCGACCAGCGGGCTCGACCCGGTGACGACGGCGGTCATCGATCGGTTGATCCTGAAGATGCGAGACGAGCTGGGCGTCACGAGCCTGGTGATCACGCACGACATGGGCAGTGCTTATCGCGTGAGCAACCGCATCGCGATGTTGTACGACGGGCGTGTGCTCGAGGAGGGCACCCCGTCCGAGATCCAGAACACGGACACACCGATCGTCCGCGGCTTCATCGAAGGGAAGCCAGAGCTCGTGGAGCAGGGAACGGGAGCCAACGGAGCCCCATGATCGCGTCGACGCCCCGGGAGGCAGCATGAGGTTGAAGAACGAAGTCACTGTGGGAATGGTAGTCGTCGCCGCGATCGTCGTCATGGTCATCGGCGCTTTCTGGCTGAGCGGCAGACCGTTCGGTGAGGAGCAGGTGGACGTGAGCGCGGTTTTCCGAGAGGTCGGGGAGCTCCGGGAAGGAAACCCGGTGAAGTTCCGCGGCGTGCAGGTGGGCCGGGTCATGGCGATCGAGCTGGGGGAGGGCGGGTCGGGCGTTCTGGTGACGATGCAGGTTTCCCCGCGCGTCTCCCTCCCCCCCGACCCGGCGGTGCTGCTTGCGCCCGCATCGCTCTTCGGTGACTGGCAGGCGTCGATCATCTCCCAGGGGGGCTACCCGGAGCTGGAGTTCACGGCGGCCGCTTCACCTGAGGTCCTGCCCGGTTCTACCTTGCCCGACATCACGCAGCTGACCGCAGTGGGGGCGCGGATCGCGGAGGACCTGCAGACGCTCGCGCAGCGCGTCGAGGTCGCTTTCACGGAGGAGACCGCGATCAAGATGCGTGAGACCATCGAGAACGTTCAGGCGATGAGCGAGCAGCTCACCGGCTTCGTGGATCAGCAGACGCAGACGTACCGCAACGTTTCCGAGAACGTGCTGGTCGCCACCGAGAACATCACCCAGACCACGGCGCGGGTCGGGCGGGTCGCGGGAGAGGTCGAGGCCGCGTTCGTCGAGGGGGGACAGGTCCAGCAGATGCTCGAGAACGCGCAGCAAGCGAGTGAGAACCTCGAGGAGCTCAGCAATCGGCTGGATGCGGCGACGACCGGCGTGCCCGCGCTGGTGGCCCGCGCCGATACGACGATCGGGGAGCTGGGCGAGTTAGCGGCGAGCGCCGCGGTGCTGCTGAACACGATCGAGCCGCAGGTCGAGGAGCTCGGACCGACGATTGCGGAGGCAAGGGCGGCACTCGGCACCGTCCAGCGTGTCGCCACGCGGCTGGAGAGTGGGGAGGGCTCACTCGGCCGGCTGCTGGAGGACCCGGCGCTCTTCGAGGAGACGCAGGCCGCCATCGCGACGTTACGGCGGGTGCTGGCGGATCTGCAGGCGAATCCGGCGCGATACATCGGAGAAGTGAGGATCTTTTGAATATGAGGATCAAGGATTCAGGATTCGGGATGCTGGAGATCGGTCAACGAGCTGCGCCGACTTCCAATCGTGTGACCGGGCAGGTCGGCCGTGCGGCAAGGCGTGAGTCTGCGTTCGGTCCCCTGAATGCCGAATCCTGAATCCTGCATCCTCGTATGTTGATCGTCCAGAAGTATGGAGGGACGTCCGTCGGGTCGGCGGAACGGATTCGGGCGGTGGCGGACCGGGTCGTGCGGGCCCGGCGTCGAGGGGACCGACTCGTCGTGGTGGTATCCGCGATGGGGGACTCGACGGACGACCTAGTGGCGCTGGCGGCGGATGTGGTCGGTCATGAGCGGGCGGCCGGTCGCCACCCCCGGGAGATGGACATGCTGCTGACCGCGGGCGAGCGGATCTCGATGGCGCTGCTGGCGATGGCGATCCGGGAGGCCGGAGAGGGTGCGGTCTCGCTGACCGGGAGTCAGGCGGCGATCATCACGGACGGCGCGCACACGGCGGCCCGCATCACGGAAGTCAGAGGTGATCGGGTGCGAGCGGCCCTGGATCAGGAGCAGGTGGTGATCGTCGCGGGCTTTCAGGGCGTCAGTCCGACGCGGGAGATCACCACGCTCGGCCGGGGCGGGTCAGACACGACGGCGGTAGCGCTGGCGGCGGCGCTCGGAGCGGATCGCTGCGAGATCTACTCGGATGTGGCGGGCGTCTTCACGGCCGATCCACGGCGGGTCGCGACGGCCCGGGTCGTTCCGGAGCTATCGTACGACGAGATGCTGGAGCTGGCCTCCGCGGGTGCGCAGGTCATGCACGGGCGCGCCGTGGAGATCGCCGCCCGCTTCGATGTCGATCTCCGCCTCGGTTCCGCGTTCGGCGACGGAGACGAAGCGGAGTTCGGAACGCTGATCACCAGGAGTCCAGATCGAATGGAAGAACTCGTCCTGACCGGAATCGCTGCGAAGCCTGGCCAGGCTAAGCTCACGCTACACGAGATGCCCGCCGGGCTCAGGACTGTCACGGCCGTGCTCGTGGCCTTCGCGGAAGCGGGCGTCAGCGTCGACATGATCTCGGAGGCGGCCGGCGCCGATGGCCGGATCCATCTTCAGTTGACCCTGAGCGAGGCGGATCTGGAGGAGGCGGCGCGGATCGTCGACGGGATGATTCCGGCGATGGGGGGCGGCGGGCGGGAGATCCGTCGGGGGCTCTCTCGCATCGCCCTCGTCGGAAGCGGCATGCACCAGAGGCCTGGTGTCTATGCCCGCGCCTATCGAGCGCTGCTCGAGCAGGAGATCGACGTGTTCGCGGTGTCGACCTCCGGGATCTCGATCACCCTGCTGGTGGAGACGGCACGGGAGGGCGAGGCCGTTCAATCGCTTCACGACGCATTCACACTCGACTTGATCGGCGGCGAGGAGTCCGCGGTCCACGCCGCCGGCGAAGGATAGATTCGCAGATGCACGTAGCCATTCTGGGAGCGACCGGCGCCGTCGGTCGCACGATGTTGGAGGTTCTCGCGGAGCGCGGCTTTCCTGTCGATCGGCTGACGCTCCTCGCCTCGGAGCGGAGCGCCGGGTCGAAGATCAGCTGGCGGGGCAGCGAGCACACGGTGGAGGCGCCACGCGCCGGGACGTTCCAGGGGGTGGACATCGCCCTCTTCTCAGCGGGTGGAGCGCGCTCTCTGGAATGGGCGCCGCGAGCCGCGGAGGAGGGTGCCGTCGTGGTGGACAATTCGTCGGCATGGCGAATGGACCCCGACGTCCCTCTGGTCGTTCCGGAGGTGAATCCGGACGCCATCGGACAGCGGCCGAAAGGGATCATCGCGAACCCGAACTGCTCCACGATTCAGACGGTGGTAGCGCTTCATCCGCTTCACGCGGCCGGCGGGCTACGCCGGGTGGTGCTGACCACGTTCCAGTCGGTGAGCGGAGCGGGCGAGAAGGGAAAGGCGGCGCTCAAGCGGGAGCTCGCGGGCCAAGAAGCTGACGGGTCGCCGTTCACGCGGCCAATCGCGGCGAACGCCGTCCCGCAGATCGGGCCGTTCGACGAAGCCGGGTGGTCCGAAGAGGAACTGAAGATGATCAGTGAGCCTCGGAAGATCCTGGGGCTTCCCGAATTGAAGGTGGCGCCGACGTGCGTACGCGTCCCGGTGGAGGTCAGCCACTCGATCGAGTTGATGGTAGAGCTGGAGCGCGACCTGCCGCGCCATGCCGCGATAGAGGCGCTCCGGTCCGCGCCGGGCGTGGAGGTTGCGGACAGTGCAGATGCATTCCCCACCCCGCGCGATGCGGCGGGGCGCGACGAAGTGTTCGTTGGCAGAGTTCGGATGGATCCGGATTTCCCCCGGACGCTTCATCTCTGGGTGGTCTCGGACAATCTCCGCAAGGGAGCCGCAACGAATGCAGTGCAGATCGCGGAGCGCCTGGTGGACGGCTGACAACCCGCATCGCTGCTCCGGGCGCCGCGGACAGCTCGCAGACGCAGTAAACCATGAACCGGACCCGGGGCGCCGTGGCCGTGACGAAGCGTGGGCGCAAGCAGACACCGAAGCTCGAGACGAGCGCCGGCGGCGTGATCTACCGCTGGGCGGACGAAGTGCCGCACGTCCTGCTCATCCGCGACGCCTACTCGAACTGGGGCCTCCCCAAGGGACACGTCGAGGATGGCGAGACGACGGCCGCGGCGGCCCTCCGCGAGGTCACGGAAGAAACGGGGCTGACCGAGCTGATCCTCGGTCCGCGACTCGCTACGATCGATTGGTACTTTCACTCCCGGGGCGATCTGATTCACAAGTACTGCCACTTCTACCTGATCGAGTCGCCGATCGGTGAACCTGAGCCTCAACTGGATGAGGGGATCACCGCGTGCCGCTGGCTGCCCTACTCGGCGGCGATCGAGAAGATTTCCTATGCGAACGCTCGCGACGTCCTCAGAAGTGCCGGCGTGCGATTGGGGTGGGGAGCGGACCAGGCAGGTTGACCGGACCGATGAACGAATGAGGAAGCGGCCGCGCGGCAGACAGCCGCGCGGCCGCATCGTTAATCACGAGTTCGACCGTGACTTTCGGGCGACGTTGTTCAGTCCGCCGCGGTCATCTGAGGCGCCTCCGAGCGGCCTGACCAGATGCGCCTACCAAGCCAAACGCCGAGCGGAACGGCGACCGCTGCCGCGCCGATTCCCGGAAGTGCCGCGCGCGTCCGGGCCCTGCGGCGGCGAGCGGGTGAGATCCGATCCATCGTCCAGGACGCGGCCTTGATGGCCGCGGTCTTACCCGGGTTCAACAGGGCGAACGTGGCCTTCGGTGCCTTGGCGTAACTGATCCCCTTCACGAGCTTTCTTGCCTTGCCCATATCGTTATCTCCTGCTTTGGTTTACGAGTGTCTCCGACGCGTTATTTCAGTGCAGGATCCATGCGCGCAGGTGAGGATCCCGATCCCACGACACTGAAACATGTTCGAGGGAGCTTTCAGCGGGATGGCGGGCTTCCTGGCGCTTCTCGGGGGCGCCGCGCTCGTCCTGCGGCTGCTGAGGTCTGTGGCCCGGGTGGTCCTCAACGCGGCCGAGATCGCAGCGGCGGGCGGAGTGGCGGAGGCGGGTGCGCGACGAGGCGATCTGACGGCCATGAGCGAAGGCCGTGAAGCGGGGAAGGCCGCCCGCTCGGCCAGGCTCAGGAACGTCGCCGCCTCCGGGCTCTTCCTCGTCTGGCTGGCCCTGCCGCTCGCGCTCGGATTCGCCCTAGAGGCGTACGCGCTGGCGGCACCCCTGTGGCTCATCCCCATCGCCCCCCTGAAGCCGGAGGTCCCGCGCGGCAAGCCCTCGCGGCAGCGGTGATCACGGGAACGTCTCGTGCATCCTGAGCGGGCGGGGGGTCAGGGGTCAGGGGTCAGGGGTCAGTTGGCTGTATGCTCCCGACTCGTCGGGCTCTCGAGGTTCTGGCGCGCCCCACTGCTGAGATTTGGACGACCCGGCAACCGACAACCGGAACCTGGGAAGCCCTCGTTTCCCTCTGGCGCAGTAGCGCCTGAAGTTGAAAATGGAGGATTGATGAAGGATAGAGACCCGAGGAAGGGCCCGACGCCGGCGGAGGACGTCAAGACCCAGCCGCCGCCAGGCGTGGAGTCCGGTTTGGAGCCACGGGCGGACCACGGTGAGGAGAGCTACCGGGGTTCTGACCGCCTGACGGGACTGAAGGCGATCGTGACGGGCGGAGATAGCGGGATCGGGCGTGCCGTCGCACTCGCGTTTGCCAGGGAGGGAGCGGACGTAGCCATTTCGTACCGGGCGGAGGTGGAGGATGAAGATGCCCGGGAGACCCGCCGGCTCGTGCAGGAGGCCGGGCGTCGCTGCTTCGTGCGGCGGTTCGACGTCGGGGATGCCGCTGCCTGCAAGGGCTTCGTCGACGCGGTGGTCGGGGAGTTCGGCGGTCTGGACATTCTGGTCAACAATGCTGCCGAGCATACCATGCGCGAATCGATCACCGACATTCCACCGGAGCAGCTCGAGCGGACGTTCAGGACGAACATCTTCGGGCTCTTCTTCATGATCCAGGCGGCCCTGCCCCACATGGAAGCCGGCGGAGTGATCCTGAATACGGGGTCGGTGACCGGGCTGAAGGGCCACCCGGTCCTGCTGGATTATGCATCGACGAAGGGCGCCGTACACGTCCTCACGCACTCGCTCGCGAAGAATCTCAGTGACCGCGGAATACGAGTCAACTGTGTGGCACCGGGCCCCGTATGGACGCCGCTGATCAACTCGACGTTCGATGAGGAGCACGTCCGCGAATTCGGTTCGAGCACCGAGTGGGGGCGCCCCGCGCAACCGGCCGAGCTGGCGCCGGCCTATGTGTTCCTGGCGTCGGCGGACGCGCGGTACATCACGGGGGAGATCATCGGCATCACGGGCGAGACGACGACGCGCTGAGGATCCCAAACACGAGAGGAGGCTGTGAGGGTGGAACCGATAGGTCGCCGGCGATGGGCAATCGCCGAGGGATACATTCCGGCGGAGAGCACCGGCCCGGAGCCGCAGATGACGAGTCACGAGACCGCCTGCATCCTGAACGTCGCGGATGCGGATGCCAATGTGGCGGTCACGATCTTCTACGCGGACCGCGACCCGGTGGGGCCGTACCGAGTGAACGTGCCTCGGCGCCGAACGCTACACCTGCGATTCAACGAGTTGAGCGATCCGGAGCCGATCGCCAAGGATACGGACTTCGCCAGCGTATTCGAATCGGATGTACCGGTCGTCGTGCAGCATACCCGGCTCGATTCCCGCCAAGCCGAGAACGCGCTGCTCTCGACGGTCGCTTTCCCAGGGTGAGCGCGCGGAGTCCGGCGGGTCACCGATCAGGGTCGGGAAAAGGAAGCGGGGGGGGGGGGGGGGGGGGGGCGC
>JBBDRL010000027.1:0-10641 GCA_040905505.1 Gemmatimonadota bacterium | reverse complement strand
CCCCCCCCCCCCCCCCCCCCCCCGCTTCCTTCAGTCCGACGTCGGCTGCTTTCAGACCGGCTCGATCACACCGCAGGCGATGCGCGAACCGGAGTCCCCTGAAGGCTGCGACGAATAGTCGTCCGGGCCACTGTGTACGACGAGAGCCGAGCCATCGGTGTCGAAGAGGGAATTCGGCAGGCCACGCTCGAGGGTGACCATCTCGGCCGTTCGGACGCCTCGGGCGGTTCCGTCATCGGTTTCCACCTCGAGGTTCTCCAGGTCACCGGCGTGCGGCCCCTCGGGGGCTTCGAAGCCGTGCGCCGCGTCGGTCGGGTTGAAATGGCCGCCGGCGCTCTGAAAATCGGGCGTCTCGCACGTGCCGGTTTCGTGGATGTGAAAACCACGCTCACCGGCCTGGAGGAATGCGAGGTCGACGTCGATACGCACGCCATCCGATACCTCGGTCAGGGTCGCCGTTCCGATCTCCGTTCCCTGGTCGTTGATGAAGGTGGCCTGGGCCTCGAGCGTCTCGGTGGCCATATCCATCGAGGCCGCGGGCTCCGCAGCCGGAGGCGTCTCCTGGACTTCGAGTTCGGCATCTGGATCTCCGGCGCATGCAACCAGCATGAGGAGGGCCGCGCCCCCTCCGATAATGTTTCGGTACATTCCCTCTCCTCTGGTTTCCGGATTGATATTTGGCGCCGGCAGTCTAGGAGGTGCCGCGGCGCCGCGCAACCCGGGGAAAGACTAAGGCGCGGCATCCTTCGCAAGGATCGTGCATCCTCGACTCCGCCGTGTTCCCACGAGGGGCTACGGGTTCCCGTGGGCGAGCTGGAGCACCATTGCGAACTCCGCCGGCGTCACGGGTTGAACCGACAGTCGGCTCTTCGTGGTCACGACCATCGATTCGAGCCCCCGCGCCGCCTTCAACTCGGCGAGCGGGACGAAGCGCGGGAATCGCTCTCGAAACGCGACATCGACCATGAACCACCGAGGATCTCGATCGCTCGCTTTCGGATCGAAGTACCTGCTCCCGGCGTCGCGGGCACTCGGATCGGGGTACCCCGCGCGGACGACCTCCGCCCGCCCTGCCACGCCGGGCGGGTCTGCATTGCTATGGTAGAAGAGCACCTGGTCCCCCATCTTGATCTCATCACGAAGAAGATTGCGCGCCTGGTAATTCCGGATACCGTTCCATTGGGTCACTTCATCCCGCGCCAGGTCGTCGATCGAGTAACTTCCGGGTTCTGTCTTGAACAGCCAGTGTCTGGGCATCGTATCGCGTATGGAGGTGTCGGCAGGTCCAGTGGGGAGAATGCGGCTGCGAAGGAGCCGGCACAACCCCGAACAATGCTCGTTTGGACTTCCTATCTGTAAACGGTAAATGCAGTTAGGGCATGAAGTCCTGGGAGCGGTCACTGGTGCGATTCGTGCAGCGTGGCCGCCGCGAACCAGGCGTGCTCCTTCCCGTCCGTCCAAGCACGGGCTCTGCTCCCGAAGCGACATTCTCACGTGATCCAACAAGCGAACGCCCGCCCCCGCGATCGGAATGCAGCGATGAGCTGGCTGCTCCGGCACAGTTGGGTGGCCCCGCTGGTCGTCATAGTGCTCATGTTCGCGCTGCTGATGCGTCTGGACGAGCAGCAGCGGCAGGAACTGGAGACGGCGAGGAGAGACGCGGCCGCTGAGGCGGAGCGTGGAGCATCGAATCTGGCGGACGAGATCGGAAACACCGTGAGCTCGCGCGTCGGCGCGTTGCGGACGGCCAAGGTCCGCTTCAGCGAGGTGACCGATTCGATCTCAGAGGCGGCTTATTTTGCCGCGATCGACAGCGCGACGCGGGACATGAGCGGTCTGGCGGCGATCTCGCTCGCGCAGAGCGTCACGGAGATTCAGCAGGGTAGCGGCGCCTACCTGGGCCGGATCGGGCTGGAGCTGTCGGCCGACACGGTCGTGCGCAATCCATATCTGCGTTCGATTTCAACCTTGAGAACGGCCGCTTCGGTGCTGATCGAGCTTCCGGTGGGCCGGCGAGTCTTCGTGTTCGACCCGGTGGTGAGCAGCGACAGCTCGGAGGTTCGGGCGGTCGTCGTCGGTGAGCTGGACCCAGGCGCGATTCTGCGCTCCGCGCTCGCGACGACCGGCGGGAGAGATCAGGACGCTGAACCGAGCTCGGGGCTGTATGCGGTTTATGCGCCGCCGGGCCAGGCCATCACGACCGTACCGCTGCCCCCGGGCTGGCCCACGATCGACGTCCCTGTCCGCGTCGCCGATACCGACTGGACGCTCCGGTTCGCGTACGAGCCGATCGACGAAGGCGTCTTCCAGGCGACCCGCCTGGCGATCTGGGTTGCGGGGCTAGGGGTCGGGTTGGCACTGGCCGCCTTCCTCTACATGCTTCAGCGGTCGCTGACTCGTCAGCGCGAAGAGATCGTGAGGCGGGAAGACGCTGAACGTGATGCTCGCCAGCTTGCGACGCAGCTGGCGCAGCGGGCGGCCGAGCTACAGCAAGCAGAGGCGATGGCGCGGGGACGGGAGCTGGAGGCGCGCGAGCTGGCGACGCAGCTTTACTCGGCGCAGAAGGCGGCACAGCGTCTGTCCACCTCACTGGATCCGGAGGAAGTCGTCGAGTTCTTCCTGGGGACGATCGGTGAGCTCCTGGGCGCCGACGTGGCATCGCTCTACACGTTCGACGAAGAAGGAGAGACGCTGATTGGGCGCAAGCGCCTCATCCTTCGGGAGGACAGTATGGTCATGGACCGCCTCGGTTCGGAGGACATCCGCCAGGTCCGCGCGCCCGTCGCGATGCTGCCGGGCCTGGCCGAGGCAGTGGCTACGGGGGAGCCGTACGTCACCGGACTGACGTCGGACGTTCAGCCCATCTCGGTCTTCTCGAGCGGCACCGAGAGCCCGTCCGCATCGCTGACGCTTCCGATGATGGTGCGAGGTCATGTGGTCGGCGTCGCCTCCTGGGACGGCTACCGGGAGGCGCGAGAATACGAGGCAGGCGAGATCGCGTTCGCCCAGGCGTTGGGTGCAACGGCCGCCGCGGCCCTTCATACGGCTGAGCTGTTCACGTCAGTCGAGATCGCTCAGGCAGAGGCGAAGCGTGAAGCCCTTCGCTTCGGCGCACTGCTCGACCAGATGGCGGACGGGGTGGTCGTCGTAGACGGGTCCGGCAAGGTGGAGCGTACGAACAAGGCAGCCGAGGAGCTACTCGGGGCGCCAATCGCGGATGTGCCACTGGAGGATTGGCCAGCGGCGTTCAATCTCGTCTCGGTGGATGGTAAGCCGTGCACGGCCGCGGAGCTGCCGCTGGCTCGGGCGCTGCGCGGTGAGCGGGTGCGGCGGATGGACTTCGTCACGCGGGCGCCGTGGGGAGACGACCGCCAGCTGTCGGGCTCCGCGGCGCCGATCATCACCGCCGCAGGGATGGCGGCGGGCGGCGCACTGGTCTTTCGGGACGTGACGGACGAGCGCCAGTACGCCGAGATGCTGCGTCATACGAATCGGCAGCTACGCGAGCAGGCGGAGATGCTCGAGACGGTGAACCGTGAGCTCCGCGACGCCACGAAAGCGAAAGACCAGTTCCTGGCGATGATGAGCCATGAGCTGCGCACCCCGATCAACGCCGTGATCGGGTACACGGACCTGCTCGATCTGGAGGTCAAGGGCTCGCTCAATCCGGATCAGAAGGGGATGCTTACGCGCATCCGGGAGACATCTAAGCACCTGCTCGGGCTGATCAACCAGGTGCTCGACCTGGCGAAGATCGGGAGCGGCCAGCTGGACGTCGTGCTGACCGAGGTGGATCTGGCGCTCGTGGTCGAGCGTTGCCTCCCCCAAGTCGCGCCGCTCGCGGCCGCGAAGGGTCTGGCGCTCGAGGTCGACGAGTCCTCCGTTCCGCCGCCGGACGCTCGCCTGGTGCTCGCCGACGAAACACGCGTGAGTCAGATTTTGCTCAACCTTCTGTCGAACGCGGTGAAGTTCACGGAGGAGGGGGAGGTTCGCGTCTCGTACGCGATGTCCGAAGAATCCGTCGAAGTGAGGGTCCGCGACAGCGGGCCGGGGATCACGGAGGAGAAGCAGAACCTCATCTTCGAGGAGTTCTACCAGGTCGACAGCGACCTGACGCGATCCGCGGGCGGAACGGGACTCGGGCTGCCGATCGCGCGGCGGCTCGCGCGACTCATGGGCGGAGACGTCGAGCTCAGGAGCATCGTCGGTGCAGGGTCGGAATTCATCGTCCGTCTGCCGATCAGCCGGCGCGGCGGGCACACCCCGGGATCGCGCGAATCACCTTCGACGGTAGTCGTGCTCAGGGGTGATGAGGACGCGCTGTCGTCCGTTCAGGTGACGCCCGACTCGGGAATCCGTCTCCTTGGGACCGCCGACCCGATGCACCTGATTGCGCTCGCGCGAGAGGAGCTGACCGATCTGGTCGCGCTCGATCTCAGCACTCCGGGTGATCGCGCATGGCGGGCGCTCACCGGTCTTCGGGGAAACGGGGGCAGTCGTCTGGTCCGTACGCTTCTATTCGTCTCGGACGAGTCCAATCCGGGGCTGGCCCGGGAGGCTGGCGCCTTCTGGGCGCTGCCGAAGCCCGCATCTCTCGACGCGACGCTCGATGCGGTTCAACTGGTCTGCGGTCGCCTGCAGGGTTGCTCGGCCGTGATCGGCGATCCGGACGCCGATCTGAGGCGCATCATCGGTGAGTCGCTCGCGAGTAGTGGCTGTGCAGTGCGTGGGGCGGAGGACGGCGAGGAGGCGTTGGAAGCAATGCTGCGCGGACCGACCTCGGTGGCCATCCTGAATCTGGTGCTGCCGAGAGCCGATGCATTGTCGGTGATGGTCCGCATGCGGAGGGACGAGCGGCTGAGGCACGTGCCGGTCGTCATCGTGGTACCGCCCGAGCTCGGCAAGCGCGAACTGACGCGCCTGCGAGCCGCAGCCGACCGGGTGTCGACGCTGGCCCCGTCCCCGATCCGGACGATCGCGGAGCTGCTGGCGAGCTCCGTCGCTGCCGGTAGGTTGCCGGTGGAGGCGGGCTCCACGGCCTGATTCGCCCCGCGTATCCGCACGAGGGATAAAGAAAGGGCCCCAGACCGAGGTCGGTGGGGCCCTTTGGGCATTCGGATGAGGCGACGCCGGCGCCGCTGGTGACGGGGTGCTACGGCCGCTACGCCCCCTACGCCCTGCGCTCAGGCCTCGCCGGTCTCGAACACATGCGCCAACCGCGTAAGGCGGGCCTCGGCCTCGGAGAGTTGCAGTGCCACGGCGCTCAGACGCTCGCTGCTACCGCTATGGTCTTCCGAACGGCCGAGGAGACCAAACAGGTCGCGCCGCAGTTCGGCATATAGCTCCCGCACGGCGTCCGAAGCCGGCTGATCCGCCGAGTCGAGCCGATCGAGAAGCGATAGCGCATGGTCCACGCTCGGCTCTGACCCCCCACCGTCCTCCTGCTGGGCGGCCGCCCTGCGCTCGCCGCTCAGCGCCTGGAGTGTTTCCCGGCTCTGCCGCACGCCATCCAGCAGTTCCTGAATCTGCCAAAACGTGCGGACGCAGAGTTCCGACGGTACGTCGTAGCCGGGGTCGTCGTCCGCATCGAAGTTCGAGCAGACGGCCGTCAGGTGCGCCCTGGGGACGCGCTGCTCCGCGTCGCCGATGCGGAGCTCGTCGAGCGCGTCGTCCACCATGCGAAGGGTGGCTTCGGACTCGTAAAGCAGCTCCGCGGCAATTCGGTGTTCCATGATCGTCGAATGAGGTAGCGGTAAATCAGAGATCGCCGCTGGCCATCAGCTTGCGGGCGACCTGGTCGACGACCTCGAGGGAGTTGTAAGCACCCGAGATGATTCGCTCCCGAACCTGCTCGACGCGCTCTGCCGACAGCTCGCCACGAGGTCCGCTGGCCGCCTTGGCCGCGAGCGCCCGTCCGGCGTCGGAGATCTGCACCTTGTCACCGCGATCCACCGGCGAGGCCGGCTGAGGCGCGGATTCCTTGCGGTTGTTACCACTCTTCTGGAGTTCCCGCGCCTGGTCAGACCGAAGAACTTCAGAGCTGTTGCCATAAATCTTCATAAACGTCCTCCTTTGCCAAATAGGTATCGGCACCGTCCGGATAATACTTTAGCCGCCGACAGGCCAGCAGTCGTGGAGGGGCTTCTAGAGCCTTCGATCCAACCGACTTCCCGCCGATCGCGTCTCGGGGTAGCTGCCCCCCGGGATCCTGGGCGGAGCGACGACCCTCGCGGATCGGATCGCTCCGTCGCTCAGCCGCGCCCAGCGATCTTCCAGCGCGTGCTTGCCGTCCACATCTTCCTGGAGGGCCGCGAGCCCGAGGCTGAGGAACTCGTCGAGCCTCGCCGCGGTGATGGTGTCGTCGACCACCCTGCCGTCGGTGTCCTGCAGACGGGCCTCCAATCCAGCACGCTCTTCCTCCAAGTTCGTCAGCTCATAAGGCCGGTCTTCCCGCAGGGCCGCGAGCTGCTCCGCCACGAGCGCCACATAGCGCGCGTACAACTGAAGCCGTTCGCTCAGCCGCGCGGGGAGGGGAAGGGCGTTTGCGTTCATGCCGCCGATGCCGCGAGCGCTGGCTGCGTCGGGCGCTGCGTCGGGCGCGGGGCCACGGCCTGCGCGGCCGTCACCCAGGCCGTGTGCAACTCCTCAACCATTTCGATGAGGCTTGGAAGCGCCCCGATTTCGCGCGACCGTCCTACGTTCAGCAGTTCCAGCGCGAAGTAGGTGTAGAGCGACGCCAGCCCTTCGGCAATCTCGCCGCCGTTCTCCCGATCCAGCGAGCCCAGCAGCTCACCGACGATCGCGGACGCCTTGCCGAGGCTCTCTGCCCGTCCGTCCAGGTCCTTCGCCTCGATCTGTACCACCGCACGTCTCAGGCTCGAGAGCAGATGATCGTACAGCAACGGGACGATCCACTCGGGCGAGCGTGTGAGCACGTCGTTCTCGACGTAGCGGGCGGTTTGTGCTGCATAGGTCATGGGATGCGTACCTCAGAAGGGTGAAGACGTTGCGATTTCTATAACAGAGTTTCGGACGCCTTGTGCCGAACTTGAGTCGTTTCAGCGGACGATATTAATCGTTCGCCCGTCGGTCCGCTGGGTCTGCCCGTACGCCGATCGAATGGCCTCCTCGTCGTCGAGGGCATCGATCTCGTGGGCGAGGCGCTGACGCTCGGCGCCGAGGGCGAGCTTGAGCTTGGCATCCGTGACGTGAACGGCCTCGGCATGGTCGCGGAGGGCATTCAGGTCGTCTGCGGACCTCTGGGTGGCGGGTCCGGACGGGTCGAGGAGCGACCCGAAGACATCATCGAGGATTCGTATGAGGTCCTGGCGGGCCCCCACTGCGTCGTCAACGCCCTGGAAATCTCCCGCAGCGACGGCCTCGAGGCCGCGCTCGGTGATCGCCGCAAAGCAGTCGAATAGAGTGTGCGCGCGCGCAACGTCCTCGTCACGGGCGCGCCTCTCTGTGAGGTTCATCGTCGCGACGGTCACTGGCCACCTCCGAGCGATTGGATCTGAGCGGTAAGCCAGTTGCCCTGCGACTGAAGCTGGCTCAATGCTGCTTCCATGCGAGTGAACTGAGAGATCAGAGCTTCGCGACGGACCTCGAGGCGAGCCTCGATGTCGTCCAGACGGCTGTTCATGGTGTTGATCGACCGATCGAGCGCGCCCACCTGACTGGCGATGGTGCCATCGCTCTCACGGATGGCCGGCTCGACGAGCTGGTCGAACATGCCGCCGACGCCCAGGACGTAGCGAACCTCGCCAGCGGTCCGGGCTGTCGTACCGGTATAGCGAATCGCAATTCCCTCGGTATCTCCGCCGTCGGCGCCGGTGAGCGTGCGACCCTTACCGGTCGCTGCGAGCCCACCGATGGTCCCCTCGACATCGGTGCCGGCGAATGTGTCCTCCACCAGACCGAGCTGGCCCGCCGCCGCGCCGGAGACAGTGAAGGTGTTCGAGGCGCCGTACTCGCTGGCGCTGATGCGAAGGGCCCCGCCCTCCTCGGTGGCCGTGACCCGCAGGCCCTCCGCTTCGAAGGCGGCGTTGAGCGAGCTCACCGTCGTGGCCAGGCCATCTCCGTCCGCGATCACGTAGTCCACCGTCTTGCCGCTGAAGGAATCGGTAAGGGTGAGGGTATCGGAAACACCGTCACCGGCGGCATAGGCGTTCACGTCTGCCCACGCGGCGCCGATGGTGGTCGCCTGGGTCGCCGCGGCGGTAATATCGATCTCGTAGCCGCCCGGCTTGGCCTCGGAGCCACCGAGGATGTAGCTGACCTCGGCATCCGTGGTCGAACCGCTCGACGTGAGGAGCGACCGAACGTCGCTGAGGTTGGTCTCGAGCGCGCTCTTCAGCTTGGTGGAGTCGACCTCGAGATGGCCCTCCTTGGTGAGTTCGATTCCGGCGATCGACGCGTGCGTGTACGGGTTGCTTTCCTCGAGGCCCTCGACTCCGCTCAACAGGGTTCGGCTGAGGGAGGTCATGGTCGCCCGGAACGAGGCATTCGACGCGAGTGGCTGACCCGGAGCCGCCTGCACGTCGGCGAACTTGACCAGCTCGTTGTACGCCGAAGCCATCGATTCGGCGGCCTTGACGACGGCGCCGAGGTCGCGTGTGACGACCAGCTCGGTGTCGGTCCCTTCCTCGGCCGACTGGAGGTTCAGCGTGACGCCCTCGATGGCATCGGAAACTACATTGGAACGGCGCGTCAGCTCGAACCCGTCGATCTTGACGCTCGCGTCTTCGCCGGTGGTGATGGACGAAGCCCGGACGCCGGTCTGGAATCCGAGCAGCTCGACCACGCGCTGGCTCGCGGCCGGGTCGCCCGCGTCGACGTCAGCCGTGACCGAACCGGCGACCGTGAGCCGATTCATGGCCGTCCCCGAGACCGTCTCCTGGTCGAGCGAGGCGCTACCGCCTGCGGCCGCGATGCGGTTCATGAGCTCGAGCATCGTATCGTTCTCAAGATCGACCGTGACCTTCTGCCCGTCGATATCGATCGTGGTCACGGCCGGAGGCGCGGTGACGCCGAGCATCGATGCGAGCGGCGTCGTGGTGCTGGAGAAGCGCTGCGACTGGGTGTTGCCGGCGTCGTCCGGATCGGTGTTCTGTGCAAACGCTCCAGTTGTGATCCCGAGGCTCTCGAGGGCGCCGTCGTCACCGTCGACGAGCTCGAGCCCGCGTGTGCCGGTGGTGCCACTCGTCAGTACGAGCCGGTGCTCGTCGGCGCTGGTGGAAAGGATCGTGGCCGTGACGCGTGTCGGCTCCGAGCCGCTGTTCTCCGCGTTGATCTTATCGCGCAGAGAGGCGAGCGTATCGCCTGCCACGACATCCACCCGCTGACCGTTGACGAAGAAGTCGCCCTCGATTCCAAGCGCGTCGCCGGTCGCGGCGAAGACGCCGCCGCTCAGCTTGTCGGCCCGGGCGAGGTTCACGACCTCGACCTGGTAGCTTCCTGGTGAGGCGGTCGCCGACGGCGTCGCCGTGAACAGAGCCTTCCCGGAGGTCGGGCTCTCGCTCACCGAAGCCTTTAGCGTGTCGAAGGAACTGCCGTCCTGAAGCGCCTGTGCCGAGGTGCGGAACTTCGAGAGCAGGCTGCTGAAATTGTTCCAGGCGTCGCGCCGCTTCTGCGCGGTGCCGACCTGGGTCTGGACGGGCGAAATGCGGCGGTTGGCCTCGACCTGCATCATCTGATCGACCATGTCCCGCCACTGGATTCCGCTGGCGATTCCGCTGAATGATCCTATGGAAGCCATCACCCACCTCCTATGTGGGAAAACTCCTGGAGCCGGACGTCTCCGACTCCAGGAGCGCGCTCATCGGGTAAATTACCCACCGAGCAGCTGCAATACGCTCTGACTGCTCTGGTTTGCCTGCGCGAGCATGGCCGTACCGGCCTGCTGCAGGATCTGGTTCTTGGTGAAGCTCGTCATCTCCTCGGCCATGTCCAGGTCGCGGATGACGGACTCCGATGCCGAGAGGTTCTCGATCGCCGTCTTCAGGTTGGCGACCGCGTTCTCGATCCGGTTCTGGAAGGCACCGATGCTCCCGACCGCCTCGTTGACCGTGCTGATGGCCGAGTCGATGCTGGTCAGCGCCGTCTGTGCATTGGCCGCGCTGTTGAGGTCGAGGGTATCGATGTCCAGACCGCTTCCGTTAGTGGTGAGGTTGACGGACTCGAAGTTCAGCAAGTCGCCGGTGGTGCCGCCGGTGGCGTAGGCACCGCTGGAGCCAACCATGAAGTCGCCGCCGCCACCCGTGATTTCGAACGACTCGCCGTCGAACGCACCAAGATCTGCCGTGTCTGCGATGTTGATGGAGACGGCGCTGTCGCCGGCGCCGAACGTCATCGTCTGATCGCCGTCGATGTCCTGCGTGGCGTTATCGACGGTGATGGAGTCGGTGCCGATTACGTTGCCGTCCTGATCGGTGAGCGTCACGTCGAGGTCGGTATCGTCGGTAGCCTCGACCGTCAGGGTATACGTGCCGACGGAGACATCGGAGCCGATCGTGACATCGCTCGCATCGGCGACCAGCGCACCACCGTCGAGCGCCACCAGGCTGGTGAGGTCGTCCGCATCGATATCCACGCCGCCGAGCCGCCCGTCGAGCAGCTTGGTCGAGCCGAACTGGGTGGTGT
>JBBDRL010000026.1:0-10338 GCA_040905505.1 Gemmatimonadota bacterium | reverse complement strand
TCGTGCCGATCCTCATGGTCTGGTTCCTGACGCCCTGGAGCGGTATGTGAATTCCACGGCGGAACGCGGATGGAGGCGAGGGGCCCTGCCGATGATCGGCAGGGCCCCTCGTTCGCTTCCCCGTGATAGCTCGGCCGAACGGAGTACCTGATCGGGTTCGCCGGTCGCTTTGATCTCCGAGCCCTCGGGAGATCTGCCGCCCCCCGGCGCTACAGTTGAGTCCCCGCCGGGGGCGGCGCTCGCAGAGGCGCAGTCGCCCAGATGCGACGGCTGACGACCGTCACCTCCCCGGGCAATACATCCACCACCACCACCAATGTGTGAGCGTCGGACGTTCCGGCTCCGGCGGCCCCGCCAGCTTCGCGAACTCTCAACTCGTGACGCCCCGCAGGCAGCCGCAGTCGTGCCACGGCAATGCCGTCGGGAAGCAGCGTCCAGCTGCGGGTATCGGCCCTCTCGGTCTGATTCGCCGCGAGATTCGCAAGGCGGCCGGTGATGAACCCGGCCAGTTCGCCACCCTGCTTCTCGGCCTTCTGCTCGAGCTCTCTGGAGGCGAGGTACTTCGTGACTCCGCGGGCGACCATGCGGCTCAGCAGGGCGACTCGCGCCTCTTCCAGCTCGCGTTCCGCGACGGCAGACAGGTCACCCATGGCGACTGCCGTGGCCGTGTCGTGGTTGGCCACGACCTTCAGAGTCCGATCGCGTCGCTCCTCACCCGCGAGTGACGGCCATGCGAGCCGCAGAACGTAGGCGCCGCTCAGGGCCTTACCCACCTGCACGGCCCGGTCGTTGTCGCGGGAATAACCATAGTAGCCACGTCCGGCGAAATCGTGCAGGAGCGCGGCAGTCATCCTGGCCGCCACCGCTGCGATCCCGTCCGAGTCGTCGCGATCGAGCTCATCGATATCGTCCTCGAATAGGGGAACGTTGATCGCGCGTTCGGTCCGATGGGCAATGAAGCCACGCTCAAGTAGCAGCAGGACTTCACCCTCTCCCTGTTCCCCGCCCGCGAAGGCGTTCCCATAGCGCGCAACGGCCGAATCGGCGACTTCGGACACACCGAGCCTGGCCGCGATCCGGTAGAGATCCGCGCCAAATCCCGGCGGCGTCGCCTCGCTGGCGCCGGAGCACGCGCGAAAGCTCGCTTCGGCGCGGCGGAGCGAAACCAACGCGTCATTCGCTTCCCCCGCAGCTTCGAAGACGAGCCCCGAAACATACTCGAGCATCGCCTCCTCGTTGCACCGCCGGCTCCGGTCCGGATCGGCCGAGGCGAGAATCGCGGCGATGCGGCGGGCCTCGACCGCGGCACCATCGGAGTCGTCCAGCGCGAGGTAGTTCATCATCCGGTAGTAAGGGATCATCGCCGCCTCACCCGTCGACGGGACGTATGAGAGCACCCGATCATTGATGATGAACGACCCCGCCGTCCGGCTGACGCTCCGCACGCGCCGCCGCTCTGTCTCGACGTCCGCGCGCTCCAGGAGCTCGTTGCTCGCCTTGAATTCACCCGCCTCCCGAAGTACCACTGCCCGCTGGAGCCAGCCCAGGAGGGAATCCGCGCGCCCGGCCTCCGCCTCGAGCACCTCGAGCGCACCGTCGGTCTCGCCCATCATCAGAAAGTGGCGGAGCCAGGCGTCGGGCTCGGCGAGGGTCTCCAGGTGGAGCGGCGAGTGCGGTGGGAGCGCCTCGGGAAGAGGCCGCGTCAGGCCCTGCCCGGATGACGCACAGGCGGGCAGGCTCCAGACGCAGATGACCAGGGCCACGAGCCGCACGCGGGACATCACTGGGATGGGCAATTGAGCGACATGCCGCTACTGCTGCTCCAGGATGATCACGCGCTCACGGGCACGCGCGATCGCCTCTGCGATATTCGCCGCAACAACGCCGCGCGCTTCGATCTTCTCGAGCTCCATCTGGTGAATGAAGAGCTGATAGCGCAGTATCGCCTCGATCGGTCGCAGCTGCTTGTCCAGGGCCGCAGCAATCCGCAACGTCGTTTCGGAATCGCCCGGCCGGATCACGTCGGCCCGGTCGTACCGGTCCAGTGCCAGGTCGAGGCGTCCGGCAGCCGCGTATTCGTCGCCCTGCTGTAGGAGCGCCGCTGCGCGCGCCTCTGCACGTCCGGCCAGCGTGGCGTCGGCGGGATCGGAAACCGATCGAAAGCCCTGCGGCTCGCGATAGGTATAGTTTGCGACGGCGCCACTCTCGAGGCTCACGTACGCCAGCTCACCGACGGCGTCGTCAGGTGCCCGGGAGCCGGGACGTACGGTCAATACGGTGAATCCGCCGCTCGTCCGCGACTCCCATGCGTCCGCAGTGGTCCGTGTCGCGGCCAGGACCTGGCCGAAGCTCATGCCGATCGTGACCTCCCCCCGAGCGATCGCCTCACATACCTGAGGGGTGCAGCTCGCCAGCGCAGCCGTCCCCGCTTGCAGTCGCTCCTCCGTGAGCCGCGCGCGCTCAAGTTCGCCATTTGCGCGCGCATCGGCGATCGTGGCCGCGGAGCGGTCCGGCAGCACCTCGCCGTTGTTCACCACTTCGGCCAGCCGCGGCCCGCAGCTCGTGATGAGCGATGCGATTCCGAGCAATGCGGCCGAAGCCGCCAACTTTCGATCGAACATGAGCCTGTGGGGTTCTCTTCGGTGACTGATCGCCGTAGCTGAAAGCGCTATATCCTCAAACGTGGATCCTCGATGTACTTCTTGATCTTGTGCTGCCCGACCCAGACGCGGCTGTTCGTCTCGAGATCCACCAGGCTGAGATCGACCTGATAGTACACCACGCGACGGCGGCCTTCCTCGTCCTCGATCGATTGGATCTCGCCGGTCAGCATGTAGGCGGCGCCGTGCTCCATCCCCAGTTGATTTCGGGTTGCGGCAGACGCGAACTCCTGCTGATCGACGCGCTCGTCGCGCAGCTCGTCGCGCTCGGCGCCACCTGCGACCACGCGCACCTGCCCGCTGTTCACGTAGGCTCTCTCCAGGTCGCGCACGAACGTGTTCACCGGGATGTGCTCCATGCTGCGATTGCGGACCGAACCGACGAGAACGGCCGGCGGCGACCCGCCGCTGCTACGCATGTGCTCGGTAGCCCAACTCGACCCGAAGCTCTGCTCGATCATCGCCTCCGCGACCATGCGGCTGTCGACGTCGTTCCAGCGGCCTGAAAGGTCGATTGCCTGTTCGGGTGCGATGCGGGTGACGTTGCGTGCGCACCCACCCAGTCCGACCGCCACGACGGCGATCAGGACCAGGATCGACACGGCGATTCTCTTTCTCTTCATGAAGACTCCACGGCCACGATTGAGGTTGGTGGGAACATCCCGGCCTCAGCTCGCAGTGGCAGGGGTCGTGCCCTCTGGCGCCCGTCCTCCACTACATTGGTGCGCATAGAGTTACGCGAGCACGACCTGTAGAGGGGGCCGTCGAAGCGTCTCATGGGGTGGACAGTGGGGAGATCGTCGGGAGGACAGCGGGGCTGGGGCGCTGCGTCAGTGGTGCTCGAGACCATGGGCCTTGAGCTTCTGCCAGAGCGTCGTTCGCCCCATTCCGAGTAGCTCGGCCGCGCGGGTTCGGTTACCGTCGGCGGCATCAAGGGCCTTCAGGATCGCAGCCTTCTCGTCGTCCGGATCCGGCGCCTGGTACCGGCGAGCACCGTCGCTGCCCTTTCCATTCGCCTGGGTCTCATCCTCGGGCTCCGGGTCTCTGACATCGGCGGGCAGGTGGCAGGGAAGAATACGGTTTCCGTCACAGACGATGCATGCGTGCTCCATCGCCGCCATCAGCTCGCGCACGTTACCCGGCCAGTCGTAGGCGGTGAGTGTCTCGAGCGTCTCGTCGGAGAAGCCAGCGATGCGGCGCGATGGCTCGCGGACCCCCTCGTTCCAGCGAGCGAGCGCGGCCGAGGCGAGCGCCGGTATATCGGAGGGCCGTTTGCATAACTCGGGAATCCGGATCTGGAAGACCTTCAGACGAAAATAGAGATCCGGCCGAAAGCGACCATCCTCGACCATCGCCTCCAGATCCTGGTGCGTCGCGGTGATGACCCGCACGTCCACGGCAAGGTTCTTCGCGGTCCCCACCCGCGTGACTTCGCGTTCCTGCAGCACGCGCAGCAGCTTCGCCTGCATCGCGCCGCTGACGTCGCCGATCTCGTCGAGAAAGATCGTCCCGCCGTTCGCTTCCTCGAAGAGCCCCTTTCGATCCGCGACAGCACCGGTGAACGCGCCCCGGGCGTGCCCGAAGAGCTCCGACTCGAGGATCCCTTCCGCGAGCGCCGAGCAGTTGACCGCGATGAAGGGCCGGCTACGTCGGGGGCTCTCGTCGTGAATCGCCCGGGCAACCAGTTCCTTGCCGGTACCGGTCGCGCCCCGAATCAGCACGGTCGAGTCGGTGCCCGCGACGCGTTCGATCGCTTTGAGAACCGTCTTCATCTCCGGACTCCGGGCGATGATGTCGGCTCCGCCGGTGCCGAGCACAGGTGCCCGACGCGCCAGAATGACGCGGATCTTCGAGCGGAGCGCTTTGTTGTCGCAGGGTTTCGTGATGTAATCGTCGGCCCCGAGCTTGAGCGCCTGAACTGCGGTATCGACGGTTCCGAAGCCGGTCAGCATCAGAACGGGGATTGTCAGGCCCCGGCGGCGGATCTCCTCCAGAACCGCCAGACCGGTCACTCCCTCCATCTTCAGATCGAGGAGAACGAGCTGATACTCGCCGCCGCGGAGTAACTCCAGGCCCTCCTCGCCGCCGCCGGCCGCATCTACTTCGTACCCTTCATCGGCGAGCAGCGCGCTGGTCCCCACCCGGAACGCGCGGTCGTCGTCGATGATCAGGATTCGCGGCTGCTCCGTCACTTCGGTCATCGCTTCGATCAGGTGCGGGCTGGCTGCGGTTCCTCGGCATCGAAGGGATCCGTGAACTCGAGCGCTGAATTGAGGGTCTCACGCGGAAGTCGGACGATGAACCGGGCGCCTGCACGGTCGCCTCCATCGACCAGGAGCTGACCGCGATGGCCGCGAACGATTCCTTCCGACACGAACAACCCCAGGCCCACCCCCCGAATGCCCGGCTTCGTCGTGTAGAAAGCTTCGAATATATGGGGCAGGTGCTCGTCGGGAATCCCGGGACCCGTATCCTCGACCGCCACCTCCACCGACTCGGGACCCGAGCGCGTCTCGACGCGCAGCGTTCCCCCCCCCGGCATCGCGTCCAGCGCGTTCGCCACCAGATTCGCGAGAACCTGCTGAATTGCATCCGGATGCGCGATGACGTGGGGCAGTCCGGGCTCCAGACGGAGCTCCGTCTGCACCTCGTGCGCTTCGATGTCGGTACGGGCGAGTGTCACGACCCGCTCGGCCAGCTGATTGAGGTCGAGCGAGGTCGCGGCATCCGAGAGCGGTCGGCTCTGATCCAGGAGCTGCCCCGTCAGTACCGCCAGCCGCTGCAGCTCGTCCCTGGCCAACGTCAGGAACTGCCGATTCGGATCATCCGGATCGCCCCTTCGGTCCAGCACCTCAAGGCAATTCTGGATATTGTAGATCGGGTTGTTGATCTCGTGCGAAAGCTGCGCGACCAGCCGGCCCATCGCCGCCAGCTTCTCCCGGTGGATGAGCTCACTCTGCGCCGACCGGAGACGCACCTCGCGCTCCGCGATCGCGGCGCGCATCCCGCCGAACGCGGCGGTAAGCTGGCCGACTTCGTCGCCCGACGGATCGGGCAGTGGTGCGTCGAAGTTGCCTCTCGCCAGCTCGGCAGCCGCGGATGCGAGCGTCTGCGCGGGGCGCGCGATGATCCGCGAAACCACGACCGACACAGCCAGCGCCAGGAGCAGCGCGATCGCCCCAATTCCGAAGACGTACCGCCGGATGCTCTGAGCCAGTTGGAGCTCCTGCGCCACCGGCCGCAGAAGAAGTACGGCGGCGGGTGCGTCGTACGATGGTAGTGAGCTGGCGTAGTACAGGTACGGCAGCCGTTCGACCACCTGCCGCCAGATGCCGCCCTGCTCGACCGCGTTCGGAAGGTCCATCGTGGCGAGCACCTGGACCAGACTGTCCGGCAGTGTGGTGGCGATGACCGAATCGTCGTAGACGAGTGCCACCTCCGCCCCACCCGTGACGTCCTGCAGCTCGCGAATCGTAGCCGCATCGAGCTGGCTTCCCACCCCGACCACCCCCGCGTAGCCGCTGTCCGTCCACACGGGCCAGATCGCGAGCCGGATCGGAGCCTCCGCACTGGCAGGGAACGTTACCAGCGCCCCCTCCTGGGCGCCCCTGTCCACCGCCGCGGTGTCGAGCGCGGGCCCGACCACAGTTCCGCCCGCGGAGTCGACTGCCATCACGAGCAGCCTGGGCACGACCTCGCTGCGCAGCGTCTGCTGAAGCTGAGCCGTATCCGCCGCCATCAGCTGCTCCGCCACGCCGCGCTCGAGCGCCACGCGACGCGCCGTTTCGAGCAGGGCGGCATCCTGAACACGCCAGTACGTACGCAACGCCTCGTTCGATGCGATCAACTCCTCTGTGGCGCGCTCGTACACCCGCTCCTCGACGGCCCTGCTGATCAGGACCAGGACGGGTACGACGGTGAGCAGATTGGCCACGGCGAACAGCAGGAAGACCTTGGCACGAACGGAGATACCGGGCATCATGATCGTTCAGTGAACGCGCTTCGGCCGTTCACTGAACAGTGAACGGTCGCCTCGCCGAGCCGCGAACGCGCGCCGGCTGGCTCCGAATCGGCCGAAACCCCAGTTATCGGGCCGATTATCGAGATTTCCGCCCGCCGTCTGAGCGTGGCATGTCCGTTGCCACTACTACGGGCGGCCGGGAGCGACAGTCCCGGATTTGGCATTTGAACTCAAATCGGAGAACATTTTTATGAAGAAGATACTTACCACTTTCGCGCTCGCGGGTCTCGTGGGACTGGCGGCTTGTGCCGACGACAACGAGCCGGTGATCATGGAAGAGCCGGTCGTCGAGGAGCCTGCACCTGCACCCGTCGTGACCGAGCCGGCTCCCACAGCGGAAGATAGCCTGATGATGGAGTCGCCGGCCGAGCCGACAGGGACGACAGAGTCGATCGAGGCGCCGGCTGAGCCGATGTAATCTGGCTCGCCGCGCACGTAAGCAGGACCGAGCAGGCCTGGATATCCTCCAGGCCTGCTCGTTTTGTGCCGTACGTCTCGCCGGGTGCCCGCGTCACCGCCACCGGGAACTTCAGCGCGGTACCTGGGCCCACTCCGCGATCCTCCGCACTCCTTCGACCACCGATTGCGCCGGGAGCACCCAGGAGATCCGCAGCCAACCCTCGCCACTCGGGCCGAAGGCGCTCCCGGGTACCGCGACCACCCGCTGCTCCCTCAGCAGGGACTCGGCCGCGCCCAGAGAATCACCCGCGAGCCACGGAGGCAGCCTCAGGAACGCATAGAATGCCCCTTCGGGTTCGATCAGCTCGACGCCGTGCTGTGCCGCGGCTTCGAGGAGCGCAGCTCGTGTCTCCCGGTACAGCGGTCGATGTGCCGCGAGCCGGCGCGTGTCCCTGAAGAGATCGACGGCGACCCGCTGGGAAAAAGTGCTCGCAGAGGTGTTGACGAACTGCTGGACCGTCGTTGCAGCGGCGATTACTTCCGGGGGTCCAGCCAGCCAGCCCAACCGCAGGCCGGTCAGTGCGTTGCTCTTCGAGAGGGAGCCGGCGATCAGCGCGTGGTCGTGATAGGTGGCGATCGAGCCGGGCGGCTCCGCACCGAAGTGGATCTCGCGATAGACCTCGTCCGCGAGGACGTAGATCGGCGCGCCCTGACGCGCCGCGAGACCTTCCGCCAGTTCCCGCAGCTCCTCGGCCGGCCACACGCGCCCGGTGGGGTTCCCGGGCGTGTTGATGATGATGAGCCGGGTGTCCGGCCGGATCGCTTCGAGCAGCCTCGCCGCGCGCGGCACGAACCGCTCTGCGGGCGACAGTCCGACCATCCGATGACGGATCCCCTCGAGAATGCAGATCTTCGGGTACGCCAGATAGCAGGGCTCAGCGATCAGGACCTCGTCCCGCGCGGGGTCGATCACGCTCTTGATCGCGAGGAAGAGCGCCTCTTCGGACCCGACCGTGACGCACACGTTCTCGCCCGAGAGCTCGCCGACGGCCCATTGGAGTCGCGAGAGGTAGTCGGCGACCGCCTCCCGGAGCTCGGAGAATCCTGCGTTCGGGGAATACGGCGACCCGAACGCGCGCGTCCACTCGAGGGCGGCCGCGAAGGCGTCGAGGTCCGGCGGCAACGACGGCTGCCCCAGCCCGAGATCAATATCGCCCGGTCGCTTATTGGCGCTGATGGACCGGATCAGCGATGGCGGAATTTCGGCGATGCGCCGGTTCATTCGAACTTCACTCGCCTGCCGCAGCCGCCGGACTCAGCCCGACGAAGAAGTCCCACAGATTCGTGAAGACGAACTCGAGAGATTCGATCGAGCACCATTCTCCCGCCTGATGCGCCTGCTCGGTTTCACCGGGTCCGAAGTTGACGGCTGGAATTCCCCGAGCGGTGAAGCGGGCAACGTCCGTCCACGCCTGCTTCGGCGCCACAGGCAACGACCGCCGCTCCCGCCACAGGTCGAGGAGCGGATGCTCGAGGTAGACCGCCCCGGAAGGCGCCACGTCCCGGATCGTTACGCTGCCCGCCTCACCGACGAACTCCCGCAGCTCGGCCTCGGCTTCGGCCGCCGAACGGCCGGGCGCGAACCGAACGTTCACGTTCAACATCGCCCGGTCGGGAACGACGTTGGCGGAGTTCTCGGTCCAGGCGGCAGTGACCACCATGACCTCGTAAAACGTGAGCTCTCCGAAACGGACCGGCCGTCGTTCCAGATGGGCGAAACGCTCCAGCAGACGCGCGGCTTTGTAGAGGGCGTTCTCGCCGAACCATGGTCGAGCGCTGTGCGCCCGTTTCCCGTGAACGGTAACCGTGGCGTGCGTCGTCCCCATGCACCCCATCTGGAGGGATCGGTCCGTCGGCTCCAGAACGAGGGCGAGGTCGAGCGGCGGCACGATGCCGCTCTCGAGGACCGGCTCGAGCCCGTTCTCGTCGTTCGGCCCCTCCTCCTTGTCGTAGAAGATCCAGACCGGCCTCGCGCCGGCCGTAAGCGAACGCCACCGCTCGAGCAGTGACATCATCGTCGCAACACCGGCCTTCATGTCCGTCGCGCCGCAGCCGTAGACTCTGTCGCCGCGGATCCCGGTCGGCTGACTCTCGGCACAGCGGACGGTATCCAGATGCCCGACCAGGGCGATTCGCGGACGCGTGTCTCCCTCAGCGCCCGGATCCGGCTCGCAGACCACCGAATTGCCTGTCCGGTGGACGTTGGGCACACCCGCATGCATTCGACAGAACTCTTCGACGTGGCTGGCGATCCGCGCCTCGTCGCCGGTCTCGCTGGGGATCTCGCAGAGCTCGACCGTCCTATCGGCCAGCTCCTTCCGCATCTCGGCGTCTGTGGAACGCCTCGGGGACTCGAGATCGCTCATGCCTGTACGTCGAACGTGCGCAACACGTCGTTGAGAGACGTCTTGCGGTCGGTGGATTCCTTCCGCTGCCCGATGATCAGCGCACATGGCGTGTGGTAGACGCCCGCGTTGAATTCCTTGGGCTGCGTGCCGGGGATGACCACCGACCGGGCGGGGACGCGCCCGCGGGTAATGGCCGGGGAATCACCAGTCACGTCGATGATGGGCGTGGACGCCGTCAGCACCACGTTGGCCCCAAGCACCGCCTCCGCCTCCACGATCACTCCCTCGACAACGATCGACCGCGACCCGATGAAGGCCCCGTCCTCGACGATTACAGGCGACGCGCCCGGCGGCTCCAGCACCCCACCAATGCCGACCCCACCCGAGAGATGGACGTTCTTGCCGATCTGAGCACAGGAACCCACCGTCGCCCAGGTATCCACCATCGTGCCCGTGCCAACGTACGCCCCGATGTTGACGTATCCGGGCATCATCACACAGCCGGGCTCGAGGAACGAGCCGTATCGTGCGACACCCGGTGGCACGACGCGAATTCCCTGTTCCTCCAGATTGCGCTTCGTAGGAATCTTGTCGAAGTAGCGCAGGTCGCCCGCCTCCATGGGCTCCAGCGGCCGCAGCGCGAAGTAGAGGAGTATCGCTTCCTTCACCCATGCGTTCACCCGCCAGTCGCCTCCGACCTTCTCCGCGACCCGGAGCTTCCCTTCGTCCAGAAGCGCGATGACCGTTTCGACGGCCTCCCGGGTCTCGGCTGCCTCGAGGCTCCCACGATCCGCATACGCGGTCGATATCAAACGTTCCAATTCCGCAGTTTCCATGGAGATAGGGATTC
>JBBDRL010000025.1:0-10503 GCA_040905505.1 Gemmatimonadota bacterium | reverse complement strand
CAGCACCCGGCCCGGATCACCGGTCGGGTGCTCGGTTTTTACCGGATGACGTAAAGCAAATGCACATCATTCTCCTCGGGGCGCCGGGGGCTGGTAAGGGGACCCAGGGCAGCCGGCTGGCGGAGCGGCTGGGGATCCCGAAGATCGCGACGGGGGACATCCTTCGCGCGGCGGTCAGGGAAGGCACGGAGCTGGGCCGGAAGGCGAAGAGCTACATGGACGCCGGCGAGCTGGTGCCCGACGAGGTGATCCTGGGTCTGGTTCGCGAGGCGCTGGCGAACGATAGCGCGCGCGACGGCGCGATCTTCGACGGCTTCCCGCGCAACGTCGCGCAGGCGAAGAGCCTGGAGCAGATCCTCGCCGACCAGGGCCGCTCACTCGATGCGGTCGTCGTGCTCAGGGTGCCGGACGACGCGATCGTCGAGCGCATGAGCGGCCGGCGCACCGATCCGGAGACGGGGCAGGTCTACCACGTGAAGCACAACCCGCCACCGCCGGACATCGCCGACCGGGTGGTTCAGCGTCCCGACGACCGGGAAGAGACCGTGCGGCATCGGCTCGCGGTGTACACGGAGCAGACGGCCCCGCTGATCGATCACTACGAGCGCAGCGGGCACGACGTCGTCCGCGTCGACGGCACGCAGCCGATCGACCGGGTGCAGGTGGAGATCCTCAACGAGCTGGAGCATTGATCTCACTCAAGACACCGGACGAGATCGAGGCGATCGCGCGCGGAGGGGCGATCATCGGGGAGCTCTACAAGGAACTGCCGAAGCGCGCGGTGCCGGGTGTCTCGACACGCGAGCTGGACCGGTTCGCGGAGGAGTTCATCCGCAGCCACCCGGGCGCTGTGCCGGCATTCAAAGGACTCTACGGGTTCCCGGCCACATTGTGCACGAGCGTCAATCACGAGGTCGTGCACGGCATTCCGACCGAGAAGCGGCGGCTGAAATCAGGGGACATCCTGAGCGTCGACTGTGGGATCGAGCTCGACGGGTTCTTCACCGATTCGGCCATCACGATCCCGGTCGGGGAGGTCGCGCGTGAGGTGGAGGAGCTGCTGGCGGTCACGCGAGAGGCGCTCGAAGCGGGAATCGAGCAGATGCGCGCCGGGAACCGACTCGGTGACATCGGAGCGGCGATCCAGGCACCGGCCGACCGCGCTGGCTTCGGGATCGTTCAGGACCTCGTCGGCCATGGCATCGGCCGCGAGCCGCACGAGGAGCCGCAGGTCCCGAACTACGGCAAGAAGGGGCGCGGAATGCCGCTCGAGATCGGACTCGTTCTTGCCATCGAGCCGATGTTCAACCTCGGCACCGCCAACATCCGCACCCTGCCCGATCGCTGGACCGTCGTGACCGCCGACCGCGCAGTCTCCGCTCACTTCGAGCATACGGTGGCGGTTACGGAGAATGGGCCGAGGGTGTTGACGGGGAGAGTCGACAGTCGACAGGAACAGTCGACAGCTGAGGGGTTCAGGGGTGGTGGATGATATGGAAATGAGCGGGAATCGGCGGGTTGGGCGAGTCGTTCCTGTGGACTGTCGACTGTTAGCTGTCGACTCCCTTCCAAGGGTTGCGGAGCAATCCTTGGAAGGCTACATTTCACTGCTATTCTGTATTCACAGCGAGGCGTGCTATGAAGGTTCGTGCTAGTGTGAAACCGATTTGCGAACACTGCAAGGTGATTCGCCGTCGCGGGGTGGTCCGGGTGATCTGCAAGCGGAACCCCCGCCACAAGCAGCGTCAGGGCTAGCCGCCCATGGCGCTCGTTGGCGTGCAGCGACGACAGCTTCTGAGGAGTGAGGAGTAACCATGGCTCGCATTGCGGGTGTCGATCTGCCGCGTGAGAAGCGTGTCGCGATCGGTCTGACGTACATCTACGGGATCGGACGGTCGTCCGCGGACAAGATCGTGGAGCAGGCGGGGGTGAACCCGGAGGTTCGGGTCCACCAGTTGTCCGACGAGGAAGTCAATCGTGTGCGGCGCATCATCGATGCGCAGTACCGGGTCGAGGGTGTGCTGCGCTCGGAAGTCGCGCGCAACATCAAGCGCCTGATCGACATCGGTTCGTACCGCGGGGTTCGCCACCGTCGTGGCCTTCCCGTCCGCGGTCAGCGTACGCACACGAACGCTCGGACGAAGAAGGGCCCACGCAGGGCGATCGCCGGTAAGAAGAAGCCGACGAAGTAGCATTCGCAATTCGTAGCTATCAGCTTTCGGTCAGCAGCTATCAATCTGTTGGCCATGGCGGTAGCTGACAGCCGATAGCCGATAGCCGATAGCATTCAATGGCAAAGCCGAAGCAGGGTAGCCGCGCGAGGTCGAAGCGAGTGGTCGAAGCGGAGGGGATCGCCTATATCCAGGCGACCTTCAACAACACGATCATCACGATCGCCGACATGGCCGGTAATTCGATCGTGTGGGGAAGCGCCGGCAAGGCGGGGTTCAAGGGGTCGAAGAAGTCGACGCCGTTCGCCGCCACCGTCGCGGCCGAGCAGTGCGCCAAGGAGGCGCTGCAGCTCGGGGTGAAGCGCGTGCACGTGCGGGTCCAGGGCCCGGGCAGCGGCCGCGAGTCCGCGATGCAGGCGCTGGCCGCCGCCGGCCTGACGATCCGCTCGATCCGCGACGTCACGCCGATCCCGCATAACGGGTGCAGGCCGCCGAAAAAGCGGCGCGTTTAGCGCCGCTTTTTCGGCAGGGAATCCCCGCACCGCCCGACGACCCTACCAGGGAATAGGGAATAGGGAGTAGCCTACAACGGCTCCCCTGGGTCGGGATTCGAGTTGCCGCGAGTGTAGGACGAATTTGCATTGCAGGCTATTCCCTATTCCCTATTCCCTGTAGGGTGGGGCGGGGAGGCCGGGATTCCCTGCAGTCCAGGTGTAAACCTCCGGGGCCATCGGGGGGAGGAAGCCGCTCATAACGTTGAGGAGAACAAACACATATGGCCCGTTACACAGGTCCGGTCTGTAAGCTGTGCCGCCGCGAGGGGCAGAAGTTGTTTTTGAAGGGAACGAAGTGCTTCACGGACAAGTGTCCGGTGGAGCGTCGTTCGTATGCACCCGGCCAGCACGGTCCCGCCTCTGCGCGTCGCCGCAAGGCATCCGAATACGCGCACCAGCTACGCGAAAAGCAGAAGGTCAAGCGGATCTACGGGCTTTCCGAGCGTCCGTTCCGCAACCTATTCGTCAAGGCCTCCGGTCAGCCGGGCGTGACGGGTGAGAACCTGCTGGTGGGTCTCGAGACGCGTCTCGACAACATCGTCTACCGCTTGGGCTTCGCGTCGTCGCGGAAGGAAGCGCGCCAGCTCGTGCGGCATCGTCACATCGAGGTGAACGGGCGCAGGGTGGACGTGCCGAGCTATCAGGTGCAGCCGGGCGACGAGGTCCGTGTGGCGCCGAAGAGCAAGGACATCCTCCCAGTGCAGGCGTCGCTCGAGTCGAAGACGCGGCCCAGCCAGGTGAACTGGCTCGCCGTCGACGACGACGCCCGCACGGGCAGGATGGTCGAGCGGCCGAGCCGCGCGGACATTCCGCTGGCCGTGCAGGAGCAGCTCATTGTGGAGCTCTACAGCAAGTAATTGAAAGGCTATCGGCTATCGGCCATCAGCTATCGGACCTTCGGGCGGCAAGTGCGTCGACCCGGCCGGCCGTAGCCGATAGCGGATAGCCGATCGCTGATAGCTTATTTTTTTCATCCACGGAGGAACATGGTGGAACTCGATCTTACCGGCCTCCAGATGCCGAATTCGCCGGAGCAGCCGAAGCCGAGCCAGGTAGTCGTACGGCCGCTGGAGCGCGGGTTCGGGCACACGCTCGGCAATACGATGCGCCGCATCCTGCTCTCGGGGCTCCGGGGCACGGCGGTGTGGGCGTTCCGGACGGACGGCGTACTTCACGAGCACCAGACGATCGACGGTGTGGTGGAGGACGTGCACCAGATCATCCACAACCTGAAGGGCCTCGTCCTGCAGATGGACGAGGAGGTGGATGATGCGGTGGTGGAGGTGACGGTCAAAAAGGCAGGAGCCGTCACGGGCGCGGCGGTTCGCGAGCACGCGTCGGTGAAGGTGACCAATCCGGACCACCACATCCTGGAGCTCCAGGAGGACCGTGACTTCCGGATGGAGCTGTACGTCAACAAGGGCCGCGGCTTCGTCCTGGCCGAGGCGCACGTCATTCCGCGCGGCATGCCCGCGGACCTGGTCCGCGTCGACTCGATCTACAACCCCGTGCGCCGCGCGAACTTCGTGGTCGAGGAGACCCGCGTCGGGCAGCGGACGGACTTCGACCGCCTGGTCCTGGAGGTCGAGACCGACGGATCGGTGGACGTGCCGAGCGCGGTGCAGTACGCAGCCCGTCTCGCGATCGAGCACTTCAGCTATCTGGCCGGCGGCCGCCCGGAGTGGACGGGCGACGGGAGCTGGGGTGACGGTGCGCAGGCGGCCGGTGCACAGGCGCCGTTCGCGGGTGGCGCCCCCGTGCCGGGGCGGATCGAAGACGTGCTGAACCGGCCGATCGAGGACCTGGCCGAGCTGAGCGTCCGGAGCCGGAACAGTCTGCAGAAGGAGAACATCCAGACCGTTCGGGACCTGGTCCAGCGGACCGAGGAGCAGATGCTGGCGATCGACAACTTCGGCAAGAAGTCGCTCCAGGAGATCAACGAGTTCCTCGGTGGGCAGGGCCTCAAGTTCGGGATCCAGTTGGAAGAGGACGACGGCGGCACGCTGTGGTGGTCCGAAGGTGCTGGCGAGAACGGCGCCTCGGCGGACGAAGAGTAAAAGCAGGGAATAGGGAATAGGGAGTAGGGAATAGCCAGCCCGGCTCCCGATTCCCGACCTCCCGAGCGGAGATCAAATGTGGGGAGCTTTTGTTTGCTATTCCCTATTCCCTATTCCCTATTCCCTGCTTTAACAGGGGGCATACAGAAATGCGACACCGTAAGAAGGGCCGGCAGCTGAGCCGGACGGCGAGCCACCGGGAGGCGCTTCTCCGGAACATGGCGATGAGCCTGTTTCAGCATGGCCGGATCCATACGACGACGGCCAAGGCGAAGGAGCTTCGGCCGTTCGCGGAGAGGCTGATCACGCTGGCGAAGCGCGGAGATCTTCATTCTCGCCGTCTTGCGGCGAGGAAGATCCATGACAAAGATATACTCTTCTCGCTCTTCGACTCGATCGGACCGCGCTTCGCCGAACGTCCGGGTGGATACACCCGGGTGCTGAAGCTCGGACATCGACAGGGCGACGGGGCAGAGATGGCCCTGATCGAACTGGTCGAACGATAGCCTCACCCGAACCCGGAATCACGAATGGCGGACATCAGAGTAGAGAAGAAATCGGGCGGAAACCTGACCGCGGTCTGGGCTGTCGCGGCGGTCGTCGCGATCCTGGCCCTCATGGCCTGGCTCTTCATGACCCAGGAGACCACGACCGAGGTCATCACCGAGGCCGCCGTGGACACCACGGAGGTCGAGGAAGAAGCGAGCACCGTCGAGGCGGTCGAGCTGTCGGCGGTCGGCGCTACGCCCGATGCGTTCGCCGGGCGTGAGATCCGCGTCGACAGCGTCGACGTGGCCGCGGTGCTGGGCAATCGCGGGTTCTGGGCCGACGTCCCTGGCGCGAACCCGTTCCTGATGATCCTCGCACCCGAGACGGGTGACCCATCGTGGCTGAACGCCGACGCGACGGCGACCTTCGAAGGGACGGTCGAGGAGGTGACGGACGCCGAGCTCGACCAGTGGGTCCAGACGCAGGCCATCCGCGAGCAGGCGCGGGACGAGGCGTCATTCGCGACGCATTATCTGCGAGTGACGGGGGTGGAGCAGTAAGGGTCGGGATTGTGTAGGTTGGAGAGTTTTGTTCGAGGGAGCCGCCTGGGAGACCGGGCGGCTCTTTTCGTGAGTTAAGAGTTATTCGCGAGTTAAGAGTTAACTGTTGAGAGTCAACAGGAACGACGGCCGCGGGTGGCCGGAAGCCGAAATTTCGCCCGTCAGTCGGGAACTCTTAACTCCTAACTGTTAACTGTTAACTCCAGTTCCCGCCCTATCTCCTCCCCGATCGAGAGAGCCGCGGTCGCGGCGGGGCTCGGTGCATTGAGGACGTGGACCGCGCCCGGGGTTCGGAGCAGGTGGAAATCCTGCACGAGCTCGCCCGTGGGCAGGACGGCCTGCGCCCGGACGCCCGAAAGGTGCTCGTGATCTCGGACCAGGTCGTCCAGCTCGATCGCGGGTACGAGGCGCTGCAGGGCCGCGAGGAAGCGTGACTTGGAAAAGGAACGCCGCACCTCTTCGATGCTGGCGCGTGGGTAGCGCAGGAGGAATCGGATCAGGCCGATGGACGTGATGCTCTCGAGCAGGTCGCGTGGAACCACAGTCCGCCAATCATAGCCTTCCCGCGCCATTGCGAGCACGGCGTTGGGCCCTGCCTCGACGGCTCCAGAGACGCCCCGCGTGAGGTGTACGCCGAGGAACGGAAAGGCGGGATCCGGAACCGGGTAGACGAGGTGGCGCACGAGGTGGCGACGTTCGGGACGGAGCTGGTAGTATTCCCCACGGAACGGAATGATGCGCATGCGCGGCCGTTCGCCGGCGAGCCGCGCGATCCGGTCCGCATGGAGCCCGGCGCAGTTGACGATCGTACGCGCCTCGAGATCATCCGTGTCGCACGCGACGGTCCAGGCGCTACCGCTGCGGCGAATGTCCACGACGCGCGTGCCGGTTCGGACTTCGCCGCCCAAGCGCTGGATCTCGGACGCGAGAGCCCGGCAGACTGCCCGGAAATCGACGATCCCTTCCTCCGGCACATGAAGAGCGGCCAGGCAGTCGACGTTCGGCTCGATCTCGGCAGCCTCCTCGGGTCCGAGCGAGCGCAGCCCGCGCAGTCCATTCTCGCCGCCGCGTCGCTCAAGCTCCTGCAGTCGCGGAATCTCGGCAGCCGTGGTCGCGACGACCAGCTTGCCGCAGATCTCGTGAGCGATGCCGTGTTCTTCGCAGAAGGCCGTCATCTGCCGGATCCCCGAGACGGCGAGACGCGCCTTCAGCGAGCCGGGGCGGTAGTGGAGCCCCGCGTGCAGGACGCCGCTGTTGCGGCCGCTCTGGTGGAGGCCGACGGCGTCCTCCTTCTCGACGACGAGCACGTCAGAGCCGGGGTGGCGCTGCAGGTAGCGGTAGGCGGTCGCGAGCCCCACCAGCCCGCCGCCGATGATGATCACGCGGTATTGCATCGATCCTGGCTGTCTCAGTTCACTGGCTGGCCGGCACCGGCGTTGACGAGTCGCGCCTGCCCAGGCGGAGAATGGCCGCGTCAATGTACCAGCGTCTCACTGGAATGGAATGCGGGCGAAAGACTCTCAAGGCTGCGAAGGCGGACGGGGCGGGCACATTCACAATATGACAGGCGTGGCAAGCGGGGCCATGCACCGAGTCCAACGCGAGCAGGAAAGCGTCACCGCACGTGAGGCCGGTGCTCGCTTGACCGAGTCCCCCGGAGGGTCTAAATGGTTGCGACATGAGATACTCGAGCGCCCGCTGTCTGGTGCGGGAGGGGTAGCGAAGTGACGATGGGCAGCACCCCGACGGTGGCGGTCGACGCGCGAATGATCGATGCGTCCGGGGTCGGCACCTACCTGAAGCAGCTGCTTCCTCGCCTTGCGTTACGCGGCCCGGATATCGACTTCGTACTGCTCGCTCGCCCGGAGTTGGTGCGGGATCGCGGATGGGAAAAGATGGCGAACGTCCGGATCGTGGAATGCGACGCGCCGCTGTATTCCATCCGCGAGCAGTTCGCGCTGAGCGCCGCCACGCCGCGAGGAACCGACCTCTTCTGGTCTCCGCACTACGTGATCCCGCTCCTGCGGCGCGGCCCCCTTCTCGTCACCGTCCACGACGTCTGCCACCTCGCACTCTCGCGGATGCTCCCCGGCCCCGCCGCGCGCCTCTATGCGCGGACGATGTTTCAGATGGTGCGGCGGCGTGCCGACGCAATCATCATGGACTCGGAGTTCACACGGCGCGAGTTCCTCAGACTCGTGGGTACGCCTCGCGCCCAGCCGGAGGTGATTCACATCGGTGTGGACGCGTCGTGGTCAGCGGCCGCCGCCAGGGAGCGACCGAGCCCTGATCGGCCGTATTTCATCCACGTGGGGAACATCAAGCCGCACAAGAACCTGCGAACGCTTCTGGAGGCCTTTGCGCAGGTCGAGGATGAGCTCGACGAAGATCTGCTGCTGGTGGGGCGGAGGGATGGACTGATCGTCGGAGATCCGGAAGCGACCGCACTGGCCGCGAGCATGGCCGACCGGGTTCGGTTCACCGGAGTGCTGGAGGACGAGGAGCTGCAAAGCCTCGTGGCTGGCGCTACGGCGCTCGTCTTTCCGTCGCTGTACGAAGGGTTCGGTCTTCCCCCCCTCGAGGCGATGGCCGCCGGATGCCCGACGATCGTGGCGGACGCCGCTTCAATGCCGGAGGTCTGTGGGGACGCGGTTCGGTACTTCGATCCTCATGACGCAGCGGCGCTCGCGCGTGAAATGCGAGCGGTTGCTTCGGAGCCCCCGTCTCGGGAACGACGTGAGCATGCCAGGAGGCACGCCGAAGGGTTCAACTGGGATCGGGCGGCGGAGAGGACGGATCGAGTGATCCGGGCCACCCTGGGAATCTGAACCGGAAAGGTAGCCGACGGTCAGCCGGCCTTCCGGATCTTCCCCGCCGAGATGCAGGAGGTGCAGACCCGCACGCGCTTGCGCGTGCCGTTCTCGGTCACGATGCGGGCGGACTGGAGATTCGGGAGCCAGCGACGCCGGGTGCGATTGTTGGCGTGGCTGACGTTGTTTCCTACGCGGGGCCCTTTCCCGCAAACGGCGCACACAGCGGCCATGATTTCGTTCCTATCCTGAGTCGAAGAGAGCAATCTCTCAATTTAGCGGCAGCGGACGACCCAGGTCAAGTCGAAAGTGCCGCGCGTCCGCGCGTGCGGCTGGGCGGCCGGTCGGCCGGCGGCGCGTTGACACTGTGGATAGCCGCTCGTACGTTGGACCGTTCCTAGAGAATGCCGATAAACGCGTGGTTTTGCAGGGAGAAGCGGCCGCATGAAGACAGCGTTGATCACAGGGATCACGGGCCAGGACGGGAGCTACCTGGCGGAGCTCCTGCTGGAGAAGGGGTACCGTGTGGCCGGACTGGTGCGGCGGAGCTCGACGCTGAATTTCGAGCGGATCGCACACATCCAGGACCGGCTGGAGCTGATCTCCGGCGACCTGACCGATCAGAACTCGCTTTTCGCCGCGCTGCAGGCGTGTGAGCCGGACGAGGTCTACAATCTGGCGGCGCAGTCGTTCGTGCAGACATCGTGGCCGCAGCCGATCCTTACCGGTGAAGTCACGGCCCTGGGCGTGACGCGCCTGCTCGATGCGGTCCGGGCGTTCGATCCCAGGATCCGTTTCTATCAGGCGTCCTCGAGTGAGATGTTCGGGAAGGTCCAGGCGGTTCCGCAGCGCGAGGACACGCCGTTCTATCCGCGGTCGCCGTACGGAGTGGCGAAGGTCTACGGGCACTGGATCACGGTGAATTACCGCGAGAGCTACGATCTTTTCGCGGTGAGCGGGATCCTCTTCAACCACGAGTCGCCGCGGCGAGGGATGGAGTTCGTCACGCGGAAGGTGACCGACGCGGCGGCGCGGATCAAGTTGGGACTGGCCGATGAGCTGCGGCTGGGGAATCTGGACGCGAAGCGGGACTGGGGATACGCCGGTGATTACGTTCGCGCGATGTGGCTGATGCTGCAGCGGGACGAGCCGGACGACTATGTGATCTCGACGGGGGAGACCCACAGCGTGGAGGAACTCGTGGAAGTCGCCTTCTCGCACGTCGGGCTCGAGTGGCGGGATTACGTGGTGCAGGATCCGCGGTTCATGAGGCCGGCGGAGGTGGATCTGTTGATCGGGGATTCGGGGAAGGCTGCGAAGGATCTGGCGTGGCGGCCGGAGGTGGGGTTCGATGCGCTGATCCGGATGATGGTGGATGCGGATGTCGATCGGTTGAAGCGGGTGCGGCACATGGAGGCGTATAGCGGGGCGGGGTGAGTGTCGGGAGGTGACGCTGGTGGGTGACTGGGTGCGGGAACGGTTTACCGCAGAGGGCGCGGAGGGCGCGGAGGGCGCGGAGGGGACGGAGGGGACGCGTGAGGACGGGTGGCGGAGGTGATGGGTGGCGGAGGTGATGGGTGGCGGAGGGGCGTGTGCGGCACGGCCGGCGGTCGTCTTCCCCGCGAATGCGGGGATCCAGTGGGATGGTGACCCTGCCGTGATTCGGGAGAGTGTACTGGATTCCCGCTTCGCGGGAATGACGGAAGCGGGGGGGTGACGGCGGGGCCGGAGAAGTGACGGAGACGACGGATGCGGGGAGGGGGTGTGATGAACAGCGAACCGAGGTGCAGATAGGGATGACGCAGTCCGCTCGGGTCAGAAACCGCCGGTGAAGGTTCTCGTCACGGGGGGTGGCGGGTTTG
>JBBDRL010000024.1:0-54033 GCA_040905505.1 Gemmatimonadota bacterium | reverse complement strand
GGGATCCAGTAGGGTCTCGCCTGTGCGTTCGTGGTCGCCATGCTACTGGATCCCCGCCTGCGCGGGGATGACAAACAGGCGCGGGGATGACAAACAGGCGCGGGGATGACAAACAGGCGCTGGATGACAAACAGGCGGACGACGACGGATTAGGGCGGCGGTAGCCGGTGAACTCGGGCCCGCGCGAAGGACGAGCTCGTGAAGTCAGGTACTCAACACCTTCAGGAACAATGCGGACGATTCCAATATTCGTAGCCCTGCTCGCCCTCGCCGCGCCGCTGAACGCGCAGGTCGAGCCGCTCGCTTCCAATGGTGGTCTCGAGCTTGTGGACCGGGTGGTCGCAGTGGTGGGTGACACCACGCTTCTACAGTCGGACGTGCAGGCGCAGCTGAACCAGATGCAGGCTTCCGGGCAGCTGCCGGACGACCCAATCGCGCGCGAGCAGGTGGCGCAGGAAGTGATGCAAGCCCGCGTCGACGAACTGATTCTGATCGAAGCGGCGCGGGATGCCGAGCTGTCCGTCCCGGACGATGCGGTGATCCAGCAGGTCGACCAGCAGCTACAGGAGGTGCAGGATCGCTTCGGATCGGCGGTGGCGTTCGAAACAGCGCTCGCCGAATCCGGCCTGACACGTAGCCGGTACCGCCAGACTCTCATCGAACAGGGGCGGGATCAGCAGATGAGCCAGGAGTTCCTGCGAATGCGGCTCGCTAACCGTACGCGACCCCTGATCGACGAAGACGAGATCGAGGCGTTCTTCGAGGAGCGCCGCGAGAGTCTCGGCGAGCGCCCGGCGACGGTCTCGTTCGAGCAGGTGGTCATCGCGCCGAAGCCTTCTGAGGAGGCGCGCGCGGCGGCGATCGCGACCGGCGAGGAGGTGCTCCAGGAGCTCGCGGGCGGCGCTGATTTCGAGGTCCTTGCCCGGCGGTTCTCCAATGACGAGGGAACGGCCGAACACGGCGGTGATCTCGGCTGGTTCCGCCCGGGCCGAATGGTGGCCGAATTCGAGCAGGTGGCGTTCAGCCTCCGACCCGGTCAGACGAGCGGTCTGGTGGAGACGGATTTCGGTTTCCACATCATCCGCGTGGAGCGCGCCCGTGGCGCGGAGCGCCAGGCCCGGCACATCCTCATCCGGGCGGAGGTCACGGAGCGCGACATTCAGATCGCGCGTGAGCGGGCGGACTCCGTGGTCCAGGCCGTTCAGGAGGGGGCCTCCCTAACCGAGCTGGCGGCCCGCTACAACGACACGGACGACATGCGGACGGTGTCCCGCACCGCACTGGACGGGCTACCCCCGGGTTACGCCGGGAGTCTGGCAGAGGCGGCCGAGGGTGAGCTCGTCGGGCCTATCGAGCTTCCCGACCCCCGGGGCAACCGTTGGGCCGTGATTCGCCTGACGGAGCGGACCTCCGCGGGTCAGTACACGCTCGATGACGTGCGGGACCTGATCCGGCAGAATCTTCAGGAGCAGAAGATGCGCGAGCAGCTACTGGAGGAGCTCCGCCAGCAGATTTACGTGAACGTACTGATTTGAGTGATCAGCGCGAGCGGCTCGATGTGACGCTCAACCGCCTCTGTCTCACACGAAGTCGCAGCGAAGCGAAGAACGCATGTGAGGCCGGGGCGGTGCTCGTAGGCGGCCGGCCGGCCAAGGCGAGTCAGACGGTGGGCGCCGGCGACGTGGTTACGCTGCGCTTCAGCAGCCGCATCTTCGAGGTCACCATCCTGGCCCTTCCACAAAAGTCGATGTCGAAGAAGGCAGCGCGTGACCTCTACGAGGTGGTCCGTGACGAGCGGATCGAGCCGAAGTGAGCGGAGCCGCGGAGGGACGAGTACGGATTGGCGTGACGCTCGGGGACCCTCGCGGGATCGGGCCGGAGATCGTCGCGGCTGCTCTCGACAGTGACGCACTGCGTGAGCGCGCTCACTTCGTCCTGATCGGGCCCGATGGCACATCGGCCGGGCCACCTGGGGAGAGCACGGGCACATGGCGTGACGGCGATGGTCCGGAGGCGGCCGGACGCCTCGCGGGAATCGCCATCGAGCGCGGGACCGAGCTCGCGCTACGTCGTGAGATCGCCGCCCTGGTCACAGCACCCATCGACAAGGCCGCGTTCCACGCCGGCGGCTGGCGCTACCCGGGGCATACCGAGTTCCTCCGGGACCTCACCGGTGCCCCCTCGGTCGCGATGATGATGGCCGCCGAAGCGACCAAGCTCGGCGGCCCTCTCCGGGTCGTACTCGCAACCACCCACCTGCCGCTGCGCGACGTGCCCCGCACTCTGACGAGCGCCCTGCTCGTGGCGCAGGCGACGCTCACCCACCACGCGCTCTCGCGGTGGTGGGGAATCGCCGAGCCCCGCCTGGGGTTATGCGCATTCAATCCCCACGCCTCCGACGACGGCCTCTTCGGCGACGAGGAAGCGCGGCTCTACGGGCCCGCCCTCGAGCGCTTGCGAACCCTGGGACTGCATGTCGCGGGTCCGGTGCCCGCCGACACCGTCTTCGGTCGAGCGATCGCGGGCGAATTCGACGCCGTCATCGCGCCCTATCATGACGTGGGTATGGCACCGTTCAAGACGGTGTCGTTCGGAAGCGGAGTCAATGTGACCCTGGGACTCCCCTTCCCCCGCACGAGCCCGGACCACGGAACGGCCCTGGACATCGCGGGTAGAGGCGTAGCGAATGCGTCCTCGATGATCGAGGCAATTCGCCTTGCGCTGCGGCTCGCCGGCCGCTTTGACACCGCGTCGAACGAGCCGTAACTTTCCCTCCCTGTTGGACATCGCCGGCCCTGGCACCTCCTCCACAAGCTCGTGATCAAGCTCACCTCCGTTTCCAGGGACTACCCGCGGACCGGGTACGCCATTCGGAATGTGGATCTGCATGTGAAGAAGGCGGAGTTCGCCTTCCTCACCGGCCACTCAGGGGCTGGCAAGTCGACCATTCTGCGGCTGATCCAGATGGCTGAGCCGCCGACCTCCGGGGAGGTGCGGGTATCCGGAATCTCGTCGGCCCGGCTGCGACGCGGCGACATCCCGAAGCTGCGCCGCAAGATGGGCGTAGTGTTCCAGGATTTCCGCCTCCTTTCGGATCGGACGGCGGAGGAGAACATCGCCTTCGCTCTGGAGGTCACCGGTGCGAGGCCGGCCGCCATTCGCCCGCGCGTCGCCCGCTTACTCGCCCAGGTGGGACTCGCCGCGCGCGCGCAGGCGATGCCGGACGAACTGTCCGGGGGCGAGCGACAGCGGGTCGCGATCGCCCGCGCACTCGCCAACGATCCGCTCGTTCTCCTCGCCGACGAGCCGACGGGGAACCTCGACGAATGGGCCGGGAAGGGCATTTTCGATCTGTTCCGCGACATCAACGGCAATGGAATGACGGTGCTGATGGCTACACACGACCTCGAACTGGTCCGGAAACACCCCGGCTATCGTGTGATCGAGCTCGCCGGCGGAGAGATCGTCTTCGACTCCGCCGCCGCCTCAACGGAAGAGGTGGGTTGAACGCTCCGAACGTGGAAGCCCGGTGATGCCGCACGCAATCCGGGAAGCGCTCGCGGCATTCCGCCGCGCGCCCGTCCTCGTGCTGATCTCGGTGGTGGCCGTGAGCCTCAGCCTCTTCGTGGTCGGGCTGTTCGCGCTCACTGCACACAACATTCAGACGGCGCTTCGAGCGATCGAGGAGCGAGTCGAGATCGTCGCTTATCTTCGTGAGGGCACGAGCGTCGAGCAGGCCCGCGCGGCCGAGGCGGAGCTGCGGGTACTCCCCGACATCCTCGAGGTACGCTACGTCTCCAAGACGGAGGCGCTCGCCGCAGCGGTGCAGGAGCTGCCGGAGTTTCGGGAGGTCTTCTCCGGCCTCGACGTCAATCCGCTACCCGCCTCGTTGGAGATCCGGCTCCAGCCGGGGTACCGCGGCTCGGAGGCGGTCGAGTCGGTGGCCCGGCAGGTTCTGACGTACCCCTTCGTCGAGGAGGCGGACTACGGACGTGATTGGGTCGCCAGGATCGTCGCTCTCCAGCGGGTCGCCGCGGGCGCCACGCTGATGATCGGGGGTGCTTTCGGCGCTGTGGCCGGAATCATCATCGCCACGGCCGTGCGCATCGCGGTGTTCGCGCGGCGCGAGGAGATCGAGATCATGCGGCTCGTTGGGGCGACGGACGGCTTCATTCGCCGGCCGTTCCTGGTGGAGGGGCTGCTCGCGGGTCTGACCGGCGGTCTGATGGCGATATTCCTCACCTACCTCGCGCATCAGTTCGTGAGCGCCACCCTCCTCGAGCTGGCGTGGCTACCGGCCGCATGGTTGTCCGGGGCGGTCGTGGTCGGCGCGGCGTACGGCTTACTCGCCAGCGCACTCGCCGTTCGACGCCACCTGCGGGCGGTATGAGGACCCGGCGACATCGTGGTGCGCCACGGCCCCTGTCCGAGGGAATCCGGGGTGCGCCGGAGCCGGACCGCCGGGTGAGAAGCCTGGCCCTGGGGCCGCTGTGCGCGGGTCTGGCGCTGACACTGCTCGCATCCCAGGCCCTCGCGCAGGTTCCCGGGGAGCCGCTACCGACTGAACAGGAGATCTCCGAAAGCCAGCAGCGCCTGGAGCAGATCCGTCGGGAGCGCGCCGAGCTGCGGGCGGAGATGACCCGCATTCGCGCACGCGTCAGCGATCTCTCGAGCGAGGTGACCAACATCGGCCGCCAGACGGAAGCGTCGTCCGAGCTCCTGGAGGAGCTCGACTTCCAGATCGCGCAACGGGAGGAACAGATCACCGCCAATACCACGCAGCTTCTGATCACGCGCGATCAGCTCGCGGAGCGCAGAGCGGTGCTGCATCGCCGGCTGCGCGACATCTACAAGCGGGGCTCCTTGCAGACGCTCGAAGTGCTGCTGACGGCCGAGAGCTTTTCGGATCTGATCAACCGCTACAAGTACCTCTACCTGGTTGCGCATCACGATCGCCAACTGGCCGAGGAGGTCGCCCGCCTGGAGAGCCAGCTCGTGGGACGCGAGCGCGCCCTGCGCACCAACCTCACACAATTGGAGACGGTGCGGCGGGAGCGTTCTCTGGAATTCGGCCAGCTCTCGTCGCTCCAGGACCAGCAGAGCCTCGCGTTGACGAATGTCCAGTCTCGCGAACGGACGACGGCGGAGCGGATCGAGCAGCTCGAGCGGGACGAGGCGCGGCTGGGTGAGCTGCTGGCGACGCTGGAGAGCCGCCGCCGCGCCGCCGAAGCCGCGGCCGCGGGTGCGGCAACCACGGTGGATCCCGGTGCCGCCCCTGCCGCCGCGACGATCACCTCGTCCAGCATGGGTTCGCTCGCCTGGCCGGTCGAGGGGCCGGTCGTCTACCGATTCGGTCGAGCGCCGCAGCCGAACGGCACCGTCGTTCGCTGGAACGGCGTCGGCATCGGGGCACCGGCGGGTGCGGCCGTGCGGTCTGTCGAAGGGGGAACAGTCGTTCTCGCCGGACCCTTCGAGGGGTACGGGCCCACTGTCGTGCTCAGCCACGGCGGCGGCTTCTATACACTGTACCTGTATCTGCGCGACATCGGCGTCAGGGAGGGCGAGAGCGTCGGACGTGGTCAGGTTCTGGGCAGCGTCGGCGGCGAGAGCACGTCGGAAGGACCGCACATCGAATTTCAGATTCGCGCGCCTGGCGGTCAGGCGGTGGATCCCATTGCGTGGCTCCAGCGGAGGTGAACGTGTCGCTTGCATCTCTTCAAGGTCATTCGGAGATTCGTGAGCTTCTGGCTCGCGCACTGCGCGCCGGGGCGCTCCCCCAGTCGATCCTCCTGCACGGTCCGCCTGGAGTCGGCAAGGAGCGCCTCGGGCTCTGGCTCGCACAGCTCCTCGTCTGCGATGCGGAAGCCTCCGAACCTTGCGGTGCCTGCGCCGCCTGCCGGCTCGTCGGCCGGCTCGAGCATCCGGACGTCCACTGGTTCTTCCCGCTGCCCCGGCCGGACGGCGCCTCGTCGCCCGACAAACTCCGTTCGCGGCTGGAGGAGCAGCGGGCGGAGGAGCTTCAACGCTGGCGCGACGACCCGTTCCATCAGCCGGAGTTCGAGAAGGCCCCGGCGCACTTCCTCGCGGCTGTGCGCAGCATGCACCACGTGGCGTCGGTGCGGCCGGCGGTCGGACGCCGCAAGGTCTTCGTGATCGGCGACGCCGAACTGATGGTGCCCCAGGAATCGAGTCCGGAAGCGGCAAACGCGTTTCTGAAGCTCCTCGAGGAACCGCCACCCTCAACGACACTGATCCTGACTTCGTCGCACCCCGGCGCGCTGCTACCGACGATCCGATCGCGCGTGCTCGCCGTCCGGGTCGGGCTACTTTCTGAAGTCTCGCTCCGCCGGCTGCTGGTCGATGGAGGGCTCGTTCCCGCCGACGAGGCGCTCCCAATCGCGCGGCGTGCCCGCGGCTCGGCGCGCCGCGCGATCCACCTGGCCCGCGCCGAAGGGGATGGCGAGAGCGACGAGCGGAGCGTCGGCCGTGAACTGCTGCTCGCTGCGCTCACCTCCGGCCCGCTGGCTCGACTCGGTCTCGCCCACGACCGCCGGCCGACGGGCGCTCGCAGCGACCTGGTGGGCGAGCTGGATTCGCTCTCAGAGTGGCTCCGAGACCTCCTCGCGGTCGCCAGCGGCGCGCATGATCGGGTAATCGACCCGGCTTCCCTGCCGATACTCACCAGGGCGGTCGGGCAGCGCAACATGGATCCGGCCGGGATCATGGCCGGCATCGAGCGGGTGGCGAAAGCGCGCGACCTCGCATCGGGTAACGTGAACCCGCAGCTTATTTTAACTGACCTCCTACAGAGATTGCAGAAGGATCTGGAGTCCACCGGTTCATCGTCGGCGGGAGCCCGAACATGAGCAGCGGTGAGTTCACTCATCTCGATGCCCAGGGGCGGCCACGGATGGTCGACGTCGGTGCCAAGACCCCAACACACCGACGCGCGGTTGCCGAAGGGATTATATTGATGGACCGTTCGACCGCCGTTGCGATCGAGCAGGGCACCGCACGGAAGGGAAACGTGCTGCTGATCTCCGAAGTCGCGGGTATCGCGGGAGCCAAGCGTACGTCTGATCTCATCCCTCTGTGCCATCCGATTCCGTTGTCCTCAGTGGAGGTGCGCCTCGAGGTGGATTCGGGGCTTCCAGGAGTGCGTGCGGTCGCTACCGCCGAGGTGATCGATCGTACGGGTGTGGAGATGGAAGCGCTCACCGCCGTGTCGGTCGCGCTCCTGACGGTCTATGACATGTGCAAGTCGATGGATCGCGGGATGCGTATCGAAGGCGTGCGACTGCTGCGGAAGGAAGGGGGGCGCAGCGGGACGTGGACCGCCAAAGGAGAGACCGAATGAACCAGGGCATACCGGTTACGGAAGAGCCGAGGCCGAGCCGATCAGGAGGCTACATGGAGGCTCTTCTACTCAAGCTGCAAGCCGACGTCGCGGCCAGAAAGCGGCCACGGAACGAGTTCGTCCCGCTCCTGCGGCTCGGAGCGCTGATCGTGGTCACGTTTGCGGCCGCCTTCGAGATCGGCGCGCGTTCGGTGGATACCGACGCCGGCTTCCTCGCGCGTGTCGAGACCCGAGAGCGCCTCGGCTCGCTCAGCTCGCAGCTGGAGGCCCAGAGCGGGGAGATCGACCTGAAGCAAGCTCGAATCGAGCGGCTGGAGCGCGCCTACGAGCTGTCCACGCGTTACGGGATCGGCGCCGACCTGGCGCTCGAGATCGACGATATCGCTCTGGCCGAGGATGTCGATCCCGACATCGCCTTCGAGCTCGTTCGCGTCGAGAGCCGCTTCAACCCCCGCGCAGTCAGCCCCGTCGGCGCTCTCGGGCTCACGCAGTTGATGCCAGCCACGGCGCAGATCCTCTCGCCAGGCATCACGAGACAGCAGATCTTCGAGCGCGAGACGAACCTCCGGCTCGGTTTCCGGTTCTTCCGCTCGCTCCTGACCTATTATGAAGGGGACCTGAGGCTCGCCCTGCTCGCCTACAACCGCGGCCCGACCACGGTCAACCGCTTGCTCAGCCAGGGCATCGACCCGTCCAATGGCTATGCAAACGCCGTCATGACCCCGACGCGCCCGCCAGGCGAATGATCCATGACCCGCTCGGAGGTCAGTGTGCGGGGAGACAGTCCACTCATCATTCTGAATCGGTAGACACGCGCTGGTCCTCGAACGCCCCGGACAGCGTCCCGACGGCTCGATTCGTCGCGTTCAGCACCGCCAGCGCCGCCGCACGGTGCCGGTCGTCGCCGATCACCGAAATTCCGATCAGGCGGCGTTCGGGTAGCCGCTGCGACAGCAGGAGCACGGCGACCAGGTCGTGATCGAACACGTGCAACTCCTTCACGCCGACCAGGCTGAAGTCCCCCTCGCCGCCGAGTGCCAGCTCCAGCGCGCTCATTGCCGCGGAGGCACTCGCCCGCAGCGAGCCCACCACGCTGGTCTCCCCTTCCCCCTTCCCCGTAAAGCGCTCGCGATTCCACTCGAGCACCACCTCGGCCGATACCCGTCCGGGTTCGGGGGTGATCACACGAATCGACTCGAAGCGAGCGCGCTGACCGCCGCGCTGTCGGTTCGACCGGTGCTTCGTGGCCTGTTCATCTTGCATCACGCCTGCGCGTTCCATGGTCATAGGTGCAACCTCTGATGGCTGAAGCGCCCAGGCGAGCAACGGAGGCGACGCTCGTCAGAAGCGCAGCAGGGCACCGACACCGGCGATGTCGTCCACCTCTGCCGGTGGAACGAACTCGACATCCGCACCCTGCTCCTCCGCCATCCGGATCACCTCTTCGACGACGTCGACGCCATCGGTGGTCGGCGAGCCGTCGTAGGGGCAACTTTGCAGCTGCTGAGCGAAAACGAAACCACAGCGCGTGCACCGAACGCCTTCTCGCTGGTGGTCCCGGGCGATAATCAGAGTATCGACCTTACCTTCCTGAAGCGCCACCAAGGTACCCTGAAAGCCGGCGGTGGCAAGGTAGTCCTGGGGGACGCGCTCGCGGAGGCGCGACAGGAGCTCCTGGCTTTCTCGTTCGCGATCCGCCTTGATGTGGGGCTCGATGCGGTCCAGGATCTCGCTGGTGGGTTCGTCGACGCGGACGCCGCCCGTGAATACGATCATACGTTCGACCGGATCGGAAAGAAACTCCCTGAACTTCCCGACATTCTCATCGGTTCCCAGGATGATGAGGTCATCCGGCCCGTAGCGGCGGACGAACTCCTCGACTTCCTTGGCGAACTCCCGGAAGAAGTGGCGCATCTCTTCCCGTTTCCGCCGCTGATATCGCATCTGCGAGTATCCGCCGGCCTGGACGTCGTGGGGGGTTGGGAAGGGCTCGCCGTGGACTTCGATCTCGTCGAGCAAAGTGCCGAGAAAGACGCTGAGGATCCGCACCCGCTCGCGGTCGAGGAGCACGACTCCGTGATGATGATAGCTCTCGAGCACCTGTGCCAGCGGCCCGACGGCCGGGCGATCGGCGATCACGAGCCGATTCGAGACCGGCACGGGGAACTGCAGTGCCTCGAACCAATCGCCATCGAGCTCAGCGTAGATGACCACGCCGCGGTTCTCCTCGCTGAAGTCGCCATCGAGCCACTCCTCGACCTGCTGAAAGGCGCGGCCGACGGCCTCTCGCGGGTGATGCCAGCGCTCACTATCGAGCTCCTCGAACTGCGCGCGCTGCTGGTTGAGGAACACGTGGTGAGTTCGCTTGTTGTCGGAGTTGACGGACAGGTCGAGGAAGAGGGAGAAAATCTGCTTGCCGTTCGTCTCACGGGCGAGGATTCGCTCGAGATCTTGCTTTGAGATCATGACGTATCTTCCGGCGGTTGCGCGGGATGAGAGACCTCGTAAGGTGTTGGACTGTGCGGGAGGGGAGTAGCAATTTGCTTGCCGGAGAGCCTCGGGCCGCCCGGCCGGGATCTTGCGCCCGCGGCGGGGCTATGGCACTCCCGCGAATCTTCCTTCTCTCCCCGGCTCACGCCGCCGGCAGACGGGCGGCGACGCTGCGTCGCCCGGAAGCCGAATTCGACCTGGCGGTGCGTCTCCGGGCCGGTCATGCGACCCTCGGGGAGGTGTTCTCCTTCGTAAGCGGTCTCTACTTCCGCGGGAAGCTGACCTATGCCCGCCGGTTCGCCCATGCCCCGGCAGGAACCCCGGGAGCTCTGGTCATCGCGACCGCGAGCGGTCTGGTCGCCCCGGATGCCCCGATCGGCGCGGGCGCGCTGGATGAATTCGCGGCGGTTCCGATCGACCTAGCCGACCCGCGGTACAGGATCCCGCTCGCCGCGGACTGCGAAGCGCTCGCGGCACGGCTGCCGGAGCGAGCCCGTGTGGTCCTCCTCGGAAGCATCGCGACCACGAAGTACGTCGATCTGCTGCTGGAAGTCTTCGGCGAGCGCCTCTGCTTTCCAGCGCCCTTTGTCGGGATGGGAGACATGCAGCGGGGCGCCATGCTCCTGAGAGCTGCGGAGTCGGGCGTCGAGCTACCGTACATCGAGGCGCTCGGCGCCGTGCGGAGTCTCGCGTCGGGCCGCGGGCAGGCGCGATGACGAAGCGTAAGAAGCCGATCGAGATCCCCGCACGGGCGGAGACGGCAACGGTTCGGGTCGGGCGGAAGAACGTGCGCCTCACCAGCCTCTCGAAGGTGTTCTTTCCCGAGCTGGGCATCACGAAGCGCGGGCTGCTGAGCTACTACGCGGAGATCGCCGACGTCCTGGTGCCGCACCTGGCGGATCGTGCGATGGTGATGAAGCGGTATCCGAACGGTATCGGGTCCAAGTACTTCTTCGCCAAGCGAACACCCGCGGGGTCACCCGCCTGGCTGAGGAAGTGTCATATCGAGCATGCTTCCGGCAACGTCATCGACTTCCCGGTGGTCGAGGATCGCGCGACTCTCCTGTGGTTGATCAATCTCGGCTGCGTCGACCTCAATCCGTGGTATTCGCGGTGCGATGACGTCGACAGGCCGGACGTCTTGAACTTCGACCTGGATCCCGTCGCGCCCGCCGGCTTCGGGCAGGTGCGTGAGGCAGCGCTGCTGGTCCGCGAGGCGCTGGAGCGCATCGGAGCGCGCAGCTACGTGAAGACGAGCGGCTCGAAGGGGATGCATGTCTACGTGCCGATCGCGCGGGGCCCGAAGCAGAAGCGAGTCTGGCGGTTCGCGAAGCGCCTGGCGAAGGAGTTGGAGGCCAGCGCCCCCGAGCTCATCACGGCGGAGTACCGAATCGCAAAACGGCCGCCGAGCCGCGTGCTGGTCGATTACAATCAGAACGCGTGGGGGAGTACGCTCGCCTCCATCTACTCGGTGCGGCCCCGGCGGGGCGCGACGGTATCGACACCGGTGGAATGGGCGGAGGTGGAGAACGAGGTCGCGACCGAGGCCTTCACGATCGAGACGGTCCCGGAGCGGATTCGCGAGCGCGGCGACCTCTGGCGCAAGGTGCTCTGGCAGCGCGGTCGCTTCGACCTCGAGGTCCATCTGTAATTCGAATCGGGAGAAGCGATGGGAATGGCGGTGCCGCTGGACCTGGAGCCCATGGAGGCCAAGCTCGAGGACGAGATCCCGGAGGGCGAGAAGTGGGCGTACGAACCGAAGTGGGACGGGTTCCGATGCCTGATATTCCGCGAGGGTGGAGACGTGCAACTTCGCTCGAAGGCGGGGAAGCCGCTGGGGAGGTACTTCCCGGACATCGTATCGGCAGCACTCGCCCTGTCGGCCGAACGGTTCGTGCTGGACGGCGAGGTCGTCATCCCCGCCGAGGGCGCCCTCTCGTTCGACGATCTGCTGCTACGCATCCACCCCGCGGCCTCGCGCGTGAAGAAGCTGGCCGCGGAGCGCCCCGCCGAGTTCATCGCCTTCGACCTGTTGGCCGACGCTGGCGGAACATCCTTGAAGGACGAACCCCTCGCGAAGCGTCGCCAGGCACTCGACACCTTCGCGGCCGAACATCTCGCCGGGGCCAGCGGGTTCCACCTCTCGCCGTCCACATCCGACATCGAGGCGGCACGGCGGTGGCTCAGCTCCGGCCGCGAGGGTCTGGATGGCATCATCGCGAAACGAATCGATCTGCCGTACCAGGCCGGCAAGCGCACGGGAATGGTGAAGGTCAAGCGGCTGCGCACGGCGGAATGCGTCATCGGCGGATTTCGCTGGTCCAAGGACGGCAAGCGCGTGGGATCGCTGCTGCTGGGGCTCTTCGACGCCGACGGGAAGCTGAACCATGTCGGGTTCTGCTCCTCGCTGAAGGCCGCTACGCGCAAGGAGGCGAGCGAGCTACTTCCACCGCTTCGAGGCGGCAAGGGCTTCACCGGGCGCGCCCCGAATACCGAGTCGCGCTGGCGGAAGGAGGGGTCCGGGGATTGGGAGCGGGTCGAGCCGAGCGTCGTCGTGGAGGTCAGGTACGATCACTTCACGTCGGGGCGGTTCCGCCACGCCACGCGTTTCCTGCGCTGGCGACCGGACAAGCCGCCGCAGGCGTGCACGATGGAGCAGATCGAGCGCGAGGGCAGGAGCGCGATGACACTGATGGAGTAGAGCGCCAGCGCACCATGGATTCGGCCAAACCGCGGCGCGCTCGGCCCCGCCCGGTTGCGGCATGCCGCCACCGGCACGACTATGGCATGGAACTGCGCGGGAAAGCACCTCCCGGATCGCGGGAGGGAAGCGCAGAGCAAACATTCTAGGAACGGTAATCTTGAAGGGGACGAGGGAGTCGTCGGATTTGATACGGGTCGTGATCGTGGGGGCGGGTGCACGCGGGAATCGCGTATTCGCCGACCTGATCTCCCGGGAAGACACGGGATTCGTCACCGTGGGGGTGGTCGAGCCCCACGAAGGAAGGCGTGAAGCATTCCGCCATCGCTACGAGGTTCCGGAGACGAATTCCTTCGAGTCGCTCCAGGAGTTCTTGGATGTGCCTCGTTTCGGGGACATCGTCTTCATCTGCACTCCGGACGTCACGCACTACGCGCACGCCCGGGCAGTCTCGGAGAAGGGATACGACATCCTCCTCGAGAAGCCGATCGCGACCAACCTACCCGATTGCCTGGCGCTGATCGACGTTCAGCATACCCACAAGAATCAGATCTTCGTCGCCCACGTTCTGCGGTATTCTCCGTTCTTCCGTGAGGTGAAGCGCGTGATCGAGACGGGGGAGCTGGGCGCGGTCCGGGCGATCGACCTGCAGGAGAACATCGGGCACTGGCACTTCGCCCACAGCTATGTGCGTGGCAACTGGAACCGCGAATCCACCAGCGGACCCATTCTCCTGACGAAGAGCTCCCACGACCTGGACATCCTCCACTGGCTCGTGGGTCGCCGCGTCGAGTCGGTGGTTTCGTACGGCGGACTCAACTACTTCACGGAGGAGAACGCACCTCCGGGGGCGGCGGACCGCTGCGTCATCTGCCCGCTGCAGGACCGCTGTCTCTACAGTGCCACCCGTTTCTACCTGAAGGATCGCGACGTGTGGCCTTTCAACGTGGTCGCTGGTCCGCCGGATTCGCTGGAGCGCCGCCGCGAGGCGATCGAGACCGGCCCGTACGGGCGCTGCGTCTGGCATTCGGAGAATGACGTCTGTGACGATCAGACCGTACTGCTCCGCTTCGCCTCGGGGATTCACGGGACTTTCGGTCTGCACGCCCTCACGGCCGAGAACACGCGCAGCCTGCGCATCCTCTTCGATGATGCGGAGCTAACGGGGAACCTCTATCGGGGCGAGATCTCGATCTCACACTTCACCGGCGAGCCGGACAGCTTTCGGGTCGAGCGGCTGGAGCTTCCGGGAGTCAGCGACAGCCACGGCGGCGGTGATCTCCGGCTGCTGCGAATGTTGAGCGAGCACCTGACGACGGGGGCGCACGCGAGCCTCGTCACCTCGCTCGAGAGCTCACTTCCGAGCCATGCGCTGGCGTTTCTCGCCGAGGAGTCGCGCCTGGAGGGCTCCGTCAAGGTTCCGGTGCCCGACATCTTCTCGCCTCGCGCGATCGAGGCGCTCACCGGCGCCACCGGGCCGGCCAAGCACTGAGTTTCGGCAAACGGCCGCGCCGCCCGTCGGCGCCGCTGTTTGCGAGCGGATCGGGATCGGCCTAGGTTGGCCGGGTTCCGCCATTGGCAAATCAGAGCCGGAGCCCCGATTGCCATGATCGACCCCTTCCGCACGCGATCGATCCGAGTTCCCACCCACCGTCGGCGCCTCGAGCGGGTCGTCGGAATGATCTTGGGAACGTGCGAGTCGCCCCTCACCACCTCCATGGACTCCCTCCCGCAATACGCCGCACGGGCGGCGGTTCGCTAGCGTGGGTGTACTGACGCCCCTCGACTGGTCGCTCGTCGTCGGCTACCTGTGCATCGCCCTACTCGCCGGCTTCCTGATGTCGCGGAAGGCGGGGCGATCCATCGAATCGTACTTCGTCGCGGGTCGCGGGCTCCCGTGGTGGTGGCTGGGAACCTCCATGGTCGCGACCACGTTCGCCGCGGATACGCCGCTCGTGGTCACGGGTCTCGTCGCCTCGTACGGCGTGGCCGGCAACTGGTTCTGGTGGTCCTGGGCCGTCGCGCACGTCTCGGTCGCGGTCGTCTTCGCCGCGCTGTGGCGCCGCTCCCGCGTCCTGACCGATGCTGAATTCCTGGAGCTGCGATACGAGGGGCCGCCGGCCCGGTTCCTCCGCGCGTTCAAGGCGATCTTCTTCGCCGTCCTCATCAACGGCATCGTTCTGGGGTGGGTCATCCGCGCGATGACCAAGATCTCGACGCCCTTCGTCCATTGGGACCAGTGGATGGGGGCGGCGCGATTCGACGCGTTGTCGGCAGCATGGCCGAGCTGGTTCCTTTTCGGGACGATCAACGATACACTGACGATTCTCGCCCTCTTCGCCCTCGTCACGCTCTATTCGACGTTGGGGGGGATCCGGGGCGTCATTCTGACGGACCTGCTGCAGTTCACGATCGCCATCGTGGCGAGCACGCTGTTCGCCTGGTTCGCGATCGACGCGGTGGGGGGAATCGGCGGGCTCCGGGCGGGTCTGGCGGAGAGCTACGAGAGCCCGGACCAGATCCTCGCCTTCTTCCCCACCGGCGAAGCCGCCTGGATGCCGATTCAGCTCCTGGCCGTGTACCTCGGAGTGCAATGGTGGGCGCAGTACTACAGCGACGGCAGCGGTTATCTCGCCCAGCGACTCTTCACCGCCCGTACCGATCAGGACGCAGAGAAGGGCGGGCTCTGGTTCGCGGCGGCCAACTACGGCCTCCGAACGTGGCCGTGGGTGCTGGTCGCGCTGGTCGCGCTGGTGCTCTACCCCGTCGGCAGCGAAGGGACGAGCGAGGCGGCGCTGATGGTTGCGGCCGATCGCGAGATGGCCTACCCAATCCTCATGGCGGACCTCCTGCCGCCGGGCGTTCTCGGCCTCCTCTTCGCCAGCCTGCTGGCGGCGTTCATGAGCACGGTCGACACCCACATCAACTGGGGCGCGAGCTACCTCGTCAACGATATCTATCGCAGGTTCATGCGTCCGGAGGCCACGCAGCGAGAGCTGGTCCTGGTGAGCCGCCTGACCGTTGTCGGCCTCGCGATGCTCGCGATTCTCGTCGCGACGCAGATCTCGAGCATCGAGCAGGCATGGCGGTTCTTCATCGCCCTCGGTGCCGGCCTCGGACTGCCGGCGATGCTGCGCTGGGCGTGGTGGCGAATCAATGCCTGGACGGAGATCGTCGGCATGAGCGTCGCCACCGCCGCGGCCTTCTATCTCTACTGGGCCTTCCCTGATGCGCGGGACGAGTACCTGTTGGTAGCGATCGTGGCCGTGTCGATGACTTCCGCGGCCATCGCGACCTTCATCACGCCGCCCGTCTCACGCGAGTGCCTCGAACGGTTCGTCCAGCGGGTGCAGCCCCCGGGATGGTGGGGTCCCGCCGCCCGAGACGGGCAACGGCAGGCAGCGGCCTGGTTGGGCATCGGTTGGCTGTTCGGCAACGTGGCGATCTTCAGCCTTCTCATGGGGGTCGGTTGGTTCATCCTGGAGTCGAAGCTGCTCGGCGCCTCGGTCCTGCTGCTCAGCGTCATGGCCTATTTCGGCGTCCGTTGGGCGCTCCGGACGAGCCGGGCGGCACTTCTCGGCGCCGCCGACTAACGCTTCGCCGAGGGCCTTTGTATAGTGATCTAACCGCGACCCCGCCTCGCCGAACGCCGGGCACTGCCTGGTGCAGCCCCATAACGTCTCATGACCGGAGGTGCCTGATGTCCGACTCTGAGCGGCCGACCTCGCGCCGCAACGCCCACGATGCGGATTGCGGTTTTCCGACGATACCCCGCGCCGGCGATCGGCTGCCGCGGCCGGCTCCGAGCGGGGGCGATCGATGACCGCGTTCCTTCAGCGCTTCGCCAATATCCGCCGGGACGAAGTCGCGCCGCTCGCAGCGGCGACGATGTTCTTCTTCTTCATTCTCACAGCCCTGATGGTGCTGCGCCCCGTCCGGGAGACGCTGGGCGTTCAGCAGGGCATCGATACCGTCCGCTGGCTGTTCATCGGCACGGCGGTGGTCACGCTCCTGGTCAACCCGGTCTTCGGGTTGCTCGTGAGCCGCTACCGGCGCCTCCACTTCATCACCGCTACATACGTCTTTTTCGCCGCCAGCCTGCTCATCTTCTACGGGCTCCTGACGGTCGCCCCCGCTGCGGTCGGCGAGACCTCGGGCATGGTCTTCTACGTCTGGTTCAGCGTTTTCAACCTCTTCGTGACGATGGTCTTCTGGGGGTTGATGGCAGACCGCTTCTCGCTCGAGCAAAGCAAGCGGCTCTTCGGCGTGATCGCCGTGGGCGGTACGCTGGGGGCGATCTTCGGGCCCTGGCTCGCGACCGTCCTCGCCCAGCCGCTCGGAACGCCCAATCTCCTCCTGGTCGCGATCGCCTTCCTGCTGCTGGCCGTCGGCGCGGCATGGCTCGTGGCGCGGCTACAGCCCGAACGACCGCAGGTCGCGGCGAGCGACGATGAGGAGGCCCCACCGGCGGTGGACGAACGAGCCGTCATCGGGGGCAGTGCCTGGGAAGGATTCCGCGCGGTGTTCCGCTCGCCATACCTGCTGGGCATCTCTGCTTACGTACTGATCCTCACGATTCTGGGCACGTTCATCTACTTCACTCGTCTGCAGATGGTCGCGGCGATGGGCGATGACATGGACATGCAGACGACCCTGTTCGCCCAGATCGATCTGTACACCCAGCTCGCAACGCTCGTGATGCAGGCGCTGATCGCCGGGCACATCATGAAGCGGATCGGCGTGCCGTTCGCCCTCGCCCTCCTGCCGGTGACGGTCGCCCTGGGCTTCATCGGTCTGGCGATGGTCGCCTCCTTCGCCGTTCTCGTGATCTTCGAGGCGACCTACCGCGCCATTCAGCGCGCCATCACCCGCCCCGCGCGTGAGACGCTGTTCACCGTGGTGAGCCGTGAGGACAAGTACAAATCGAAGGCGTTCATCGACACCTTCGTGTACCGCGGCGGCGACGTCATCGGAGCGCAGACGGAGGGATTGCTGATCGGTCTGGGACTCGGCCTGGTCGCGCTGACCGCCGCGGCCCTGCCGATGGCCCTCGTGTGGGGCGGCCTCGGCATCTGGCTCGGTCGCGCCCAGCGTCGGCAGGCGCTCAGCAGGCCGGCACCCCCGCGTGCCGAGGAAGCCGCGGAAGAAGTGCTTCGATAATCGCCATGATCGGCCTCAAGACCACGGGCCACCGACGCTGTGTTCGTCGATGGCCCGTGGTCGATCGGTGATGGCCGATCGTCTCCTCAACACGTAACCTCCGAAGCCTCCTCCTGCACCTCGAGCAGTTCCACCTCCATCAGAAGTTCCTTCCCGGCCAGCGGGTGGTTCGTGTCCAGCAGGACCATGTCCCCGGTCGTCGCGACGACAGTGACGATCTTGAACGGGAGTTCGTTCCGCTTCATCCTCAGTTGCTGACCCGTGTAGGGGTCGACATGAGACGGAAAGCGCTCGCGCTCGACCGCCAGCAGCAGGTCGTTGCGGTGCTTTCCGTGCGCCTGGTCCGGCGGGATTCGAGCGCTGCGCACCTCGCCTGACTTCATTCCCCGGACGAGCTCTTCCAACCCTCGCATCACTTCCCGCTCGCCAATCGTGAACTCGAGGGGCTCGCGCTCTCGCGACGAGTCCACGAGCGTTCCATCACGGAGCTTCCCCGTGAAGTGAACCTTCACGCGGTCGCCGATCTGGGCTTCTCGCATCGTCACCTCCCGCTCTTGAGCCGCCCCGCTGCGGGGCTGTGAATGGATTCGTCGATCCGTGGATCGGTTGCAAACTTACCGGGCATGTTTCGGACCCGTGGATCTTCGGCGCCTCGATCTACCATCTCTCGCCGTCAGCCGGCGCCGGCACGACTCCCCGTCCAGTGCCGGGCGACCGTCGGCCCGTCGTCCTGCTGGCGCCCGCCTTGCGGGACACCGGCTGCCGCCGGCCGACGGCAGCAGCCGGTCGCACCGAGGCATCGAAACCCGCGGGTGCGAACCGACGGTCAACTCTCTTACTTCTGAGGAACTGAACCGATGAGCAACGTTAAACTGGCGATAGTCTATTACAGCACATATGGCACCAACCATCAGATGGCGGAGACCGCCGCGGAGGCGGCGCGGGGAGTGGGTGCGGAGGTCCGTCTCCGAAAGGTTCGAGAGACGGCGCCGGAAGAGGTGATCCAGGCGCAGGAGGCCTGGTCCGCTCAGATCGAGCGGACCACGAACGTGCAGGTCGCGGCGCCGGAGGACCTTGATTGGGCGGATGCCTACCTCTTCAGTGCGCCGACCCGGTACGGGGGCGCGGCGAGCCAGATGCGCTCCTACATCGACACGCTGGGTCCGCTATGGCAGGCGGGAAAGCTCGCCGACAAGGTGGTGACCGCGATGACCTCCGCGCAGAATCCGCACGGGGGGCAGGAGACGACACTGCAGACGCTCTACTACACGTTCATGCACTGGGGCGCGATCATCGTGACGCCCGGGTACACCGATCCCGCCGTGTTCGCGAGCGGCGGCAATCCGTACGGGGTCAGCGTGACCGCCGGGGGCGGGACGCTGAGTGAAGAGACGCGCGATGCGATCGTCCATCAGACGAAGCGGCTGCTGGAAACCGCCGGGCGGTTCATAGGCTGAGGCTTCTGCGGAGGTCCGCCGAGGTTTATCTTCGGCGAGACCTCGCGTACGTCTCGAAGCCCGGGAGCCACGGCAATGTTATCGCACCAGTTCTACAATCTCGTCCACATCGTCGGGCTGGTTCTGCTGATGTCGGCACTGGGCGGCATGGCGTTGAGCGCATCCAGCGCCGCCAGCGGCGGGACCCGTGGATCGAAGGGGATGCGGCGCGTGATCTTCGGCCTCCACGGGCTGGGGGTATTCCTGGTCTTGCTGGGCGGTTTCGGGATGATGGCCCGTCTGGGCATCGTCCAGGGGACGAGCTGGCCGGGATGGGTCTGGGTCAAGACGGTCGTGTGGGGAGTGCTGGCCGTAGCGGCGTTCCTTCCCTACCGCTTTCCCCGGACCGCACTGCCGCTCCTGCTCCTGCTACCCGTGCTGGGCGGCCTGGCGGCCTACATGGCCATCTACAAGCCGCTCTGAGAGATCCCCGAGTCATTCCCGCATAGGCGGGAATCCAGTAGCCCGGCTCCGCTGTCGCGATCTGGCCATCGTACTGGATCCCCGCCTAAGCGGGGATGACGTGGGGAGGCGGCGGGGATGACGAGGAGGCGCGGCGGGGATGACGGATGCCCGCGCGCGGGCGATGTCAGGAACCCGCAGCGCGGGGGATGTCAGGAACCCGCCGGGCCGGGCCGTGTCATACTTGGACAACGCGATCACCCGAATGGGGAGGGGATATGAACCGAAAGCGTTTTCTGGGTGGTATGGCCGCGTTGGCGGCGGTCCCGATCATCGGGCGTCTGGCCGCTGACGATGAGGCACCGCCACAGGCCGGGCAGCAGGCTGCGCAGGTGCCGCGACTCGAGAAGTCGGAGGCGGCCTGGCGCGAGCTCCTGCCACGTGAAGCGTACGCGGTGCTGTTCGAGGAGAAGACGGAGCGCGCAGGATCGAGTCCGCTGGACAAGGAGTATGGTGAGGGGACCTACGTCTGCGCCGCCTGTTTCCTGCCGCTGTTCGATTCGGAGGCGAAGTTCGACAGTGGAACCGGCTGGCCGAGCTTCTGGCAGCCGATCGGGGGCAGCGTAGGGACCAAGCGCGACTTCAAGATGATCCTTCCAAGAACGGAATACCACTGCATTCGCTGTGGCGGTCATCAGGGTCACGTCTTCAACGATGGCCCGCCGCCGACGGGCAAGCGGTACTGTAACAACGGCGTCGCGCTTCGTTTCATCGCTGCGGGCGAGGAACTTCCGGCGCTCCGCACCTGAGATGCGTACCCTGCTGATCGGCGCCGTCGCAATCCTCTCGCTCGCCTGCTCCGGCGATTCGGAGGGGCAGCCCACGCCGCCGGTCGCCGCCGGGACCGCACTGGACACGGCCACTTTCGCGGGCGGCTGCTTCTGGTGCGTCGAGGAGGCGTTCGACGAGGTCGAGGGTGTGATCTCCACGACATCGGGCTACATGGGGGGCCAGACGTCGAACCCGAGCTACGAGGAGGTGTCCTCCGGCGGCAGCGGTCACGTCGAAGTCGTTCAGGTCGTCTTCGATCCTGATATCGTCGGATACGACGAACTGCTCGACGTATTCTGGCCCAACATCGACCCGCTGACGCGCAATCGGCAGTTCTGCGATGCAGGACCACAGTACCGTGCGGTGATCTTCCCCGCCGGTTCGGATCAGCGGCAGCTCGCGGAATCGTCGAAGGCGGCACTGGAGCGGTCCGGGAGGTTCGACCAGCCGATCGTCACGGAGATCACGCCGGCGTCGGCCTTCTATCCGGCCGAAGAGTATCACCAGGACTATTACCAGAAGAATCCGGTCCGCTACCGGTTCTACAAGTTCACCTGTGGTCGAGCGCAGCGACTCGCCGATCTGTGGGGCCCCTCCTGACGGTTGTGACTGACGGATGTGACCGGGGCGGTAGTATGCCTCTTGCGGCGGGGCAATACGGCACCTGACTACACCAGAACCGGAGAGGAGAGATGGGTCGCATATTCAGACTGGGATCAACCGTCGCCCTCGGCCTTGCCGTGGCAGCATGTGCCGACGAGCCGGCGGAGGACGCGGCTCTGACGGAGAGCACGCTCGAGGAACCCGCGGCCCCGGCCTCCGAGCCGGCCCAGCCACCGGCGGAAGACATCCTTCTCGCCGCCGAAAGCCTCCCTGGCACGGGGCAGCATCTCACCGACGGGAGCGGTCGCGCCCTCTACCTGCTGGAAGAGGAGCCACCGGGCCAGGTGACCTGCACGGACGCATGTGCCGAGGAGTGGCCGCCGTTCCTGGTGAGTGCCGGGCAGGCGACCGGCGTTGCGGCGCCTGCGCAGCCCGCGCTGATCGGCACAGTGCAGCGGTCCGATGGTGAGACGCAGGTGACCTACCAAGGCAAGGCGCTCTACTATTACCACGACGACACGGGCCCGGGGCAGACGACCGGCCACGACCTGACGGACGAGTGGGGTGAATGGTACCTGGTCGATCCTGAAGGTGGCTCTCTGGAGTGAGGCGCGATCCACCTCGAGGGAAGGCGGCGTGGGCCGGCATTAGCGGCCCCCGCCGCCGCGGCACCCCCTCTACCCTTCCAAGATCCAGCGCGTGAACCAGGCGCGCCAGCCGTCTTCGACCCGCGCCCCGTCCCCCGGCAGCCCCGGAATCGCCGCGAGCGAGATCGCATCCTGTGACGACCCGGCGTATCGATCGAGGACCGCGCTCAGCGCGGTGGCGCCCCCCTGGTGGTGCAGATAGCGGACGAAGGTCGCCGCGTATGCATAGAAATTGGCCGCCAGCGGGCCTGGCGGCGGGGGGGCATGCTCGTGGAAGGTCGTATCGACCCTAACCTCCCCGTCCGGCAAGTGACGGGTGGTAACGGTGAAGGTACGCGACCAGTGCGGCCGCCCCCCACAAGCTTGCTCGGAGGCGCAGGGGTAGAACGTCTGAATGAGCGTGGACCCTCCCGTCCCACCATCCGGAGAATGCGCGATCGTGAAGCCCAGCAGGTCGTCCACCGGTGGAGTGTACGGCCCGAGTGCCCGGAGGATCGCGTATTCATCTCGCCGGTGAACCGGCGGCTCCATCCACACCGCCACACCTTCATGGAGCCAGTCGGGGAGTCGACGGGTCGGTGAGGCGACCGAGCGCCGGACTTCGGCTTCCGCGTCGAGCATCAGATGCCCCAGCTCGTGCGGAAGGACGGCCGACCACTGGAGCGCCACCGCCTCCTCCATCGTTCGGTCCCCACCCGAGCCCTCCGTGAAGAACTCCCGCAGGTTTCGGCTGCTCGGCCAGACGAGCTTCCAGTTGCGTCCCTGGCTCGCGATCGAGAAGAACTGGACGGTGTCCGAGACCACCACGGTACCGGGTGGCGGCGCGTTCCCGAAGAGGAGCTCGAACCGCTCGCTGGCACGGTTGCACGCCTGGCGGGCGAGGTCGAGGTCCTGACCGGCCGCTTCGCCCTCCACGTCACACTGCGCGGCCACCTGGGGCGTCCCTGCCAGCGCGCAGAGTACGAAGGCTGCGATCACCGGCGGATCGAACGCGCCAATTCGGGTGGGATTCTTGAACTTCATCGTAGCGGAGTTGGTGAAGGGCGCGAGATGGCGCCCGGCCTCGTACACCCTTCCAAGCCGCCGGTTGCGGACCTCGGCTGGACATCAGCGTAGGGACGACCGACAATCCCTACACGGGCTGCGGCAGTATTGACTTGGAAGGCACCGAACAGCGATGATCGGGCTGCTGAATCGTCGCTCGACCATCGACCTACGGCGCGCTTGGCGGAGCGATGGACCTGCACCCGCCTTCGAGCGCCCGAGCGCAGGGAAACCATCGCAGCGCGGGCCGCCACCGCCTTCCCCGCCACGCGCTACTCGCACCGAAAACGAGATCCAGATGAACTGGAGAATCCTCGCCGCAGCCCTGGTCACGACCGCGTCCACCGCCGCGGCACAGGACGTATCCGAGCTCCGGACCGCCCCCGAGCGCACCGAATTCGCCGAGACGACGCGCTATGAGGATGTCCTCCACCTCATGGAAACCGCCGCCGCGGCGTCACCGGTGGTCCATCTCACGACCTTCGGCTACTCCATGGAGGGGCGACCACTCCCGCTCGCCGTGGTGGGAGAAGTGCCGGACGCATCCGCGGCTTCGGTGCGCGAGTCGGGGCGGACAGTCGTCTATCTCCAGGGCAACATCCACGGCGGCGAGGTGGAGGGCAAAGAGGTGCTGCTGATGCTGCTGCGTGAGTTCGCCGAGGGCGCCCACGCAGAGGTTCTCGATTCGCTCGTCCTGCTCGTCGCCCCGATCCTCAACGCTGATGGCAACGAGCGGGTACAGCTCACCAACCGTGGAGCCCAGCACGGGCCGATCGCCGGCACCGGCACGCGGCCGAATGCACAGGGGCTCAACATCAACCGGGACCACATGAAGCTCGATTCGCCGGAGGCGCGCTCCTTCGCACTCCTCCTGCGCGATTACGATCCTCATCTCGCCGTGGACCTCCATACGACGAACGGTACTCGCCACGCCTACCACCTGACGTACTCTCCGCCGCTCCACCCGAATCTCCACTCCGCGCTGTACTCCCTTCTGCGCGAGCGCCTCTTCCCGGAGATGACGCGGAACGTCCGAGATCGGCAGGGATGGGACTTCTATTACTACGGCAACGTCCAGGGCCAGGAAGACGAGCGCGGGTGGTACACATTCGATTACCGCGCACTCTTCAACAACAACTACCTCGGTCTTCGCAACCGGCCGGGGCTGCTGAGCGAGGCGTATTCGTACGCCACCTTCCAGGATCGCATCACTGCGACACGGCTCTTCGTGGACGAGACGCTGCGCTTCAGCCATGCGCACGCCTCCGAGATCCGTGAGCTGGTCGCGCAGGCCGATGCAACATCCATCGTCGGCGACACGCTCGCCCTGCGAGCGGAGCCTCGACGGTCGAGCGAGAGGGTCGAGATTCTGATGGGTGAGGTAGTCGAGGACCGGAACCCGTATACCGGCGAGGTGATGCTGCGGAGGACGGACGTGAGCCGGCCCGAGCGGATGTGGGAATTCGGGACGTTCGCCCCCACCGTCACCGAGCGGGTGCCGCGAGCGTATCTCATCCCACCCGAGCTGGGCGACGTCCTCGACAACCTGGCGGTCCATGGGGTCCGCACCGAACCCGCCGCGGCCGGTGGAGCCGTGGCTGTCGAACGATTTCGCATCGCATCGCAGGTCGTCTCCCCGCGTGAATTCGAGGGGCGATTCGAGCGGACGATCGAGGGTGCCTGGGAGATGGCATCCGTCTCGATTCCGGCCGGAACCGTGCGAGTCTCCATGGACCAACCGCTCGCGAGACTGATCTTCTCGCTGCTCGAGCCGCGTTCTGGCGATGGACTGGCGACCTGGGGAACGCTCGACGCTCAGCTCGAGGGCGCCACGACCACATACCCGATCCTGCGCCTGCCATGATCGCCGGCCGAGGAGGTATCCCGGCGCAGCGGCGCAACCTCGCTACTGGGCGTAGTCGGGGCGATTCACCGCGGCGTTGAAGACGAGGACGGGACACGGTGCAAGCTGGATCAGCCGCTCCACGCGCGGGCCCAGAAACAGGCGCTCGGACCCCGCCCGCACGTTCGTGCCGAGCACGATGAGCCCGAACCCACCCGCAGCTGCGACGTCGATGATCACCGCATCGGCATCCCTGCCCTGCCGGACTTCGGCGCGCGTGCGAACCCCCTGCGCCTCGCCGAGCGCGCGGACCCGGTCGACAATGCTCTGAGCCGTTTCGACCTGGCGCGCCGGCGTCGTCAGGCTGCCGAAGGCGGCACGGTAGGGCTCCTGCGGTGTCTGCACCACGTTCAGGGCGATCACCTCGTCATCGTCTCCACTCAGTAGAAAGGCGAATTCGGCGGCACTCCGAGCCTCGGCCGAGCCGTTCGTGGGCACCAGGATCCGCCCCGGCTTCCAATCGCGACCCACGCCGCCGCGGACGACGAGGGTCGCGCAGGGGGCCATCCGCACCAGCTCGTCGACGAGGGGATTGAACAGGGCTTTGCGCTCGTCCGACTGCTCCGTCGCCCCCAGAATGAGTAGGTCGTAGTCCTTTCGCAGCTCGGCGAGGATCGCGTCGCGCGTATCGGGCCCCTCGACGACCTTTCGGGCGATCTCGTCGAGCGGGAACAGCCTGGCCACCTCGTCCAGGAAGGCATTCCCCCGCGCTCTCTCCCCACGATTGCTGACGTTGAGGAGTGTGAGGGAAACCGGCCCCTTGTCCGACATTCGGTCGAGCAGGCGGGACTCCAGCACGTGGACGGGGTTGCCGCCATCGCGCTGACGCACGGGTAGCAGAACCCGCCGCATGCGTGCGACCTCGCTTCCCGCAGCCATCTCTTCACGCCGCAGACGAGCCAGCTCCTGCTCCTCAGGCACGACGCGCGCGAGGACCCAGCGAAGCGCGGGCGGCGCCATGAGCGAGGTCGCCATTGCCATGACGACGATGATGGAGAACATGTCCGGCGAGAGGATCCCCAGCTCGAGCCCGATCGTCGCGATGATGATCTCCATCGCGCCACGAGCGTTCAGGCCGGCACCGAAGCTGAGCGAGGTCCAGTGGTCACGTCGGCCGATCAGGCGAGCGCCGAGGTACGTTCCGGCGATCTTGCCTCCCGAGGCTACGGCGATCACGAGCAGCGTGATCAGCAGGAGACGCGGCTCCAGGAGCGCACCCGCATTCACCTTCAGCCCGGCGACCGCGAAGAAGATGGGCGTGAAGATCGCCAGAGAGGTGGTGATCAGTTTGTGGTGCACGGCCGTGGGCAGGCGCGGCATCTGGCCGAAGATGATGCCCATGACGAAAGCGCCCAGGACCGCCTCGAGCCCCAGGGCGTGGCTGACCGCACCCCACGCAAAGGTGAGCACCACGACGAGCGTCACCAGCCGGTCGGCGCTGCGAACCTCGTCCTGCACGACATCCAACGCGTACCCGACCAGTCGGCGGCCAATGGTGAAGCTCACGACCATGAAGATGACGACGCTGCCGACCGAACGGAGCACACTACCGGCGTCGACGGCACCACCCGCGGCGAGTCCCGCCACGATGGAGAGCAGCATCCAGCCGATGGTATCATCGCTCATCCCGGCCGCGATGATCGTCTGGCCGATGTCGCGGCGCATCAGGTTCATGTCCATCAGAACCTTCGCGATGACCGGGATGGCCGAGATGGACATCGCGGTGGCGACGAAGAGGGCGAACACGAGCCGCTGATCGGACCCGGGTTGGGCGAGAAGATCTTCAGGCAGCAGCCAGCCGAGGACGAAACCGCTCGAGAACGTGACGAGGATTCCGCCGAAAGAAACGCCCATCGCCGTGCGCGCATGACGCCGGATCAGGGCGAGATCCGTCTCCAGGCCGGTTATGAGGAGCAGGAAGAGCGCGCCGATGAGACTGACGACCTCGAGCAGGTAACCACCGACCACCGTGTGCGGAATGACCAGGGCCTCCACGGCCGGAAAGAACCCGCTGAGAAGCGACGGCCCCAGAACGATACCCGCGAGGATCTCCCCTACGACGGAAGGTTGCCCGACCCGCTGCGCGATCTCGCCGAAAGCCCTGGCGGTGAACAGCAGGATCGCGATCTGGACGAGAAGGAAGAAAACCTCCTCGTGCGGAGCTGCGGTGAACGGCATCTATCCCTTTGTGGCGAGCTTTCCAAAGGAGTCGACAGTGCACAGTCGACTGTCGTCCCTACCCGATATCGACCGCGATGCCTCGCCACTTCCCCTGATTGAACCGGATGACGCTCAGGAGGCAGCGAGTCATGTGGCCGACGAGAATGGCGACCCAGATGTGAATCGCTTCGAGCGTCCAGGCCTGCTGGATGACGAAGCAGATCCCAAGGGGGATGATGAGCTGCGAGATGATGGAGATGTAGAGCGGGCTCTTCGTGTCTCCCGTCCCCTGGAGGCCGCCGGTATAGGTCAGGGCGACTGCAATAAAGAGCCCCGACAGACTGAGGATTCTGAGGAGTTGGGTCCCGATCTCCACGACCACCGGCTCGTTCATCCCGAAGAGGGCGAGGAGCTGTCGCGGCACGAGTAGGAAGAAGGCTCCGATGACGGCCGCGCCCACGACCCCGATCCGTGCGGAGACGTGAACGGCCTGGCCGGAGCGCTCCGGATTGCCCGCGCCGAGGTTCTGCCCCGCCACGGCCGCCGCGGCGCCCATGAGCCCCACCGAGGTCCAGGTGATGAGCGAGAAGAGCTGGGAGTAGGCGACCGCATAGGCCGCCTGCGCGGCGGCGCTCTGGGCAAGCGAGCCGACGAAGGCGAGCAGGAAGACGCCGCCGACGTTCATCGCGATGCCCTGGATGCCCGTCGGCAGCCCGAAGCGGAAGAGGGCCTTGATGACGGCCCAGTCCGGCCGGTAACTACCACCTCGCGGAAACGAGACCACCCAGCCGCCGTGCCAGAGCCGGAACAGCGCGTAAACCGCGACGATCCCCGAAGCGATCACCGTGCCCGCGGCCGCGCCCGCAGTCCCGAAGGCCGGTATGGGCCCCAGGCCGGGGATCAGTATTATATTCAGCACGACGTTCAGCGCGGTCATCACGAGCCCGAGGATCATCGGTGTGCGCGCGTCACCCGCCGAGCGGAGCGCACCCCCGAGCATGAGGAAGAGCATCATGCCGCTGCTGAAGAGGAACATGATGCGGAGATAGGGCAGCGCCTCCGCCTGAACCGCCGGCGCCGCGTTCACGAGCTCGAGGAGGGAGGGCGACAGGACGTAGCCGATCGGGGCCATGATCAGCAGCGACATGCCCATCGCCGTCAGGAAGGCCTGGTACACGGCACGGTCGACCTTGTCCTCCTCACCCGCCCCGGCGAAGCGCGCGACGAGCACGCTCATCCCGGTGAACAGCGAAGTGATGAAGACGATGACCACGATGAAGACCTGCGACGCCACACCGATCCCCGCGTTGGCCTCGAAGCCGACGTAGTGCCCGACGAGCACGTGATCGATGATTCCCTGAAAACCACCGATGATGTTCATGAGCATCGTCGGCCAGGCGAGCTTCCAGACGGCCGAGGTGAGCGGCCCATCGACGATCGACCGGTCGTAGCGCGCGCTGCGTGGTGGCGCGTGCGCGAGCGGCGGCGGCTGAACGTCGGCGGGCGTGGTGACGTCGGTCACGGATATCGGCGGCGATGGGTTGGGAATGGGCCGGCCCGGACTCGCGCCGTTCAACCCGGCCGATCCGGCTGGAGCGTCAGACCGTTCGGCGTGATCGCCCGCACCTCGAAGCGCCCGGTATGATCGGGCAGCGGCGGGTTGAATGGGGTCGTTCAGATCGCCCGCCTCGATGACGGCCGAACCGGCGACCGGCGCTCCAGATTACCGTACACCCCGCACCGCGACAAGTCACCGTGCGAAAGATCATCCTTGGCGAAAACCTCGATGTGCTGCCCGGCATCGCATCCGGCTCGGTGGATCTTATCTACATCGATCCGCCATTCAACACCGGTAAGACGCAGTCCCGCACCCGAATCCGAACGCGCCGCAACGACTCCGAGGGGGATCGTCGAGGCTTTCAGGGCAATCGATACAGTACCGAGGTGCTCGGGAATTCTTCGTACGTCGATCGTTTCGACAACTTCCTGGGGTTCCTCCAGCCGCGCCTGCTCGAGGCCTATCGCGTACTCCACCCGAACGGATCGCTGTTCTTTCACATCGACTATCGTGAGGTGCATTACTGCAAGGTCCTGCTGGATGGGGTCTTCGGCCGCGCGTCGTTCATGAACGAGATCATCTGGGCTTACGACTTCGGCGGCAGACCGAAGAACCGCTGGCCGGCGAAACACGACAATATACTGTGGTATGCGAAGGACCCCGCCGACTACACGTTCGACTTCGACGCGATGGACCGCATCCCCTACATGGCGCCGGGGCTGGTCGGGCCGGAGAAGGCCGCGCGGGGTAAGACGCCCACGGACGTGTGGTGGCACACCATCGTGCCTACTAATGGGCGCGAGCGGACCGGCTACGCGACCCAGAAGCCGCTCGGCGTTCTCGAGCGCATCATCAAGGTCCATAGCCGCCCGGGCGATCTGGTGCTGGATTTCTTTGCGGGCAGCGGAACGACGGGAGAGGCGGCGGCTGCGAACGGGCGGGAGTTCATCCTCATCGACAGCAGCCCGGCCGCGGTCGACGTCATGCGGCGGCGCCTTGCGCCGTTCGATCCGGAGTACCGGGAATGGGCGGGACCCTTGGGGGGCCGGGAAGGGGCGACGGGAGGAAACGCCGGCTGACGGGGGATCGCTTCGCGCCGCTCGCTGCCTACTGGAGCGTGAAGACCGCCATCTGAGAAGGCGCGCCGAGGAGTGCGTCCGCGCGGCCGACGTCCTGAAGCCGCACAGTATATCCGTTTCGTTCAGCGACTCCCCTGGCCCACCTGTGAAACTTCGCACGACTCCATTCGAATCGGTGATCGGGGTGACGGAATTCGTCGTCCCGGAGACCGAAGTGCACGTTGTAATCCCGATTCGGCGTGGTGATCACGACCAGTTCCGGCCGCGTAAGCGCGAAGACGGAGCGCTCCAAGCGGGACAGGTCGCCAGGCGGCACGTGTTCCACCGTCTCGACCATTGCGGCCGCTTCGAACCTGCGCCACTGACGTGCCGGCTCCATGAACGAGGCGTGCTCCAGAGACCACCTGCGCTCCTCTGCAGGCGATATCGCATCCAGACGACGTTCGGCGACCATCAATGCGGCGGCCGAGGTATCGACGCCAAGCAGGTGGCTGAACCGGCGCTCGACGAGCAGGCGCTGGAGCAGCGCCCCCGGCCCGCAGCCCAGATCGATGACGCTCGACGCGCCACTCGAGATCAGGACGGTCGCCACAGCGTCGAGGCGCTCCTCGTGCAGAGGGGTGCTCCGGTCATGGCCGCCGTCATGCTCGTACATAGAAAATCACGGTCCCGTACAGGGGATCTCTCGAGTGTCGGCAGCCGCTGCTCGATGATCGGGGCGCGGGCTTTGACTACCGGGCGCGGGCTTTCAGGCGGGATCTTCGAGGCTTGCGCGCCGGAATCCGGCGAGGCTCGCGCGCTCGGCCTGGTCCAGGAAGCGGGTGAGCAGAGCCAGTGCACGGTCGAACTCGCTCCCCGAGAGGCGGCGCCGAACGCCGGCCTCGACTTCCTGCCTGAGGATCGCGAGTTCTGTGCGCATCGCCGCCTCGCTCCACCCGAGGCGCACACGCTGCCCACCATGCAGCTCGGCGATCACACGCTGGATCTCGCCGCCATCGCGTAGCAAGCGCTCGGGGACCTCTGCGCTCTTCTCCATCGCCAGCAGATTCTGCGCAATGTCGGCCAGCAGCGCGGGGGCATGATCCTCGAGATCAGCATCCTCGATCTCGGCAGCCATTGCGAGCGCCGTATCGGCACGGAGCCGGTCACGGTAGTCCCGCACGATCGTGTCGGCCTGTTCGGCAAGCGCCCGGCCGACCTCACCGAGGCCCCGCGGCCGATTCTGCCTCATCTCGGCCAGGACCGCCTCCGCCATCCCCTCGGCCGGCGCGGCGCGGGTGGGGAGCCAGAGCGTGAACGTCGAACCGACGCCCTGTTGGCTCTCCGCGGTGAGGTCACCGCCCATCAGCCGTGCCAGTCTGCGGCTGATCGTCAGCCCGAGGCCGGTGCCACCCTGGACCCGCGTATGTCCCTTCTCGACCTGCTCGAACGGGCGGAAGATTCGGTCCATCTCGTCCTGGGGGATGCCGATTCCAGTGTCGATGACCCGGATGAAAGCTCGCGGGCCGTCCGCCTCGTCCGCCCCGTCGGGCGGGCGTTCGGTGGTCCCGCAGGTGACGCGGATCACTCCTCCGGGGTCGGTGAACTTGATCGCATTCGAGAGGAGGTTCACCAGGATCTGGCGCACGCGCGACTCGTCGCCCACGTAGTAGGTGGACGAGTCTTCGTTGCATGGATCCTCGATTCGGATTCCCTTTTCTGCCGACTGCGGCACCACCAGTGCGAGCGCGGCCGCGATCGAGCTGACGACGAGCGCCCGCTCCTGCGCCACCTCGATGCGGCCAGCTTCGACTTTGGCGAGATCCAGAATGTCCTCGATCAGCGACAAGAGGTGCCGGCTGCTGGCGCGAACGCGCCCGAGCTGAACCGCCTGCTGTTCCGTGAGGCCCCCGGCCAGCCCCATCTCCAGCAGCTCGGTATAGCCGATGATGGCGTTGATGGGCGTCCGGATCTCATGGCTCATCGTCGCGAGGAAATCGCTCTTGGCCCGATTGGCGGCGTCCGCGTCGTGACGCGCCTGCTCGGCCTCTCGCGTTCGCAATGCGAGCTCGTCGTTGATTCGTTGGAGATCGTCGTTCGCGAGTTCCAGCTCCAGCTGTGCCGCCTCGAGCTCCGAGGCCTGCGCCTCCAGCTCCATCGCCTTCTCCTGGAGGATGTCCTGTATCTGCCGCTCCTCGGTGAGGTCGTGCAGAACGACCGCGCGGATCCGGTGATCGGCGGCCTCGACCAGCACCACCGCGATCTCCGCGATCGCCACTTCGCCATCTCGTCGCTGGAAGCGGATCTCGTCCTTGACGGGCTTCTCGGCGTCCTGCTCCAGAAGCGCGGCGAGCTCCGTCTCGTTCAGGGGCCGGAGCACCTCGTGCAGCGCACGGCCGAGCGCCTCGAATCGTCGGTATCCGATCACTCGGTCGGCCGCGGCGTTCCAGGAAAGGACGCGGCCTTCGGGGTCGAGGGAGATTACGGGGTCCGGCAGGACGGTGAGCAGCGACGCGAGATAGGCATCCGAGATGATGGCGCGCCGGGCGGGCCGCGGGGCCATGCTGGCCAGATCGTGGTCGATGGCTGCGGTGGTCGTCCGATAGGATCGGCGCTGACGGGTCACGGCGGTCGCGCGCTCGACGAGATCCGATCCGACCTCGTCGGGGCCGACGATCCAGACCTCTCCGAGGCCGCGTCCGAAAAGGACAGCGCGCTCGATGCGTTTACGCTCCTCGCCCGGCGCGACGACGATGACCTGAACGGTGGGGTCCGCCGAGTGCGCACGACGCGCCAGACCGATGGCGTCGGCCCGCCCATCGACCAGGACGCAGTCGACATCATGAATGGACGAGAGGTCGTCCGGAGAGCGCCCGTCAACGATCAGGAGCGGCTGCGCATCTGAGAGGCCCTCTTCCCAGGACGAAGGCCCGGCGCCCCCTTCCCGAACGATGACGGGTTTGGCCTCCGTCACGGATCAGATCAGCGGTTGATTCAGCAGCGCACGACCGACCCACGTCTTCAGCATGTCGGTCGTCGGGGCCATCACATGGCTCGCGCGCGCGTCGCGGAGCATGCGGGCAAGCTTACTGTTCTCGCGATAACCGATCCCACCGATGAGCGTCATCGCTTCGTTGGCGGCGCCCACCGCCGCATCGCCCGCCGCGGCCTTGCAGGCCAGCACGGAGATCAGCGCCTCCGGGTCACCCGCATCCGCGAGCTGCCCGGCGGAGCGGACCAGATGCCGGGTCTTCTCCATCTCGGCCCAGATATCCCCCAAGCGGTGAGCCACGACCGGATTGGCCCCGATGAGCTCGCCGGAGTGCCCGTGGCGGCGCGTTCCCAGATGCTCGCGGGCGATCTCGACCGCGGCTCGCGCGATTCCCGAATAGGTGCCCGCCATCGCCATCAGGAAATAGGGGGCGATCACCTCGAAGACGTACCAGAGCTGGTCCCCTTTCTCACCGAGCAGGTTTGCGGTGGGAATTCGGGATCGCTCCAGCCGGACGGTACGGGAGCTGTTGCTGCGCATCCCCAGGCCGCGCCATTCGGCCTGCCAGACCAGCCCGGGTGCGTCGGCGTCGACAAGGACGCAGCTGAAAGCCCCTTCGGAACCGCCATCGGTCTCCGCAACGGTCGACATGACGTACGAGTCGGCATGCCCGCCGTTGGTGATGAAGCTCTTCGTGCCCTCCACCACGAACTCATCCTCCGCCCGCGTCAGGCGGGTCTGGGGGATGTAGAAGTGCGAGCCCGTTCCCGGCTCGCTCAGGGCCAGTGTCGTGATGTGCTCACCACGCGCGATCGGGACCAGGTAGTGCTCCTGGTGATACTGGGTCGCCTTGGCCGCGATCACGGCGGCGCCGACGCAGTGCATGGCGAAGCACAGCGCCGTGGACGGACTCTCCTGGGCGAGCACGTCGGTCACCGCGACGAGCCCGCTCAGGCCCTGGCCATGACCGCCGAACTCCTCGGGGACGTTCAGCCCCATCAAGCCGGCATCGGCAAGGGCGCGCATCGCCGGCTCCGGCCATCGTGCTTCCGCGTCTTCCGCTTCCGCGTTCGGCGCTACCACCGCTTCGGTGATCTCGCCGGCAATGCCGACCAGCTGGCCGAGGGCGGCCGATCCGAGTGTGGACATGCGAGCCGGTTACGGGTTCGGGTATGTTCGGGTCCTGGCAACCTCCGCTTAGCACGTATAATACCAACCGGTGGGGCGGCGGAAGGAAACGAGGGAGAACTCAGCGGATCCGGCGAATGAGGGGGGATGCGGGGGGTCCGTACCGACACGCGCGAATGCAGAAGGGCGGCTCAAAGCCGCCCTTCTGCACGACAACCGACGCAGATTCTACCGGACCGGCACGCTACCGCATCAACTGATGAGCGTGCTCTTCAAAATCTTCCCCTCACGAACCAGCGCATAGCCTACGTACCGGCCCGGCTTCTTCCGTTGGTTACCGGGACTGCTGAAGGACCAGAGCTCGTCGCCCTCGGTTGCCTGACTCTTCAACTTCTGCCATGCGGATCGAACTCGGAGCGCTGCCCCGGGCGCCACGTCCCGGTGAAAGGAGGTTGGCGCGTCCTCCACGCGTTGCGTCAACCATTCGGGCGGAATCTTGTTCATGCTTTCTGCTTCCAACCAGCGTACGGTGAAAGAGCCGGGGGTTCCGCGGGTGGAAACCTGCGGCCGCGAGATCAGCGATCGTGAACTGCAACGAGTTGGCCATTCCGAGCCAGGAGCAGTGCGGATGACGGATCTTCCTCGAGACGGTCGGCCCACTGCTGCGATTCAAGCTGTTTCAGCAGACGCGCCGCGGGATTCCTCCCCTGTACCATCGTGCGATGTTCGATGTGCAGAAATCGCTCATCCTGATCGGGCCCCGACCGGAAGCGCCAGACATGCCGGCCCTGCTCGTTGCGCTCGGCCGTGCTCACTTGCTTCCACTTGGTCCGTGCCTGCTTCCGGATCGCGGCCCCCATCTCCTTGGCGACGCGCGTCACGCGGTCCGTGCGATTTTCCTGCGGATCCATAGATGCCTTTCTGCGAGACGGGCACTTGCGCCCGAAGGGTAGCGGGTTCGCAATGCGACCCGACGAACGACCTCGGCTAGCTTGAAGGCCGGCAGAGATCTGCATGGATTTGTGCCGGCTATGTCAGCGGTCACGCCCCTGCCAGGGGCATCCGCGCTTGCTGCACACGAGCCTGTGCCCGGATAGGGCACCGCCCTTGCCGAACGTCTCCTGCCTAAGCACCTGGTCGCCGCAAACTGGGCAGACCGTACCCGTACGCTCTCCGTCCTTGGATTGACGTCCGCGGGGGTTTGGCTTCATCGATGGCTCCCGGTCGAGTGGAATGGCTTCTGACGAATTTGGGCGACGCCATCTGCCTACTTTGTACCCCCGACTTCAGGAATGGTCCCTCGGAAGGACGCCTTGAAACGGCGCCGGGCCCCGAAGCTCTGGCCCGCTCGAGCGCGATTTCGTACACAGCCGTTGACAAGCCGAGGTGAAGCGGTTATACTCCGCGCTGGAGAGTAGACAGGGATCGACGATCTCGGAACCAGACGTAAGGACCTGGGGAGCAATCTACCAGGTCCTTTTTTGCGTTCGCTCTACTCGACTGCGCCCAATGCGGGGGCGAGGATACCCGCAGAGCACGGACGTCGGGTGAGTACGGAAATACCGCACCTCGACAGTCGTCACACACAGGGAGTTCGGTATGCGTACCATCGGAACCGTGAAGTGGTTCAACGACAGCAAGGGCTTCGGCTTCATCACGCCGGAGGACGGGTCGAAAGACTGCTTCGTCCATCACAGCGCCATCGGCGGGAGCGGCTTCAAGTCGCTCACCGAGGGCGAGCAGGTCGAGTTCGACGTCGTAGAGGGCACGAAGGGCCCGGCGGCGGAGAACGTGCAGCGGATCGCCTAAGATCCTCGGCCGAAGTCCGAAGAAGGAGCCGTCCCGCACAGCGGGGCGGCTCCTTTGCTTTCCAGGGTTTGTGACCCTACTGGACGTAGGGAACCGTGAGGAAGTAGGCAATTCCCGTCTCCGGGTCGTACCGCAGCTCGCCCTCGGTTCCATCCGCTACACCATCGAGCAGCACGCTGGCGGCATCGAACTCCTCCTGATCGAGCCCCACGATGCGAGCCGCCACGAAATCCGACTCACTCATACAAGCGTCTCCCGTGTCGATGTTCGCCACCGGATCGTAGCAGCCGAGCCCGTTCACGATGCCGTGCTCCGTGCCCACCGAGGTTGCGACGTCCAATTCGCTGACGACGCTCGAGATCGGCTTGTCCAGATAGGGCCCGTTCCACTGCTCGACGCTCTGAAAGGAGTAGAACCGACCGTCCACACCGGTATCCGCCGCGCTCTCAGGTTCCGGACTTCGTGACAGATGCTCCAGTTCGCCGGGCAGCATCGATCCAGCGTCCAGATAGAAGGAGTTGATCGCGGTTTCGATGCTCGCAAGATCGGCGATCAGCCTGACCGCCCGCGCTTTGGAGAGTTGCTGCGTGAGCACCGGAATGGTTGCGGCGGCCAGAAGAGAAATCGCGGTCACGGTGACCAGCAGTTCAACCATCGTGAACCCACAGGCCGCCAGCCGCGCACGCCTGAATCCGTTTACCGGAGGGCCGTGCCCGCATGGTGACAGGCCGTCTTCGCGCACACTCATGCACCGTCGCAAGTGCATGATACATACCAGGTTATAGAACGATGTCAGCGGCGGGTCCGGCCTTCTTGCCCGAGTCGGAATGCGGCAGGTGGAGAGGGGCGAGGCCGGATCTCGCTCCAACTGGCATCGGTCTGTGCCGATCGTCATCTGGATCGCCGCGGCCTCGGGTTCGGAGCAGGGACGCCGGGACGTCGCGTGCTGCGCAATGTCCGTTCTCCCGTACACGTGTTCACCTGGAGCGCGAGGTCTAAGAACATTCTCGCTGACGCCGATACTTGATAGCGAGTCTATGCGATCTCGTGAACTCTGGATGTCCCAAGTATGCTTCGGACGATTTCGGCGGGCGGAACTATCGGCGGCGAACAGGAACCCTGGCAAAGTGATAGCGCCGAGGCGGTCATCACGGATCGCCTGGGGGAGTTCGTCCGTCACGGCGAGCACACCGGTGCCGCAGCGGTGGAGTTGCCGCTCGCGGCGGATACGATCGTCTGCCAGTGCTTGCAGGTACGCCAGGATACGCTGGAAGCCCACATCCAGCGCGGGTGCAACACGCCCGATGCCCTGGCCCGCGCGACGGGCGCCAGTACGGTGTGCGGCGGGTGTACACCGCGCCTCATCGAACTGGTCGGCCGGGGGAGCGGGTACCCCGCGCGGATCGTCGAGGTGCGGGAGGTACTGCCGTCCGTCCGTTCGTTCCGCCTCGCTCCGCAGTCCCCTGGCCAGGGCCGTCTACCTCGCGCGGTTCCAGGACAGCATGTGGTAGTCTCGGCTCTCATCGACGGGACGTGGGTATCGCGGCCGTACACGCTGACGTCTGCGGGGGAGCCGGGCTACCACGAGATCACCGTGAAGCTGGAGCGTGGCGGCCGTCTCTCGACGTGGCTCTTCCAGCAGCGGCCGACGGATCTGGCCGCGCTGCGGGTGACGCGGCCGCAAGGAAACTTCCGCATCGACCTCGGGCGCTCCGATCCGATCATCTTCTTTGCGGCGGGGATCGGGATCACGCCGGCCATGTCCGTTGCGCGGGCGCTCGCCGCATCGAGAAGCGGCAGTCCCGTCTTCATCGACTACAGCGCGCGTGAGCGCGACCGCTTCGTGTTCCGCGAGGAGCTCAAGCAGGTTGCGCGAACCTGCAGGCGGATCGGGCTGCGTCTGCGGGTCACCGGCGCCGGTGAGCGCCTGAACGCGAGCGACGTCAGGGAATACGCACACCACCTGCCGGAAGCACGCTACTGCATCTGCGGCCCCGACAGCTATCAGGAGGCGGTGCGCCGCTACCTCGACGACGCCGGCGTCGAGGAGAGTCGGATTCAGGTGGAGGTCTTCACCCCTTCGTCGAGACCGACCCCGAAGAAGGAGCTCGCGCCGCGAAGGCTGCGCGACATCGGCAGCCGCACGGTAGGGCTGGCATTGCTCGTCCTCTACCTGGCGCAGGGGAGCTTCGGCTGGGAATGGCCGTGGCTGGAGTCACTCCAGGCGGAGGAGACGTATCGCCGCTGGTCCGGCGCTCTGCTGCTGGCGTTCATCGCCATCCAGTGGGCCCTCCCGGCACTGCGGCTCAGTGGCCGGTTCCGGGCCGCGGCCGTCGCCTATCCGTGGCACCGCTGGCTCGGGGCGGTCGCGCCGCTGTTCTTCTACGCCCATGCGACGTGGCTGGGCTTCGGCTATCTGCTTGCCCTCAGCTCGGTCTACCTGGTCAACGTGCTGGTCGGGCTCACCGACAAGACGATCATCCGCGACGTCTCGCTGCGCGAGCGCTATGGACGCGCGTGGCTCGTGCCGCACGTGACGCTCGCCTTGCTCACCGTGGGGCTCGTCGCGGTCCACGTCTTCATGGTCTTCGCGTACAAATGACGTCGTCATGATCGCCCCTCGAACGCATCAGCCGTCGCAGCGCCGCCGCGTGTACGTGCTCGCCGCCGTAGTGCCGATCCTGGCGCTCGGGGTGCTCGTCATGCCCGGGCGTGAACGGCTCCGTGCCGCCGGCCCCGCCAATACGGGCCATGAACAGCTCGACTGTGCTCAGTGCCATACGGCCGCGGACGGAACGGTGCGCCAGCAGGTTCAAGCGAACGCCCGCCACCTGATCGGCCTGCGGGCCAGCGGCGCGGCGTTCCTTCACAATCCCGTCGAGAACGAGGACTGCACCGCGTGCCATCAGAACGATGACGACCGGCATCCGGTCTACCGCTTCAACGAACCGCGCTTCGCCGAAGTCCGGGCGACCGTCGCCCCTCAGAACTGCGTGAGCTGTCACGCGGAGCACACGGGGCGCAGGGTCACGGCGGAAGCGACCGTCTGCAGCAACTGTCACGTGGACATGGAGATCCGCGAGGATCCGATCGAGCCGAGTCATGCGCAGCTCGCTCTTCGCGAGGACTGGCCGAGCTGCTTGCAGTGCCATGACTTCCATGGAAATCACGTCCGCGATACCCCGCAACGCCTCGACGACGCGCCCTCGACAGCCGAGGTCCTGCGCTACCTGGCGGGCGGTCCACCGATCTACGGCGACCAGGTTCGCTTCCCCGCTACCACCGAGAGAGTGACGCAATGAGACGCCCCGGCCTTATCCTCACGGCGTTATCCCTCGCGGTGCTGGGAATCTACCTCTTCGTCACCGCGCCGCCGGCCCTGCCCGAAGCCTCCGCGGAACCCCTCGGCGTGGTCCCGATCGAGCAGGTCCTGCAGACCGTGGCGGCGGAGAACGACATCGTCCGCGCGCTGTATACGGCGGAAATCGTTACGAAGGGGACCGAGGCAGGGCTGCTCTACGACGAGGACTGGCGTGACGAGGGCGTCGACGCCGGTCCTCTCCCCGCTCTCTTTCTGCGCGAGGCCGCACGAAGCCTCCAGGCGAACCCCCTGCCGGTCGGGCTCTTCCTCGGCTCCGATTTTCCCATCAGCCCCGCGAACAGGTTCGAAGGAGCCCAGGCCGAGGTGTTCGAGCGGATCAAGCAGAACCGCGAACCGGAGTACTTCTACGCCGAGGACACTGGCCAGTATACCGCGATGTTCCCGGATGTCGCCGGTGTCGCCGGATGCGTGAGCTGCCACAACGACCACGTCGATTCGCCCAAGACGGACTGGCAGCTCGATGACGTCATGGGTGCGGCGACCTGGTCGTACACGAAACCGGCAGTAAGCCAGGCCGAATACCTGCGCATCGTTGCCGCCGTCCGGCAGAGCTTCCGCGATGCTTACGCCCGCTACGTCGAGAAGACCAGTACGTTCGAAAGCCAGCCGGAGCTGGGCGAACGGTGGCCGGAACAGGGATTCTATCTCCCCTCGGTGGACGTCTTCATGGAGGAATTCGGCCGGCGGGCGTCGGCCGCGACCGTAGAGCGACTCCTCGTCGAGGCGGATTCGGTCGCGACGTGAGGCAGTAGAGGGCTTGGCCGCACCGCCCCGCGGGTCGTGCCGATCTTCACGCAGGCTCCTACCGGCCGACAGACGAATTACCATCAAGGCGCGATGAATTCGCGAAGCGCGCAAAGGATGGGCGGGTGACGTCTCTCACTTCCCGTGCTTCGCGCCGTCGCGGTAATCCGTTGAAGTCCCCCACATGCAGGACGATCTCCCGCCACACACCGACCTTGACACCAGCGCGCCCGGCCTGCAATTATTTTTGCAGGACTCGCTGCCTCGGCTCCCCCGCCGGGGAAATCGCCCGTCGCTCTGACAAGGGGAACAGATGAGAAAGCTGCTCGACCGATGCATCGGCACCGCTGTAACGGTCGCCGCCTTTTCCGCGTTGACGCCGGACGGGGCATCGGCTGCCCTGTTGCAGGCTGGCCCCGCGGTCGCCGCGGCCGAAGCGCGCGCAGCAGCGGCGCTCATGGGAGCGGTACGGAGCGATCCCGAGGCGAACGTACGCGAAGCGGCCGCGCGCGGATTGGGCGACCTTGAGGCCGTTGAAGCGGTAGGGGTTTTGAGCGCGGTTCTCCTGGAGGATAGTGACGCCGGGGTTCGTGTGGAGGCAGCCCGTGCGTTGGGAGAGATCGAGGATGCCGGGGCGACGAATACGCTCGTGACGGCGATGGATGATGAGAGCGGTCGGGTCCGGCGCGCGGCGGCACAAGCTCTGGAGGAGCTGGAAGCGCCGGACGGGTTGATCAACGCGCTAGCCGATCCGAATCCGGAGGTCAGGCGCAGGGCGGCGCGGGGTCTGGGCGACATGGACCTCGAGCGCGCGCCGCCGGAGCTCGTGTCGGCATTGGGCGATGCGGATGCGCGGGTTCGTGCCGCGGCAGCTCGGGCATTGGGGGAGATCGAGGATCCGAGTGTGGCCGGAGCACTCGGGGTGGTTCTCAATGATCCCGACGAGGACGTTCGAGAGGCGGCCATGGACGGTCTGCTTGACCTGGATTCTCCCGAGGCGGTCGATCCGCTGATCCAGGCGCTCCAGAGTGGGGACGCTTCCCTGCGCCGAAGAGCTGCACGGGCGTTGGGCGACCCCTGATCGAATCCTCTCGAGGATTCAACTGCTCCTGACTGACCCGATCCGGGTCGGCGGCTGTCGGGATCGCGAGGGCATGTGGGCGGTGTTAGCTTTCCGGGGCTTCCAGATTCGACCGGTCCAGGCGACGGTCGCTCTCTCCCTCTACCTCAGCGCCCGGAGACGGAATCCGATGAGATCTCGTACCCTCGCCCCTTTCCTGGGGCTGGCGTTCCTCGTCGCGAGCTGCGGCTCGCAGGTCGGGCGGGCGGGCCCCGCTCAAACCGCGGAAGCCGAGGTGCGAAACATCATCCTCCTCCTTGCCGACGGTGCCGGCACCGGCCTCTGGACCGCGGCGGAGTATGCGCAGGAAGACCTTGCGGTCAAGCGCATGCCGCAGGTAGCGCTCGTAGACACGCGCAGTGGCAGCCACAAGGTGACGGACAGCGCTGCGGGGGCGACGGCCTACTCGACGGGACGGCGGGTCTCCAACCGAACGATCGCCGTGGCGCCGGAGTGCCCCGTCGCGCAAAGTGGCGATTCACCGACCTCACAATGGCCTGCCGGCTGCCGGCCGCTCGAGACATGGTTCGCGATCGCCCGCGACGCCGGTAGGGCGACGGGTGTGGTGACCACGACGTACGTGGTGGATGCGAGCCCGGCGGCGTTCGTCGCGCACTCACCCAGTCGCTACTGGTACGAACAGATCGCCGACTCCATCGCGTCCTTCGAGCCCGACGTGCTGCTGGGTGGCGGGCGCCAGTACTTTGAAAGCGAGACGCGCGAGGACGGGAGGGACCTGCTGGAGGAGATGTGCACGTCGGCGAGATGCATCTTCACGGGGGAGGATCTGAGGGCTTATGAGCCGGATGACCGGCCACTCGTAGGTCTCTTCGCGCCGGCCGACATGGACGACGCCGAGCCGCGCGTGATCGGGCTGCCGGGGATGGTCGAGGCCGCGCTCGGCAGGCTCGAACGCGACCCTGAGGGTTTCGTCGCATTCTTCGAGACCGAGTCGACGGACAATTCGACACACGCGAACGCACCGCTGGAGCGGGTCACCGCGGAGATCCTGGAATTCGATCGAGCGGTGGGCGTGGCCCTCGATTTCGCCGGCCGCACCCCGGGCACGCTGGTGATCGCCGTGGGCGACCACGAGACAGGGGGGCTGTCACTCGCCGAAGCGGGTACGGACTTCGAGCTGAGGTACACGACGGGCGGTCACACCGCGGCGATGGTCCCCCTCTTCGCGTCCGGGCCACAGGCGGAGCGCTTCGCGGGGATGCTGGACAACGACCAGGTCGGGCAGATGCTGCTCGAGATCGTGCGCGGATGGTGAAGCTGCTCTGACCCGATCGCCCCGCACGGCCTTCGCTGCCCGTCGCCAGTCAGTCTCCCGGTGCGGGTGCGATCTCCCCACCCCCGAGCCCGTGTGCAGTGCCGCGACCGCCGCGCTGCTCCTGGACCTCCCGCCGATGTACCCTGGCCGCCACCGCGAAGCGGTCGAGCTTCGTGTAGATCACGGGGATCAGGAACAGCGTGAAGACCGCGGAGAGCAGGACCCCACCGATCGTCACTACTGCCATCGGAACCCGGAAGCTCGCGCCGGCACCACCGGCTACCGCCTGCGGAATCAGGGCGAAGACGATGGCGATGTTGCTCATCACGATCGGCCGGAGCCGGGCCGGCGCGGCCTCGAGCAGGGCCTCCAGGATGTCGAGCCCCTCGGTCCTGAGCTGCCCGGTGAAGTCGAGAATGAGAATGGCGTTGTTGACGACGATGCCGACCAGCATGATGATGGCCATCATGCTGAAGATGTTCAGCGACGCACCCCAGAGGAACAGCCCGAGCATCGCGCCGACCGCTCCGAGCGGCAGCGTGATCATGATGGTGATGGGGTGAACGAATGACTCCAGGATCATCGCCAGGACGATGTACGTGAGGATGATCGCCAGCAGCAGTGCCACCAGAACCGCACCGATCGCCTCACCGAACTGCTCGGACTCACCCGCGATTTGCCAATCGTATCCGGGGAGCAGAGGCGCTTCGGCCATCGCCTCCTCGACGGCGGCCACCGCCACCGTCAGCGCCGCGCCGTCGGCGAGCTGCGCCGTAACTTCGATGGTCCGCGTCCGGTCGACGCGCTGGATGGCGGTGGGGCTGAGCACCTGGCTCAATTCGCCGAGACCTGCAAGCGCCACCGAACCCGAGGGTGTCCGCACCTGGAGCTCACGCACCTGCGCGGGGTCGGCGCGCGCGCCCTCGGCGAGCCGTACACGGATGTCCCGCTCACGGCCGACCTCGCCTCGGAACACGCCGGCGATCGTCCCCTCCACCGAGCTGCGGAGCACCTGTCCCACTTCTCCGACCGTCAGGCCATAGTCGGCGATCGTGGCCCGGTCGGGGCGGAAGACGAGCTCCGAGCGCGGCTCTTCGACCGAGCTGGTCACATCGGTCAGCTCGGGACGCGCTGAGAGCCGAGCCTCGAGGTCCCCCGCGAGGGTCTGCAAGGTCGCATAGTCGGGACCCGAGACCTCCACGACGACGGGCGCCTGAGCGCCGCCGAGGGCGCTGGGATCCACGGCGAGCGCGGTGATCTCCGTATCGGGCAGGTCGGCGAGGAGTGGGCGCACTTCCGTCAGCACTTCCTGCGACGATCGCCCTTCATCGTCGAGAGTCACCAGGATGGTCGCCGAGTTGGCGCCGCCGCCGATCGAGAGCCCACCACCACCACCACCGCCCGAGATGGTCGTGAGGGTCGATTCCACGTCCGGGATCGAGCCGATGCGTTGCTCGGCGGCCGCGGCGACTTCAGACGTGCGCTCGAGCGACGTTCCCGACGGCAGCTCGAGGGTAACCTGAATCGCACCTTCGTCGCCCGACGGGATGAATTCGCCGCCGACGAATGAACCGGCCAGGACGAGGGCGGAGATGGAGAAGACGGTCGTCGTCGCGATCACGATCCATCCGTTGCGGGGGCGGGAGAGCGCCCACTTCAGCCCCCCGGCGTAACTACTCTCCAGAGACCTGTAGGCAGCATCCCACCGGCGCCAGATCGGCGCGAGCGCTCCTTCGCTCTCCTCGTGCTCCGTCTCGTTCGCGCGCAGCAGCCGTGCGGCGAGAAGCGGGGCGAGGGTGAAGGAGATGAAGATGGAGAAGATGGTCGCGAATACGACGGTCAGGCCGAACGCATAGAAGAACTGGCCGATGATGCCCTCCATGAAGGCGATCGGCGTGAAGACGACCAGGTTCGTCAGCGTCGACGCGGCGACCGCTACGGCGACTTCCGTGGTGCCTTTACGCGCCGCGCCCCTCGGGTCCTCGCCGAGGTCCAGGTGCCGGTACACGTTCTCCAGCACCACGATCGTGTTGGTGACCAGGATTCCCACGGTGATGCTGAGGGCCATCAGCGTCATCACGTTCAACGTGAAGCCCGCGAGGTCCATCAGGAGGAAGGTGGAAACGATGGTGACGGGCATGGCGAGCGCCGCGATCACGGTCCCGCGCCATGAGTGGAGGAACAGGAAGAGCACGCCCGTCGTCAGCAGAATGCCGATCAGCAGGTTCACCAGGACGTCATTGATCGAATCCTGGATGAAGGTGCTCTGATCGCGTACGACGACGAGCTCGGTACCGACTGGAAGTTCGGCCCGGATCTGCTCGAGCTCGGCCTGAACGCCGGCCGAAGTCGAAACGGGGTTCGCGTCGGACCGTTTCTGGATCGACATGCTCACGGCAGGCACCCCGTTGTACCGGGCGATCTGCCGCATCTCCTGGTAGCCGGACCGTACCACCGCGATGTCGCCGAGGCGCACCACCTGTCCGCCGGGCACGAAGAGCCGCAACTCCTCCAGCTCCTCGACGGTTTCGTACTGGCCGACCACCCGCACCGGGGTCTCCGATTCGGGTCCGATGATCTGACCCGACGGAACGGAGACGTTCTCCGCGCCGATGAGCCCCGTCACGTCCTGAAGCGTCAGACCGTACGCCTGCAGACGCTCGGGGTCGACGAGGACCTCGATCTCCGCCTGGCGGCCGCCGACGATCTGAATCCCGGCGACACCGGACACCCGCGATATTCGCTCGCTGAGATCCTCGTCGGCGAGCTCGAACAGGGCATCGGGTCCCTGCGGCCCCGAGAGGGCGATGTCGATGATGGGCATGGCGCCGATCTCGAAGCGCTGAACGATCGGCGCCTCCACCTCGTCCGGCAGGATGCCACGAATCGCCTCCACGCGATCGCGCACGTCGATGGCCGCCTGATCCGGGTCGACGTTCAGCTCGAACTGCAGGATGACGATCGCGACGTTCTCCTGCGAGAAGGAGCGCAGGTCATCGATGCCCGCAAGCGACGACACGGCCTCTTCGATGGGGTCCGTGACCTGTTGCTCGATCTCCTCCGGCCCGGCGCCGGGATAGACAGCAGAAACGCTGACCACCGGGAACTCGATCTCGGGAAAGAGATCCGTCTGCAGGCGCGAGAAGCCGAAGATGCCGAGCACCAGCGACGTGACGACGAGCATTGTCGTCAGAACCGGCCGCTCGACCGCCAGGCGGGGGAGGAAATCGAACATCTCAGTTCACCTCCGTTCCCGCATCGACGATCTGCACGCGGGTGCCGTCACTCAGGAGCGATCCCCCGCTGACCACGACCCGCTCTCCGGCCTCGAGTCCGGCGGCGATGGCGACCCGGTCGGCGCCCTCGAGCTGCACCTGCACCGAGCGCCGCGTGGCCACGTCGCCCTCACCGACGACCCAGATCGCGTCGCCGGAGAGTGCGGCGCGCGGGACGTGGAGTACGTCCTCGAGAGACGCGATCTGAACCTGGACGGTGGCGAGCGTTCCCGGCACGAGACCGGCACCCGGGGGGAACGCGACCTCGACCTCCACGAGGCGACTCACCGGGTCGGCCTGCAGCGCCACCCGTCGCACCTGCCCCTCGGGCCCTGTGGGACCGAGCCGCGCCGGCTGCCCCTCCCGGATGTCGCGTACATCGGAAGCGTTGACCCGCAGATAGACGACGAGCTCCGAAAGGTCGGCGACCCGGACGAGCGGATCGCCGATACTCGGGATCATTCCAGGACGCGCCGCGACTTCGGTGACCACACCGGCCAGCGGGCTCGTGAGGGTTAGCACGTCGGCCGCGGCGGCGACGTCGGCGCTGGCGAGCTCGAGCTGCGTCAGCGCCTGCTCCCAGTCCTGATCGCTGATGGCACCCGCTTCATGTAGCGGACGCAGGCGCTCCACGGTGCGCTCAGCCTGAGCCAGGGCGGCCTGTGCCTGACGAACCCGGGCGGCACTGCTTTCGCCCGTCTGCCGTACGAGGGTCTGCCCACGCGAAACACGCGTGCCAACCGTGACTTGCACCGAGGCGACTTCGTCGCTCGAGCGGGCGCGCACCACGCCTTCCTGAGCGCCGGACACGGTTCCGGTATAGGTCCGCCACGCCGCAAGCGGTCCGCGCTGGACCGTCGCCACGCTTACCGGAACCCCCTGCTCCGCCCGGATGTCTTCCACCGACGCGGCCTGCGGCGCCGGGGCGCTCGCCTCGATCGCGCGGAAGATCATCAGGGCGACGAGCAGTATGGCGAGTGTCGCGGGTATCCAGACCGCGGGTCTGCGGAAATCTATTCTGGCCATCTTACGATCAATCGTCGTTTAGGAGATTACTGGTCGGCCGGTAGCACCGGCAGCTCGACACCCGCGGTGCGCTCGATTCGCGCGAGGGCGTTGAGATAGTTGTAGAGCGACTGTGCTTCGTTCACGCGCGCCTGCTCCAGGAGGAGGCGTGCGTTGGACACCTCGAGCTGCGTACCCATGCCGGTCGCGAACCGCAGCTCGGCCAGTTCCAGGGCGCGTAGCGCCTCGTCGACGGTGCCCTGGCGCGCCACGATCTGAGTACGCGCCGCCTCGAATTCTCCGAGTGCGGCCTCCAGCTCGAGTTCGAGCCCCTCCCGAGCCTGGTCGCGCTGGAGCTCGGCCTGGACCAGCTCCGCGCTCGCCTGCTCGATCGCCCCGCTCGTCCGCATCCCGGTGAAGACGGGGATCGAGACCTGAAAGCCGAGGGTCCAGTCCCGCATCCACTCGGCATCCACAGGGGCGACGCCCGAGGGGAAGGCCTGGTACGAGAAGTTAGCCGACGCACCCACGCTCGGGAGCCGGGCGGCCCGTGCAACCCGCACCGCGCCCTCGCGCGCCGCGACGACCTGCTCCAGCGCCTCGACGGCAGGCCGGTCGGTGAGTGCCGCCCGCAGGGCCGCGCCATCGACTTCGGCCATCACCGGCTCGAGCGGCGTGACGAGCTCGAGCGACTGATCCGCCGGCAGGTTCACCAACCGCTTCAGGTTCAGCTCAGCCAGCCGCAAGGCATTGCGCGCCTCCACGATCCCCGGCTCCAGATTGTCACGTTCCACACGTGCGCTAAGCACCTCGAACTCCGACGCCGTACCCTGTTGTTCGAACAGCTCGACCTGCTGGAGCTGTGCGTCGGCCAGGGCGTACGCCTCCTCACTGATGTCCACCAGATGCTCGGCGAGGACCGCCTGCAGGTACGCCGACTTGGTCTGAAGCGCGATGTCAGCCTGCGCTTCCATCACGTCAAGCGCGGAGGCACGCCGGATGTTGCTCGCGATCGCGAGGCCCGTGGAGATCCGACCTCCAGAGTACAGCGGCTGCGTCAGAGAAAGCGTCGCCATCCAGGTGTTCGGCCTGCCGAACGGTAGCACCGGCGCGTCGTCCTCCGGAATCTCTACGTCTCCCCCACCGTCCGGCGCGCCCAAAGAGATGCCGTCGAAGATCGACGCCAGCGTCCGGTTGTAGGAGAGATTGGCGTTGACCTGAGGAAGCGCGCCCGCCCGGGTCTGCACCACCTGACTCTCGGCTATATTCTGTTGCGCCAGCGCCGCACGCACCTCCTCGCTGGTCCCCACCGCCCGCGAAACCGCCTCGTTCAGCGTCAGCCTCAGCGAATCGGCCCCGACCTGTGCTTCCGCGGTGCCGCCGAACCAGAGCAGCCCGAGCAGCGCCCATGCAACCGTTCTCGTCGTCATGCTCAACTCCCACTTCCCTCCATCCGCACGGGCTCGCCTCCGAGCCCGCGGAATATGATGTTCAGTCTCGTCGTCAGAACCCTGCGATACTCTGTCACCAGGGTTCCGGTCCGTAGCGATTCGATCGTCGCTGTCGCATACGCAGCCTCGATCAACCTCATCCCCGCATCCAGATCGCTCCCGGGCGGGAACTCTCCACCCTCGACCGCTTCCTCGAGCAGTCGTCGCGTTACGCCGCGCAGGCGCCTCTCCGGCTCCTCGTCACCCCCCATCCACAGATTCCGCACGTTCTCCCCGATCATCACCTTGAAGAGCTGCGGATCACGATGCACCCGCTCACCCAGCGCGCCGTAGAAGCGGACCAACTGCTCCCGCCGCGAACCCCTCCACGCCTCGGACGGCCCGAGATCCCCCTCCACATCGTCGAAAAGCTCGATCGAAAGCTCCATCAGCAGTGAGTCCTTCCTCGGGAAGTAGTTGAAGAAGGTGCCTTTGGAAACGTCCGCGAGCTCGCTGATCTCGTCCACGGTCGCCGCATCGTACCCCTTCTCCGCAAACAGCTTTGCGGCTGCCCGACGGATACGGCGCCGCACTTCCAGCTTCTTGCGTTCCCGTCGGCCCAGCGGCTGTTCAACCACGTGTCTACGCCTCTGCCAAGGGTCCTGATCCCGATCCCTTCCCCTACCGGCACCAAATTTGACCGCGGTATAATAATATTGTGTGGTCAGTCCTGTCAACGGGGGGTGCGGAATCGGACGTCAGCCGCGTTGACGGCGTGAGCTTGACCGGCGTGTGAGCTTGTGGATAGCGAGGTGCTCGGGAGCTGGTCGACGCAGGCTGGGCTTGCCGTGGCGAGCTCCAGGGGATGGGAACGGGAGTTTCTGGCGGCAGCCCTGAAGGATGCCGGGGAGGGTTGAGCGTCGAAAATGTCGCGGGGAGTTCGGGCGCTTCGGTCGTGCGCTGGCGATAGGTCCGTTTTCCGTGGGATGCGCGGGCGGTGTAGCGGGGTAGGAGTGGTCGGTGGGTCGCCAGCCGTGTCGTCGATCAGGCCCGACGCCTCTCGCCGAAAGTAGCCGGCGAGAGGCGTGGGGCCGGCCGGTTAGAAGCCGCCGCCGGAGAGAGTGAACATCATGACGGAACCCGCGCCGAACTCCCCATCGGTCCGAGCCGCTGACGCGGCGAGCCGAACCGGTCCCAAACGGAGTCCGACGCCGGCCGACAGGAGGTGTCCGCCCGTGACGAGGGCTGCACCGGCACGTAGGGGCAGCCAGTCGAGCGGCGCGAGTTCGGCGCCGAGGCCGACGTGACTCTGCGGTCCAGCGAGGACGGATTCGCGCAGGTTACGGCGGACGTCGCCGGTGACGAGGAGTCGAGGGCTCACACGATAGCCGAGGCCGACGGCGACGACAGGCGAGAAGCCGAGGTCGTCGAGTCGATCGCGGACCTCCTGCGGAGCGCTGGAAAAGGGACGCGCATCCACATCGGTGGTGACGTCGTCGTCATCGGCCTCAGCGACGCCGGGGCGGAAGAAGAGGTCGTCCTCGTCCCAGGCGAAGGTATCGACGAGGTTCCGCACGGCGACGCCGGCGGTCAGGCTACCCGACTCCCATGCGGCGCCGACGTCGAGGCTGATGCCGCCGCCGCTGTCGAGCGCGGAGGCGTCCTGCGTCGTATCCGAATGGATGATGGGGAAGTCGAGGCTCACGGCGAGCGGGTCGGAGCCGAACTCGCTCCCGGCATCGCGACCCGATACCAGGACGTGGCCGACCGACCGCTTCAGGGTCACGCCCAGCGAAAGGGCGCGTTCAGCGTCGCGGATGACCGGATGCCCGTAGCTGATTGCGCCTGTGGAGACGGCGGCGACGTCGAAGGACGAGCCGGCGAGGACGAAGTCGCCCGCCTGCCCGGTTCGGCCGGCGTTCCCGAAGAGCAGCAGCTCGGCGGCGCCGGGCCCGAGTACGCCCGCGACGCGGGCGGTCGATGAAGCCTGCACGCCTACCCTGCCCCACTGCAAGGCGAGGTAGGTCACATCTCCACCAGCGACCCCCTGTTCGCCACCCGCCGCGGCGATGCGCTCGTACCACTGTGACTTGGTCTGCTCGGGAACGATCGTCCCCTCGAAATCCTTGAAGTCGGCGAGTCCGATCGGGCCGAGGCCGCCGACGAGCTGGACCGGGAGGAGCGCGAAGGAGCCTCCGGGCGTGTCCGGCATGGCGAGACCGGCCGGGTTCCAGGCGATCGCCGAGAAGCCGCGCGCTCCGGCGGTATGGTTCTCACCGAGGCCGAGGGCCGCCGCGCTCGCGTTCGTGAGCTGCGCGTCGAGCTCCGCCGCACCGCCGGCGAGAAGCATCAGCACCAGCGCCGAGCCGGGGATGCGCCTGTGCAATGACTTGATCATCCGCATTCTCAATTCTCCTTGGGTCCGACGGTGAGCTCGAGCTGCCCGTCGATCGTTATCGCATGGTTCGGCCGGACGGCCGTCCCGGCAGTCGGCGAGCTGACACCACCCTCGACGTTCATGGTCACGCCCGGCTCGCCCAGGATGGAACGCAGCTCGGAGCCGCTGAACTCGACCCGCTGGCTGCTGACTCCCGCGGGGATCTGGAGCGTCTTGACGATGGCCGCCGCGCCCGGCGCGGAGATCCGCACCTGGAGCGATCCGGATACATCGAAGGGGTTGTCGATCTCCATTCGGAGCGCCCCGCTCTTAACCCGGTCGGAGATCTCCGTATCGAGATCCTCGAGCGGCAGCTCCACCTCTTCGGCCGAGACCGACTGGTCCGTGATCCGAACGGTCGTCTCCGTGACACGGACGTCATTCGCCGATGCCGAGACCGTCAGGCGCTGGTCCGAGTCCAGGAGAACCGGGTCACCGGCGGGCGAATGAAGGCGGACGCCAACGGTGATGGGGCCGTCCACCGTGCCGGCGCCCAGGCTGAGCTGCCGCAGAACAGGCGTATTCGGGGGTAGCTCACTCGTCGCCCCGTTGATCGAGTCCTTGGCCAGGAGCGTCGAGCCGCGTGTCGCGGTGATCACGAGGTATCCGTCCACCGACGCGCTCGGGTTGATGGGATCGAAGGAGAAATCGTGCTCCAGCTCGACCATCAGCTCGCCGCCGGCGATCTCCACCGAAAGGATCTCGCCCGGCAAAGCGACGTCTGCGTCGAAGTCCGCGGTGAACGCGGGCTTGGGAACGACGAATCCGTCGGCCGCCGAGCAGGGGCCGCACAGCTCGCCGATGGATCGCGAGAAGGTGACCGGATCGAGGCTGAGCAGGAACTCCGATCCTCCTTCCGAGACTGCGATGCCGCCGGGCAGGAACTCGCCGACGGAGAAGTCGGTGGTCCCGCTGGGAATGACCCAGGTCGTGTTCCACTTCGGTAATTCCGTGGGAATGTTGTCGCAGGCCGGTACGGCCCCGATCAGGACGGCGCCGGCAATGACGCCGCGGAGGCAGGTAAAGTCGTGCGCGTGGGTTCGCATACCGTGGTCGGTTCTGTGGAATAGCGGAAGTCGGGAACGTCCGGACGCTGACAGTCGCGCCGCCGCCGAGCGTTCGCGTATGAACTTCGGCACTTGCCGTTCTGTACTGTAGCGCCGCGCTTCGCCTGGGTCTTTCCAACGCGCGGCCCAGTCGGCACCTTTTACGACTGCTTCAGCTCACGTCTCGCTGCGGCGCGCGGCAGGATAGCCGGGCCGGAGCCAGCGCTGACCGGACATCTTCCAATCGCTCCTTTTTCAAGACTGATGAAAATGCTGCGTCGACTCGTCGTGCCCGTCTGGGCCATCGCGGCGGTCCTCTCGATCGCGCTGCCCGAACCGGCCGCGTCCCAGAGCGCCTACTTCTTCCCCGGCCAGCCGGAGTTCGACCCGGCGATTCCGAGCCCTGCGGATTTCCTCGGCTATGACATCGGGACGCACCATACCCGACATGACCAGATCGTCAGCTACGTTCGCGAGCTGGCTCGCCTGTCCGACCGGGTCACCTATCAGGAGATTGGACGCACGTACGGAGAGCGGGTGATGCCGGTGATCACGATAACGTCGCCAGAGCATCATGCGCGGCTGGAGGAGATCCGCCTCGAGCACATCCGGGTGGCCGACCCGGCGCAGCCGGCGCCGAGCTCGGACCGCCCCGTGATCGTCCACCTGGGGTATGGCGTCCACGGAAACGAGGCGTCGTCGAGCGAAGCCGCGATGCTGACGGCGTACTGGCTGACGGCCTCGCGATCGCCGGAGGTCGGCCGTTACCTGGCCGAGGGCGTATTCCACATCGAACCGTCGTTGAACCCGGACGGCAGAGACCGCCACACGCACTGGGTCAACATGCACAAGGGAACGCCCTTCGTCTCCGACCCGCTCGACCGGGAGCACAACGAGGGCTGGCCGGGAGGGCGCACGAACCATTACTGGTACGACCTGAATCGCGATTGGCTGCCACTGGAGAATCCGGAGAGCCGAGCCCGCATCGACTTCCACCATCGGTGGCTGCCCAACGTGGTGACGGACTACCACGAGATGGGCACGAACAGCACGTATTACTTCGAACCGAGCGAGCCCGAGGCTTCCTGGAACCCGCTCATTCCGGAGCGGATGTACACGGAGATCACGCTCGATTTCGCCGAGTACTACGCCAAGAACCTCGACGCGATCGGCTCGCTGTACTTCACCAAGGAGCAGTACGACAACAGCTACCCGGGATATGGATCGACGTACCCGAAGTTCCTGGGCGGATACGCAATCACCTTCGAGCAGGCCGGGTCGCGCGGGCACCTGCAGGAGAGCACGCGGCAGGGAGATCTCTCCTTCGCCTTCACGATCCGCAATCAGGTCCGGACGGGGCTCGGGGCGGTACAGGCATCGGTCGACCTGCGTGAGAAGCTCCACGATTACCAGCGCGAGTTCTTCACCTCCGCCCTTCAGGAAGCCGACGAGTTCCCCGTGAAGGCGTACGTCTTCGGAGATCGGCACGACGCCTCGAAGAACCGGCTGTTCCTGGACCTCCTGCTACGCCACCGCCTCAGCGTCTACGAGGTGCCGCAGCAGGTCACGTACGACGGCGTCACCTTCGAGCCGGGCTCGGCCTGGGTGGTGCCCACGAGCCAGCCGAAGTACCGCATGGTCCGCTCGATCTTCGAGCGCACGAGCGAGTACGCCGACAGCACGTTCTACGACGCATCGACCTGGACGGTGAGCCTGGCCTACGGCGTCCCCGAGGCCGAGATCCGCACGACGGGGTTCGAACGTGGCGATCCGGTCACGCGGGTGCCGGCGCCGGAGGGACTCGGCGAGGTCCCACAATCCCGGTACGCCTACCTGCTCGACTGGAGCGACTACTTCGCGCCGCGCGCCCTATATCATCTTCTCCGCAACGGGGCGCAGGCGGAGGTCGCGTTCCAGCCGTTCTCGCTGGACACGAACGCGGGGATCTACGACTACCCTCGCGGTTCGATCAGCATACCCGTGCAGAACCAGTCGTTGATGCCGGAGGAGCTCTACCGCCTGGTTCTGGAAGCGGAGCAGATCGCCGGGGTGCCGATCCAGAGCTCGACTACGGGCTACTCGGCGGAGGGGGTGGACCTCGGAAGCAGCAATCTGCGACCGATCACGGAGCCCCGGGTTCTGACGATGATCGGGGAGGGTATCTCCTCGGGCGAGGCCGGCCAGATCTGGCACATGCTGGACACGAAGTACGACTTCCCGATAACGAAGGCCGACGTGCTCGACATCGGCCGAGTGGATTTCGCGGACTACGACGTCGTCGTCCTGGTTTCCGGCAGCTACTCGTTCCTGAACGGAGAGCCGCTCGAGGACCTGAAGCGGTGGGTGCGGAGCGGGGGCACGCTGGTGGCGCAGCGGACGGCGGCGAGCTGGGCGGCGAACAACGGTTTCACGCCGAACAGCAGCCTGGAGGAGAGCGAAGAGGAGGACGAGACGGAGCCGGTCCGGCGCGACTGGGCGGACGCGGGCGACATTCGCGGGGCGCAGGCAATCGGGGGTTCGATCTGGGAAACCGACCTGGACCTCACGCACCCGCTCGCCTTCGGCTATCAACGGCGAACGCTGCCGGTGTGGCGTGATCACAGCATCTTCTTCGAGCCGAGCCGCAATCCTTACAGCACGGTGGCACAGCTCACCGAGGATCCCCACCTCAGTGGCTATATCTCGGAGCCGAACCTCGAGCGTCTACGGGGGTCGCCGTCGGCACTCGTGGACCAGCTCGGGCGCGGGAGCGTCGTTCTGCTGCTCGACAACACGAACTTTCGCGGCTACTGGCACGGCACCAACCGGTTGCTGCTGAACGCCATCTTCTTCGGGAGGCACTTCAGCGTTCCTGCGGCGCCGTAGCCGGACCCGACCGCTGGCTCGACCTTCGAGACCTGGAGCGCGATAGTCGCGGTTGGATGCACCCTCGAGCTGTCATCCCCGCAACGGCGGGGAGGACGATCGTCGAGGTTGGAT
>JBBDRL010000023.1:0-10867 GCA_040905505.1 Gemmatimonadota bacterium | reverse complement strand
GCCCCAGGGATGGGAGTGGTAGCTGGCGGATGCACAACCGAGGTGGGCGCGACCTCGCCGCGGCCTCTCGGTCGCCGCCGCTCCCGGACGCTACCGCTCGTCCAGCGCCCGGGCGGGAATCAAGTACGGGTGCAGCCGGGTGTACTTGACCACCCGCCGCTGCGAGACCTCCGCCCCGTAGACGTTCCCCTCCTCGTCGACCGCCACGCCTTCCGGTCCGCTGTAGCTGTTCACGCCCTGATTGGGGCTGTTCCAGGACTCGGGGATGAAGTGGAAGACCCAGCCGGTGCGTGCATCGCCGATTCGGATACCGCGCTCCCAGCCGGCGTTGCGCTGTCCCGTGTAATCGTTCGACGCGGGGCCCGACTCGGAGTCGGCGACGTAGATGACGTCGTTCTCGTCGATGTAGATGCCGCTCGGCCGCCCGAACTGTGTCCATGAGGCGATGAACTCGCCGTCCTGGTCCAGGATCTGGATGCGGTTGTTGTAGCGGTCGCCGACGAAGAGCCGCCCCTGGGAATCCATCGCGAGGGCGTGCGGCTCGAGGAACTGGCCCGGGGCGTAGCCGGTCTCGCCGAAGGTGTCGATGTAGGTGCCGTCGCTGGAGAACTTGTGGATGCGGTTCGGGCCGGTCGGGTTGTGGGAGTCCGCGACGAAGATGTCGCCGTTGGGCGCGACGAGCACGTCGTTGGGGCGGTTCAGGTGCGTCGGCGGGTCCCCCGCCTCGCCCGGCGTGCCGATCGTCATGAGCAGCTCGCCGTCGGGGCTGAACTTGAGGACGGTGTGGCCCAGGCCGACGTCCTCGCCGCCGCTGGCGTAGGCGTCCGCGATCCAGACGTTGCCGTTCGGCTCGACGTACATCCCATGCGGCCAGGACATCTGCCCCATGCCGAAGCTGCGGAGGACGTTGCCGTCCGGGTCCATCAGCATGACGGGATCGATCTCGGGAGAGCCGACGCAGGTGTTCTGACCGCAGCGCTCGGCGACCCAGATGTTGCCGTCCGGCGCCGGATAGATCGCGCTGATCGATCCCCACTCGCGGCCGTCGGGCAGCTCACCCCAGGCGTAGATCGGCCGGAATGGATTATTGGGTGTCTGAGCGTCCAGCACGGACGGCAGAACCGCGAGGGCCGCGGCGATGGTGACGGCGAAGAGTGGCTTGAACGGTGTGGACATCGCGTGCGCCTCCGACAAATGGGGATGATGATCTTCGGGGTGGACGTTCACGAAGGGTAGGCGACGCAGACCTTCGTTGGCAAGATCCCTCGCGCCGGCCAGTCCGTTTTCCTTGATCGGTCGCGATGCGGAGCGTACTCTAGCTTGACGGCCGCGGGCGCCGGCCTCCGCACGGTTCCTCTCGAGACGTCATGATCGGATCGCCGACGTAAGCGCTGAGCTACAGCTACCCTCGCAACTGGAGGAGAATATGTCGCTGTCACGCCGTGGTTTCGTCCGAACGCTGGGGCTGGGTACGGCCGGTGTACTGAGCAGCTCGTTCGTGATCGGCAGGGGGCGGGAGGCGGCGGCGTTCGATCCACAGTCGATGCGGGTCGACGACGAGGTCCTCCGCATCGGCTCGAACGAGAACGCCCGGGGCCCGGGCGCCAGCGCGATCCAGGCACTCCACGAAGTGATCTCGCCCCGGCTCGGCCGAGGGTATCCGCCGGACCATGTGGCGGAGCTGGCGACCACGATCGCCGAGACGGAGGGGGTCGAGCGGGAGAACGTCGTCGTCGGGACCGGGTCTAACCCGCTGCTCGCGGCGTCCGTGCACGCCTTCACCTCCGCGGACCGCCCCCTGGTGACCGGCTCGCCGACGTACGGGTCGCCCGAATCGGCGGCGCGGCGCAAGGGCGTTCGCGTTCGCGCGGTGCGCGTCAACCCCGACCTGTCGCTCGACCTCGACGGCATGGCCACCGCGGCTCCCGGTGCCGGTCTGCTCTTCCTGTGCAACCCCAACAACCCGACCGGAATGGCCTATCGGAGCGGGGCGGTGGAGGACTTCGTCAGGCTGGTGAAGCGGCGCTCGCCGGAGACGACGATCCTGATCGACGAGGCGTACATGGATTACACGTACGACCCGGACGTCCGCACGGCCGTGCCGCTCGCCCTGGAGATTCCCGGCGTGTTCGTCACGCGCACCTTCTCGAAAGCCCACGGGATGGCGGGGCTCCGGGTCGGATATGCGATCGGGCAGGCGGAGACGGTGTCGGCGCTCAGCGCCGCGTGGCACCTCGGCAGCATGAACGCACTCTCCGCCGCCGCCGCCACCGCGTCGCTGAAGGATTCCGAGCATATCGCAGCCGAGCGGGTGGAGAACGCCGCGGTCCGCGACCTGGTCATGTCGGCGTTCCGGTCGATGGGCTACGATGGGCCCGATTCCCATGCGAACTGCGTGTTCGTGGACCTTGGCCGGCCGGCGAGCTGGTTCCGCGAGCAGTGCCTCGCGCGCGGCGTGCAGGTCGGGCGCGACTTCCCGCCCTTCGAGAGCTCCCACTCGCGAATTTCGCTGGGCACCCGTGAGGAGATGGAGCGAGCGGTCGAGGTCTTCCGTGCAGTCCTGACCGCCTGAGGCAGACATGGCTTCGACATCCCCCGTCCTGATCCCGAAGGCGCGTCTGGGCGCCACGCAAAGGCTCGACCGCTGGTGGCTCGCGCCGCTGGCGGTCGCCGTGGGGCTCGCCGCGTGCGGCGGATACGCGACCTGGGCGATCTTCCAGGGCAGCGACTACTTCGCCGAGCCCTATCTGTCTCCCTTCTACTCGCCCTGCCTGGCCGCCCAGTGTCCCGAGCCCGTACGGATCCTCGGGCTCGCGTGGTGGCCGTTCTCGCCCGCGATCCTGATCATGGGCGCGATCCTGGGCTTCCGCGGCACCTGCTATTACTACCGCAAGGCCTACTACCGCGCCTATTTCTTCGATCCACCCGCTTGTGCCGTGGAGGAGCACCGGGGGGGGCGCTACCGCGGGGAGACCTCCTTCCCGTGGATACTTCAGAACCTTCACCGCTACTTCCTCTACCTCTCCATCCCCATCCTCGCCTTCCTCTGGTACGACACGCTGCACGCCTTCCGCTTCGACGGGGGCTTCGGCGTCGGTCTCGGCAGTCTCGTCCTCCTCGTCAACGTCGTCCTGCTCTCTGGCTACCTCTTCGGCTGCCATTCGCTGCGACACCTCCTCGGCGGTAAGACGGACTGCTACTCGTGCGTACGCTTCCCCGCCGCGCGCCACCGGGGCTGGCGGGCGGCGAGCGTGTTCAACCGCCACCACATGTTCTGGGCCTGGACGAGTCTGGTCTTCGTCTGCCTCACCGACCTGTACGTGCGCCTCGTCGCCATGGGCGTTCTGGCGGACCCGCGGCTGCTATGACGATGAACGACATCGAGCGCCACGAATACGACGTCCTGGTGATCGGGGCGGGAGGGGCTGGGTTACGCGCGGCGATCGCCGCTTCGGCTACGGACGCCCGCGTCGGGATCGTCTGCAAGTCGCTGCTCGGCAAGGCGCACACGGTGATGGCCGAGGGCGGCGTCGCGGCCTCACTCGCGAACGTCGACGAGCGAGACGGCTGGGAGGTCCACTTCGCCGACACCATGCGGGGCGGGCAGTACCTGAATAGCTGGCGAATGGCCGAGATCCACGCCCGCGAGGCCCCTGCGCGCGTGCGTGAGCTGGAGGCCTGGGGGGCGCTCTTCGATCGGACGAAGGACGGGCGGATCCTGCAGCGCAACTTCGGAGGCCACCGCTATCCGCGCCTGGCGCACGTCGGCGACCGCACGGGTCTCGAGATGATCCGGATCCTGCAGGACCACGGCGTCCATCGCGGGATCGACGTGCACATGGAGTGTACCGTCGTACAGCTCGCGAAGGATGGGGACCGGATCGCCGGGGCGCTCGCGTACGAGCGCGAGCGCGGGCGATTCCAGCTCTTCACCGCGCCGGCGGTCGTCATGGCCACCGGTGGGATCGGCCGCGCGTTCAAGATCACCAGCAATAGCTGGGAGTACACGGGTGACGGGCACGCTCTCGCGTACGAGGCGGGGGCCGAGCTGGTCGACATGGAGTTCGTGCAGTTCCACCCCACGGGCATGGTCTGGCCGCCGAGCGTGCGGGGCATCCTGGTGACGGAAGGCGTTCGGGGCGAGGGCGGGGTGCTCCTGAACAGTGAGCGCAAGCGCTTCATGTTCGACGACATTCCTCCGCTGTATCGCGACCAGACCGCCGCGACGCCGGAAGAAGGGTGGCGCTACACGCAGGGTGACCGGGAGGCGCGGCGGCCGCCGGAGCTGCTGACGCGCGACCACGTCGCGCGCTGCATCGTGCGGGAGGTGCGGGAGGGGCGGGGCAGCCCGCACGGCGGCGTCTTTCTCGACATCGCGTGGATCGGTCGACACCTGCGCGACTCGGAGGAGCACATCCGCAGGAAGCTGCCGAGCATGTATCATCAGTTCAAGCAGTTGGCCGAGATCGACATCACCCGGGAAGCGATGGAGGTCGGGCCCACCACCCACTACGTGATGGGCGGGATCCGCGTCGACCCCGATTCGCAGATGTCCGGAATCCCGGGGCTGTTCGCCGCCGGCGAATGCGCCGCGGGGCTGCACGGCGCCAATCGTCTCGGGGGTAACTCGCTCTCGGACCTGCTGGTCTTCGGGCAGCGGGCCGGCGAATATGCCGCGCGGTTCGCCGGCTCCGAGAGCGCCGTGCGCGTCGACGAGGCGGATGTCGCGCGGGCCATGGAACGCGCCCTCGAGCCCTTCGGGCGCAACGGCGTCGCGGAGCTGAACCCGTACCAGATCCAGTTCGAGCTACAGGAGACGATGCAGGAGCTTGCCGGCATCGTGCGGCGCGAGGAGGAGCTGCTACAGGCGCTCGACGCGATCGCGACCCTGCGCCGCCGCGCCGCCTCGGTCGCCGTGCCCGGCAACCGCGAGTACAACCCCGGCTGGCACGCCGCGCTCGACCTGGACAACCTCCTGACCGTCGCCGAAGCGGTCGTGCGGGCGGGACTCGCCCGCAAGGAGAGCCGGGGAGCCCACTTCCGGGACGACCACCCGGCGAAGGACGCGGACCTGGGCACCGTCAACTTCGTCCTCGCCAGGGGTGGCGACGGGGAGATGGTGCTGGAGAGTCGCCCGCTGCCGCCGGTTCCGGACGCGCTCCAGCGAATCATCGACGAGCAGCAGCAGTAACGCGACCGACACGCGGCCAAACCAGCCGGAGAAGCCGATGAGCACTCCCGAGACCACTACGAGCGTAGCCGACACACCCCAGAGCGCCGCGACACGCGCGCCTCCACCCGCGCGCCACGACGGGACCCGGGCGTTCCGGATCTGGCGTGGCACCGCGGACGGCGGGGAATACGTCGAGTACCGGACCGAGGTCTCTGCGGGAATGGTGGTGCTCGACGCCGTGCACCAGATCCAGGCTGAACAGGCCAGTGATCTGGCGGTGCGGTGGAACTGCAAGGCGGGGAAGTGTGGGTCCTGTTCAGCCGAGATCAACGGCAAGCCCCGCCTGATGTGCATGACGCGCCTCGGCGAGGTGCCGGACGAACCGCCCCCGACCATCGGCCCGATGCGGGCGTTTCCCGTCACCCGTGACCTCGTCACCGACGTGTCGCGGAACTACGAGGTGAACCGGCGACTACCCGAGTTCCGACCGCGCCCGCCCGATTTCGAAGACGGTACGTGGCGAATGTACCAGTACGAGGTCGACCGGCCCCAGGAGATGCGCAAGTGCATCGAGTGCTTCCTGTGCCAGGACGTCTGCCACGTCCTGCGCAGCCACGGCAAGCACGAGGAGTTCATCGGCCCCGCATTCCTCGTACGCGCCGCCGGCTACGAGATGCATCCCCTCGATACCGCCGACCGCTCAACCTACCTCAAGGAGGAGGGCGGGATCGGCTACTGCAACATCACCAAGTGCTGCACGGAGGTGTGCCCGGAGCACATCACGATCACCGATAACGCCATCATCCCCCTGAAGGAAAGGGTCGTGGACCGGCACTACGACCCGTTGACGCGGCTGGTCCAGCTCGTCCGGCGGAGGAAGTAGCCGGTAACGCGCAGGTCAGCCGTCCGTGGCCACTGGAGCGCTGGCGGTCTCGTCACCGCTCCCCCCTCACGCGAGGAGGTCCCTCATGATCCGCGTCGTCCATCTGTTCAACGTCCGCAATGCCGTCGAAGAGTCCGCGTTCATCGAATGGCTCGAGGCCCGTCTGGGTGAGGCGGCGCGCCGGCACGGGTGCACCGAACGCAAGACCTGGGTCCTGCTCGACGGCTTCGAAGGCGACTACCTCCGGGCCCGCCCGGTGAAGGGCCGTCCGAAGTACGTGATCGAGGCGTACTGGACGGATCAGATCGCCGCCGACCGCTTCCGCCGCTGGCTGCTGGATACACCGGAGGGCTGCGAGCTGCACGAGCGCTGGTTCGCTTCGGTGGTCGACCACACGACCCTTCGCTACGTGGAAGGGTGGTTGCCCGTCTCCGCCGACATGTAAGCGTCACAAGCCGAATCCAGCCGCGGCTACTCGCGCGACCCGCGGATCCACTGATCTCGCCACTCGTGGAATCCGTTGTTCGGCCCCTGGTGCGTCGGTATACTGGCCCTGCGGAACTGCACGAGATGGTTTTCAGTCACCCCACCAGGAGGCGAACGTATGAAGAAGCGATTTTCAGGTGTCCTGACCCTCGCGGCACTGCTGGGCCTCACGGCTGCCGCAGCTCAGGCTCAGCAGCAGCCGCTGAGCTTCTTCATCACGAGCGTGGGACCGGGTGACGGCGCCAACCTCGGTGGCCTCGAGGGAGCCGACGCGCACTGCCAGACACTTGCCGCCGCCGTCGGTTCGGGCGACATGGTCTGGCGCGCCTATCTGAGCCAGGCTGCCGCCGGTGGCCTCCCTCAGGTGCACGCCCGAGACCGGATCGGCGATGGCCCCTGGTTCAATGCCAACGGAGTACGGATCGCATGGGACGTCGCCGATCTGCACGGCGACCACCAGCGTGACAGCAACAACATCCGAAAGCCGACGGCGCTCAACGAGCGAGGCGAGGAAGTGAGCGGCGCTGGCGACTCCCCGAACCAGCACGACATTCTGACCGGTTCGGACTCGCACGGGCGCGTCCTGCCGGGCAACGCCGCCGTGACGACCTGTAGCAACTGGACCAGCAACGAAGCGGATGACAGGGCGATGGTGGGTCACCACGATCGACTCGGCGGGGCCAACGCTTCATGGAACTCGGTCCACATGAGCAACGGGTGCGGCCAGGAGAACCTGGTCGCCACCGGCGGCGCCGGCCTTTTCTACTGCTTCGCGGCGAGCTGACGACGGGAGGGCGGCGCGACGGGGCCCTCGCGCGCCTGCGCGCGTTCCGGAGCTGGTGCGCCGGGCCGACGGGTCGTATTACTTTTCACGATGGGTTCACCGTCGTCCCGTTCGTGCCGCCCTACTCGCCAGGAGGTCCCCGTGCGCCAGCTTCGTTCATCGCTTCCGGTCGTCGGCTTCGTCGTTGCGGCGCTCCTTCACGCATCCGCCGCCGCAGCGCAGATCCCACTCGACGAATACGCCGAGCGTCGGGCGGCGCTTGCGGACCGGATTGGCGCCGGCGTGGTCATCGCTTTCGCCGCGGAAGGAACCGAGGGACACCCGTTTCGCTATCTCACCGGGCTCCGCGGTGGGGACGGGGTCCTCGTCATGGCAGCCGAAGACGGACGCACGAGCGAGATGATCTTCCTCGACGCGCGTGACTTCCAGGCCGCCAGTTGGGATGGCGAGACACTGTCGCCCGAAGCCGCGTCCGCGCAGCTCGGTCTCCAGGGCCGTGACCTCCAGGACCTCCCGGCGGCAGTCTCGCAGCTCTTCGAACGTCACGGAACGCTGCACGTGCTGGCCCCCTACGATCCGACCGCGACGGTACTGAGTCCCGCCGCTCAGCGATTGCGGGCACTGCTGGCGCTACACCCGAGCGTCCAGGTCCGCAATGCGGCGACTGAGGTCAATACGCTGCGCCAGATCAAGAGCGAGGCGGAGCTCGACCTGATCCGCAAGGCGGCCGAGATCACGGCGGAGGCCCACCGGGACATCATGCGAATGATGCGGCCCGGCCTGAACGAGTTCGAGGTCGCCGCGCTCGCCGAGTATACCTTCCTCAGGTACGGCGCCGAGGGCCCTTCGTTCAACCACATCGTAGCGTCGGGCCCGAACTCCACCGTCCTGCATTACAACGACAACGACCGCTTCATCGATGAGGGCGTGCTGGTGAAGATGGACATCGGTGCGTCCTTCGAGGGCTACGCGGCGGATATCACCCGGACGATTCCCGCGAACGGCAGATTCTCGGCCGACCAGCGCGAGATCTATCAGATCGTGCGCGATGCTCAGGCCGCCGCCGAGGCCGTCGCCCGGCCCGGTGCGCCGCGCGCCGGTCTGAGCGACGCCGCCAACCGCGTCCTCGCGGAGGGGCTCGCCCGCGTCGGCCTCATCGAAGCTCCGGACGCGTCCTATGACTGCGCCACCGGCGGCGGGATCGGCGAGTGCCCGCAGCTCCGGCTCTTCTACTTCCACGCCCTCGGGCACGGTATCGGGCTCAACGTGCACGACCCCTGGCCGAGCACGCTGGAGGTCGGCAGCGCCTTCACCATCGAGCCCGGGATCTACGTGCGTCCCGCGCTGCTCGAAACGCTTCCCGAAACGCCGGCGAACCGCAGCCTGATCGAGGCCATACGGCCGGCGTTCGAGCGCTTTTCAGGCATCGGCATCCGCATCGAGGACGACTTCCTCATCACCGAGAGCGGGCTCGAGCGCATCTCGCCCGTCCCCCGCGATATCGACGAGATCGAGGCGCTCATGGCCGAGCCGTGGGAGGGCCCGTCGCCCCGGCGTGACGACATCGTCGAGTGGAGCCGCGCGGGCGTGAACTGAAGAGGAGGGACGTTCACCGATACGGAGATTGGATGGGAGAGGACGAGAAGCCGCTCGGCGAAGCGGTCGAGGAGGTGGCCGCAGAGAAACTGGGGGTCAGCCGCTGGGACCGCCCCGCCATATTCCGGGACTCCGCCGAGGCCGCGGTCGACAACAGGCTTCCGTTCTGGGCCGTCCTGGTCCTTTCCGGCGCAATTGCCACGCTGGGCCTGGCGATCAACAGCTCGGCCGTGGTGATCGGCGCGATGCTCGTGGCTCCACTGCTTGCCCCGGTCATGGGGCTTGCCCTCGCCCTCGCGGCCGGGGATGCTCGGCTCGCCATTCAGACCGCCGCTGTCGTCGCCGGCAGTACGGTAGCCGTCGTACTGGCCGGCGCGCTGCTCACGACCGTCCTTCCCTTCCAGACCATTACGCTGGAGATCACCTCCCGCGCGCGTCCCTCGACGCTCGACCTGGCGGTTGCGATCTTCTCCGGTCTGGTCGGCGCGGTCGTGCTCGTTGCGCGGGGAAGCCGTCTCTCGGCGGCCCTCCCCGGGGTCGCCATCTCCGTCGCGCTCATACCGCCGCTCGCCGTCGCCGGGTTCGGCATTGCGGCCGACTTCAATGGCGAGCTGATCTACGGGAGCATGCTCCTCTATGGCGCCAATCTCGCCGGCATCGTTTTGAGCGGGATGGGCGTCTTCCTGCTCGTGGGAATGCATCGGCCGGACGTAATCGAAACGGCACTTCAATGGCATCGCGAGGCGGAGCCGCACGGTCTCGCGGCGGCGGCGGACCGGATGCGATGGGTGCGGCAGCTCGAGATGCTCCAGTCGACCTGGGCACGCTCCGGCCTCGTGATCGCGTTCGTCGTGGCTCTGGGTATCCCCCTCAGCGAGACGCTGACGCAGATCACGCGCGAGGCGCGGGTACAGCGCGCCACGAGCATCGCCAGCGAGCAGTTCCGGCTGGAGGGGCGTAGTTCGATCGTCAGCCGGGAGATCGTCTATGGCAATGCGCAGTCCGTCGTCCACCTGCGAATCGCCACGACGGAGTGGCTGGACGGGGAGGTGCGGGAGGATTTCGAGCGGCTGGCCTCGGCCGCGGCGCGCGAGCCCATCCGGCTGGTCCTGGAGCAGCTGCCGGCGAGCGCTGGAGATATCGAGGAATTCGCCCGGCTGCTCCCGGGCAATGCTCCTGACGGTCCATCGGTTGCCGAGCCCACCGGCGAACTGACGGACCTTTTGTCACTGATACGGCTTCGTCTGGACGAGGCTTCCGACGCTCTCGTCCTCCCCGACTCGACCTCCATCGTCCGGCTGGAGCTTGCCAATTCCCAGGATGGTCGCGCTACCGTGCGGGCGTTGTACGCCGCCCCCGGACCGCTGACCGAGCAAGCTCGCGAGATGCTGGCGGCTCAGTTGGCCCGGGAGCTCGACATTCCGGACCTTCAGATCCAGCTCACACATCTTTCCACCGCCCTGCGAACCCTCGGGAGCCCGCCCGACTCGCTACAGCTCCAGGAATTCGCGGCGCTGCTTCAGGAGAATGACCAGCTACAGCTCCATCTCCTGCTGCCCGTCGGCACCGACTCGGCGGCGGTCGCAGCCGCGATCGATCGCCTGGTCCAGCGCGGAGTCCCACGCGATCGGATGACCATTCGCTTCGACCCAGCGGCAGAGGCCGAAGGGGTCAGGGCCGCGATCCGGCCGGCAACAGAGCCCGAATTACCCGGAGCGCCGCGCGCCGAGGATACCACAGATCCCTGAACGGGTCGGCCCCGGGCTTCCGCGGTATCACCCCCGCGCCCAATCGTCCTCCCCGCGCCCGCTCGTCCTCCCCACGCCCGATCGTCATCCCCGGCCCGATCGTCCTCCCCGACCCGATCGTCATCCCCGGCCCGATCGTCATCCCCGGCCCGATCGTCATCCCCGCGCCCGATCGTCATCCCCGACCCGATCGTCAT